>JAAESI010000081.1 GCA_024229515.1 Pseudomonadota bacterium | reverse complement strand
GACACGATCCCCTGGACGGACGTGATGATCAGCGGCTGGGGGCTCAACGAGCAGGGCAAGAAGATCAGCAAGCGGGACCTCGAGCGGCACACCGACAAGGACGGCTACAACCGCTACGAGCCGTACGCCGTGGTCCGCAAGTACGGGGCCGACGCGCTCCGCTACTGGGCCGCGGGGAGCCAGCTGGGCAACGACACGCGCTTCAACGAGAAGGACGTGCGCGCGGGTCGCAAGGTGGTCATCAAGCTGTGGAACGCCGCCCGCTTCGCGCTCATGCAGCTGGACGGGTTCGACCCCAAGGCCGAGCGCCCCGCCTTCGCGGATCGCACCCCCGAGGATCGTTGGCTGCTCAGCGAGCTCAACGCGATCCTGCCGACGGTGAAGGAGTCGTTCGACGGCTACAACTACGCCCCGGCGCGGGAGGCGATCGACCGCTTCTTCTGGGGCACGTTCACGGACAACTACCTGGAGATGGTCAAGGACCGCTTTTGGAACCCGGAGCGCTACCCCGAGGCGGCGCGCGACTCGGCCCGGGCGACGCTGTGGGAGGCGCTGCGCACGCTGCTTTCGCTGTACGCGCCGTTCATCCCGTTCGTCACCGAGGCGCTGTACCAGCGCATCTACCGCCCCTACGAGGAGACGGTCTCGCTGCACGTGACGTCCTGGCCGCAGCACGACGCCAGCAAGGACGGCGACGTCGCCGAGATGCAGGTGGTGCTGGGCATCCTCCGGGCGGTGCGCTCGGCCCGCACCGAGTCGCGCATCAGCCAGACCAAGCGGCTGGCCGCGGTGCAGGTGGACATCGCCGACGCGCCGGACGCGCTGGCCGACCAGATCAAGACGCTGGCGCTGACGCTCCAGGCGATCGGACGCTGCGAGGAGTTGCGGTTCGAGACCGCCGAGGGGCCGTCGGACCTGGACGGCGTGCGGGTCGGGATCGTGCCGATGCCGCCCAAGCCCAAGGAGCCGCGGCCGGAGGCCTAGAGGCTCAGCCTCCAAGCGAGGGCACGCTCCCAGCACGCTGGAAGCGTCCGCTCCCCGGCGTCATGCCGGGCGTCACCGCGTCCCTCAGTCGAGGTTCGTGGCGACGATATCGAGGCCTTCGAAGGCCCCTTCCAGCAACCTGATGAGCTGGTCCGCGATGAGGTTGATCGCTGTGATCGACACCAACGCGATGCTGCAGATGAGGACGACGTACTCGGTCAGGGCCTGACCGCCTTCATCGGCGTGCAGCGCACCGAAGAGACGGCGGAGTCGGGCCAGTTTGTTCTCCATGTTCGACCTCCCTTGCATGCCAGGCTCTACGCCGGCGCGGGACGGTCCATTTCACATTTCCTTGACATTCAGCAAAGACGCTGCACGCGGTCTACGCTGACGCGATGGACTCAGAAGCGCTGATCGCGAAACACGGCCTGATCGTCGAGCACTCCAAGGCCGCCCTCGCGGAGGCGGCGGCGGCGACGCTCGATCTGGATGGGCTGCGAGACCTGCGCGATGTCCCCTTCGTCACCGTGGATTCGGCCAGCACCCGCGACCTGGACCAGGCGCTGCACGTGGCCCGCGCGGGGACCGGCTGGCGCGTCCGCTACGCGCTGGCCGACGCGGCTCACTTCGTCCGCCCCGGGATGGCGCTGTTTGACGAGGCGTTGGAGCGGGGCGCGTCGTACTACCTCGCCGATCGGGCGGTGCCGATGCTGCCCCGGAGCCTCAGCGAGGGGCTGATCTCGCTGGGCGAGGGCGTCGACCGGCGGGCGATGGTGATGGACATCCGCCTCGACGCGGACGGCGGCGTACGCCGCACCGAGATCCTGCGAGCGTCCATCCGCTCCCGCGCCAAGCTCAGCTTCGAGGAGGTCCAGGCCCACCTCAACGGCGACGACGTGGCCCGGATCGATGACGACGTCGGCCGGTCCCTCGATGCACTCGAGGCCGTCGGCGATCTGCGCGTGCGGCTCAGCGCCGAGCGCGAGGTGGTCCGCTTCCGCCGCAACGACGCCCGGGTCCCGGTCGAGATGCACAACGAGCAGTTGAGCCTGCTGTGCAACGTCGAAGGGGCCCGCTACCTGCAGCGAGCCGGCGACCACGAGGGGATCCACCCCATCTACCGGGTGCACCCGCCGCCGGCGGCGGAGCGGCTGAAGCGGTTCCGCCGCATGGTCGGCAAGCTCGGGCGGGCCTGGAAGGCGAACCAGCCGCTGGCCGACTTCCTCGCCGCCCTGGCCCACGACCGCGTAGGCCAGGCGATCCACCGCCAGGCGGTGATGCTCAACTACCGATCGACCTACGAGGCGGAAGCGTCGGGCCACTTCGGCGTGGGGGCGGACGTGTACGCCCGGTTCAGCGCCCCGATGCGCGAGATCGTCGGGGTCTTCCTCCACAAGGAGACCTGGGAGCGATCCGACGGCACCGGCCACACCGACCCCGCCGCGGACGAGCAACTGCGGACCCAGGTCCTGGAGGCCGCCAATCGCTCCAAGGAGGTGCAACGCGCGTTGGACAAGGACGCCGCGCTGGAGGTGATCGACGCGTTCTTCGAAGCCGATCCGGGGCCGCACCGGGGCACGGTCGTGGGCCTCACCCGCGGACGGGCCTACGTCTCCCTGGACGGCGACGCGCCGGACGTGAAGGCCGACCTGCGCGAATTGAAGGCCCGCTGCGACGAGGACGGCGTGCAGCTGTCCGGCGGTTGCGACCTGCGCCTGGGCGAGGAGGTCCTCGTGACGGCGGCCGGCCGGGCCAAGGGCCGCCCCTGGTGGCAGCTGGCGTTGACCCGCCCCTGACCGTGTACGATCGCGGCATGCCCGCCCGTCGTCGCCTTCTCCTGCTGACTCCCCTGCTGCTGGTCCTCCTCGGCAGCTCCCCCTCGATCAAGCTGGAGGGGCAGGTGCTGATGCTGCTGGATGCCCGCGCGGGCGCCGACGAGCCGGCCGCCATCCTCGCCGCACTGTCCGACGCCGCCTCAGAATCGATTTGGTTTCGCAAGCTGAAGCAGACCGACGGCGGGTACGAGCTCAGCGGCTACGCAACGAACAACGAGATGATCGCGCAGTTCATGTCCGCGGCGGAGGACCACCCGCGACTGCACCACATCTACCTCCTCACCATTGCCAAGGAGACCTTCGGCGACGTCGTCCTCAAGGGCTTCACCCTCACATTTCAGACCGAGGTGCTGGGCCCGGGCGGGGAGTGGCTGAGGGATGGGCTCGACGGCCTGCGCGGGGGGTACGTCGCCGAACGCGCCATCCCGCGCACCCTCCGGGACATCAGCACCGTGGGGAAGGAGCTCGGGGTGGACTTCCTCCGGTTCGAGCCCGCCACCGAGGTCCAGCGGCCGTGGGCCGGCGAGATCCCGCTGCACCTCACCGTCGAGGGCGACTTCCACCAGGTGGCGGCCTACCTGAGCGCGTTGGGAACCCGCGAGGAGCTCGTAATCGTGGCGGGGCTGCGGATCTACGCCCCCACTGCCCGCGACGAGCGCGTCATCGTGCGCATGGAAGCGACGATCTCGCTGCTGGTGGAGCGCTCCAACGACGGAGCGGGCGTGCCCTTCGGGGAACCGACCCGGGGGCCGATGATGGAGGACGCTCCGTTTCGCTATGACGCCGCCGGCCGGCGCGCCCCGTTCGAGGACTTCGAGCGGGGGCGACGCGTCGCACTGAAGGACGGCCTGGGGGTGCGCGAAGCGGCCGTCGCAGTGTTGCGGGCCCAAGGGTGGCGGCTGTGGGTCTGCGGCAGCGAGGTATGCGCCGAGCGCGACGGCTGGGACCTCCGCGCCGGGACCGCCACGACCCTGCTGGCGCTGGCTTCGATCCAGGACCACGTCAAACCGGAGGCCTGGCACGAGGACTGGTGGAAGGCGCTGGAGGGAGGCCCGGAGATCGCGCGCGAGCGGCCCGCGTACAAGCCCGTCTGGGAGCACGCCGCCGAGTAGCTAGTCGTACTCGACGCCGGCAGCGACCCGGAAGGCGGTCACCACCGCCAACCCAAACCAGAGCAGGTCGAACAGCCCCAGGTTGAGCTTGTCGGTGAGGCTGACCTGGCCGATCACGAGGTCGGCGAACTCCTGGGCAACCTCGCGCCGCTGCGACGCGTTCAACTCCTGGGTCTGCGCCACGGCGTCGTCCCAGGCTCGGGCCAGCTCACGCTCCTGGGAGGCGTTCAACCGTCCTTCGTTCTCCAGCGCGGCGATGACGCCGGCGTCGATCTCGCCCCGTTCCGCCCACAGCTGAAGCAGCGCTTCCGTCATCAGCTCATCGTCGGCCGCGACCTCGTCGACGAAGCCGCCCACGCCGTGTTGTCCACGCAGTGACCGGCGGTCAGAAACAGGTTCGGGCTGATCAGTGAGCAGGAGCAGCGGCCGGCGCCGGGCACGTTGAGACGCCCCACCGCCGCGGCCATGAACTGCTGGTCCAGCGTGGCGCCGTCCCAGGTGGTCCAGGTGGTCCAGGTGGGGTTGGCGCCGATGACGGAGGGGTACTGCGCCACCTCGACGGCGCTGACGTCGTGGGGGTCGAGCTCGCCGGATGGAGCGGTTTCGCAGCCGACGAGCGCGGCCAACAAGAACAAGAAGGTGGTGGTTCGGGTCATGGCGCCAAGCTGCGCACCGACCCTCAGGGCGACGTTCGCACGAAGATGTGATGCCGAGCCGTGCCCGACGAAGGAGGCCCTAGAAGGGGTCCGGCGCGTCCGACTCGGGGACGAGGTTCCGCAGCCCGGGGAGCCGCTCCAACCGCCGGAAGACGTCCTTGGCGGCCCGGGTCTTGTCGCGCCGCCGGCGCTTGCCCAACCGCTTGATGTCGAAGTCCAGGTCGTGCCGCGCGAACACCCGGGTGAGGTGGTCGGCGTCCCGGTTGAGGCGGTCCCGGGTCATCTCGAAGGCGTGCTGGGCGATCTTCTCGCGGACGCTGTACCGCATCGGGTGGTAGCTGAACATCGTCCAGTCATGAGCCTCGGGCTCGATCATGACGATGTCGACTTCGGGGAACTTGTCGCGCACCGCCTTCAGCCCGTAGACGACCTGGCTGCGGATGAGCATGCGGAAGACCTGGTCGAGGATCGCGGGGAGGCCGCGTTCGGACAGGTACTGGCCCCCGCCGACGATGGCGCCGTCGGCGCTGCGGGGGTCGTTGACCACCGGCACCAGCGGGTTCACCGCGATCACGAGGCTGGCGCCGTGCTGCACCACCGCGTCCACCGGGAGGTTCCGCTCGATGCCCCCGTCGATGAAGTCCTGCTCGTCGATCCGCACCGGCCGGAACAGCAGCGGCAGCGCCGCCGACGCCTGGACCGCCTTGCCGATGGGCACGTCCCGCATGCCCGCCTCGCCGAACACCACCCGGTGGCCGGTGTCGATGTTCACGGCGGTGATCAGCAGCTCCTTGCCGAGGTCTTCGAAGTTCGTGGGGAGCCCCACCCGGCGCAGCACCGTGTCGACGAACTCCGCCAGCGGCTCGTTGGTGAACAGCCCCGGGGGCAGCATGCCGAGCGCGTCGAAGAAGGCATCCACCGGTCGCGCCGCGTCCCCCGGCATCATCGAGGCGGCGAAGTTCCGCGTCATCGCCAGGGGGAGCCGGCCGGCCGACCGGAGCCACATGCTCAGGTCCATGCCGTAGATGGAGGTCCGCTTCAGCGGGGGGAGCCGACGCCGGTTGCGCGCGCCCCGGACGATGACGTCGTCCATGTCCTGGGGGGTCAGGCCCGCGGCCAGCATCGTCGCCACGAGTGCGCCCGCGGAGGCTCCCGCGTAACAGTCGGCGGCGTTGACGACGCCGCCGCCGAGGGCGGTATCCAGGGCCCGCAAGGCGCCGACCTCGAACACGCCGCCGGTCAGGCCGCCGCCGCCGCACACGACCGCGATCTTCCCCGAGCGTCGGGGGGGATGTTCGCCGGTGACCCTCACAGAGAGCCGACGGGCTTGGGCTGCAGGCGGTCGCTGTGGAAGAGCTTGCGCATCGGTCCCATGTACCGCTCGCGCGCTTCCTCGTCCAGCACGAGTCGGGCGTCCCGACCCTGGTGCCCCTCGTACGGCACGAGCACGCCCTTGCTGCGGAAGTGCCGCACGGCGTTGGTCAGGTTCACATTGCTGATGGCCTCGGGGTAGCGGACGTCCTCGGTCAGGAACATGCGCTTGCCGACCTCCATCGCCGACTCGACCAGTTCCTTCTCCGTCAGCGGCCCCTCCCGGAGCACGCGGGTGCCGCGGAGCACCACGAAGTAGGCCTCGAAGAAGTTCTGCACCGTCGCCACCATCGTGCGCGCCGCGGGCCAGTCCGTGACCGACAGCACGTCCCCCTCACGGGCGAGCACGCCGTGGTGCACGAGGTGCCCCGCCGCCTCCTCGATGAGATACGCACGCGGCACGTCGGGGTGGAAGAAGAACTCCTCCTTGAACAGGTCCACGAGGAAGTCGAAGCGGCGCTCCAGCCTGGGCAGCTCGCCCACCGGCTCCTCGCCCAGCAGCAGCGCGGTCACGAGGAAGCCCGCGGGGACGAAGTGGAACAGGATGTTGTTCTTGTAGTAGTCCAGCTGCATCCGAGCGGTCGGATCGTTGCTGATGGCGATGATGTCCTGCGTCTCGTCGCCGCCGGGATCGTCCAGGACCTGCACCCACTTCTCGGAGGCGAACAGCTCCAGGGTCTCGTCCAGGGCGTCCTCGGGGAACTGCCAGGCATCCGAGAACGGAGCCTCGCGGCCGTCCAGCCACCGGCGCATGGCGCGGCAGCGGCGGCGGAAGCGATCGCGGGTGATGCCGCGGCGGTCGTGCACCAGCAGGGACATCGCCGCCACCGTCGACGGCGTCACTACGGTCACGTCCTGGATCTCGGCCACGATGTGCTGCCCGAGCCGCTTCAGCCAGGCCTTGCGGCCGTCCTGATCCAGCTCCCGCCAGCTGCCGTCGACCGTCTCGAGCGACTCCTTCAGCGAGATGGGCTCGTTCGTCTTGACGTACACGCGACCGAAGCGCTTCTTCAGCACCGAGCTCGCCTTCAGCACCTCACCGGCGGACTCGCGCTTCTTCTCGCCGCCGGACAGCTCCGTCGTGTAGTCCTCGACGATCCGCTCGTAGGCGATGTAGATGGGCACGATCTGGATGTCGGGCACGATCCGGTCGGCCATCGCGTCCACGTAGGTGCCGAGCAGGCCGACCTTGGGGCCGAGCATCTTGCCGCTGCGGCTGCGTCCGCCCTCGATGAAGAACTCCTGCGTGTAGCCCTCCTGGATGAGCGCGCGGATGTAGTGCGCGATCAGGGTCGCGTAGAGCTCGTCGCCGGCGAAGCTGCGGCGGATGAAGTACGCGCCGGAGCGGCGGAACAGGGTGCCGACGGGGAAGAACGCGAGGTTGGCGCCGGCCGCGATGTGGGGCGGCATCATCCCCTGATAGAAGAGCAGCCAGCTCAGCAGCATGTAGTCGAAGTGGCTGCGGTGCGACGGCACCAGCACGACCGTGCCCTTGCGGGCGGCCTTGCGGATGCGCTCGGCGTCGGCGGGGTCGAACTCCACCCCGCTGTAGATGCGGGAGTTGACGACGTCGATGATCGAGCGGAACAGCATGATCCACTCCCACCGGTAGTCGGCCCCGGCCTTGTCGAGGATCTTTCGGGCCCGCTTCTCCGTCGCCGTGTACGCCCGCCCCTGCTGCGCCGACTCGGCCCGGATGACCTCCTGGACCGCCGGCTCGGCGAGGATGCGATCGAAGATCCAGCGGCGCGGCCGCACGTCCGGCCCCTTGACCACCTTCCGCTCGCGGTAGAGGTAGCCCAGGAGCAGCCAGCGCAGCTTCTTGGCGATGCGGGCGGTGCTCACGCCGTCCTGCTGGGCGATGAAGTCCTTCAGGTCGATGGGCTCGCCCACGCGGACCACGGCGCGGCGGTGGTAGACGAGGAAGATCAGCCCCTTGCGGATGAACCCGGGGTCTTCGCTGCCGCCCAGGAGCACGTCGATGAGCCCCCGGTTGGTGCGGTCCGGCTGGCGCTCCCAGACGAGCAACTGAGGCACGACGAAGATCGGATCCTCGCGGTTCATCTGCGCTTCGACGAGCACCTCCACCAGGTCCGCGCTGCTCTCGGGGGGCGCGAACCAGCCGGCCCGTCCGCGACGCAGGAACACCAGCGTGGGGTCGCCCCCCTCCACCAGGCCCCCGAGGTAGCCGGAGTCGACCGGATCGGGGAGCTTGCGGGCGGAGGTTCGCCGCCAGTGCAGCCGGGCCGCGACCGACCTCAGGCCCCGCCCCACCGGCGCCCACAGGGTGGTGCGCACGCCGTTGGCGAAGCGGGCCAGCGGGAGCCCCTTCTTCAGGTTGAAGTGGTTGAAGTAGAGGTAGTCCAGCAGTGAGCGGGTGCGCATCACGTAGACGAGCGAGCCCTTGGAGGCGGCGTCGTGGACCGGCTTGAGCTCGCAGCTGTCGTCGTCGATGCGGCTGAAGAAGAGGCGCGCGATCAGCCGCAGCGGCCAGCCGAAGCGGGGGAGCATGCGGGACGCCCAGGGGTCGACCTCGGGATCGGACGGCCACGTCTGCACGGGCGCCGGAACGTCTTTGGGCATCGGGTCCGTCATCGGGCGGGTCGCATCTTCCCATGTTCGACCCCCGCCGCGCCCAGGATCGTCCCTGCGACGTCCGCCCAGGTGGGCGGCACGGGGAGCTGAATCAGCTCTCCTTCGCGGAGGATCGGCAGGCCGGAGACGGCGGCGTCGGCTTCCTTGAGCGGGCTGAAGTACCGCGCCGGAGGCGGCTCGTCAAAACCGGGGCCTGCAGGAGGCCAGCTCCCCCGGGGCGACCAGGCGACGTCCCAGCCGCCCCGATCGGGCGTGCCCCAACCGCGCCAGTCCACGTCGATTCCGAGGGACGCCGCCGCACCCAGGACCGCCTCCCGGTCGGGCCCGTCGCCCCACAGTTCGAGGCGGAAGGGACGATCGATCGCCTCCAGATCGGCCAGCGCGGCGGTCATGCCCTGCCAGGGCTTGAAGGTTCCGGCGTAGCCGACGACGAAGCCGTCGTGAGGGCGTCGTTCGCTGGCGATGCCGCCGTTGGGCACGACGATCACCCGGTCCCGGGGCACGCCCCGGCGGACGGCGTACTCGGCCAACGGCTCCGTCATGGCGACGATCAGGGTCGCACTCTGCAGCTGCCGGGCCTCCGCCCGCAGGAGCGCATCGTCGGGGGCGAGCCCCTCGAACCAGACCGCTTCCCAGGCGACGGGGGCGTTGAGTTCGACGATGCGGGGGCCCCCCACCGAGGCGAACAGGGCGTGCCGCTCGTAGACGACGTCGGCGCGCACATGGCGGGCGAGGGCGCGGGCGTCGACCCGCTCGTCCCAGGCGCGGTTGCGGCGCAAGACCCCGGGGAGGCGCCCGCGGGGGGCGATCCGGACGGGCACGGCGGCCTCGACGCTGGGGGAGCCGTCGCGGGGGCCGCGGGCCGCCACGATCTCGACCTCGGCCCCGCACGCGGCGAAGCCCTCGGCGATGCAGCGGACGTGGTGCGAGGCGCCGCCGGGGGCGAGCACCGGGATGCGGCGGGTGGGCACGACGACGGCGACCGACGTCATGGGGTCACCACCGCGTCGAAGATCCCCGGCGGCGCGATCGCGTCGCGCAGCGAGCCTTCGATCACCACCGCGCCGGGGTCGTCGATCTGCAGCAGCGCCAACTCCGCCACGAACTCGACCTCGAGATCGCCGGGCTGGACCGCCGACTCGATGGACGCGTACGCATCGACGATCGCGGACGCCTCGCCCGTAGCGGGCTCGTAGTCGAAGGCCTCGAAGCCCGCCGACAGCGCGCGGAGGTTTCGGCCCGAGTCGGCCACGTCGCGGTTGAACTCGAAGTCCCAGGCGCGCAGCACGGGCACCCCGACCGCGAGCCCGGGGGCGCCCACGAGGGTCAGGTTCCGCTCCGCCTCGTCGATCGGCTCGTGGGGCGTCTCGCTGAGGCCGCCGACCGCGTAGGAGGCCGTGAGCTCGACCGGTTCGGTGATCAGCGCCCCCGAGGAGACCGCCACCACCACCCAGCGGACCTCCGCCGCCACGGTGGCGAAGGGGATGATGCCGTCGCCGACCCAGCCCCCGAGGGCGCCGGATTGGAAGTGCGCGGAGACGTCGAACGACAGCGTGTCGTCCGCGATCTCGGCCGTGCCCAGCGCCGCCCCGATGCCCCGGACGGGCCAGCCGTCGCCGGGCTCGTAGCCGCCGGGGTAGTCCTCGGCCTGCGCCGTGTCGCTGTCGAACGTGACCCCCGCGAGCACCACCGCGTAGACGTTGGCGGCGGTGAGATCGCGGAGCGGGATGCTCTCACGCGTGAGCGCGCGTCCGTCTGGTCCAATGCGCAGCTCGGTGGCGCCGTAGGTGGCTCGCACGCTCCGGCTCCGCACGGTCGTCCAGGCGACGCCGAAGTCGGCGCCATCGGCCCCGCCGGCGAGTCCCCGCTCGGCCACGACCTCCCCCTGAGCGTCTCCGGGGGAGGCACCCGCGTGAAGCAATGCGACCGGGTGGCTCATGCTTTCCCAGGCAAAGCCGGAATCGTTCCAGAGGACCACGTCGCCCGCGGGGGCGGCACAACCAGCGAGGCCCAGGATCAGCATCAGCCCGCTCAAACGCATGGCCGCGCACAATACCCGTCCTTGCCCGAGGCGGTCCCTGCATGCTATTTGCCGCCGCCGGTCTCTGGAGGGCTGTTGGATCCAACCCTGATCACGCATCATACGGGCGACTACCTGTGGGGCTCCTTCTATCAAGAGGGGGCCGACGGGTCGTTCGAGACCAGTGATCCCGCCACCGGAGTCTCGCTGGACGTCATCCCGTGGCGCGTTGCCGCCATCGACACGGCCGTCGCCGACGCCCGCAGCACCGCCTCGGCGTGGGGCCAACGCCCGCTGTCCGAACGCGTCGGAATCGCCCGCGAGTTCCGGGATCTGCTCTCGGCCCGGCGGGGCGATCTGGCCGCCATGGTCAGCCGCGAGATGGGCAAGCCGCTGTGGGAGGCGACGCTGGAGTGCGTCGCCACCTTGCGCGCCATCGACCTCCTCATCGACGCCGCCGAGTCGGTCATCGCCGACGAGCCGCACCCCAGCGGCACCGGCATGCTGCGCCGCCGCCCGCTCGGCGTGGTCGGGGTCATCACCCCGTACCCCTACCCCGTCTACGGGCCCGTGCAGACCCTCCTGCCCGTGCTCCTGGGCGGCAACACCGCCGTCTGGAAGCCGTCGAGCCTGGTGCCGCTGCTGTCCCAGAAGCTGGTCGAGTGCTTCGACGCCGCGCGCATCCCCCCGGGGGTGCTGTCGATGGTGCAGGGACCCCGCGACCCGGTGGGTCAGGCGCTCGTCGCGCACGAGGGCGTGGACCTCATCGTCGGCTCCGGATCCGCCGCCACCGGCGACGCCATCACGGAGGCATGCGCCTCGGACCGCGCCCCCTGGCTGCAGACCGGGGGCAAGGGCTGGGCGATCGTCTGCGCCGACGCCGACCTCGATCGGGCCGCCTACGACGTGGTCACCGGCGCCTTCCTCACCGCCGGCCAGCGCGCCAACGCCACCTCGCGGCTGCTCGTGGAGCGCTCCGTCGCCCGCCCGC
The DNA here is from genome assembly GCA_024229515.1 of Pseudomonadota bacterium. GTDB lineage: Bacteria > Myxococcota_A > UBA796 > UBA9615 > UBA9615 > JAAESI01. The sequence goes on along the minus strand of JAAESI010000081.1, from coordinate 8,265 downwards.
TGCTGCAGCGCGTCGTCGCCCTCGCGGCCACCCTCTCGGTCGGCGCCCCCAGCTCGGACGAGTCCTTCTGCGGCCCCCTGGTGGACACCCGCCGCAAGCGCGGCTTCGACTCCGATCTGCGCCGCTACGCGCGGGCCGGCATCGAGTTCCCCCTGGAGGGGGGCAGCGGCCAGCTGGAGACGCACCTGCGCCGCCGCGGCCAGTGCTACGTCAGCCCCGCCATCGCCTTGATCGACGGCGGCATCGTGCCCCCCAAGGTGCCGCTCCCCGAAGAGGTCGAGGGGCCGTTCCTGCTCGCCGCCCTGGTGGACGACGCCGAGGCCGCCGCGGAGCTCTACAACGCCCACCCGTACGGCCTCGCGGCCGCCGTGTTCACCGAATCCCAGGTCCGCTTCGAGCAGCTCGCAGCCATGCTGAAGGCCGGTGCGGTCAACTGGAACCGGGGCACGATCGTCGCGTCGGCCCGCTACCCCAACGCCGGGCTCGATCGCTCCGGTGGAGGGGCCGAGGCCAACGAGGGTCTTCTCCGGGCGTGCACGTGGCCGCAGTCCACGCTGTCCGCGGCGGGCCGCTTCGATCCCAGTCACCGGGTGCCCGGCATGGGCTGGCCCGAGGTGATGGGGGTCGTCGATCCGTCGTCCCTGCAGACGCCGCCGTATCAGCCCGATTCGTCGGACGACGCGGACGTCGGGCCGGTCGATTTGGTCCGCTCCCGGTCCTGATCGAAGCAGGCGTCTCGCCCCGCCCCGCCGGCGGCCAACGAAGGCGCCACTTCCCCGCGCAGCCGCACCAACCCTTCGCCGTACTCCAGGCCCGTCCGGATCGGCCGCTCGCAGGCCCAGAAAGGGTAGGCGGGGAGCACATCGACCTGCGCGCCGTCACCGTCGGGGCGGACCCGCACCTCGCCGACCATGTACCCCTCCTGGCCGTTGCTGCCGGCGACCATCTTGTGGACGGTCTCGGCGGTGGGCTTCCAGCGCAGGTCGGGCAGCGGCGGGTTGAACGCCAGGTGCACCACGGAAGCCTCACCGTGGCGGACCTCGGCGCCGACCAACTCCAGGGCGTCCCCGGATCGGCGGTAGCGGTAGATCTGGTCGGCGACGGTGTCCCGGGCGACGAGCTCGACCTCGGGTCCACGGTCGTGGACTTCCAGCGGGATCCCCACCGGCACGCCGTCGTGGGTCAGCGTCTTGGAGGTGACGTTCATGCCCCCCCAGGAGACGCCGCCAGCGGTCTGCTCGAGCCGCCACGCCAGCGGCAGGAACGGCGCCAGGAGCCGCACGCGGGCGCGCTCCCCTTCCACGAAGACCACCGGCGTGGCCCAGTTGTATTCCTCCAGGTCCAGCACCGCGAGCACCCGGTCGGCGCTGTGGTTCATCGCGTTGCCGTTGCGCTGGGGCGGCGGCTCACCGACCAGCTTGGAGGTCAGCGTCGCCTGGACGAGTTCGCCGTTGGGGAGGTGGAACGCGGTCACGTATTCGACGTGGGACTCGCTGGCGAGGCGGATGACCCGGAGGCGGCCGTCGTACACCGGCGCGGGGAACGTGGAGACGAGGGCGAAGGCGCGGTCGCTGCCGACGGCGACGTGCTGAACGCCTGACTTCTCCGAGACGAGGGCGAACCACTCGTCGTAGCCCCGCCCCCGGACGTGGGTGATCTCGATCATCCCGTAGGTGTCGTGCTCGCCCAGTTCGAAGAGCATCTCTTCGTCGAAATCGAGGCCCCACAGGCGGAACGGGGGCACCGGGAAGCCGACCTCGCGCTCGCCGGAGTAGGTCGCGCCCGACGGCGCGGGAGCCCCCAGGTACTCGGCCGGGCCGCTGACCACGGCGTCCTGCGGGCTGATGTAGGGGTAGCAGCCGACGAACAAGAGGAGCAGCAGCGGGAGCAGACGCATCGCCAGGAAGTCTATGATCGCGGTTGGATGGACGCGCGGAAGCTGGGAATGCTGCTGCTCGGGCTCGCGCTCCTGATCAACCTGGGAGCCGCGACGTCGGCCTCTCACGTCGATCCGCCGGCCAACGACTACCTGCTGCACGGTCAGCTCGTCGAGGGCGCGCGCGCGACGCTCACCACCGATGGCTGGACCCAGTTTCAGGACCCCTGGTTCGACGAACTCAACGGCGGCTACCCGGTCTTCCACAGCTACCCTCACCTTCCTCATCAATGGACGGCCGCGGTCGCCGCTGTGTTCAAGGTCGATGGATTTGCGGCGATGGCGGGGGCCAACCTCCTGCTCGTGCTGCTGCTTCCGCTGCTGGCCTTCGTGGGCGCGCGCTGGCTCGGGCTCGAACGCGACGCGGCCGGCTTTGCGGCCCTCGTGGTGGCGACCGCGCGCTGCCTCGACGGCGTGGGGCACACCCCCCTGGAGTACGGATTCAGCGGCCACGGGCTCTTCGGCCAGCTGTGGGGCATGGCGTTCGCGGCGCTGGCGTTCCCCGCCTGGATCGCCGCGGTGGACCCCGCGGGGGCCGGCCTCGGCCGCCTGAAGCCGTGGGCCCGGATCGCGCTCGCGGCGGTGCTGGTCTCGTTCGTCGTCCGGAGCAACCTCCCCGCCGGCTACCTCGTCATCATCTGCGCCTTCGTCGGCACCCTCGCCCTGGGCCCGCCGAGCGAGCTGCCCGCCCGCCTGGTTCGGTTCGGCGCCGTGGGGGCGATCGCGGTGGTGCTGTCGCTGGGCTTCCTCCTCCCCTTCGCGGCGGACCTGGGGGCGACCAACGCGTCGGTGCTGGAGCTGGTGGGCGAGAAGCGCGATTCGGTCGGCATGTTCCGGGTGCTCGGCCGGCTCGGCACCGGGTTCTACCTGGGGCTGATCTGGTCCCTGCTCCTGATCGCCGCCCTGGGCGCGGGGTTCGCCACGTGGACGAAGCGCACCGCCGTCGAGCGAGGCCTCCTGGTCGGCGTCGTGGCGTCGATCCTGCTGCTCTTCGGCCGGGCCACGTGGGGCCAGTGGATGGGGTCGATCCCGCTGCTGGGGCGGTTCCACGACCACCGCTACCTCCTGGGCCTGCACCTGCTCGCGCCGTGGGTGATTGGGGCGGGGCTGTCCGCAGCGATCGGGCCGCTGGGAGCGCTGGCGAAGGAGCAGCTGGGGGACCGCTGGGACGACCGCCTTCCCTTCGCCGTGCTGCTGGGGATCGCGGCGCTGGCCGCGCTGAGCTTCCTCCCCGCGTCCAACGCCGACCGACGGCAGCTCGCCGGCACCGAGGCGTCGTTCGAAGGCGCGCAGACGGAGCTCGACCAGCTCCTGACCGCCGCCCGCGCGGTCGACGGGCCGGTCGCCTGGGGGCCGAAGGACGCCATGATCGGTGGCACCACCCGGTTGAGCTGGCTGCGCCGGCACGGGGTCCTCACGGTCGGCCGGCCGCTGTACCACTACAGCTTCGTCCACGACTTCGCCCTGTACTGGACCGAGAGCGCGGCCGCAGGGGCGCCCCTGGAGATCGCCGATCTGCAGGCAGCGGGGGTCGCCAAGGTCTTCCCCGACGGACCGACCGCGGCGGTCGGCCCCCGGCTCGTGCGCGCCGACCTCATCGCGACGGCGGTCGGCTCGGACTTCGAAGGCTTCGCCGTGGCCTGGTTCGCCGAGGGCGTGCACGCCCGGGGGCAGCATCCGGTGATGGCGGTCCGCGGGGACGTGCCGGCCGAGCCGTTCCAGGCCCGCCTCGCCATCGCGGACCGCGACCCCTCGGCCCTGACCGGCCTGAAGGCCGCCCCCGAGCTAGGCACCGCCGCGGTCGTCGACGGCGCGCCCGGCGAACACCGCGTCCAGGTCGATGTGCTCAATCGTCCGGCCTGGCTGCTCCTACCGGTCAGCTGGCACCCCGGCTGGACCGTCACGATCGACGGCAAGCGCGCCAGCAGCGCCATGCTCGCCCCGGGCTGGCTGGGGGTGCCGATGCCGCGGACCGGTCAGCAGGTCGTATCAGCATCGTGGCGAGCGGCGCCCTGGCGCGGCGTGTGGGCGGGTGCGAACATCGCGCTGTGCTTCATCCTTCTTCTGCTCCCCGCCGTCACGCGTCGCGACTTCTAGTCGCGCTCCCGCTGCTCTTCCTCACCGCCTGCCCGACGGAGGTGCCGGAGCCGACGCCGGGCCCATTCGTCCCCATCGCCTGGGACCACGGCCAGCCGGAGCTGACCCGCCAGGTGCGCGGTCTTCGCGAGATCCGCGCCATCGTGCACCTGCACAGCCACTGGTCTCACGACGCGTGCGACGGCGACCCCCAGCCCGCCGGCGTGCCGGACGAGGACTGCCTCGCCGACCTCCGCTACGCGCTGTGCACGACCCGCATCGACGTCGCGTTCGTCACCGACCACCCCACCCACGCCGAAGAGTCCGATCTGGAGGGCCGCCTGCTGAACCGGGAGGACGACGAGCTCGTCCTCAACGACGCCGGCGACGCCATCGGCGTCTGGATGACCTGCGACGACGGCCACCGCACCCTCATGCTCCCAGGCCTCGAGGACGACCTCATGCCCCTGGGGCAGGAGTTCGACGTGGACGGCGCGGCGAACACCCGCACGCCGGAGAACGTCGAGCTGCTGCGGGACGCGGGCGCGGTCGTCTGGCATGCCCACACCGAGGAGCGCACGCTGGAGGAGATGGAGCCCCTCGGTCTGGACGGGGTCGAGCTGTACCAGCTGCACGCCAACCTGGACCCCGACAACCGGGAGCTGATGGGGCTGGAACCCTTCGGGTACCTCGGCGACGTCGCCCCCTTCTTCTTCCCCGAAGCGAACGGGATCCTGGATCCGCCCCATCCGGATCTGGCGCCGCTGGGCTTCCTGGAGCCGAACCCGATCGCCGCCGACATCCTCGAGGGCCTGGGCCAGACCCAGCACGTGGGCATGACCGCGGGCACGGACGCGCACCAGAACGTGTTCCCCACGGACGCGTGGGATGGCGAACGGATCGACAGCTACCGCCGCATGATGCGGTGGTTCAACAACCGGCTCCGCGTCGAGCCCCCGCTGAGCCCCGAGTCGGCCAAGGCGGCGCTGCTGGCGGCCAACAACCACGCAGTGATGGAGGTGTTCGGCACCCCCCTGGACTTCGACTTCGTGGCCGAGCGCGACGGCGAGCAGTTCCACATCGGCGCCGAGATCACCCGGAACGACACGCCCCTGCGCATGCAGGTGACCCTGCCCACGCTGGACGACCGCGCCCCCCGCGGCCCGAGCGAGCCGGAGCTTCGGGCGATCCTGTACCGCGCCGACGCCGACGGCCGACACATCGTCCAGGAGTGGACCGAAGGCGACATCGACATCGCCGCCACCGAGGCGGGGGTCTACCGGGTCGAGATCTACATCACGCCGCTGCACCTGGAGCCGTACCTGGGCGAGGTGTCGGTGGACTACGTCAGCCGCGAGAAGCTCTGGATCCAGACGTCGCCGATCTTCGTGCGCTAGCGGAGATCCTCGAGCATCGCCCGCGCGTTCATCGTCGAGACGGTCATCGTCGTCAGCTGCGGGTTCACCCCCAGCGACGTGGGGAACGCCCCCGCGTCCATGAACCAGAGGCCGTCGAAGGCGTGCGAGCGGCCGCGTGAATCCAGCACGGATGTCGCCGGATCCGTGCCCATCGCCGACGTCGCCATCGGGTGGCTGGAGTACAGCTGCATGTCCTTCAGGGGCATGTCCTTCAGCTCGGCTTCCATGGACTCCGCGGTGGTGTAACGCTGGGCGTTGAAGGCGGTGGCGAACACCTCGCGGGCGCCGCCGGCGAGCAGGACCCGGGCGCTCAGCACCATCCCCCGCTTCATCACCTCGACGTCCTCGGGGTCCCACGTGTAGCGGAGGTCGACGCGGCCGTTCTTGGCGGCCCGAACGGTGCCGTCGCCCTTGTCGTGGACCATCACGCCGAGGCCGCAGAGGTGGTTGATCTCGCCGAGGATGCGCTTGGCGTCCATGCCCACGGCGCCGGCCTGCACGATGAACACCTCCGGCGGGGCGTTGAACGTGTGGGGCAGCACGTCGGGGTTCTCCGGGTCCCAGACGTAGGCGCCCTGGGTGGCCCCCTTCCACATGTGGACCTCGTGGTCGCAGACGCCGACGACCCCCGTCCCGGGGTGGAGGTAGAGCTTGTCGCCGACGGGGCCGCAGCGCTCGGCGAGGCCGCAGGACCACAGCAGCCGGGGGGTTCCCAGGGCGCCCGCGGACAGCACGACCCCCTTGCGGGCACGGATCTCGACGGTGCTGCCAGGAGCGCGGGTGTCGGGGTGGCGCAGCTGGCCGACGACGCCGACGGCGCGATCTCCTTCGATCATCACGTCGATGACGCGGCAGTCGGCCTGGATGCGGAGCTTGCCGGTGGCGAGGGCGTCCGCGATGAGGTTCTGGTCGACCGACGCCTTGCCGCCCCGGGGGCAGCCGTAGTTGCAGATGCCGCAGCCGACGCAGCCGGGGGCGTTGCGGTTGAGCAGGCCGCCCTGGAGGCCGAGCTTCTCGACCCCGCGGGCGACGATCATGTTGTTCTCGCCGGCGATGGCGGGGCTGACCGGCACAACCCCGATGCGCTGCTCGATCTCGGCGTAGATCGACGCGATCTTGCTCGGCGTGTAGCGATCGTCGCCGAGCAGCTCGACCCACTCCTCCAGGATGTGGTCCGGCATGCGGAAGCAGATCGCCGAGTTCACCAGCGAGCCGCCGCCCACGCCCCGCCCGGCGACCACGGGGAACGGCACCGGCCCCTGGGCGATCATCGCGCCGCCCTCCTGGTAGTGGTACTTCGCGGTGTTGGCCCAGGACGGCCGGAACTTCGACTGGGGGGGCCCCTCCTCGACCTGGACCACGTCCAGCCCGGCCGCGGTCAACACCCGCGCCACGGCCCCACCGCCGGGTCCCGCGCCGACGATGACGACGTCGCAATCCAGCCGCTCGCCGTGGGGGCTGTCGAAGCCGCGGATCGTCATCGTTCGTACCCGCAGGGCCAGATCCACCCGCACGCCTCGCGCACGTCGGGGTGGCCGGCGTAGCCCATCGACACGAACAGCGCGATCGACGAGACCGCGCCCCGCACGAGGTGGTTCTCCGCCGACAGCCAGCCGCGCAGCTTGTCGCCGCGTTCGGTGACCGACAGCCCGGTCAGGCTCTTGCCGGTGCTCACGCGCGTCCAGTCATCGAGGGCGTGCAACAGGAGCCGGATCAGGTCGCCGGTGGGGTCGGGCTGGGTCGCGAGCACGGCGTCGAACCAGCGGGTGACGCCCGACTCCGAGCCCGACAATGCGGGGGTGCCGCCAGGCGGGAACATGGCGTCGGCGAGGGCGTCGAACAGCTCCGCCTCCCGCGGCGACAGCGCCTGCCACTCCGCGCCCGGGTCCTGATCCCACCACGAGCCGACGCGCACACCGATCCCCACCGCCCCGGCGGCGCTGAGCACGCCGGCGGCCGCGAGCATCTGACGGCGGGTGATTCGGGGCTCGGACATGCGTCCCGTACTATGCCGGCCCATGCGCCTGAACGCCCTCCTCCTCGTGCTTTGTGCGGCCGTACTCAGCGGCTACTAGCAGCCCTCCGACGTGATCGTCGACATCCTCGATGCGCCCTACCCGCCCTCGGTCCAGCTCAGCCCTGACGGGCAGTGGATGGTCGAGCTCGAGCGGCCCGCGCTGAGCACCCTCGATGAGCTCGCCGCGCCCGTGGTGAAGGTCGCGGGGGTGAAGCTCGATCCGTCGACGCGGGGGCCGTCGCGGCCGTACCTGTTCCGTCGGATCAAGCTCCAGGAGCTGGTCAAGCGGGGCCGCACGGTCGAGATCGAGCTGCCGGAGGACGCCCGCATCGGGTACCTCGACTGGCACCCCGACGGCGACAAGTTCAGCTTCACCCTCACGGGCCCCGAGGGCATCGGCCTCGACGGAGCCAGCACGGTGGTGGTCGGCGCGGGCCTCATCGACGAGGCGTCCCCGTCCCCGGACGGGCAGTGGCTACTGGTGCACACGATCGAGCGCCCCTTCAGCTACCAGGTGCCCGCGTCGCGCTTCCCCAGGACGTCGACGGTGCTCCGGCTGGATGCCCCCGAGACGTCGGTGACGGTCGCCGATCTGCCGCTGGCGGAGCCCGTGCCCGTGCCCTTCGGGAGCGTGCGCACGGGCATTGTTGCACGGCTCCGAGCGAGGCCGGATCGGGCCACTGAGCGGCTCTCTCGGAGTTTCAGCTTCGGCCAGCGTGCGATTCCGGCATCCCGAGCTCGGTCATGCGATTGAGGATGTTCACACCGATCATCGCTTCCCTCCTCTGCCCTTCTTCGGACCGTGAGCGGAGTCGGGG
>JAAESI010000080.1 GCA_024229515.1 Pseudomonadota bacterium | reverse complement strand
CACGCGCACCACGCAGTCCTGCACGGAGTCGTGGCGCCGCGCCACCTCCTCGATCTCGCCCAGCTCGATGCGGAAGCCGCGGATCTTCACCTGGTCGTCCGCGCGGCCCACGTACGTCAGCGTGCCGTCCTCGCCCATGCGCACCAGATCGCCCGTCGCGTACATGCGGCCGTCCACCGAGCGCGACACGTCGTCCGCGAACGGGTCTGGCACGAAACGGTCCGCCGTCAGGTCGTCGCGGCCCAGGTAGCCTCGCGCCAGGCAAAGCCCGCCGACGTACAGCTCCCCCACCACCCCCACCGGCACCGGCGTGCGACGCTCCCGGTCCAGCACGTACGACCGCACGCCCGGAAGGCCGCGCCCGATGGGAACCGACGCGCACCCCTCCGACAACGAGCCGTCGCTGCGCCACAGGTGGGTGCTCACCGTCGCCTCCGTCGGGCCGTACGCGTTCACCACGGGTACCCCCGGGCACGCGCGCTCCCACGCAACCAGACGAGACGGGTTGCAGGCCTCGCCCCCGATCACGACCAGGCGCACGCTTCCGGGAACCCGCGTCTCGCCGCGAGTCACGCTGTCCACCAGCTGGTGCCAGAACGCCGTCGCGCACGACATCACCGTCACCCCGCGAGACTCGCAGGCCGACATGAAGTCCGACGCCGACAGGGTCATCTCCGACGATCGGAGCACCACCGTCGCGCCGTTGCACAGCGGCACGAACACCTCCTCGACGCTCGCGTCGAACGACAACGACGCGAACTGCAGCCAGCGGTCGGACGAACGCGGCTCGTACACCGTCGCCGACGCGCGCATGTAGTTCACCGCCGACCGGTGCTCCACCCCCACGCCCTTGGGCTTGCCCGTGGAGCCGCTGGTGTAGATGATGTACGCCAGCGACGACGGCGTAGCCGCGCCAGCGTCTTCACCCACCGCGGCGCCGCCGCCAGCGGCCGATGCGCCGCCTGCCGATGCGCCCTCGCCGACCGCTCCGCCCAGCGCCGTCACGTCCAGCACCCGCACGCGAGCGGCCGCGCCCTCGCCCTCCATCGCCGCAAGCGACTCCGCCGCCCGGCCGGACGATGCACCGTTCACAAGCACCACCCCCACGCCGCTGTCCTCCACCATGTACGCCAGCCGGCTCACTGGCTGGCCCGGGTCCAGCGGCAGGTACGCCGCGCCGCAGCGCAGCACCGACACCAGCGACACGATGGCGTCCACGCTCCGGCCCAGCAGCACGCCCACCACTCCTCCAGCGCCGGCGCCTCGGCGCTGCAGCGCGGCGGCCAGCAGAGCCGAGCGGCGGTCGAGCTCCGCGTAGGTGATGCTGTCGCTCCCGTCCGTGACCGCGATGGCGTCCGGGTTGGCCGCAACAGCCGCCTTGACAAGGATCCACAGCGTTTCGTCGGCACTGTCGCGGCTGCTTGGCGCTCCGGCCCAATGCACTGACTGCCCGCCAGCGCAGCCACGCGACGCTGAAACGACCACATCTGCAAGAGACTCCCGACTTGAGCTCGGCGCCGCGCCAGCAAGCCCCTGGATCAGTCCTGAGAGATGGTCCAGCAGGCGACCAGCCTGAGCGGCGCTCACCCTGCCGTCGTAGAAACCGAGCTCCATCTCGAGCGAGTCGCCAGAAGGGTGTGGCACCACCGTCAGCACCACGGGGAAGTTCGTTCGCTCCTTCTCGTCGCTGTCGGCATACGCAATGGAAAAGGACGTGCTCGGATGATCCTCGGCAGGATAGTTCTCAAAGACCACCAGCGTATGGAACAAGGATCCTTCCGAGCCCATGTCAGACCACCCCTGCAAGCGACTCAGCGGCGTGTGCTCGAACTCGCGCACTGAGCTAAGCCGGCTCTGCACCTCCGCTAGCCACGCCCCGCACCCTGAACCGCGCGTGGAGCTGCCGCTGGTCACTGCCGGCGGCATGCTCGGGATGGGGACCCGCAAGGCCACGGTGTTGATGAACAGGCCAACCGCCTCGTCCACGTGCTTCAGCGACGCCGGGCGGCCCGCCACGGTGACGCCGAACAGTACGTCTGGCTCGCCAGTGTACTGCCACAGCAGCAACGACCATGACGAGCAAACGAGCGTGTTCAGTGTCAGCCCGGAACGGCGCAGGTCTGAGGCGCCTGGAATGCGCACAGT
>JAAESI010000079.1 GCA_024229515.1 Pseudomonadota bacterium | reverse complement strand
ACCGGCGCCGTCCCACTTCGTCGATCCGCCGCAGAGCGGCCTCCCTGTGCCGCCAGGTGCCCACGCCGGGACGCGAGGCCGACGCCGTCCGACGAGGCGGAATCGCGATGTCGATCCCCGGCATCCCGACTTCGTCCAACGCCGCGTACACCGCCCGACTGTCATAGGCCCCGTCCGCCCGGAAGGACGCAACCGGCGCAACCAGCCTGCCGAGCAGATCCACGCCGACGCATCCGTCGTCCTCGGCGCTGCCCGTCAGGGCCGAGACGACGATGAAGCCGCCCAGGTCGATCCCGAGGTGCAGCTTCCGCCACTGCCGGCGCTTCTTCGAATCGCCGTGCTTGTCCGAGCTCCACTGACCGCCACCGACAATCTTCAGGCCGGTCGAGTCGACGACCAGATGGAGAGGGTCGTCGAGCTTCCGGCCGCGGCTCAGCACGTCGATGGTCCGACCTCGCCGGGACAGCGTCGTGTGGTCGGGCACGCTCAGGTCGAGGCCCATCAAGCGGAGCAGCGAGCCCACGAAGCCCTCCGTCTGCCGAAGTCCCAGATGAAACAGCGACCGGAGCGTCAGGGCAGTCTGGATCGCGAGATCGGAGTACTCCTGCTGCCCACCGGGCCGGCCGGAAGGGCGGGCGTTCCAGGAACGGACGGCGGCGGCGGCGAACCAGATCGTGATGTCGCCGCGACGGCGGAGTGACTTCTCGTATGCGGCCCAGTTCCGCACCCGGTACTTCGTCTTGAACTTCAGCGTCACCTTGCTCTTCGTGCGTGCGGCCATCTTGGTCGTCTCCGGAGGCTGATCCTCGAGGAGCACCGTGGGCCGAGCAGGCCCATCAGGTCAAGACGCCGAGCCATGCACCAACGCTCAACGCCGTGCCCTTCTACGCGCTGTTCGACCACAACAACCAGGTGGTGATCCAGGGGACCACGCGGGTGGTTCGCTCCCTCGAATCGAAGATCCGCGAGCGGCTGCTCTAGCGCGTCGCACCGAGCACCACGAAGCGCTTCGTGGAACGCATCACTTGCACCCGGGGGAAGTACCGGGGGAGGCGCGCGTGGTAGCCGAGGTGGCGGTTGCCGACCACGATCAGCATCCCACCGGGCCGCAGCACGCGGGCCGATTCGACGAACATGTGGGCCGCGACGCGGCGGGTGATCGCCTGCCCCTGGTGGAACGGCGGATTGCACAGGATCACGTCGGCGGATGCGTCCGGGACGTCGGCGAGCACGTCCTGCGCGACGAACCGGGCGGGGTTGGTGAGGCCGGCGGCCGCGAACCGGTCTCGCGCGGAGGCCACGGCGAGGTGCGACTCGTCGCAGAACAGCAGTGATGCCGAGGGGTTGCGTTTGGCCGCGGCCAGTCCGAGGGCGCCCGCCCCGCAGCCCAGGTCGATGACCTCGGCCCCCTCGGGGAGCGGCCCGAGGGCCTCCAGAAGCAACGCGGAGCCGCGATCGAGTTCGTCTTCCCCGAACACCCCGCGCGAGGCGGGCTCCGGCCCGACGCGTTCGTCGCGGGTCGCGAGGATGAGGCGTGCGCGGTGGGCTGCGCGGGTGCTCGCCGCCGGCCCGATCGCCTCCTCGATCGCCGCGACGGCGGACTTCTGCACGTGCTTGGACTTGTCCCCGAAGAGCACGGGGGTGTCCGGCGCGAGCGTGGGCGCCAACGCGGCGGTCAGGTACTTCAGCCGCGCCAGCGACCGGGGCAGCCGCCCCACCACGGCGGCGACGCCCTCACCCGGCGGGGGCCGCGGCATCGGCGTCCACGGCACCGCGCCCAACTCGTTCTGCGCGAGGTTGTGCTCCAGGGCCAGCCGTCCGAGCTCGGAGTCGCCCCAGCCGCGCGCCCGCCCCGCGAGGGTGCAGCTCAGGGCCCCGAAGGCGTCGTCGACCACCAGCACGGGGCCGGTCGGAGCGTGCTCGGCCAACGCCTCCAGCAGGTAGCGGTCGGCGCCGTCCCACGCCTGCAGCACGTCGTCCGCGCGAGGGGGCCAACGACGCAGTTCCAGACCGCCTGGGAGTTCGATCACGATCACCAATCTATGCGAGTGACGGAGACGTCGCGGAGAACCAAGGTGGGTTGAGCGTAGGAGGATGCATGAGGAACTGGATGACCTGGGGAGTGCTCATCTGCTTGCTGGCCCCGGCGGCCGCGTTTGCGGAGTACGACGAGTTCGAGGACGCCGACGAGCGCAACGCGCCGGAGCCCGCGACCCCGGATGACACGATCGACATCGCCGCCGTGGTGGGCTGGTTCGAGCAGCCCCGCAGCAGCGAGGCTGGGCTTCAGTACCTCACTGGCCTGCACCAGAACGCCGAGCCGGTGGACCAGGACCGGTACGCCCGGGCGCTGCAGGTGTTCCTCGCGCTGGACGCCAACGGGCAGGACGATCCCGCGCTCCGCACGCTGCTGCTGACCGGCGCCCTCGACCGGGATCCGGCCCGCTGGAAGGCGGCCCTGGAGGGGGGCTCGAACCTGACCGAGCCGCCGCCGCTGACCGAGGACGAGATCGCCCGCATTCGGCAGTGGGAGGAGCAGTCCGTGCTCGTGGTGTTCGACAGCGAGGGTTCGATGACCGCCGGAGCCATGGGGTGGGTCGTCGCTTCGCTCTACCTGAACCCCATGGTGGCGCTGGCGGGCGCCGGCCGCGATCTCGGTCAGGACTGGCACTTCCGGCTCGGCGGCAAGAAGGTCTCGTGGAAGAAGGCCCTGCGCGCCACCGGCGACGAACACCTCATCGGCACCGAGCTCACCTGGGGAGACGCCCGGGCGGCGTCCCGCGATCACAACCACCGCGTGCTGGAGTCCCTGGGGCTGACCAGCCACCACCTCCAGCGCTACGTGCGGGAGCTCGAGGCGAAGAACTAGGTCAGTCCTTCTTGCGCTGGACCTGGCCCAGGGCCCGTCCGCCGAACCGGAAGCCGACCCCGCCGAAGACCTGCGCCGTGGCGAAGAAGCCGCGGGTGCCGTCGACCTCGACGGGGAAGAAGGTGCCGCGCACGCCCAGCTCCAGCCCCGCATGGGGGCCGACGGGGAGGTGCAGGCCGATCTGGGCGAACGGGCCGAAGCTCCAGTAGGTGAGGGTCTCGCGTTCGAAGTCGATGCGCTTGGTGCCGTCTGGCTCGGTGAACTTGAGGATCTGGTGCAGCAGCAGCCCCTGCACCCCGCCGCCGACCTTCAGGTCGATGCGATCGAGGCGCCGCTCTCCGATCAACGCGACCATGACCCGCCCCTGACCGCTGCGCAGCCGGCCCGTGTAGGTCCACCGCATGCCCTGCTCGTAGCCGCCTCCGACGACGATCCCGAGGGCCGGTGCTTTGACCGGGGCGATCTGGAAGCGAAGCGCCAGCTCGCCGCCTCCCATCACGGGGTTGGCGGCCGCGATCGGCGAGCTGAACGTGCCCCGCAAAGCCAACTGGACCGGTCGGGCGGTCCAGCCGCCGCGGATCAGCGGATCGCCGACGGGCAGGGACGTCATCTGGGCGTCGTCGACCCAGCGATCGCCGCCCCAGACCAGATCCAATTCGGCCACGAGCACGTCTTCGCGGCGCACCTTGCGCACCACGTAGCGGCCGCTGGGGAGGCTCAGGCGGCTCATCTCGCCCGCGCTCTTGTCGACGCGGGCGACGACCTGGCCAGTGGCCACCGACACGACCGTGTAGACGCCTTCGAGCTCCTCGGGGAGCACGAGCCCGGACGACGTCGAGTGGATCCGCGTGAGCGCGACCTCGCCGATGCCGGACAGCTCCAGGCGGAACTCGGGTTTCTGGACCGTTTCGCCGGACGAGGCCGAGCTGATGACGGTCTCGGTGAAGGTGTGCTTGTAGGCCTCCTTCAGCGTGATCGAGCCGTCACCGTCCAGATCGGCGGAGCCGCGAAGGCCGGTCAGGAGCGCGCGGGAGAAGACCCCGCCGCCGAAGCTGTCCGACTCGCGGGCCACCGACAGCGGCCCCGTGGACGTGATGATCGCGAGGCCCGACGCGGTGAGGGCGTCATCCACGGTGATCTCGATCGCCTCTCCCGGGGTGCCCCCCCGGGTGCGCGCCAGGGTGCCGCTCTCGCAGGCGTCGACGAACGCGATCCGGACCTGCGCCTGGCTCGTCTCCAGCCAGCGGCGCAGCCACTCCATCTCCAGCAGCGAGCCCCCCAGGTGCAGGCCCTGACGGCTGGCGTGGCCCGAGTAGTAGAAGAGCAGCAGGACTTCGTCGCCCCCGGCCTCGATCTCCCGGACCTGGGCTTCGATGCTCGCGACGGCGTCCTTGAACTCCTCGACCTTGGCGCCTTGGAGCACCTGCGCGCGGGCCGGCGCGATGCCGCCCATCTCCGCGAACAGCTTCGCCAGGTCGCGGGCTTCGCGCTCGGCGTGGCGCAGCAGCTCGTCCTCGCCGAAGCCGGCGTCGTTGCCCACGAACAGCCCCAGCCGCACCGTGCCCGCCGACGCCGGTCCGGCTACCAGGGTCAGCATCGCGGCGGCGAGGGGGCGGGCGCTCATTCGGTCGTCCGCAGCAGGAGGATGGAGCGCTGCACGGCGCCCTTGGGCAGCCCCGGGAGCGTGTCGAGGTCGGCGATCGGGGTGTCATAGGCGCGCTCGACGGCGTCGGCGATGACGGCGGTGCCCAGCGGCCGCGGGTGCCACACGAAGTAGACGCGCTCGCCCCCGGCGTAGTCGTCCAGGAGGACCGCGCCGTTGGCCGCGCCCTGGGCGGCCACGGGCCGGGGGGCGAGCCACTGCTGCACCGTCCGGTCAGCCTGCACGTCGTAGACCTGGACCGTGCCGGCGGCGGGGGCGGCGACCCGGAACTGCAGCCGGTCGCCGGGGCGCGCGGTCACGATGGCGCCCTGCTCGGAGGGTTCGCCGGCGTGGATGAGGTGGACCTGCACGTCCAGGGAGCCGCGCCAGGTGGGCGTCTGCTGCACCGGCGGTGCGGACGGCAGGAGGATCGTGAAGGCGATCACGGCGAGTCCGGCGGCGCCGGCGAGGGCCAGCGGCGAGAAGCGGTCGAACCAGGAGGCGGCGGCGGGCTCATCGACCTCGGCGGGGAGGCGGAGCATCGGCAGATCGACGGCGGCGGCGGTCACTTCGGACCGGACGCGAGCGGCCCATTCGGCGAAGTCGGGATCGTCGGCGCAGCGCTGCTCGAGCTCGGCGACGGCGGCGGGGGGTAGTTTGCCAAGGGCCCACTGCTCCAGGGTCAGGCGGCGTTCCATCAGGCGGCCTCCCAGGCGCGGACGAGGATCCGCGCTCGATGCTCGAGCCGTTCCAGCTTGCGGCGCACGCTCCGCTGGGACGTCTCGAAGTGTTCGGCGATCTCCCCGATGCGCCAGCCTTCGGCGTAGCGCAGCCGCAGGTACGCGGCGTCTTCGGGGCGGACGCTGTCCAGGAGGCGGACAGCGTCGAGGGTGTGTTGGGGCTGGCGGGTGGCCGGGTCGGGCGCCTTGATCCAGGCGAACGGGTCGTCCACCCACGGTCGGCGCTTGCGCAGCACCTGGAGGGCGGCGTTGCGGCCGATGGTCTGCAGCCAGGCGAGGGGGTGGCGTCCGTCGAACCGCTTGCGGGCGCGCCAGGCGCTGAGGAACGCCTCCTGCAGCGCCTCGTCGGCGTCCGCTTCGTTGCCGCAGATCGCGCGACAGCTGGCTCGCGCCGCGGGGCCGTACCCGGCGTACAGCTCGTGGAATTCAGCGCGGGTGAGGCCGGACATGGCTAGGGGCAGGCCTCGAAGGTGATGCCGTTGAGGGCGTCGCCGTTGACCAGCGGGAGGATGTCGGGGTCGACGATCTCGAGGGCATCGACGGGGACCAGCGACGACTCGCCGCCGATCTGCAGGAGCGGATCCTCGGTCAGGAAGAGCGTCGATTCGAAGCTCCCCGTCGCCGCCACCGCCGCCGCGTCCAGTTCGACCCAGGCGAGGGCGAAGCCGGAGCCCAGGGGGGCCACGTCGTCGAAGTCGACCACGTCCAGGTCGGACGCAAAGGCGTCGTAGTCCCCGTCGACCTGCAGCAGGGCGGTGAAGGCGGCGACCGCGGGAGGGTCCTGCGTAGTGCCCGATATGCTCCACCGAACTGCTTTTCTCACCCTCGCGGCGTTGTCCGCGTGCGCTCCCACCTCCGCCTTGGAAGTGGGCAGTACGGACACCGCCCTCGACTCCGTGCCCCCTCCCCTGATCGAGGGCGTGCCCGACGGCGTGAATGATCTACTGACCTCGTACGACGTCGAATTGCTGGAGCACGTCGGCATGACGGTCTACACCGGCGATTCGCCCCCGTTCATCGAGGGCGAGTACCTCATGGACACCCTCAGCATCACGTACGACGACATCGATGGCGCCATCGGGCTGGACCTCATCGAGACCTGGGTCGGCTTCCAGGGCCAGGACCCCGACGCCGGCACCGTGGACTCGACGATGCACGACGCCATCTCCGACGGCACCGGGCAGGGCGGGTTCGTCAGCGGGACCGGCGAGTGCTTCACCGTCTGGCAGGACTTCCACGGCTTCAACGGACCCGACAGCTGCGACTACTGGATGGCCCAGCTGTTCTCCGGCTGCATCGACGACGACGGCATCGAGGACCTGCAGTTCGGCTACATCCTCGTCGACCGCGAAGGTCCCTGCGAGGAGACCGTGACCCTCCGCCACCGCCGCGTGATGGACGAAACCGACGTCCTCGCCGCGCGCGTGGATTGACCGTCCCGGCCCCAGGGGCCGCGACCTCGGTGGCTCCGCGCGCTCCCCGCTGCGTCCTCCTCCTCGGAGGGGGGCTGCCCCGCCGTCGTCGTTGTCCTTGCGGGGAACGCGCGGCCCTCACCGATCCCCGCTGGCCCTGAGTCGCAACGGTCAATCACGGCGTGCTGAGCTTCTCCCGAAGCCAGGCGATCGACTCCTCCGTCCGCGCCTGCGGGATCGCGAGGAAGCCATGGGCGACGCCGCCGTGGGCCGCCCCGTCGACGACCTCGTACTCGATGTCCATGCCGCCGGCTTCCAGGCCCGCCACGAACTCAGCCGTGAACGCCTCCGGCACGACCGTGTCGGCGCCGCCCTGCCAGACCTTCAGGGGCGGCGCGTCGGCCCAGGGCTCGATCCGGTTGGCGTCGAACGCCTCGCCGTAGGCCTCGTACCCGGTCCAGCTGCCGTCCTGCCACGCGTCGATGAACTCGGTCGTGAAGATGACGTACGGGTTGGTGCCGATCACCGCCGACAACGTGCCCGCGGGGACCGCCGGGGAGGAGACGCAGTTGGTCGTGAAGATGGCCTCGGCGTTCACCAGCGTGGCGGCGAACGGGTCGGCGTCGATGCCGTAGTGCTCCCGCCACGTCCACGCCAGCAGCGCGTGGAACTGCAGGTGGGTGCCGAACACCGACAGCGCCGGCGACCACTGCTCCTCCCACGCCGTCGCGGGGCCGCTGATCGAGACGGCGCGCAGGTCGAGTTCGGGGGCGTATTCGGAGTGGCGCGAGGCCGCGGACAGGCTCGCGTGCCCGCCCTGGCTCAGCCCCACGAGGGCGAAGCGGTCGGAGGCGTCGATGCCCTGCTCGGCGGCCAACTCGCGGGCGGCTCGGACGGCGTCCAGCGCGGCGAAGCCCTCGACCTCGGCGACGAGGTAGGGCTGCACGCCGTCGGTCCCCACCCCGGGGTAGTCCAGGGCGACCCCGATGAAGCCCCGCGCCCCGTAGCTGCCCGCGAGGCCCGCGCCCCACGCCGTGCCCGAGACCGCGCAGGGATCGTCGGCGCCGGTGGTGCCGGGTTGGTTGGCGACGATGGTCCAGCCGCCGTCGGGGACCGCCACGTCGTAGGGGATGGCGACCGTCGCGAGGGCTTCGCGGCCGGCGGTGGCGAAGCGCACCGTCCAGAGCGAGTAGCCGTTCTCCAGCACCACGTCGGCGCCGACGATGGCCCTCAGGTCATCGACCGAGAAGTCGCCGATGGACGTCGTCTCCACCAACACGGACGGGGGCGTGGCGTCGTCGTCGTCGTCGCCGGCGGCGCTGTCATCGTCGTCGTCGGGGGTGGCGTCGTCGTCATCGGCCGTGGCGTCGTCGTCGTCGACCGTCGGGTTGGTGATCCCGCAGCCGACCAGACCCAGCGCCAGGAGCGCCGCGATCAGCCGTTCCATGCGTCCATCACGAGGCTGAGCAGGGCCCACGGCTCGGCCCATGTGCTGTTGGTCATGAGGGTGAAGCAAGTGTTGGTCTCCCGGTCCCAGGCGATGGCGGTGCGGGTCTTCTGCTGGGCTCCCGTGTGGGAGACGAGGGCATCGCCTACGCCGAACCCGAGCCCGTAGTCGGTGACCTCACCGTCGCCGACCCACAGGATCGTGTCGCGGGCATCCGCCGGCAGCAGGAGGTCGGACTGCAAGCCGGCGCAGTACCGGGTCAGGTCCACGCCCGAGCTCAGGAAGCCGCCGCCGGGGGCCTTCCAGGAGACGTCGTTGTCGCCGTCGGGGGCGATGTTGTCGTTGACGCGCACGTACCCGACGGCTCGGTTCGGGTGGTAGTCCCAGACCCTGTCGACGGCGAAGGTGTCCATGCCCAGCGGGGTGGCGATGCCGTCCCGCACGATCTCCCCGAACGGCGCCCCGACCGCCCGCTCGACGGCCGCGCCGGCGAGGTTGAAGCCGAAGGTGGAGTAGTTCGACTCCGTTCCGGGCACGGCGACCAGGGGGGCATCGATCCAGAAGGGGAGGGCCCACGCGATGCCGGTGTTGATGGCGGGGTCGTCGGTCTGGAGGATCGGCGGCACCGGGTAGACGGCGCCGTTGCTGTAGTGCTGCACGCCGGCGGTGTGGTGCAGCAACTGGGCGAGCGTGATGGAGCGCTGCTCGTCCGTCAGCGGCTCGGCGCAGGCGACGTCGTCGCAGCCGTCGGGCAGCACGGTCGTGGGCACCGTGTACTCCTCCAGGAGGCCGGAGACCTGCGCGTCCAGGGTGAGGGTGCCGGCGAGCTGGGCCTGCACGGCGACGATGCCGGCGAGCCCCTTGCTCACCGAGGCCCACCGGAACTGGGTCGCGGTGGGGTCGACCGCGACGTCGTTCTCGACATCGGCGAGGCCCCAGCCCTGGAGGAACACGATGGTGTCGCCCTGCGCGATGCCGACGGTGACCCCGACGAGCTCGCCCGCCTCCATCGCGGTGCGGATGGCGCCGTCGATCCCGGGGTGGTCCGCCAGTTCCACCGCAATCGCCGGCGGGGGCGGGGTGGGATCGGGGGGCGGCGGCTCCGGATCGGACCAGTCGCAGCCGCCCAGGATGAACATCAGCGCGAGGAGGGTTCGGTTCACAGACGCGTACCCTAAGGGACCCATGCCGATTCGACACCTGCTCGTCCTGTTCTCGCTCCTCCTCGCGGCCCCCGCCGCGGCGACTCCGCCGGACGTCACGAGGGTGGACGCCTCGGTCCTGTGCACCGGCTCCTCCAGCCTCGTGGCCCTCGGTCAGGTCATGACGAATCAGGGCACGTACTACGTGACCGACACGCGGTGGCAGCTGCTCCGCTTTGATGCCGTCACGGGTGCGGTCGAGGTCTCGACGCTCGGCGGGAGCATCGCCAACACCGTCAACTCCGAGGGGCCGAACGACGAGCCCGAGCGGAGCGCGGTTCCGGGGGACGCGAACGCGGCCGGCGCCCTGGGGCGGTGGGGCGTGCGCGACTGCGACGTGCGTCCGTTGACGTGGTGGGCGGGCGACCTCAGCCGATTCGAGCTGACGTGGACGTTCGCGGATGACTCCGTGACCCTCGGCCTCGGTGATCGGAGCAAGACGATCCCGCTGACCGCCTCGGTGGACCTCGCCTACCTGGGTGACCACTGGTACGGACGGGAGGACCAGAAGCCCTCGAAGTTCAAGGCCTACGAGCTGTACGAGGAGTCCTCACGCACGCTCACCGGCATCTACCCGGCGGGAACCCACGCGGTCCTGTGGTTGGACATCCAGGAGGAGCTCTCCGTGCGGCCGGCGCTGCTGGCGGTCGAGCGGGGCACGAAGCTGTAGTCGCGAATCTTGAGCATCGCCGAGGGGCCGACCTGCGGCACGGCCTCCAGGAACGCCAGCGTGGCGATGGGGCGGGCGGCGACGATGTTCTCTGCGGCGCGGCGGTTCAGCGGCACCTCGTCATCGAGCACGGTGAAGTCCGCGTCGTTGACCAGAGCGAGGGCGGCGTCCGCCTCGTCGACCGTGAAGGCGACGTCGTCGAACACACCGAGGAGGTCGCCCCCGGACGGGACGAGGTCCTCGGCCAGCAGGTGGTCGACGAGGGCGTTCAGGGCGGAGGGGCCGACCCACGGCACATCGTCCACCTCGGCGACGGTCTGGAAGGGCGTGATGGCGCGCTGGGCGACGATGTTCTCGGCGGCGCGGCGGTTCAGCGGCACGTCGTCGTCGAGCACCTCGAACGTGGTGCTGGAGTCGTCCAGGAAGTCCAGCAGGGCGACGCCCTCGGGCGAGCCGTCCAGCAGGTTCAGCTGAACCTCACCGTCGACGCCGTCGTAGGCGTGGTTGCAGGCGAGGGCAGGCAGGAGCAGGAGCAGGGCAGCGAAGCGGTTCATAGATCCTCCGTTGGGACCCGTGGATTGCCTCGAAGCGCTGAGGGGCAGAGCCGCCACGGACCCCAGCGCGAGAGGGATTTAAGGGCTCCTCCCGCCGGTGCCAAGGGCTGGCGGCTTTGTTCTCAAAACAAACCGGATCAGACCTTTCCGCCGGGCTTCCAGAACCCCGGCAGAAGCAGCGCAAGCACCGTGTAGAACTCGAGCCGGCCGAGGATCATCAGGGCACACAGCAGCAGCTTCCCGGCGTCGGGAACGCCGCTGAAGTTCTGGGTCGGGCCGACCGTGCCCAGCCCCGGGCCCATGTTGAACAGGCAGGTGGTGGCGGCGCCGAAGGCCGACTCGCTGTCCATCCCCAGGCCGTGCAGGATCACCGTCGAGATCACCAGCAGCGCCAGCGAGATGACGAACAGCGCCATCGCCGACCGGACCACCGTGTCGGGGATCTGCCGGTCGCCGATGCGGGTGGCGAAGATCGCCCGGGGCTGCACCGCGTGCCGAATCTCCTGGAACGCCGCCTTCGCCACGATCATGGCGCGGCTGATCTTGAACCCTCCGGCGGTCGATCCGCCCATCCCGCCCACGAACATCCCGGCCACCAACAGCCCCCGTGCGAGGTACGGGTAGGCGTCGTAGTCGTCCGTCGAGTAGCCCGTCGAGCTGAGGATCGCGGCCACCTGGAAGCTGCCGTAGCGGAGCGCCTCGAGCAGGTTCCCGCTGTGGCGCTCGAGGATGGAGAGCGTCACTACTGCGGTCGCGAGCAGGAACATGGCGCCATAGACGCGCAGCTCGCGATCGGTGCGGAAGAAGCGCCGATCGCCGCGACTGAGGCGGATGTAGAGGCTGAAGTTGATGCCCGCCAGCAGCATGAACAGCGTGATGGTCGCGTCGATGCTGGCCGAATCGAACGCTCCGACCGATTCGTTGCGGGTCGAGAAGCCGCCGGTCGCGATCGTCGCGAACGCGTGGCAGATGGCGTCGAAGAAGCTCATCCCCAGGGCCATCAGCAGCCCCGTCAGGACCGCCGTGAGGCCGGTGTAGATCTTCCACAACAACAGCCCTGTCTGTCGGATCCGGAGGTGGAGTTGGTCCTTCTCGGGGCCGGGCGCCTCCGCCTCGAAGAGCTTGCGGCTGGAGCCCCCGACCTGGGGGAAGACCGCGATGAACAGCACGACGATGCCCATGCCGCCGAGCCACTGGATCATCGACCGCCACCACAGCGCCGCCCGGGTGTTGGATTCGATGTCGGTGAGCACCGAGGAGCCGGTGGTGGTGAACCCCGAGGTCGCCTCGAAGAGCGCGTCCACCGGGTGGGTGGTCATGCCGTCCAGGAGCATCGGGAGGGCCCCGAACACCGAGCACGCCAGCCAGGAGGCGATGACGACGACCAGGGCCTCCCGTCGGGTGAGCTCATCCCCGCGGGCGCGAACCGCGCGATGGCTCTTCCGCGCCGTCTCCTTGGCTTCGCGGCCGTACAGGAAGCAGGCGGTGCCCACGCCGATGGTCACGGAGATCGAGATCAGCCAGGGCTGCAGGGCTGGCATGCCCGGCTCCAGGACGACCCAGATCAGGGAGGTCGCCATGAAGACGCCCAGGGCGAGAACCACGACGCCGACGAGGCCGATGATCCGGGGAGCGTGCACCTGCCCCCTTTTATAGAGGATTCTGGGCTGGCTCTGCCCCGGCCTCGAGAAGCGTCGCTCAGATCCCGATCATTCCCGTCGCCACCACCACGGACTGCCAGGACGCGGCCATCGCGAGCATCGCAAGCAGGACGAAGCAGGCCCGCCAGCCCTTCAGCACCCAGCCGGAGGCCAGGGCCGCGACCGTGGGCCAGAAGACGGCGATGGTGGTCCACAGCCCTCGAGGCTGGTCGTGTGGGTGAAGCCGATGACGTCGCCCAACGCCTGCCTTGCGGGGGAGGGGCTGTCCCGTTGTAGGGTGACCCATGAGTCTCCTCCGGCTTTCCGCGCTCACGCTGCTGGGACTCGGACTCCTGTCCGGCTGTCCCACGCCCGATGATGGCTGCCCCGACGACGACGGGGACGGGCTGTGCAACAACTCCGACCCCTGCGACGGCGACGACCGCATCGACACCGATGAGGACGGGGCGCCCGACGCCTGCGACCCCTGCCCGAACGACGCATTGGACGACCGCGACGAGGACGGCGTGTGCGATTCGGACGACCCCTGCCCCGACGATGCGCCCGACGACAGCGACGGGGACGGCGTGTGTGACTCCGACGATCCCTGCCCCGATGACGCGCCCGACGACAGCGACGGCGACGGGGTGTGCGATTCAGACGACCCGTGCCCCGACGACCCCGCGGACGACAGCGACGGCGACGGGGTGTGCGACTCGGACGATGTCTGCCCGGACGACATCGACGACGACAGCGACGGGGACGGGATCTGCGATTCGGACGATGTCTGTCCGGACGATCCGGCCGACGACAGCGACGGGGACGGGGTCTGCGATTCGGACGATGTCTGCCCCGGTGAGAACGACCTCGAGGACACCGACGGCGACACCGTCGCGGACGGCTGTGATGTCTGCCCCGACGACCCGCTCGACGACAGCGACGGGGACGGCTTCTGCGACGGCGTGGACATCTGCCCCGGCTTCAACGATCTGAGCGACGTCGACGGCGACACCGTGCCGGACGGCTGCGACGCCTGCCCGCTCGACGAGCTCGACGACACCGACGGCGACACCGTCTGCGACTCCGACGACGTCTGTCCCGGCGAGGACGACCTCGTCGACACGGACACCGACACCGTCCCCGACGGCTGCGACATCTGCCCGCTGGACCCGCTGGACGACTCGGACAACGACACCGTGTGCGACACGGACGACGCGTGCCCCGGCTTCGACGACCTCGTCGACACCGACACCGACGGCGTCGCCGACGGCTGCGACGTCTGCCCCCTGGACGTGCTGGACGACTCCGACGGGGACACGATCTGCGACACGGACGACATCTGCCCCGGCGAGAACGACCTCGTCGACACGGACACCGACGGCGTCGCCGACGGCTGCGACGACTGCCCCCTGGACGTGCTGGACGACTCCGACAACGACACCGTGTGCGACACCGACGACGTCTGCCCCGGGTTCGATGACCTCGTCGACACGGACACCGACGGCGTCGCCGACGGCTGCGACTCCTGCCCCCTGGACGTGCTCGACGACTCCGACAACGACACGGTCTGCGACACCGACGACGTCTGCCCCGGCGAGGACGACCTCCTGGACACCGACTCCGACACGGTCCCCGACGGCTGCGACGACTGCCCCGTGGACGACCCGGACGACACCGACGGGGACGGGGTGTGTGACACCGACGATCCCTGCCCCGTGGACGACCCGGACGACACCGACGAGGACGGGGTGTGCGACACCGACGATCCCTGCCCCGTGGACGACCCGGACGACAGCGACGGCGATGGGGTGTGCGACTCGGACGACATCTGCGTCGGGGACGACACCGTCGACAGCGACGGGGATGGCGTTCCCGACGATTGCGACGACTGCCCGCTGGACGACCCCGACGACAGCGATGGCGACACCGTGTGCGACACCGACGACGTCTGCGACGGTGAGGACGACCTCGTGGACACCGACGGCGACACGGTCCCCGACGGCTGCGATGACTGCCCGCTGGACGACCCGGACGACACCGACGGGGACGGGGTGTGCGACACCGACGACCCCTGCCCGCTGGACGACCCGGACGACAGCGACGGGGACGAGGTCTGCGACACCGACGATCCGTGCCCCCTGGACGACCCGGACGACACCGATGGCGACGGGGTGTGCGACACCGACGATCCCTGCCCCCTGGACGACCCGGACGACAGCGACGGGGACACCGTGTGCGACACGGACGATGTCTGCGACGGTGAGGACGACCTCGTGGACACCGACTCCGACACGGTCCCCGACGGCTGCGACGACTGCCCGTTGGACAACCCCGATGACACCGACGGGGACGGCGTCTGCGACACCGACGACGTCTGCGACGGCGGCGACGACAACATCGACACGGACGGCGACGGGGTCGCGGACTTCTGCGACCCGTGCCCCGACGACAACCCCGACGACGCCAACGGCGACGGCTTCTGCGACTCCGACCTGCCCCCGGTCCCCCCCGGCCTGATCGTCGCGTGGCCCGGCCTGCTCGCGGACGTGCCGGCCGGCTGGGCGGTCTGCGATGGGACCTCGGGGACCCCGAATCTGAGCGAACGCTGGGCCCTCGGCGCGCCCCCCTCGGGGAACCCCGGAGCCACCGGCGGAGGCCTCGACCACGACCACGGCGGCACCTCCACCACCACCGCGCTGAGCACCGGCACCACCTCGCCCGGGGGCCGGAGCTGCGGCTCCCCCGGCTGCTGGTGCACGGCGAAGGCGTCGCAGGCGTCCCACGCCCACGACTTCACCCACGGACACGTGCTCACGGCGGACAGCAACGAGCCGCCCTACACCGAGGTGCTGTACCTGCAGAACCAGACGGCGACGGCGCTCCCCGCCGGGTCGGTGTTGGTGTGGGCGGATTCCCTCGCCGCGGTGCCGGCCGACTACGAGCCCTGCGACGGCTCGGGCGGCTGCCTGGACCTGGGGGGGCGCTTCCTCAAGGGGGCTCCCAGCGGGGGCGACGGCGGCGGGCTCGGCGGCGCCACCGACCACCTCCACACCGGCGTCACCGACACGGTCGACAGCACGTCGGGCTACACGAACCAGCAGGGCATCGTCACCGGCGGCGGCGACTCGGCCACCGACGCGACCCACTCCCACGGCTACTCCCACGACCACACGGTCGCCGACGACACCCACGAACCGCCGTACATCGAGCTGGCGATGGTGTCGCCGACCTCGGAGTTGCTGACGCCCGTCGGCACGATCGCGATCTGGGCCGGGGGCCTGGGCGATGTCCCCACCGGGTGGCTCATCTGCGACGGAACCCAGGGCACCCCCGATCTGACGTCGCTGTACGTCAAGGGGACTGAGACGTCCGTCGAACCGGGCGCGCTCGGGGGCGCCGAAGACCACGTCCACACCCTGGGCACGGACCCCGGTGGGACCACCGGCTCCAGCGGCGGCGGCAACGGGCAGTGCACCAACGGGAGCCCCTACATGGCGTTCCACAGCCACTCGGTGCCGGGCCACGACCACGGCACGTCCTCGTCGTCGAACGACCCGCTGTACTACGAAGTCGTCTGGATCCAGTTCAGTCCGTGAGGGCAGTCAGCGGCGTTTTGGGAGACGGCGGGTCTCCGCGAGGGCCCCTGAGGGCGGTCAGCGGCGTTCTGGGAGACGGCCGGCACCGCCCTCAGCCGTCGTTCGGCTCCTCGATCGCGGGACCGGCGCGCCACTTCAGGCTCTGCGCGATCGCCCGCCACGTCTCCACGTCCAGGTCCGCCCAAAGCTGGTAGCTGACCCCCGCGTCCATGTGCGTCGCCCCGAGCGAGTGCGTCGTGACGTCGACGGTGTCGGAGTTGGTGGCGTAGACGGCGGTGGCGCAGATCGCCTCGCCGGCGCCGTGATCCCAGAGGTAGGCCCAGCCGACGACGTAGCCGGGGGTGAACCCCTCCGCATCGGTCATGTGCGGATCCTTCCGTTCGAACTGCAGGAACACCGTCTCGAACTGGTTCGCGTGGTTCAGCCCCAGCGAGCGAGCGTCCGCGAGCACCCGGAGGCCCGGGTCGGGGTCGTAGTGCTTGCGCTCCACCTGGCTTCGGATCCCCTGGGCGTCGACCTCGATCGAGCTCAGGAAGGCGCTGTTGGCGGGGTCTTCCCCGGCCCCGAACCAGCGGAACGGGAACGACGCCTTGGGCAGCACGCTGGTCTGGAAGTACTGCTCTCCGGGCTCTCCGGGCTCTCCGGGCTCTCCGGGCTCTCGGAGGCGCTCGGGGCAGGAGCCCAGATCCTCGCGCGCGGCGAGGTCCGGGAGGGTTGCGAGCCCGGCCCGCCAGGCGGCGTCCCGGGAGCGAGCATCGGCGAGGGCGGCGTCGGCGAGCTGGAGCGCTTCGGCCGCTTCGGCGTCCGTGACCTCGTACTTCTCGCGGAAGAAGTCGTCGACCTCGTCGCGGAAGATCGACGCGAAGAGGAAGCCGATGACGCCGACGGCGCCGCCGACGGCGAGCACGGTCGTGAGGATCCGCTTGCGGAGCACCCGCCGCCGCAGGCCTGCCTCGAAGGCATCCATCGACGCGTCGGGGTCGTCGCTCGGGTCGAACCAGTTGTCAGGATCCATGCTGCTCCTTGTCGGCGGGGGGGCTCGATTCTTGACAGAGGTGACTGCAGTACGCTCTGCCCGTGACGGACCTCACAACCACCATCGTGGCGCTCCACCGGGAGGCCCTCCTCCAGCGGATCGAGACCCTCAAGGCGTCGTCCGCGGCGGCGCGGCAGGGCACCCGGGTGGACGGGGACCATCGGCCCGCCTCGCGCGGGGAGCGGGGGGCCGTGACGGCGCAGGCGGCGCTCAACGCGGGGCTGGCCAATCGGCTGGCCGACGTCGAGGCGGCGTTGGCCCAACTGGAGGCGCTCCCGCCGGGTCCGCGCTCGCGGGTGGCGGTGGGAACGGTCGTGCACTTCGAGGACGACGGCACGTCCCGGCGGGTCGCCATTCTCCCGGGCGGCGCCGGCGACCGGCTCGACACCCCGGTCGGGAGCGTCACGGTCGTCTCGGGGATCTCACCGCTGGCCCGGGCGCTGGCGGGGCTGGAGGCGGGGGACGACGCGGTGTGGGAGCGGCGCGGCGAGGAGCACGAGCTCGAGGTGCTGTCGGTCGGGTGAGCTCGCACCCGGGGATCCTGCCCCCGGGCCCCGGCGGGGTCGACCGCATGATCGTGCGACCGGAGCGGCTACTCGCAGCAGGCGACGGGCTTGAACTCGTCGCAGTTCTGACCCGAGCCGGTGATCTCTTCCGGGATGATCGCGACGCCGAGGTGGCTGGCGTAGGCGGACGTCCAGTTCCCGCAGTTGGTGTAGTTCTGGAAGTCGGTGTAGCGGCCGTAGTCCGCGGCGCTGCAGTCCGCCGTCGCGGTGATGCCCGAGTTGCCCTTCTTCACCGCCGCGCTGTAGTCCACCCACGCGCCCCCGGCCGGCGGCGTGGTCGTGTTCTTGGTGCGCTCGTACTCCGAGGCGTGGCACGCGTGACTCCCCGAGAACTCGGTCGCGCACATCAGGTGCAACCCCGCGCGGCCCCCGGTGTTGCCGTTGGTGGTGGCGGTGGTGAATCCGGAGAACACCTCCAGGAAGGGGGAGTCGCAGCAGGCCAGGGGCTTGAACTCGTCGCAGTTCATCCCCGATCCGGTGACCCCCTGCGGGGTCACCGACAGCCCGATGTGGCTGGCGTAGGCGGACGTCCAGTTCCCGCAGTTGGTGTAGTTCTGGAAGTCGGTGTAGCTGCCGGTGTCGACCGCCGCGATGTCCTGGCTGGCCATGAAGCTGCTGCCCGAGACGCCACACGCCATGTCGAGCCACGCGCCGTCGGTGGGGCGGGTGGTGGTCGAGGCCGCCAGTCCGAACTCCGAGCTGTGGCACAGGTGCGAGCCGGCGAACTCACCGTCGCAGATCGCGTGCATGGCGGCGCGGCCTCCCTGGGCGCCGTCGTAGGTCGCGGTGGTGAAGCCGGCGAAGGAGGCTGCCGCCTCGCCCCAATCGTCGCCCGCGGGTCCGACGGCCCCGTCGTCTCCATCCTGTCCGGGGTCGCCGTCGTCGCCATCGCTACCGGCCTGTCCGGTGGGTCCGGTCAGCCCGATCGGTCCCTAGGGTCCCGTCGGTCCGGTGGGTCCGGTCGCTCCGTCGGCTCCGTCGAGGCCATCGACGCCGTCTGCTCCGGCGGGGCCCTCCGGTCCGGCGGGGCCTTCGGGGCCTTGCGGGCCTTCGGGGCCTTGCGGGCCTTCGGCGCCCTGCTCGGCGGCGATGCCGTCCATCGCCAGGATCGACCACTCCACGCCGTCCCAGACGTAGGCGATGCCGACCGAGGAGTCGTAGTAGGCGTCGTTGGGGGCGGGGGACGGCGGCGCGCCCGAGGACGGTCCCAGCCACGTCAGGCCGACGCCGTCCGCGCCCGCGGGGCCCGTCTCGCCGGCCGGTCCGGCTTCGCCCGCGGGACCGGCTTCGCCGTCCTCGCCCGGGGGGCCGGCGTCGCCCTGAGGACCGGGCTCGCCCTGCGCTCCGGGAGTTCCGGGATCGCCGTCTTCGCCCGGATCTCCAGGGGCTCCGTCGTCTCCGGCGGGCCCGCGGGGCCCGGTTTCGCCCTCGTTGCAGCCGAACAGCACGAGGACGGTGGCGAAGGCGAGGGTGCGAAGAGCGGTCATGACGGGTCCGGAGGGATCGGTGAGTTGCTCACTGTACTGATTCGAGGGCTCGCGCCGGAGCGATCTCACATCATCGTGCGATCGGGCACGCCGCGACCCGTTCCCATCCTGGGGGGGATGCGAACCCTCACTCCTGCCTTGTCCCTGCTCGCGCTGATGGCGCCGAGCCTTGCCGCGGCCGATGCGCCGCCCCACTCCTTCTGGATCGAACTGAGCGGTCAAGCGCTGGTCGACCGGGTCGATCTGGAACTCGGTGAGATCAGCTCCTCCTTCGCGGGGAGCGCGCTCCTTCGACAGACCTTCGGCACCGAGATCCACGACGATCTCGCCGCCCGCCTGGACGTGCAGTGGGCGATCCTCAACCCCCACATCCACTTCACCAACCAGCACGCCGAACTCGATCCGGGGGACGAAGCCCAGGTCCTCGAAATCGAGGCCGACCTCGTGGTGCGGGTCATCGGGCCGCTCAACATCTACACGTGGGAGGGGACCGTAGAGGCGCCCTTGAAGCTCGCGCTGACGGACGATGAGGACGACGGCGTGGGGGTCGCGGTGGTCGGTGGCGAGGGCGCCCCCGAGTACGCGATGGAGACCACCAGCTACCCCCACCCGTTCCTCGTCGAGGATTCGCTGCAGACCTTCTTCCGCTACGCCGTGGGGCACGCCGTGGGCTCCTGGTACGACCCCGACGGGGCCTTCGCGGGGGACGCCGACTTCGACGCCCTCGATGGCCTGATTGAGGGCGGCCTGCCGCTGCTGGCGTCAGCGCCGATCCCGCTGCCGGAGCCCCCGTTCGGCACCATCGACCCGTCCGCCGACTGGGTCCTGGCGATGCGCCCCGGCCCCGCTGGCACGGGCTCGTTCCCCGCCATCGCGCTGGTCCACACCCCCGTGTCGGCGTCGGAGATCCCGGACTTCATGCCCGGCCTCGCGTGGGCCCACGAGGGCGAAGGAAGCGTGGGCTTGCACGCTCCCGCCGAGCTCCTCGAGGGCGACCTGCAGGAGCGGGCGGTGGCGGCCGCCAACAACGTGCTCGACTCCGAGGCGGTCGAGGTCGGACTGGTCGTGCTGACCGACGCGCGGGTGCCGCTCTACAGCAAGTTCGGTCCCGGCTTCACCAACGCCGAGGGCAACTTCGAGGCGACGTTCGCCAAGGGGGTGTTCACCCCGGACAGCACCGAGGTCGTCGGCGTCAACAGCATCTGGACCCAGACCGCGGAGGCGGGCTTCCTCGTCGCCGGGCCCGGCGTCGCCATGATCGACGGCGTGCACATCGCCGAGATCGTCGATGACACGCACCTGATCCTCGATCAGCCCTGGCCGGGCAACGCCACCCCCGACGCTGAAGCGGGGGGCTTCTTCCGCGCCATGCGCGAGCCGAGCGTCGAGGTGTACCCGTGGGAGCACACCGCCGGGGCGCGCCTCACGCTGGTGGACACGGAGTTCTTCTTCGAGCGCACCTTCGAGGTGCTGCTGTCCGACTGCGACCTCAGCACCGACGTCGACATGAACCTGTCGCTGGACGTCACCCTGTCCGTGGACCAGCCCGCGGAGTGGATCCGTGCCGAGGCGATGGCGTACCCGGTGGTGACACCGAGCAACATCTCGATCGATTGCCCCGACGCGTTCAGCCAGGGTGCCGCCAACAGCGGGCTTCCCGATCTGCTCTTCGGGATCATCGACCAGATCGAGACGCAGGTGTTCCAGACCGAGCTCCCCATCGAGGGGCTGCTGGAGCGAAGCCTGAACCAGTCCCTGGGATCCCTCATCGACGGCAACACCGACTTCGTGCCGGAGGACATGCGCCTGAACCAGGAGCTGGGGTTGTGGATGAGCGGTCTGCTCGTGCCGATGCGTGGGCAGGTGGACAACTTCACGATGTTCTTCAACTGCGACGATCCGAGCGTCTGTGGGCAGAGCGACACCTCCTTCTCCGACAGCGAGGACGTGCTCGCGATGGACGTCGTCAGCTACCTCTTCCCCATGCTCCCGCAGTCGACCGTCGGCCCCGTGTGGGACGACTGGTCGGTGACGCTCGCGGCCAACTCGGACCTGGGCGAGGTGTTCGCGGACAACGCGCAGTCCTTGTCGGAGCTCGCCTGGAGCGGTGCGTTCGAGGTCGATGAGTGGCCCGGTGGTGCGGTGCACCTGGAGCCCGGCGACCTGTTCCGGGTGGGCAGCTCGCTGTTCCTGTTCCAGTCCGTGACGGTGAGCGACCACGAATGGGGCGACCCGCTGTTCCACTGGAAGCGGGTCTGGGACCAGGATCAGCTGCCCGTCCCCGTGATCTGGGAATCGCTGGACGTGGGCGCAGAGGCGACGGCCACGGTCATCGGCGAAGGGGCCGGCACGAGCACGATCCTGCAGCCCACCCCCGGCGGCGGGGTCGACGTCATCACCGTGTCGGTCTCGGACGTCGAGACCTACCGGATCGACCTCGACTTCCACTTCCAGTGGGGTGTGTTCGGGTGGGATGACTCCGCCGCCACCCGCGTCTTCTGGGATGGCGTGCAGGTGGACGTGAACTCCTGGTCCTTCGAGGTCGACGCCGACGACCTCTACAGCCCTACGGTCCACGATCTCCGCATCGAGTACGACGTCATCTTCGAGGGCGGCGCGATGATCACGGTGGTCGGCGCCGATCGGGTGAACCTGGCCAACGTCATCTACGTCGGCGGCGGCTCCACCGGCTCGACCGGCCCCGTCGAGGAGTTCATCGGCGGCGATTCCATCGCCGAGACCTCGCTCCTGGGCAATCCCTGGGATCCCCGCGTCGGGGACCCCGCCGAGCTGTACGACCCCCGCCGGCAGCAGACCCAACAGCGGCAGTCGAGCACGCCGCGTCGGTGACCCCGGGCGCGTAGAGTCGCCCCGATGACGACGCTCGCCCCCGACTCCTTCCACGAGGCCAAGAGCTTCGACGGCCTCGACCTCCGAGGCGGCCGGCTGGAACGCGTCGAACTGCTCGACTGCGTCATCAGCGACAGCCAACTGTCCGAAGCGACGCTGGATTCCTGCTCGTTCGAAGACGTCACCTTCCGGCGCTGCGACCTGTCGGTGGTGCAGCTCGGCGGCACCGCCTTCCGCGGGGTCAAGTTCGACGAGTGCAAGCTGACCGGGCTGGACTGGAGCCGGGCCCAGGACCTCACCTTCGAGGTCTCGTTTCACGACTGCGTGCTCGACTTCTCCAGCTTCCAGGGGGTGCGCCTGCGCAAGCTCCGCATCGAGGGCGGGCGGGCCCACAACGTGATCTTCGCCGACTCGGATCTCCGCGCCGCGAGGCTCGGCTACGTGGACCTCGCGGGGGCCCAGTTCACGGGCAACGACCTGCGGGGGACGGACCTGTCGACCAGCGTGAACGTGGTGCTGGAGCCCCGCACCAACCGGCTTCACAAGACGAAGCTCCCGGTCGACGCGGCGCTGAAGCACCTCAAGCAGATGGGGATCATCGTGCCGGGCATGCAGCAGGCCAAAGGGCGCTGAGGGCGCCGCCGTTCGCCCGAAGTGCGGCCCCCGGCTGCGTGATAGCGTCCGACGTCGATGCTTCTACGTTCCTCGATCGTCTCCCTCAGCCTCGCTGCGATCTTCGCCCTGGGCGGCTGCCCCGAGCCTGAGCCCGAGTGCGTCGTGGTGGGTACCGCCTCGGTGCTCGACGGCTGGGACTCCCGGTTCGTGGGACCGCTGTCCAACCCCCAGGCGGGGGATGCGTACCTGGCCAACGACCGCGTGCAGGTCGTGATCCAGGGGCCGGGCCGCAACCTCGCGATGAACCCCTACGGCGGCAACATCATCGACGCCGATCGGGTCCGGTCGGACGGCAGCTTCCGGGACGCTTTCGGCGAGGTCGCGCCGTTCATCAACCTCGCCGGCACCAGCGCCGCCAGCTCGGTCACCGTGCTCAGCGACGGGCAGTGCGGCGAGCCCGCCCAGGTCTCGGTGGAGGCGAGCTACGCCCTCAGCAACTACATCAACCTCGCCACCGGCATCGAGCTGGTGCTGCCGGGCGCGCTGGACGACGTGGACCTGGACGCGGCGTACCCCCTGAGCTTCACCACCACCTACACGGCGATGCCGGGCGAGGACTTCATCCGCGTCGCCCTCACCGCCCACAACAACGGCGCCGACCCCATGCCCTGGGTGCTCGTGTGGCTCGCCGAGGCGGGGCTGAGCAAGGGCTGGGTGCCGGCCGCGGAGGGCTGGAACCTGAGCCAGTTCGGGGCCGCCGAGTACCTCGTGTTCGCGGCCGACGAGGTGACCTACGGGATGGTCCCCCTGCTGGAGGAGCGGGTCCCCTCGCGCGGCTACGTCTCGCTCGTGGGCGGCTACGCGTTGGCCCAGGACCTGGCCGTGCTGGAGATCTTCGGCTTCCCCGATTCCTCGCGGCTCATCGCCCCGGGGCGGTCGCTGACCGAGGAGTTCGCGTTCGTCATCGGAGCCTCGCACGCGCAGACGGTCCGCACCATCGAGGGACTGCTCGGCGCCCCCGCCTGCACGACGGTGCGCGGAACGGTCACCGAGGAGGGGACCAGGGCGACCGTCGCGGACGCCTTCGTCGGCGCCCTCGCGGTCGATGAAGACGGGGCCGACGCCGCCGATCTGGCCCGCGACCGCACCGACAGCAACGGCGCCTTCGAGCTCTGCCTTCCGCCGGGCCCGGTTCGGCTCATTGCCGGCGCCGAGGGGAGGCCCTACGCCGGCGGCGGCACGACCCCGGCTCGCACCGACCTGACCGTGGTGGCCTCGGGACCGCAGGACGCCGGGGCCCTTGAGCTACCGCCGACGGGTGCCTTCAGCGCGGCCGCGGTCGACAGCACCGGGGCCGCAATCCCGTCGCGGCTCACCGTCTACGGCGTCGACCCCTCGCCTCACACGTACCGCCTCGACGGCGACGGATTCGACCCGCGGCCTCCCGGCGTCGCGGCGATGCTCGACTCGGCCGACGGCACCTTCGCGTTGGCGCTCGAGCCGGGGGACTACGACGCCGTCTTCACCCGCGGCCCCGAGTACACGCTGCACCGGGAGGAGTTCACGATCGCGGCCGGCGGTGAGGTGGCGCTGTCGGCGACGCTGCACCGGGTGGTCGACACCACCGGCTACCTCAGCGGCGACTTCCACGTGCACGCGCAGGACTCGCCAGACTCGACGATCACCAACGTCGACCGGGTCACGAACATGGCCGCCGAGGGCGTCGAGATCCTCGTCAGCACCGACCACGCGTTCGTCACCGACTACGCCCCTGTCGTCGCCGACCTCGGCCTGGAGGCGTACATCACGACGATGCCGGGCCAGGAGATCACGACGTTCGACTACGGCCACTTCAACGCCTTCCCGTTGGAGTACCGAGCCGACCAGCACAACCGGGGCGCCTTCGACTGGCCCGGGATGTCGCCGGCGGAGTTGGGGGATGCCCTGTTGGACGAACCGGAAGCGCGCGTGCTCCAGGTGAACCATCCCCGCGCCGTGCCGGCCCCCGGAGAGGGCAACTACTTCAACAACGTCGACCTCCAGTTCGACGGGGACGGCCCCTACTCCGGCGGTGACGCGTTGGACCCGCTGACGGTGCGGCTGGCGGCGGACACGCAGATGCTGAGCACCAGCTTCGTCGCCATCGAGGTGATGACGTGGCTGGACGTGCAGGGGCTGAGCGACTGGTTCAACTTCCTCAACGCGGGCGTGCCCTTCACCGGCACGGCCAACAGCGACACCCACACGCTGTTCGTCGAGAGCAGCGGCTGGCCCCGCAACTACGTGCGCCTCGAGCAGGACGACCCCGCCGCGCTGCCGCCCGACGACCTCGTACTCGCGCTGCACGGGGGGCGGAACGTCATGAGCTTCGGCCCCTTCATCCGGCTGTCCGTGGGCGACGCGAAGGTCGGCGACACGGTGACGGGTGGCGGCGAGATCACGGTGACGGTGCAGGTGCAGGCGCCGCCGTGGATCCCGTTCGACGACGTCATCCTCATCGACGGCGCGACGCAGACGGTGCTCGCGGGCGGCCCCGTGGTCCCCGACCTCGTCTCGGCCGGCGATGACGACGCGGCCCAACGGCTGCAGGTGGAGTTCGAGCACACGTACACGCCCGGTGCGGACACCTGGCTGGTGGTGATGGCCTCGGGCAGCGAGGGGCTGTTCCCCGGGGTCGCCTACAACTCCAGCGACCGCGCCACCCTCGACCTGGCGGCCATCCGCGCCGGGGACGTGGCCGAGCCTGCGACCGCGTTCGCGCTGACCAACCCGATCTGGGTCGACGCCGACGGCGACGGCGACATCACGCCGTCCAACCTCGTGCTGGAGCAGGACTTCCAGGACTGGCGCTGGGAAGACCGCACCAACCCGTACCGGTGACTACTCGCCTGCTTCGAACCGGCTGAGCACGAGGTAGACGCGCCCCATCAGGTGCTCGTCGTTGGGCCCGCACCAGTTGGGGGCGCCCACGAGCAGGTCGTCGAGGCCGTCCCCGTTCACGTCGGGAACGATGGCGAGGGCGCGGGACGCCAGCACCTCCGCGGACATGCCGAGGCGCTCGCCGACGGCGGAGCCGCAGAGTCGATGCTCCAGGTCCCCCGAGTTGAACTCCTGCGTCTGGGTCAGGGTACCGCCGAGGCTGCCAGCGGGGGCGATGTAGACCCGTCCGGTCAGTTGGGAGGCGCCGGTGTCCGCGTCCGACGCGGCGATCAGGAGGTCCTGGACTCCGTCACCGTCCAGGTCGCCGCCGCCGGCGAGCGCCTCGCCGAAGCGTTCGCCGCCCGCACCGGCAATCAGCAGGTCGGCGTCCGCGAAGTCGAGCAGGAGGTTGTCGACCTGCGCGCCGCTCCACACGGTGGTGACTCCGTCAGCCGTGTTGTTGATCCTCTGGCGGGGCGGGGCGGGGCGGGGCGGGGCGGGGCGCGGCGATGGCGAAGTCATCGCGACCGTCGCCGTCCACGTCGCCGAGCCCGGCCAGGGACTTGCCGAACGCGCCGCCCACCTGGGGGGCACCGCGGATGATCGAATCGGCGCTGCTCAGCCAGACATCCACGGATTCGGCCAGCAGCCCCCGTCCCGAGAAGAAGGCGACCTGGTCGTCCTCGGAGGTGATCTCGCCCGCGGCGAGGCGGTACGAGCCCACGAGCAGGTCGTCGAACCCGTCGCCGTCGAGGTCGCCGGGGGAGGTGATGGAGCGGCCGACGTCTGCGGTGGGCACGTCGCCCAGGACCATGACGTCGGCGCTGGTGACGGCCATCACGCCGCCGTCCGCGAGATCCGAGCCGCGGAACAGCGCCACCGAGCCCCGCTCGGACGGGGCCCAGCCGGGAGCCCCGACCGCCAGCTCGCCGCGTCCGTCGCCGTCGAGGTCGCCCAACGAGGTGGTACTGAAGCCGATGTGGGGGTTCGGGTTCTCGGGGTCGAACGGGAGCTCGATCTT
Source organism: Pseudomonadota bacterium (assembly GCA_024229515.1). Taxonomy (GTDB): domain Bacteria; phylum Myxococcota_A; class UBA796; order UBA9615; family UBA9615; genus JAAESI01. Next base: position 7,170 of record JAAESI010000079.1, on the reverse strand, counting down.
CGTGAACGCCCGTTCGTGGCTGTACGAGCCGCCGGCTCGAAGCTGGCTTCCCTTGAAGATGTACGCGCCCGAGATGTCCGTGGCGCCCACGACGAGCTCGTCGAGGCCATCGCCATCGATGTCGGGGAGCGCGGACAGCGACGCACCGAAGAGAGACTGCACCTCGGTGGCGCTGAGGATGACGTCGGCCTCGTCGACATGCAGGCGGGTTCCGCCCCCCAGCGACGAGGACGGAACACGTACACGCGACCGATGTTGGTCTCGCCGTTCCACGCTCGGGCGGAGAACGCGATCTCGCCCCGGGAGTCCCCGTCCAGATCGGGGAGTCCGACGACGGCCCAGCCCAGCTCGCTGCGCTCGGTCGCTCCCTCGAACCAGTTGTAGAGCTCGCCGGCGGCGGGGTCGAGATCGAGGCAGGGATCGCCGAAGGGGCTGAGGCCGGCGGTGTCACCGCCGACCTCGTCGGCATCCGGGCCGGCGGGATCCACCCGGGGAAGGTCATCCCTGGAGGGATAGTCGATGCATGCACCGAGGGCGCAGCCGAGAGCGAGCAAGAAGAAGAGGCGAGTCATGACGCCAGTCTGCGATCGGCAGGGCCGCGGGTCGGCTGACGCCGGCTGACATGTGGCTCAGGGGGCGGCGAAGGATCCCGCGCCAGCGTCGTACACGCGTCCGGCCTGGGTGCCGTCCGGGAGGGTCCCGGAGAGGGTGCCGTAGAAGAGCTTGATCGTGCCGCCGTTGGTGGTCCCGCCACCTCCGCCCCGCGCGCTGAGGTCGGGCAGGAGGGCGTCGATGACGAGCGTCTGCGCCTCCAGGAGGATGCCTCCGCCGGATCCGAAGCCGCCCGCGAAGCTGGTCGCGGCGCCGCCGTTGTCACGGCTTCCGCCGCCTCCGCCGGCCCCGTTGGCGAGGAGCTGACCGGCCAGGTCGATCGTCATCGAGTCGGCCGCGTAGAGGAAGATCGCGCCTCCGCCGGCGCCGCCGCCACCGCCGCCCGCTTCCTGCCGACCGGAGCCTCCGCCGCCGCCGCCGCCGCCCAGCTCGAGGGTGCGATCGGTGGAGGTGTCGCCGTTGCCGGACGCCGCGAGGTAGCCGCCGTCGTCGCCGACCGAGGCCTGGGATCCGCCTCCGGTGCCGCCGAAGGCGCCCGCGCCCGCGCCGCCGTCGTAGACGTTGCCGCCCGCGCCGACCCCGCCGGAGCCTCCGCCTCCTCCGCCGCCAGCGTCGGCCGAGCCCCACTGGGTGCTGCCGCCGCCGCCGCCGCCGGTGCTGCCGCCGCCGCCGCCGGACCAGCTGTCGCAGCCGGCCACGCCGTCGCCGCCGCCCGCCTCGAACTCGCCGTCACCGGCGGGGCCGGGCACGCCGGACGCCCCGGTGCCGCCGACGCCACCGACGTCGCTGACCGCGCCGTCGCCGCCGGGCCGGCCGTTGGTGCCGCTGCAGGTGGTGGAGCCGCTGCCGCCGCCGAACAGGTTCCCCGCGCCGCCGGTGGTGCCGCCGACGCCTCCGGCGCCGCCCGGGGAGCCGCCGCCGCCGCCGCCCGCACCTCCGCCGGGGGCGCCGCCGCCGTCGCCGCCGAGGCCTCCGGCGCCGCCGAAGCCGCGCGGTCCGGCCGGTCCGAGGGGGCCTCCGCCGCCGCCGGCGCCGCCGCCGTAGCCGCGGCCCGAGGCGGTGAGGGTGCCGTCGATGGTGACGTCGTTGGCGTAGAGCGCGACCCAGCCGTCCTCGGGGTCGGTGACCGCCACGTCGGCGGCGTCGATGCCCGCGCCGGCCGCCTGCTCCCGGCCCCAGCCCTGGACTCGGACGATGGTGCCGGCGGCGATCTCGACGGACTCGAACCAGTGCTCGCCGTAGACCGCGTCGACCCCCGCCTCGGGCCAGTCGGTGGTGTGGCCGCCGAGGGCGTCGGGGGTGCGGAGGTCGGCGACGTCGCCGGTCCAGACCGCCGCTTCAGCGATGGCGACGCCGTCGGAGATGCCGGCGGGGCAGCCGCCGCCGATGACCGCGCGGACCGAGACGGTGTAGGTCACGCCATCCCAGGCGCCCTGCAGGGTCAGGCCGCTGACCGTCGCGGAGGTGACGTTCCCGACGTCGGCGAACGCGGCGATCGACTCGGGTCCGCCGTCGTCCCCGACCGCGACCTCGTAGCTGACGGCGTCCGCCACCGCGGTCCAGTTGGCGTGCAACTCCCCGGCGCCGGCGCCCACGGGGCTGTACTGCCATGCGAGGTCGTCGCCGGCGTCGACGGTGCCGTCGTAGACGGTGGGGGCGGCCACGCTCTCGGGGGCGGTGTCGCAGTCGTTGTCGGCGCCGTCGCAGACCTCGGTGTTTCCGTCGAAGTTGTTGATGTCGGCGTCGTCGCAGTCGCCCTCGCACTCGGACTGGCCGTCCGTGTCGTCGTCGATCTCGTCGGCGGGAATCACGGTGTCGCAGTCGTTGTCGGCGCCGTCGCAAGCCTCGGTGTTGCCGGGGAAGTTGTTCGGGTCCGCGTCGTCGCAGTCGACGTCCGCGGGGGAGCCGTCGCCGTCGCCGTCGATCGGGGCGGAGTCGTCGTCGTCACCCGAGTCATCGTCGTCACCCGAGTCATCGTCGTCACCCGAGTCATCGTCGTCACCCGAGTCGTCGTCGTCGGTCGCGTCGTCGTCGTCGGTCGAGTCATCGTCGTCACCCGAGTCGTCGTCGTCGGTCGCGTCGTCGTCGTCGGTCGCGTCGTCGTCGTCGGTCGCGTCGTCGTCGTCGATGGCGGTGTCGTCGTCGTCCGGCAGCGTCGAGGAGTCGTCATCGTCGTCCGGGCAGGCGGGGAGCAGCAGGAGCAGGAGCAGGGCGAGGATCAGGCGGAGTGAGTAGGTCATCGGGACCAAGGCTAGACCAAACGCCGAGGATCCGACGTACCCTCCCCCATGCTCCCCCGCCGCCTCGCCGCCCTCGGCCTCCTCCTTCTGGTGTCCCTGGCGCCGACTCCGGCCCAGGCCGCCGATCGGCTCGCGCCGACCCGGCCCGTTGCGGCGCACGTGGAAGAAGGGACTCGGGCCGTGCTCGCGGGGACCCCCGCAGCGGAGGCGTTCGCCCCCTGGAACGTCGGGCTGGGCATCGAGAACGACGCCGAAGAGCTGCGCGCGAGCCTCGCGGAGCTGGGCGGCAGCAGCCTGGAGTTCTTCGGCTACAAGCTCCGACTCGCGCTGCAGCGTCGTGACGGGTCCGGTCTGGAGGTGCAGACGGCGATCGTGTTTCCCGGCTCCCAACCCATCAGTCTGGTTGAGCTTCGGGTGTCGCCTGACACCTCGCCCCGGGGGATCCCGGTGACGAAGCCGCCCCCGGGCACCGAGATGGCCGTGTCCGGCGCGCGAGCCTTTGCCCGGGAGCTGCGGTCGAAGCGCTGCGAGCAGCTTCCGATCCCCGATCCGGCTCAGGCCTGGCCGGACGCCCCGTTCCTGGAGGAGGTGGCCGAGGATCTGAACGAACTGCGCGACGAGCTGCCGGGCCTCTGCGAACAGGCGGGGGGCAAGGGGCTGGCGCTGACCCATGTGGAGTTGGATCAGTTCGGCTTCCTCGTCAGGAACGACCAGGGACGGCTCGTGGCCGTGGTCACCGGGACCCTGGAGATCGGCCCCGCCGGTGTCCAGGTCCACCTGGAGGGGCTCGACGTGCTCCCGGATCCGCCCCCGACGCCGGCTCCGGCGCCCTCCGCCGCGGGGGATCGCACCACTCCGCACGCCACCTGGGAGACCCTGCGAGCCGCCGTCGCCGCGCGTGACCTCGACACGTACGCGGCCTGTTTCGTCGAGGCCTCGCGGGAGCGTGAGGGGGCTGTCGGCGAGCTGCGCGTCAATCCGGGGCTGTGGGAGGAGTTGGACGGGCTCCTGCAAGGTCCGCAGCAGCTTACGGCCGAGATCAGCGGAGACCGAGCGAGGTGCCGCGTCGAAGCGCCGGAGGCCGACGACGGCGGCATCGGTGGGCTCACGATGGAGCGCGTCGGCGGCGAGTGGCTGATCGCGAGCTGGTAGCCCACGGGTACCCTTCGCCGATGGACGTGCTCATCTTCGCCGCCTTCGCGGCCGCGGTCGCCATCGGAGCGACCCTCGCGGTGGAGCGCTGGGGCGGCCTCGTCGGGGGCATCCTCGCCACCCTGCCGACCACGATCGTGCCCGCTGCCGCCGGCATCCACAGCTCCGCCAGCCCCGAGGCGTTCACCGCCGCGATGGGGGCGATCCCCGGCGGCATGCTGCTGAACGCGCTCTTCCTGGGCCTCTGGCGGGAGGTCCCGTCGCGGCTTCCGGCGTGGAGTCTGACGGCGCGGCTGGGTGCCATGACGGCGCTGTCGTTGACGGCGTGGCTGGCTGCCGCGGTCGTGCTGGTGATGGCGCAGGGGGCGGCGATGGATCGCGGGGCCGCTCCGCTAGCCCTGGGGGCCGGCATGGCCGGAGCGCTCCTCGTGCTGGGGGTCGCCGCCTGCTGGAAGCCCCGTGAGGCCCCCCGCGGCAAACGTCCCGTCAGCGCCGCCGCGGTCGCCTCTCGAGGGGTGCTCGCGGCGGCGGCCATCGGTGCCGCCATCCTCATCGCGCAGTCCGGGGCCGGCCTCGCGGCGGGGGTCGCGTCGGTGTTTCCGGCGATCTTCCTCACCACGATGGCGACGCTCTGGATCGCGCAGGGAGAGGCCGTCCCCGGCGGCGCCGTCGGTCCGATGATGCTCGGGTCCTCGTCGGTCGCGGCCTACGCCCTGATCGCGGCCTGGTCCCTGCCTGCCCTCGGAGCGGCCGCCGGCAGCGTCGTCGCATGGACGGGGGCGGCGCTCGGGGCCGCGCTGCCGGCCTGGTGGTGGCTGCGCCGGCGCACCCCGATCACGCCGGCCGGAAGCCCCACGTAACCGCCGCTCGGCGCGACGTGTCGTAGCGCCTGCGTCTGCGTTCGGCGTCGAGCTCGGCGGCGTCGGAACGGTAGGCCGCGGCTTTCCCAAACGCGGCCGTCGAGGCCGTGATCAGGGCGACGCCGCCGACCACCCCGGCCACGGCGAGCAAGACCGTGAGCGCGTTGATGCCCATGCCGATGTACTCGAACCCCCAGGAGTCCGAGTGGGCCAGGTCGTCCGCCGGTCCGCCCACCCGAATCAGCTGCGCCACCCCGAAGGCGCCCCCCACCCCCGCGCCGATGCCGCCCGCCAGCAGCGCGCCCCCGGCCCTGTCGAACTTCTGGGCCTTCGACAGGGCGCGGTCAATGTCGAACTGCACGTCCGGCACCCACTCCGTTGCCTGGGCCGCGGGGGGTGTCAGGAAGAGGACGCCGACGAAGGCGGCGATGACGAGGAGGATGCGATGGTTCATGGGACTCCAATCTTTACAGCGGAAAGATAAGCCCAATCTAGACAGTGTCAGGACCGATCTCCCGCGCCGAGCCCGGCCGAGCCGCTACAGTCCCCGCCCCTTCGCCAGGATCGTCATGACTGCTCGCTGCCTGCTCTTCGTCCCCGTCCTGCTCCTGATGGGGTGCCCTTCCGGCGCCATCGACACCGAGCCGATCGGCGCTCCGGGGGTGTCGATCGACCAGATCGCCATCTACCAGGGGGTCAAGCGCACGCTGATGGCGGACGGCGGCATCCAGGACTCCGAGGTGCCGCTGGTAGCCGGCCGCGACACGCTCGTGCGTGTCTTCTATTCGACCGACGTGGACTACGACGGGGGCGAGGTCTACGCCCGGCTGACGCTCGGCGACGCGGTGATCGAGTCGACCCCGTACGTGCTCCTGGGCGGCTCCGCTGACGACGACCTGCGTACGACGGTGAACGTGGAGGTCGACGGCGCCGACGTGGGCGACATCCTCGACTGGTCGATCGAGCTGCTGCAGGACGGCGAAGCGGGGGACGCCAACCCGGGCGCCCGCTTCCCCGATTCGGGCACGGTCGAGCTGGACGCCGCCGGCGAGGTGAACGTGCTCCGGATCGTCATCGCGCCCTTCGCCTACAACTTCGACGGCTCGGGCCGGGTGCCGGACACCTCGCCGGAGCAGGTCGAGCGCATCCGCGAGACGTTCCTCAAGCTGTACCCCGTCTCCGACGTCGAGATTCGCGTGCGCGAGGCCCAGCCCTGGTCGGGCGAACTGCAGCCCAGCGGCGAGGGCTGGATCGGCGCGGGCATCAGCTTGCTGGGCTTCCGCAATGCCGACGGGGAAGGCGAGGACGTCTACTACTACGGCATGTTCAACCCGACCGAGACCATCGGCCAGTTCTGCTCCCAGGGCTGCCTGCTGGGGGTCACGCTGCTCAACGACTCCCCCGAGGACGTCGGCTCCCCGTCGCTGCGCCTCGCCCTGGGGGTCGGCTTCGCGGAGCAGGCTCCCCTGGTCGCCGCGCACGAGATCGGCCACGCCCACGGTCGCGCCCACGCGCCGTGCGGACCTCCCGGGAACCAGCCGGACGGCCCCGATCCGGAGTACCCCTACTCCGACGGGTCGATCGGGGTCTGGGGCTACGACATCGTCGAAGGCGAGCTGCGCCCGCCGACCGACACCGACATCATGAGCTACTGCGACGACCAGTTCGTTTCGGACTACACCTTCGCGGCGTTCCACCGCCGGGGTCAGAACGTGAACCTCGGCTGGTCGGTGCCGATGCCGCCCCGCACCTGGGACGTCATCACGATCGACGGCGAGGGCGGCGCCGCCTTCGCCGCGAGCGTGGAGCGCCGGGCCGGCGTGGCCGGGGAAGCGGTGGACGTGACGCTGCTGGCGGCGGGCGGAGCGGCGACGGCGGCGGTCGGGCGGTTCCTCCCCTACGACCACCTGCCCGGCGGTTGGCTGCTGGTCCCCCGGGGTGAGTTGACCGCGGTCGGCGCTGAGTTCGTGGTCGGCGGAAGGTTCATCCAGGTCTCGCGTTGAGCCTGAGGGAAGTCGGTTCCCAGTATCCTCTGGGGGTGGCCACACCGACGACGCCCGCGAAGCTGCGCGCCCACCTTCAGGCCGGCGGCACGGGTTTCTGCTTCGTCGTTCGCACCCGCTCCGACTCCCCCCGCATCCGGTCGGCCGCCGAGGTCACGATCCCCCGTGGTGTCCCAAAACTCGATCGTGGTTTCCGTCCATCATTCAGCGAAGTCGGGCGAGTTGTCGGCTGATGGCCGAGGAGAGCGGATGAGCGGATGTCTCAGCTCCCGTTCGCGCTCCAGCTTCTCGTCTTGATCGTGT
>JAAESI010000078.1 GCA_024229515.1 Pseudomonadota bacterium | reverse complement strand
TTCATCTGGACCGACTGGTCCGGCGAGGGCGGCCCCGGCGCCGAGCGGCGGGCGGCGAGCGCGTCGATGCGGGGCTCACGCGAGATGCTCCGCATCGCCCAGAGCGAGTTCGGTTGGGAGTTGCGCATCGGACTGCACACCTGCGAGGTCACCTGGTACGTGCTGGAGGAAGGGTTCTCCTTCGAGGGCACCGGCAAGGGGATCGATCTGGCCGCGCGCATGGAGAAGGCGGTCGAAGACGGCGGACTCTGCGTCTCCCAAGCGGTCTACGACTTGTTGGACGATCCCGACGGCCTGCAAGGCCCGAAGGTGGTGTCGATCAAGCACGGGGACGAGGTCCCCACGTGGACGGATCCGCCGCTCGAGGGCTAGTCGTCGACGGCTTCCAGCACCGCGTCCAGGACGTCCTCACCGTCGAGGTTCTCGTTCCCGCTGGGCGTGCCGTGGGACGAGGTCCAGACGATCTCCATCGTGGAGCGGTCGATGATGATGTCGAAGCCGCGGCCGATGCTGAACGGGCTGTTGTCGAAGGCCTCGGCCTCCGGCTCGGTGTCGCCGTCGCCGACGCACCAGCCCTTGTCGCTGTCGTAGCTGTCGAGCGTGTCGCGGCACGCCTCGGCGGTCCCGGCCGTGCCGATGGCGCTCTGCTCGAGCACCCACACGATCTCGGCACCTGCCTCCAAGATGTCTTCTTCTACGCTAGCAACCGACCTGGTGTGCTGAATGCAAGCCGGTCACCAGGCGGGCAGCGACACCATGAGCACGACCTCGGACTGGCTCCAGGCGATGTCGTCATCGACCCCGCAGTAGGCGTCCTCCAGGTCCACCGAGGCCTCGGTGCCGTCCCCCGCAATGCCGGTCTCCCAGCGGTAGGGGAGGATGACCTCCCCCTCCTCCATCGGGTCGACGAACTCCGGGTACTCGCACGGCGTCGGCTCGTCTGTGGCGTCGTCGTCATCTCCCCCACCCGTGGGCGTGCACGCCGCGAGGGCGAGCGAGGGGAGCAAGACTGCGATGTGGTTCCAGCGCACGGACGGCACTGTGCCACAGAGTGGGAGCCACAGCGCGCAGGGCCCCAACGCCCGGTTTGGGGCAGACTGGCGCCATGACCCGGCACGCCCTTCTGCTCCTCGCGCTCGCGACCCTCCTGCTCGGATGCCCGTCCGAAGAACCGGTGCTCGACGACGACGACGACTTCACGGTCGCCGCCGACGACGACGACGCCACCGATGACGACGACGCCTCCGACGACGACGACAGCGCGCCGCTGCCGCCGGACTCGGACGGAGACGGACTGCCCGACGACCTGGAAGGCGAGGGCGACGCGGACGGCGACGGCATCGACAACATCGACGACCCCGACAGCGACGGCGACGGCATCGAGGACGGGGCCGAGGGGGCCGATGACACCGACGGAGACGGCGACCCCGACTTCCTCGATCTCGACAGCGACGACGACGGCATCCCCGACAGTGAGGACGGCGCCCCGTACGACCCCGACAGCGACGGCGGCGGGGTCGGGCAGGTCGACCTGGACCCCACCGGCAGCGCCGAGATCCCCTGGCCGGGCGTGGACGAGTCGGCGGAGTTCGAGTTCACCCTCGACTCGGTCGGCACCGGCCCCGTCACCGCCGTGCTCACCCTGACCCCCGCACAGGCCCCGACCTTCGAGCTCGACGGCAACGCGGTCGTGACGATGGACGCCGGCGCGTCCGCGACCCGCACGATCGTCTTCACGCCCCCCGCCGAAGCGGCCTACAGCGTCGACGTCACCGCCACGTGGTCGCCGCATGGCGCCAGCGGGAGCGAGGCGTCCGAGACGCTGACGCTCACCTCGGAGCCCTGATTCGGATCAGCGGAACCTGATTCCCTGAATGCGGTCCCAGGGGATGGACTCTGCCTCCCCATGAACTTCCTCTGCCCCTGTCGTGACCCTCGAGATCCGCGCCCCGTCGGGGCCCGGGAGGTCGCACAGGTGTAGGTAGGCGTTGGTGCATGGCTCGGCGTCTTGACCTGATGGGCCTGCTCGGCCCACGGTGCTCCTCGAGGATCAGCCTCCGGAGACGACCAAGATGGCCGCGCGTACAAAGAGCAAGGTGACACTGAAGTACAAGACCAAGTACCG
>JAAESI010000077.1 GCA_024229515.1 Pseudomonadota bacterium | reverse complement strand
CCGCTCGGGGCTGATCGAACTGCCGGCGCCGACCGGCGGCAACGGCAATGGCCGGCCCTTGCAGCACGAGCCGAAGGAGTGGCCGCAAGAGAGAGCGCTGCACGGGAGCGTCGGCGAATTGCCCGGTCTGCGCCTGGAGCCGGTAGCCGGCAAAGCGGCCTCCCGGCTGTGGAACGGCCTGATCGACCGCTATCACTACCTCGGTTATACACCCCTGCCGGGGGCGCAGCTGCGCTACCTCATCGAATACGACCAGGGAGTGCTGGGGGCGCTCGGCTTCGGGGCGGCGGCCTGGAAGGTGGCGGCGCGCGACCGCTGGATCGGTTGGGAGGCATCGGTTCGCGAGGCGCGCCTGGGCCGGGTGCTCAACAACGCGAGATTTCTCCTGCTGCCCTGGGTCCGGGTGAAAAATCTCGCCTCCAAGGTCTTGGCGCTGTCGGCCAGTCAAGTGGCCGACGACTTTGCCGCCCGCTATGGCGAGCGCCCGGTGCTGCTGGAGACCTTCGTGGAGATCCCGCGCTTTCGCGGCAGCTGCTACCGGGCGGCCAACTGGCAGTATTTGGGCGAGACTCGGGGTCGGGGCAAGGGCGACCGCACCCATCGGGCGGTCCTGCCGCGCAAGGCCGTGTACGTCCATCCCCTGAGGGCGGACTTCCGCCGGGTGTTGGGGGTGGCCCAATGAGCGCTTTGGCCGCGGAGTTGAAAACCATCGACCTGGGCGATGCCCGGCGCAACCGGCGAGCACAGCGGATGTTGGGACAACTGGGAGACAAACCGAGGGAGAGCATACCGAGCGCCTGTGGCGGCTGGACCGAGACCCGGGCCGTTTACCGCCTGTTCGACCAGAAGAAGGTCACCGCGGAGGCGGTGCTCGCGCCGCATATCGCCTGTACCGTGGAGCGCCTGCGCGAGCACTCCCGGGTACTGTGTATTCAGGACACCAGCGACCATAACGACCGATCGCTGGGGTGGTTGCTGGAGCGCCTGGATAAGCGCCATACCTGCGAGGATAGGCGGAATAAACGGCCTTTTTTGTGAATCAGGAAGGGCTCGGTGCTTCCATCCGGGCGCGGCTTGGTCAGACGGTAAATCAGCCGTTGCGCGTCGATGGCCTCGAGCCGCTCCAGGGCGAACGGCGGGCGGGCACAGTAACGCAGCAGCCGCTCGAGCCCGGCCCGGTCATCGGCCTCGATCCGGACCGAGGCATCGACCGAGAAGCCGCCGTCGTTGCGCCACTCGGCCATGTCCTTCGCCTCATCCTTGTCGAGGTAGCCCTGACGGGCGAACCAGCGAAGCACCCGTTGCCGAACCCGTGCCTGCACCCACTGGATATCGGCGTCGGTGAGCACCGTCTCGCGGAAACGAACGGTCTCATCATCTCCCTGCGCCGGCTCGAATACGCCATCGATCACACAACAGTGGAAATGCAGGTGCTCGTTGAGCGCCGAGCCGAAGCGGTGTACGAAGCTCACCGCCCCCAGTCGTGCCTTGGGTGCGGCTCCGGGGGCTCGCTCGCGCAGTACCTGCTCGACCACGCGCGGGAAGATTGTTAGTACCGCTGTCACCGTACGCCGGTCGTGTCGCAGGAAATAGCGCAACTGCTTCAGCAGCGATAACACCCACTGGCGCACCGGCAGCGGCGGGAAGACGTGATCGACCAGGTGCGCT
>JAAESI010000076.1 GCA_024229515.1 Pseudomonadota bacterium | reverse complement strand
TCAGGTCGAGGTCGTAGTCCTCGCTGTCGAGCAGGACGATGTCGTCGATGACGGGGCTGCCGTCGTTCTCGGGGTCGGCCCACGACGCCTCCACGACGTCGCCAGAGCCCTGGGCCGTGAAGGTCAGGGTGATGGTGGTGATGACCTCGTGGTCGTGGTCGTGGTCGTGGTCGTCGACGTCCGCGCAGCCGGCGAGCAGGGCCAGGGTGCCGAAGAAGAGAGGGATTCGGGCTGTCATGGCGTTGGTGCCTCCGTTCGAAGACGCTATCTATCGCAATCTAATTGCAGAAGCAAGTACCCAGCCGTAGCGCGGCCTGATATATCGACCTACAGTCGCAATAGCGACCCGACTGCAACCACGCCCCGAGCCTCGACCGGCCCGGAACCCCACGGAGAGACCCATGCCCGCCATCCGCATTCTGCTGCTTGCCTTGAGCATCCTCGTCCTCGGCCTCGCCACCGGCTGCCCCACCGAGACACCTGCCGACGGCGAAGAGGGCGCCCACTGCCACGACGACGACGAGTGCAACGGCGACCTGCACTGCCACATCGAGGACGGCGAGGACGAGGGCGTCTGCGAGGGCGCCGAGGAGTAGTCCTCAGGCCCCACGGCGACCGTTTCGGTTCCGGTGGCGGGTGCCTGCGCGCCCGCCACCGGCCGGTTCTGATTGCGTGATGCGAGGCCGAACCATGCACTCCTCCCCCCGCATCCCGGTGACCCTGCTTTCGGGCTTTCTCGGGGCGGGCAAGACCACGCTGCTCAACCGCCTTCTGGCCGGCGCAGGCGCTCGACGCATCGCGGTGGTCGAGAACGAGTTCGGCGCCCGCGGCGTGGACCAGGTCCTCGTGGAGGGGGCGGACCAGGCGCTCTTCGAGCTGAACGACGGCTGCCTCTGCTGCACCGTGCTGGACGACCTCGTCCGCGTGCTGGAGCGGCTGCAGGACCGGCGGGCGGACTTCGACCACCTCGTCATCGAAGCCACCGGCCTCGCCGACCCGGGCCCCGTCATCGCCGGGCTGAGCAGCGACGGGATCCGGGAGCACTACGAGCTCGCAGGGATCGTGACCCTGGTCGACGCCCGGCACGTCGAGCGTGACCTCGAAGAGACCGAGGTCTGCGGGCGGCAGATCGCGATGGCGGACCTGCTGATCCTCAACAAGATGGACCTCGTGTCCTCATTCGAGCTGACGGCGCTGCAGGCCCGCTTGGCCGGCCTGAACAGCCTGGCTCGCTGCATCCCAACGGTGCGGGCACGAATCCCCCGGAACGCCGTGCTGGCGAACCACCGCGCCGGGCTGCCGACCGAGCCCACGCAAACCCACCACCACCACGACGACGCGATCCGATCGGTCTCGGTCGATCTTCCGGGCGACGTCGACATCCAGGCCCTCGACCGATGGCTTGGCGACCTGGTCCGGCGCCAGGACGTCCTGCGGATGAAGGGGCTACTGGCGGTGCCGGGGGACCCGCGGCGCTTCGTGTTCCAGGGGGTCCGGCGGTGGATCGACGTGCGTCCGCACGGGGCCTGGGGCGACGAGCCACGGCGAAACCTGCTCGTGTTCATCGGACGGGGGCTGGATGAGACCCAGCTTCGCGGCGGCGTCGAGGCGTGCCTGGAGGCGCAACCGTGACGGGCAGCTCAGGCCGCGCGGCAGGCCGCGCAAGTCCCCATGACGCGCACGTGGAACTCGGCGCCCAGCAGGGCGTCGGGCAGCGCGCCGTCCGGGGACCGGATCTCGAGGGGGGGCAGGCAGCGCACCTCGCCGCACCCCTCGCAGAGGAAGTGCGGGTGGTCGTCGGTGACCGAGCGGCAGTCGTCCAGCAGTTCGTAGCGCCACACACGATCACCCAGGTCCATGCGGCGGAGCAGACCGTTGTCGGCGAGGTCCGAGAGGATCCGCCAGATCGAGGCCTTGTCGTGCACCCCTTCGGGGAGCTGAGCCATGACGCCCTCGTGGCTCATGGGCCCGCGCTGCTCGTGCAGCACCTCCAGCACGCCGATGCGGGCCGCAGTAGCCCGCAGGCCACGGTCCCGCAGCAGGGTCCGCACTTCGTTCCTCACCTGTTCAATCGAGCGGCTCAGGGCGTCCTCCGGTGCGCTTCAGGTTAGCAGCGCGGGGCCGGGCCTCACGGGCCTGGCCTGGTGCGCTGTGCTTCAGAGTCTTAACGCAATCAACTTGCAATTACGTCTCGGTGTGAATACATACCGGGACCGCGCTGCGCCACCCCGGCGCCCGCGAAGCCAGGAGTGACGATGACTTCCCTCTGGATGGACCGGTTCGGCAGCGTCGCGAGCGCGACCTGCGCCGCCCACTGTCTGCTGCTGTCCGCGGCACCCGCGCTCCTCTCCCTGCTGGGGCTGGAGTTGCTCGCCAACGAGGCCTTCGAGTGGGGCTTCTTCAGCCTAGCGCTGGCCCTGGCCGTGCCGGCTGGCGCGCTCGGCTTCCGGATCCACCGGAACCGCTGGGTGCTCGGGGCGTTCGGGGTGGGCGTCCTCGTGCTGGTCGCAGGCCGACTGGGCGAGGCGCTGGCGCTCTTCCAGGGCGCAGGAATGCTGGCGATCCTCGGTGGTTTCGTCCTGGTCGGCAGCCACCTGACCAGCATCCGCCACGTGCAGGCCTGCCG
>JAAESI010000075.1 GCA_024229515.1 Pseudomonadota bacterium | reverse complement strand
GCCGGCAGCCTCAACGTGCAGACCGTGCGACTGGACATGACGCCGCCGTCCATCACCGTGGGCGCAGCGCCGCAGTACCGCGCCACGTCCCTGCAGGCCTTCTCGCAGGCCCTGGCCACGGGCGCGAGCACGTTCCAGGTCACGGACACGACGGACGACGCCAAGTCCAACACCCTCACTCTGTCGCTCGTGGCGCTGAGCGCGGGCGGGCTGGAGGCGGCAGCGGCCTGCTCGAGCTTCGAGCACACCGGCGCCGGGGTGCCGACCTGCATCATCTCCGGGACGGATGCGTCCGATGTCATCCCGAGCGGCAACGAGGCCGATCGGACCTTCACGCTGCGCGCGACGGACACTGCTGGCAACTACGCCGAGGACACCATCACGGTGCGCGTGCGGCCCCAGCCGTCGCTGGCCTTCAGCGGCACCGACGCCGCCGCCGGCACCTCCACGCTCACCGTCACGTGGACGGCCGCCGTGGCGTCGTGGGCCGACCAGTCGAACCTCAACCTCGTCGGCATCACCTGCGTCGCGCTGACGACGTCGGACAGCGGGGCGACCTACTCGGGCACGTGCACGGCGGACGGCTCCACGGCCGCGCCCCAGGCCTCCATCACGACCACGACGTCGCTGGACACGGGGGCGAGCGTCGGCGCGGCGGCCACGTTCACGTACAGGTGAGTCGCGCCCGCATGGGTCCGAGCGGAGGGAGAGGGCGTTGGCAAGCGCGGGAGGGGCACAGCCGCGAGCGGGGATGTTGGGTTCGCGTCTGTGTATGCGTGCGTGGCAGCGGGCGGGTGCTGGCTGCGCCGCCACTCGCCCCGCGACCGACCGTTCGCTCGCGCCTCTCACCCCGTTGCGTTTCGCCCCCGCGCCCTGTGTCCGGCCGCGTCGGCCCTCGAGTGTCCGCAGTCCGGAGCTGACGGCCGTGGCCCTGCTGCAGGAGAAGACGGGCGGCGGCGACCACAGCACCACCGCTATGGTTGGGCCCAGCTCCAACATCTCGCCCAAGCGGAACATCGAGGTGAAGTTCACCTTTTCGGGCAACATGCAGGGCTTCGATGCAACCGACCTCACCGTGGACGCCGGGTCGCTGACCGGCGTGTCCGTCGTGCCGGACACCGCCG
>JAAESI010000074.1 GCA_024229515.1 Pseudomonadota bacterium | reverse complement strand
GCACCGCCACCAAGGCCGATGTTCATCGCAGGACCACCTAGAACGATTAGGCTTGCACCTACTGGGATCTCTTTCTTCTGAACGTGCTCATCACGGATGTTACCAAGGCCACCAGCCAGCATGATTGGCTTGTGGTAACCACGTACTTCTTCACCTGCGTGAGAGTTTACTTTCTCTTCGTAAGTACGGAAGTAACCTAGTAGGTTTGGACGACCAAATTCGTTGTTGAATGCCGCGCCACCAAGAGGACCTTCAAGCATGATATCCAATGCAGTAACGATACGGCTTGGCTTACCAAAATCTGTTTCCCAAGGTTGAACAAAGTTCGGGATCTTAAGGTTAGATACAGAGAACGCCACTAGACCTGCTTTTGGCTTACCACCAATACCTGTCGCGCCTTCATCACGGATTTCACCGCCTGAACCTGTAGATGCGCCCGGCCATGGAGAAATTGCCGTTGGGTGGTTGTGCGTTTCAACTTTCATCAAGATGTGTGTTTTCTCTTGG
>JAAESI010000073.1 GCA_024229515.1 Pseudomonadota bacterium | reverse complement strand
TGATAAGCAAGTCCGGGAGGACCGATGGCGACGAAGAAGAAGCGACGGCAGTACACCCGTGAGTTCAAGGCGGAGGCTGCGAAACTCGTCCTGGAACAGGGCCTGACCCGCGCTCAGGCGGCTCGTGACCTCGGGGTCCCCGAGAGCGTGCTGGGCCGGTGGGTGCATCTGGCCGAGCGGGACGCCCAGCCTGGGGCTCTGACGACCGACGAGCGGGATGAACTCAAGCGGCTCCGCAAGCAGGTCAAGGTGCTGCGGACGGAGCGAGAAATCCTAAAAACAGCCGCAGCCTTCTTCGCGAAGGAGAGCCTGTGACCGCCTACCGGTTCATCGACGCGGAGAAGGCGATCTGGCCGGTGCGCGTCATCTGCGAGCGCTGCGCGTCTCGCGTTCGGCGTACTACACGTGGAAGCAGGGCGGGACGACCGGGAGGGCTGCCTCGGACGCGACGCTGTCGGTGCACATCAAGGCGATCCACCGACGAAGCCTGGGGACGTACGGAGTCCCCCGAGTGCTCGCGGAGCTGCGCGCAGAGGGGCACCAGGTGGGCAAGGAGCGCGTCGGTCGGCTGATGCGTGAGCAGGGCCTGACGGGGACGCCGAAGCGGCGGTACCGGCCGACCACGACAGACTCGGACCACGACGATCGCGTGGCCGAGAACCTGCTCGACCGGAAGTTCACGTCGACGGTCCCGAACCAGGCCTGGGTGGGCGACATCACGTACCTGGCGACGAGGGCGGGGTGGGTGTACCTGGCGGTGCTGATCGACTTGTTCAGCCGCAAGGTGGTGGGCTGGTCGTTGCAGCAGCACATGCAGACGGAGCTGTGCCTCCAGGCACTGCATCAGGCCGTCGCCACCCGCCATCCCGGTCCCGGCCTGCTGCATCACACCGACCGCGGCTCGCAGTACACCAGCGACGACTACCAGGACGCGCTCGAGGCCATCGGCGCAACCCCGTCGATGAGCCGCAAGGGCAACTGCTGGGACAACGCCGTCGCCGAGTCCTTCTTCGGGACCCTGGAACAGGAGCTGGTGCTCCAGTTGGAGGAGGCCTGGCACGACGAGGCCGCCGCCCGGGCCGCAGTCGGCGCGTACCATCCATGGCTTCTACAACCAGCGCCGCCGCCACTCGACCCTGGGGCAGCTCAGCCCGGTCCAGTTCGAGGCCGCGCACCGCGTCGTGGAGGCTGCCGCATGAGTAGAGAGAGCCGGGCCCGAAGGCCCGGCCCCATCCGTACTGGCACCTGCCACGGCGCTCGGGTTGGTCCTCACCAGAGCCCTATCCTCCGAGCAGGCAGGCGAACCCTACACCGTGACCTGACCGGGGCTTCCCCCATCCAGTTGGCCGAAATGCGTCAAACCTCGGGGGCAAGGGGCGGAGCCCCAATCCGCCTGCGCGGCGTAGCCGAGCAGGCATACTCAACAAACTGGTCCGGGAAACCGGGGCAAGGTCATACGCAGACACACCCGACTCCTCGCAGGAGTACATCACCGTGCAGGCCGAGGTCCTGTCGGTGCCCTACGAGATCCCGCTGGCCGGCGTGAGCGTGTGCTCCCTGACTTCGCACACAGCCTGCGCCACCACCGACGAGGACGGCTTCTTCGAAATCAACGTGCAACCGGAGGAACGCGAGGGGGGCCTCGAGGTGATCGCGCTGGCGATGCACCGCCACGGCCTGCACCCGACGCTGATGGCGCGGCAGGCGCCCGCGGACGGTTCGTTCCTGACCCTGCACGCGATGAGCAACTACATCGTGCAGGCCAACGCCGACCACCTGGGCATCGACCTGGACCCGAACACCGGCCACGCCCTGCTGTCCGTGGACAGCCGCTGGCTCGGTGCTGAGGGCCTGGTGCTGGACGGCGAGGACCTCAAGGACGCGATCTACACCAACGACGACGGCGACTTCGACCGTGCGCAGAAGGCGATGAGCGCCGATGGCCTGGTGGTGAGCCCGAACCTGGCTCCCGGTGAGCACAGCCTCGAGGTCCTGGACCAGGGCCGTGCGCGTCCCTGCGGCAGCATCTGGGGCGTGCCGGACGCGGGCGCCGGTGCGGCGGCGTGGATTGAGCCCGGCTACGTGACCGTGCTCGAGATGGTCTGCCTCTAGGCCTTCTTCTGGCAGTTCGAGCAGAGCCCGTAGAGCTCCATCTTGTGGTCCGTCAGCACGAAACCGTGCTGGCGGGCCACTTGCTCTTGGAGCTCCTCGATCGCCTCGTTCTCCCACTCGACGATCGTCCCGCAGCGGGTGCAGATCAGATGGTCGTGGTGGTGATGCCCGCCGTCTTCGGGCTCGTACAGCGTCGCGCCCTCACTGAACTTGCGCTCGGTCGCGATGCCCGAGTCCACGAACAGCTTCATGGTGCGGTAGACGGTGGCGTGCCCGATGCCGGGCTGCAGCCGGCGCACGAGGCCCAGAAGCTCTTCCACGCCGACGTGCTTCTCGGCGCCCAGAAAGGCCTCAAGAATCTGTTCACGCTGGCGGGTGAGCTTGAGTCCGTGGGCCTTCATGTAGGCCAACAGACGGGCGTGGGCCGCCGGGTAGGAGGGGGCCCCGGTCACGACGGCTCGCTAGGAGTCGTCACTCTCGTCGGCGGCCTCGTCCTCGGTCGCCTCGAGCAGGTCGTCCATGGCCCCCTCCTCGGCCTCGGGAGCCTCATCGGCCTCCTCGGCGGCTTCCTCGGCCGGCTCCTCCGCGGGAGCCTCCGGCTCGGCAGCGGCGACGGGCTCGGCGGGAGCGGCCTTGGCCTTCTTGCTGCCGGGCTCGTAGTCATCTTCGACCAGCTCGATGATGCTCATCGGCGCGTTGTCACCGGTGCGACGCCCGATCTTGGTGATCCGGGTGTAGCCGCCGGGACGCTCGGCGAACATCTCGCTGTAGTCGCTGAAGAGCTTCTGCAGCACGTCGCGGTCCTTGACGGTGCGACGGGCCTGGCGCACGGCGTGGAGGCGACGCTGGCGGAGGCGGCGCGCGGCCTCTCCGTCGGCGGCGTCGATCTGGCTGGGCGTCACTCGACGGCTCAGCGTGATCAACCGCTCCACGACCTTGCGAAGCTCCTTGGCCTTGGCATCGGTCGTCTGAATCCGACCGTGCTCCAGGAGGCTCGTGGCCATGTTCCTGTACATCGCCTTGCGATGCGGGGCGTTACGCCCGAGACGGCGTCCTGATTTGCGATGGCGCATGGCTTAACTCCGATAGGCCGGCTTACGCCGGGCTACTCCTGCTCGCGGATGCGGGGGAAGTTGTGCAGCTTCATACCGAGCTGCAGCCCCATCTCCGAGAGCACTTCCTTGACCTCGTTGAGCGACTTGCGGCCGAAGTTCTTCGTCTTCAGCAGGTCAGCCTCGGTCTTCTCGACCAGCTCGTAGATGTACTTGATGTTGGCGTTCTGCAGGCAGTTGGCGGAACGAACCGACAGCTCGAGCTCGTCGACCGTCTTGAACAGGTTCTCGTTCCACTCCTCGTCCGGCTCTTCCTCTTCGAAGCCAGGCTCCTCTTCCTCATCGAAGTTGATGAAGATCTGGAGCTGCTCCTTGAGGATCTTGGCGGAGAAGGCGATGGCGTCACTGGGGGTGACGGTGCCGTCCGACCAGATCTCAAGGACGAGCTTGTCGTAGTCGGTGCGCTGACCGACGCGAGCGTTCGTGACGCGGTAGTTGACCCGCTGGATGGGGCTGAAGATCGCGTCGATCGGGATGGTGCCAATCGGCGCCTCCTCGTCGTCCTTGTTGCGATCGGCCGGGACGTAGCCCGCGCCCTTCTCCACGACCAACTCCATCCGCAGGTGGCCTTCGCCGGCCAGCGTGCAGATGTGGTGATCGGGGTTCATGATCACGCTGTCACCCGTCGTCTGGATGTCAGCCGCCGTGACCTGAATCTGCTCGCCGCGGCCGCCGGACTTCTCCAGGACGAACGTCTGAGCCTCGTAGGTCTCCATGCGAACGAGCACGCCCTTGAGGTTCAGGATGATGTCGGTGACGTCCTCGATGACGCCCTCGACGGTCGAGAACTCGTGGAGCACTCCGTCGATGCGGACGGCCGTGATCGCCGTGCCCTGGAGGCTGCTGAGGAGCACACGCCGGAGCGCGTTGCCCAGCGTGACGCCAAAGCCCTTCTCCAACGGAGAAGCGGTGAACTTGCCGTAACGAGCGGCCTCGGCCCCATCCTCCTGCTGGAGGGAGCGGGGACGGATGAGGCTCCGCCAGTTCTTGTAAATCTCGCGGCCGGTGGTGTCGGTCATTTCGTTCCTTAGCGGGAGTAGAGCTCGACGATGAGGTTCTCGGTGATGGGCAGGGTCAGCTCAGCACGGACGGGGAAGGTCAGGACCTTGCCCGTGAACTTGTCCGTGTCGACCTCGAGCCAGCTCATCTGGGGACGGTTGATGGCGCGCTCGGCGGCCTCGATGATGCGAGTCATCTTCTGGCTCGCTTCCCTCACCGTGACCACGTCGCCAATGCACATCTGGTAGCTGGAGATGTCCAGCTTGCGACCGTTGACCAGGAAGTGGCCGTGGTTCAGCAGCTGACGGGCTTCCGAGCGCGAGCCCGCAAACCCCATCCGGAAGATGGTGTTGTCGAAGCGGTTCTCCAAGAGCGCCAGGAGCAGTTCGCCGGTGTTGCCCTTGCGACGGGCAGCCTCGACGTAGTAGCTGCGGAACGACTTCTCCAGGAGACCGTAGATGCGCTTGACCTTCTGCTTCTCGCGAAGCTGGAGGCCGTAGTCGCTGACCCGCAAGCGACGGTTCTGACCGTGCTGCCCGGGGGGGTACTGGTTGCGCTCAAACGAGCACTTGTCGGTGTAGCAGCGCTCCGCCTTGAGGAAGAGCTTGAGCCCCTCTCGACGGCAGAAACGGCAGACAGGACCTGCGTAGCGAGCCATGGTGCTTCTTCCTTAAACCCGGCGCCGCTTGGGCGGCCGGCAGCCGTTGTGGGGGATCGGGGTGACGTCCCGGATGAACGTGACCTTGAGGCCGACGGCGGCGAGGGCGCGCAGCGCCGACTCACGACCGGAGCCCGGCCCCTTCACCTCGACCGACACGGTGCGCATGCCGTGGTCCATCGCCTTGCGGGCGGCGTCCTCAGCCACCAGTTGGGCGGCAAACGGCGTGCTCTTACGCGAGCCCTTGAAGCCGCGCGAGCCGGCCGACGACCACGAGATGGTGTTCCCGTTGACATCGGTGATGTTCACGATGGTGTTGTTGAACGTCGCGTGGATGTGGGCGACGCCCACCGCGATGTTCTTCGAAACCCTCTTCTTTGTACGACGGACCTTGGCCATGTCGAACTACCTGCCCTTCTTGCGGGTCACGAGACGACGCGGGCCCTTGCGGGTGCGAGCGTTCGTGTGAGTCCGCTGACCACGCACCGGGAGGCCCCGGCGATGCCGCAGACCGCGGTACGTGTTCAGGTCCATCAACCGCTTGATGTTCATGGCGGTCTCCTTGCGGAGGTCGCCTTCGACCGTGCAGTGGGCTTCGATGCTGGAACGAATCCGCGCAACCTCGCCCTCGGTCAGGTCCTGAACGCGCGTGGCGTCCTCGATCCCGGCCTCTTTGCAGATGCGGCGGGCGGTCGTCTGACCGATCCCGAAGATGTAGGTCAAGCCGATCCAGACCGGCTTGTGGCGCGGAATATCGACGCCGGAAATACGTGCCATGACTATCCCTGCCGCTGCTTGTGCTTGGGGTTTTCACAAATGATGCGAACCACGCGCTTGCGTCGAATGACGCGGCACTTGTCGCACATCTTCTTGACGGAGGCCTTGACCTTCATCTTCTCGTCTCCCCCGCCGCAATTCGGCGGATGATGCGTCCCCTCGATGGGTCCACGTCACTCAGCTTCACGACAACCTGGTCACCCGGTATCAACCGAACGATTTTCATCTGGAGCGTGCCCGCGACATGAGCGCTTACGACGCTCCCGCCACGAAGGCGCACCCTATACAGACGATTGGGCAGCAGATCAACTACGGAACCGCTGACCTCAAGGTCGTCGCCCTTCTTCATTACTCCAAGACCGCCACAAGGCGACCGTAGACTTCATCAATCTCACCCGTGCCGTCGATCTCTCGAACGATGCCCCGCTGCCCGAAGTAGGCAGCGACCGGCGCGGTGTTGTGCGCGTACTCGTCGAGACGAACACGCACCTTCTCTTCTGTGTCATCAGCTCGTTGGTAGACCTCGCCACCGTCGGCGTCGCACACCCCGTCCACAGCCGGCGGCTTGAACGTGACGTGGTACGGCGCGCCGCAGGTCCGGCAGACCCGTCGGCCGGTGATGCGGTCCACGATGTCGTCGTCCGGCACCTTCAGCAGGACCACCCGGTCCACACCCGCATCGCGGCGGTTCAGCAGCCCGTCCAGGGCCACCGCCTGCGGCACGGTGCGCGGGAACCCGTCCAGGATCCAGCCGTTGTCGCAGTCGCCCTGGCCGAACCGGTCATCGACCATGTCGATGATGAGGTTGTCCGGCACGAGCTTGCCGTTGTCCATGAAGCCCTGCGCCTTGCGCCCCAGCTCCGTGCCCTGCGAGCGGTTGGCTCGGAGGATGTCGCCGGTGCTGATCTGGGGGATCGAGTGATCCTCCATCAGCCGCTTGGCCTGGGTGCCCTTCCCCGCGCCGGGAGGGCCGAAGAAGATGAGGTTCCTGCTCATCGGGCCGTGACTCCCGAGCGTCGGCCGCTGCGCATGCGCGTGCCGCCGCCTCCGCCGCCCATGAGGCCGTCGTAGTGACGGGTCAGGAGGTGGCTCTCAATCTGCGCCACGAGGTCGAGGGCGACGCCCACGACGATGAGGAGGCCCGTTCCACCGAAGTAGAAGGTCACCCGCATCTGGCTGATCATGATGTCAGGGAGCAAGCAGACCGCAGTGATGTAGAGGCTGCCCGCGAGGGTCAGCCGCGACAGCACGCGATCGATGAAGTCGGCGGTCGGCTTGCCGGGGCGGATGCCCGGGATGTAGCCGCCATGCTTCTGCATGTTCTCAGCGACGTCAGCCGGGTTGAACGTGACCGACGTGTAGAAGTAGCAGAAGAAGATGGTCATGACGGCGTACGTGACCATGTAGGTCGTCGTGCCGGGCATGAAGAGCGACTGCACGTCCGTCAGGAACGCGTTGTCCCGCCAGAAGCTCGCGATGGTCGCCGGGAACATGATGATCGACGAGCTGAAGATGGGCGGGATGACCCCGGCCATGTTGATCTTCAGCGGCAGGTGCGTGTTCTGCCCGCCGTAGACCTTCCGGCCGACGACGCGCTTGGCGTACTGCACCGGGATCCGTCTCTGTCCGCGTTCGCAGAAGACGATGAAGCCGATGACCACCAGCGCGAACAGCCCCAGGAGCAGCAACCCCAGGAAGTTGCGCTCACCCGAGGCCAACTGGCCCCACGTGGTGAAGATCGCGTCCGGGAAGCGGACGATGATGCCGGCCATGATGATGAGCGAGATGCCGTTGCCGATGCCCCACTCGGTGATGCGCTCGCCGAGCCACATGATGAACGCAGCGCCCGTGGTGAGCGTCAGGACGGTCATCAGGCGGAAGGGCCAGCCGGGGTTGTTGACGACGGCGCCGTCGCTGCCCGGGGCGGCCATGTTCTCCAGGCCGTACGCGATCGCGAAGCCCTGGACGAGGCAGATGAGGATCGTGCCGTACCGGGTGTACTGCGTGATCTTCGCCTGGCCCGCTTCGCCCTCCTTCTTCAGTCGCTCCAGCGCGGGAACGACCACCGTCATCAGCTGCAAAATGATGGATGCAGAGATGTACGGCATGATCCCGAGGGTGAAGATCGAGAACTGCTCGAGCGCCCCCCCGGAGAACATGTTGTAGAGGTCAAACAGCGTCCCGCCGGACTGCTGGTTGAAGAAGCTCGACAGCGCGTTGCGGTCCGTACCCGGGTTCGGGATGAACACGCCGAACCGGTACACACCGAGCAGCGCCGCCATCACCAAAAGGCGATTGCGGAGCTCGGGGATCTTCGGGATCTGCCAGACGCCTGAGGCCATGGGTGCTGTATCCGCTCGCTAACCGATGAGTTCGACGGTGCCGCCAGCGGCTTCGACCTTCGCCTGCGCGCCCTTGCTGATCTTGTGGACCTTGATGGTCAGCGCGCGGTCGACGTCGCCGTTGCCCAGGAGCTTGACGCCGTCACCGATGTTGTTCTTGACCAGGTTCGCCGCCTGCAGGGCCTCGATGTCCACCACGGAGCCGGCCTCGAAACGATCGAGGTCGCGCACGTTCACCTCGGCGAAGTGCTTGGCCCAGTTGTTGTGGAAGCCGCGCTTGGGGAGACGACGCGCGATCGGCATCTGTCCGCCCTCGAACCAGGCAGGAATCTTGCCGCCGCTGCGAGCCTTCTGGCCCTTCTGGCCCTTGCCAGAGGTCTTGCCGAGGCCCGAACCGGGGCCACGACCGATGCGCTTGCGCTTGCGGGTGCTCCCCGGGTTCGGGGAGAGCTTGTTGAGATCGGACATGTGTTGCTCCCGCCGTCCTTCAACACCCGGACCAACCCCGAGGGGTCGGACGACTCGCGGTCCGGGTGAGGGTCTTGCTGCTTAAGCCTTGATCTCGCTGATTTCAACGAGGTGAATGACCTTCTTGACCATTCCTCGGATCGACGGCGTGTTCTCGAGCTCGACGGTCTTGTGCAGCTTCGTCAGCCCCAGGCCCGTGAGGGTCTGACGCTGGTCGAACTTGCGACCGATCGGGCTCTTCTTGAGCGTGATGGTGATGGTGTTGGACATCGTCAGCTCCTGACTCAGGGCTTCGCCGAGACTTCCGGCGCGCCGCGGCGGCGCAGGTAGTCCTCGGGAACCTGCAGGTTGTTCAGGGCGTCCATGGTCGCCTTGAGCACGTTGTGCGGGTTGTTGGAACCGATGCACTTGGTGAGGATGTTCTCCACACCGGCGCACTCGAGAATCGCGCGAACCGCACCACCGGCGATGACGCCGGTACCGGCGCTGGCCGGACGGAGCATCACTCGACCGGCACCGAAGTGACCGACGATGGGGTGCGGAATGGTCCCCTGGTCCGTCATCGGGACCCGGACCATCGAGCGACGAGCCTTCTCGCCGCCCTTGCGAATCGCCTCGGGGACCTCATTGGCCTTGCCCTTGGCGACACCGACCCGACCTTCGCCGTCGCCGACGACGACCAGGGCCGAGAAGTTGAAGCGGCGGCCGCCCTTGACGACCTTGCTCACGCGGTTGATGTCGACGACACGGTCGATCAGCTCGACATCACCGTCCATAAAACGAGCCATGCGACTGCTCCTAGAAGCTGAGACCGCCCTCACGGGCGGCGTCAGCGAGGGCCTTGATTCGGCCGTGGTACTTGTAGCCGTTGCGGTCGAAAACGACCGCGGAGACGCCAGCCGCCTTCGCCTTCTCAGCGAGAGCGGTACCGACGGCCTTGGCCGCGTCCTTGTTGCCCTTGTGGCCTTCCACTTCGACGTTCAGCGTCGAAGCAGCCGCAAGGGTCGCACCGGTCGCGTCGTTCACGACCTGCGCGTAGATGTGGTTGGTCGTGCGGAACACCGTGAGGCGCGGACGCTCCGTGGTGCCCTGCACCCGCTTGCGGATGCTGACCTTGCGGCGCGCTCGCGCGACGGCCCGGGGATTGGTGCTAGTTGCCATTGTTGACTCCGTTACCCGACGCTGCCGGCCTTACCGGCCTTGAGCTTGATGCGCTCGCCCGCGTACCGGATGCCCTTGCCCTTGTAGGCATCAGGCTTGCGGAACCCGCGAACGTTGGCGGCTGCCTGGCCGAGGACCTCTTTGTCGATCCCGGTCAGCGAAATGTTCGGCCCCTTCACCGCGGCGTTGATGCCCTCGGGAAGCGCGAACGCGATGGGGTGGCTGTAGCCGAGGTGCAACTCCAGGGTGCGGCCCTTGACCGCAGCCTTGTAGCCGACGCCGACGATCTCGAGCTTGCGCTCGAAGCCCTGGGACACGCCCGTCACCATGTTCTGGAGCAGCGCGCGGGTCAGGCCGTGACGGGCCCGGGCCGGCTTGCTGTCGTTCACACGCGTGACGACCACAGCGTCGCTGCCGACCTCGAGGCTGACGTGCGAAGGAACGGCCCGGGACAGCTGTCCCTTGGGGCCCTTCGCGGCCATCGTCGTGTCGGTCACCGTGACGCTGACTCCCTTGGGGAGCGTGACAGGCAGATTTCCAATGCGAGACATAGCTTCGTCCTTTGAGAGAGGCTGACCTACCAGACGTAGGCCAGCACCTCCCCGCCGACGTTGAGGTCACGCGCGGCACGGTCAGAGACCACGCCACGACTGGTCGACAGGATGGCGACGCCGAGGCCACCGAGGACCTTGGGAATCTCCTTGGCCTTCACGTAGCGGCGGCACCCGGGGGTGCTGACGCGCTGCAGGCCGAGGATGATGCCCTCGTCGTTCTTGTCGTACTTCAAGATGATGTTCAGGACGCCCTGAAGGTCATCGCGCTCGAATGCGTAGTCCTGGATGAAACCCTCGTGCTTGAGGATCTCCAGGACGGCCTTCTTGATGTTGCTCGCCGGGATCGAAACGATCTGGTGCTTGGCGTGCTGCGCGTTGCGGATGCGGCTCAGAAGGTCCGCAATGGGATCGGTCATGCCCATGATTCGGTCCTCCTACCAGGAACTCTTGATGACGCCGGGGATCTTCCCCTCGAGGCTCAAATTGCGGAAGCAGATGCGACACATCTCGAACTTCCGCATGTAGCCACGGGGACGACCGCAGATGCGGCAGCGATTGCGATAACGAACAGCGAACTTCGGTCCGCGATTCCAGGCAGCGATTTTGCTGGTCTTGGCCATATCTAAACCCGACTCACTTGGCCTTGAACGGCATGCCGAGGTGCTTCAACAGAGAAAGCGCTTCGGCATCCGTCTTGGCGGACGTGACGAACGTGAGGTTGAACCCGTGGATCTTGTCGACGTTGTCGTAGTCGATCTCGGGGAAGACGATCTGCTCCTTGAGCCCCAGCGAGTAGTTCCCGCGGCCGTCGAAGGCCTTGCGCGAGATGCCGCGGAAGTCGCGGATTCTCGGCATGGTCAGCGAAATCAGCCGATCCAGGAACTCCCACATCTGGGCACGACGCAGCGTCACAGACGCTCCGATGGGCATGCCCTCGCGGAGCTTGAAGTTTGCGATGGAGCGGCGGGCCCGTCGGATGACCGGCTTCTGCCCCGTGATGAGCCCGATCTCGGCAGCCGCGGTCTCGAGGAGCTTCACGTTCTGAATCGCGTCTTTCATCGACACGTTCACAACGATCTTCTCGAGCTTCGGAACCATCATCGGGTTCGGGTAGTTGAACTCTTCCTGCAGCTTCGGGACAACGAGGTCCTTGTACTGATCCAGGAGCCTGGTCTGTGCAGCCATGATTAGCTCCGAACTCGCTCGATCTGTTCGCCGGTCTTGCGGGCGACACGGACCTTCTGTCCGTTCTCCAGCCGCTGGTACCCGACTCGCGTCGGAGTGCCATCAGCCGTCATCAGCGAGACGTTCGAGACGTGAACAGACGCCTCCTTCTCGATGATGCCGCCGTTGCGACCGAGGGCCGCCTGGGGCTTCTCGTGTCGCTTGACCATGTTCACGCCATCGACGAAGACGCGGGAGCGGTCTCCGTTGAACCGGTTGATCGTGCCCGTGGACCCCTTGTGGGCTCCCGAGGTCACGACCACCGTGTCGCCGATGCGCAGCTTGGTGTTGTTCTGTGCCTGGCTCATCTCAGAGCACCTCCGGCGCCAGCGACACGATCTTCATGAACCGCTTGGCGCGCAGCTCGCGGGCGACAGGCCCGAAGATGCGAGTCCCGATGGGCTCCTTGGATGCGTCGACCAGCACGGCCGCGTTGTTGTCGAATCGGATGTAGGACCCGTCCGTCCGCCGGATCTCCTTGGCGACGCGAACGATGACGGCCTCCATGACCGTCCCCTTCTTCACCTTGGAGTTGGGGATCGCCTCACGGATGGACACCTTGATGATGTCGCCGACCGAGGCGTACTTGCGCTTCGATCCTCCGAGGACCTTGATGCAAAGCACCTTCTTGGCCCCGGAGTTGTCGGCCACGTCGAGGATCGACTCTGCCTGAATCATCGGACTAACCCACTGCCTTCCGGTCGATGGACCGGACGCGCCAGCGCTTGCGCTTGGACAGCGGACGGGTCTCGACGATCGTCACCAGATCGCCCTCTCCGCACTCGCCGGCCTCGTCATGCGCGAGGTACTTCTTGGAATGGCGGACGTACTTCTTGTAGCGCGGGTGCTTGACCGCCCGCGTCACAACAACGACCACCGTCTTGTTCATCTTGTCGCTGACCACGAGCCCCTGGAGGGTCCGGCGCATGCGCCGCTCGTCTTCGGTCTCGACCGTGTTCTCAGTGTCCATCGTCGTTCCCTTACTCGCCCTGGCCCATGAACTTGCGGAAAGCGGCAAACGCGCTTCCTTCGGCCTCGATGGGGCCCACCGCAGCCGCGAGTCCACCCTGGGTCAGGCCCTGGGCAATCTCACGCTCGCGAATGAGCGTGTTGACGCGGGCGAGCCCGCGACGAATCGTCTTGACGGTCGCCGTGTTGTCGAGCTGGCCGGTGGCCTGCTGGAACTTCACGGAGGTCATCTGCCCGAGGAGATCCTGCTGACGAAGCAGCAGGCCCTTGTCATCGAGCGTACGGAGGTCGGAGGCGTTCATGCCCAGGTCTCCCTCTTCACGAAGCGCGTCTTGAGGGGCAGCTTGTGCATCGCCAGGCGGAGGGCCTCACGAGCGGTCTCCTCGGTCACACCCGTCATCTCGTAGAGGACGTGACCAGGCCTGACCACCGCAACCCACAGTTCCGGCGCGCCCTTGCCCTTACCCATGCGGGTCTCGGCGGGCTTCTTGGTGAGCGGCTTGTCCGGGAAGACCCGAATCCAAACCTTGCCGCCACGCTTGGCGTGACGGGTCATGGCGACACGAGCAGCTTCGATCTGACGCGCGGTCAGGAAGCCGGCCTCTTCCGCCTGCAAACCGTAATCACCGAAGTCGACGTTGCAGCCGCGGCGTGCAATGCCACGACGGCGCCCCTTCTGGATCTTGCGGTGCTTGACTCGCTTGGGACTGAGCATCGCTAGTTTCCGTCCTCATCGCCGGGGAGAATCTCTCCCTTGAAAATCCAGCACTTCACGCCGATGACCCCGTACTGGGTCTTCGAAACCGCGAAGCCGTAGTCGATGTCCGCGCGGAGCGTGTGCAGCGGCACACGACCCTGGCGGTACCACTCGCGTCGGCCCATGTCGGCGCCACCGAGGCGGCCGGCGCAAGCGATCCGAACGCCCTTGGCACCGGCTCGCATCGTGCCCTGCATGGACTTCTTCATGGCCCGGCGGAACGAGACGCGCTTCTGCAGCTGGGCGCCGATGTTCTCGGCGACGAGCTGAGCGTCCATCTCGACCTTCCGAACCTCGATGATGTTCAGGAAGATCTCCGTGTTGGTGACCTTCTTGAGCTCAGCCTTCAGATCGTCGAGGCCGGCGCAGCGCTTGCCGATGATCATTCCCGGGCGGGCGGCGTAGACGAAGACCTTCGCCTTCGCGGCAGCGCGCTCGATGATGATCTTGCTGACCTGCGCGTTCTTGAGACGCTTCTTGAGGAACTTCCGAATCTGGAGGTCCTCATGCAGGTTCGCGGCGTAGCCCTTCTCGGCGTACCAGCGGCTGTCCCACGTCTTGACGGTTCCAAGGCGGAAGCCGACGGGATGTACTTTTTGACCCATGGTTGTGCTTCCTCCAGTTACCGCGAGCCGAGCTCGACGGTGATGTGGCTGGTCCGCTTCAGGATTCGCGTAGCGCGGCCCTGGGCGCGGGGCAGGAACCGACGAAGCGTCGGGCCGCCATCCACGAAGATGGTCTTGACGTAGAGCTCGTCGACATCAACCGCGGGGTTGGTGTCGGCGGCGTTCGCGACCGCCGAGGAGATCAGCGTGCTGATCAACGGCGCCGAACGCTTCTGAGTGAACTGCAGCATGCGAAGGGCCTCATCGACATCCCGGCCACGCACCAGGTCGGCCACGAGGCGGGCCTTCTGGGGAGTGACGCGGATGTAGCGAAGCTTCGCGCTGGAGACGGTGTCGGACATCGTCAGTTCCTAGCGAACCCGACCGCGCCGGTCGCCGGCGTGGCCAAAGTACGTGCGGGTGGGGCTGAACTCGCCCAGCTTGTGGCCGACCATCTGGTCGGTCACGTACACCGGGATGAACTTCTTGCCGTTGTGAACGGCGAAGGTCAGACCGATCATCTCGGGGATGATCGTCGAACGGCGGCTCCAGGTCTTGATGACCTTGTTGCTGCCGGTTTCCTTCGCCGTGGCCACCTTCGTGAGAAGGTGCATGTCGATGAACGGGCCCTTCTTGAGGGAACG
Organism: Pseudomonadota bacterium; assembly: GCA_024229515.1. Lineage (GTDB taxonomy): Bacteria > Myxococcota_A > UBA796 > UBA9615 > UBA9615 > JAAESI01. The sequence continues at coordinate 2,248 of JAAESI010000073.1, read as the reverse complement.
AGACATGACGACCTACTTCCTGCTCTTGCGACGACGGACGATGAAGCGGTTCGACGGCTTCTTCCGGTCGCGGGTGCGGTGCCCCTTGGTGGGCTTGCCCCAGGGGGTAACGGGGTGACGACCGCCGGAAGTCCGGCCTTCGCCACCGCCATGCGGGTGATCGACGGGGTTCATGGCCACACCGCGGACCTTCGGGCGCTTGCCCAGCCAGCGGTTGCGACCGGCCTTGCCGATCGAAATGTTGTTGTGCTGCTCGTTGCCCACCTGGCCGACCGTTGCGTGGCAGCGGTTGACGAACTGGCGGAGCTCGCCGGACGGCAGGCGGAGGAGGACGTACTTGCCTTCCTTCGCCATCACCTGGGCGTACGTGCCAGCCGCGCGAGCGACCTGGCCGCCCTTACCGGGCAGCATCTCGATGTTGTAGACCCAGGTGCCCAGCGGCATGGAGCTCAGCGGAAGGCTGTTCCCCGGACGAATGTCCGCCTTGGGTCCGGTCTCCACCACATCGCCCACCTTCAGACCCTTGGGGCTGATGATGTAGCGCTTCTCGCCATCCACGTAGTGCAGGAGGGCGATGCGCGCGCTGCGGTTGGGGTCGTACTCGATCGAGGCGACCTTGGCCGGCACCTGCTTCTCACGACGGAAGTCGATGATTCGCAGACGGCGCTTGTGTCCACCACCACGGCGGCGGACGGTGATGCGACCACGCGCGTTGCGGCCGCCGGAGCGGGTCCACTTCGCGAGCAGCTTCTTGGTCGGCTTGCCCGACGTCACCTCGGCAAAATCCGAGACAGACATGCCCCGGCGACCGGGGGTCATGGGCTTGTACCTACGGACTCCCATTGTTCTATCCCCTACAGGCCGGAGTAGAAGTTGAGGTCCTCGCCGTCAGCGACGGTCACGAGAGCCTTCTTCCAGTTGGGACGCTTACCGAAGTAGCGACCGAAACGCTTGACCTTGCCCCGCACAACCATGGTGCGGACCTGGTCGACCTTGACCCCGAAGAGCGCCTGGACGGCCTCCTTGATCTCAATCTTGGTCGTGCTCTTACCGACCTCGAACGCGAAGGTGTTGGACTCCTCGTTCATGGCCGTCGCCTTCTCCGTGAGGAGCGGGCGGATAATGATCTGATCGATGCGCTTCACGCGTCACCTCCGAACCGAGCGACCAGCGACTCCACGGCCGCCGTCGTCAGGACCAGGTGGTCGTGCCGGAGGACGTCCTCGACGTTCAGCCCCTGCATTGCCAGGACCTTCACGTAGGGGATGTTCCGCGCCGACTTCGCCACGGTCTCGTTCGTCTCGGGGAGCACGAACAGGGCCGAGTCGATGCCGAGCTTGCCCAGCAGAGCGGCGACGTTCTTCGTCTTGATCTCGCCGAGGTCGAGGTTGTCGAAGACGACGACCTTGCTCCCGGAAGCACGACGCGTCAGAGCGCTGCGGAGGGCGTTGGCACGCACCTTCTTGTTGAGCTTGAACCGGTAGCTGCGCGGCTTCGGGCCGTGGGCGACACCGCCGCCACGCATCTGGTTCGCGCGGGAACCGCCGTGACGCGCACGACCGGTGCCCTTCTGCCGGTACATCTTCTTGCCGCCGCCTCGCACCTCGGAGCGCGTCTTGGTCGACTGCGTTCCCTGGCGGCGATGCGCCTGGCTGTACCGCACCACCTGATGAAGCAGGTGGTCGTACTTGTCGTTGCCGAAGATGTCCTCGGGCAGCTCCAGGGAGCTGACCTCGTCACCGGCGATGTTCAGAACCTTTACGGTAGTCATCGTCTCGCCCTAATTCAGCTTGATCTCAACGTCCACACCGGCCGACAGATCGAGCTTCATGAGCGCATCGATGGTGCCCTGAGTGGGCTCCAGGATGTCGAGCAGACGCTTGTGCGTCCGAATCTCAAACTGCTCTCGGCTCTTCTTGTCGACGTGCGGTCCCTTGAGAACGCAGTACTTGTTGATCTTGGTGGGCAGGGGGATGGGGCCGCGAACGCTGGCACCAGTCCTCTGCACGGTGGCCACAATCTCCTTGGCACTCTTGTCCAGGAGCTTGTGGTCGTACGCCCGAAGGCGAATGCGGATGTTCTGCTCAGACATGCGTTGGTCTGTCCTTACTCTTGGATGTCGCCGACGACGCCAGCACCAACGGTGCGACCGCCCTCACGGATGGCGAAGCGCAGGCCTTCTTCCATCGCGATGGGGGTGATCAACTCGACGTTCATGTCGATGTTGTCGCCAGGCATCACCATCTCG
>JAAESI010000072.1 GCA_024229515.1 Pseudomonadota bacterium | reverse complement strand
GGTACTTCGTCTTGAACTTCAGCGTCACCTTGCTCTTTGTACGCGCGGCCATCTTGGTCGTCTCCGGAGGCTGATCCTCGAGGAGCACCGTGGGCCGAGCAGGCCCATCAGGTCAAGACGCCGAGCCATGCACCAACGCCGCGCTTTGGTGGGCCCCGACGAGGGCCCGGAGTTGGCTGGCGATTTCATCCAACGCTGTGACGAGGTTGTCCGCCCCGAGGGCCGCGGCGACCCCCGCTTCGACCTCTTGTACGACGATCCCGTCGTGTGGCAGGACTCCACTCACTCGGCTCCCCCAAGCTCGCCCACCAGCGAAGCCGACCCTACCATTGGCCTCGGGGAACCTACTAGGTCAGGTGCTCCGCGATGGCCTTGCGGACCTCACGCTCCAGCTGGCTCTGCGTCTGCGGAAGCACCGACGTGTTGGTCAGCCGCGCCATGCTGAAAGCGACCCGGGGGCCGATCCCCTCCTCGGTGGGGTGGCCGCAGCCGGAGCAGCCGAGGCAGACATCCGGGAGGTCGGCGCCCGGCTCATCGGCCATCGCCACCGCGTCGGGGGGGCCGCCGTAGCGCTTCAGCCCCATGCTGCGGAGCTTGACGGCCTCGTCCGCGGGGAGCTCTTGCAGGCCGCCGAGGCCGCGCGCGTCGCGCATGATCTTGGCGGTGTGCTCCATCGTTTCGAGCTTGCAGAAGGCGTCCAGCAGGGAGCTGCCGACGCAGACGGCGCCGTGGCGGTCCATCATCACGCCGTCGTTCATCTCCATCGCTCCGCCGACCAGATCGGCGAGGGAGTGGGTGCCGGTGGTCTCGTACTGAAGCGTCGGGATCGACCCCAGCGTGAGCACGACCTCGGGGAGCACGCAGCGGGCCATCGACACGCCCGCGACGGTGAAGGCGATGCAGGTCGGGGGGTGGGCGTGGACCACCGCTTCGATGTCGTCGCGCCGCCGGTAGCAGGCCAGGTGCATCGCCATCTCGGAGGTCGGCTCGCCCTTGCCGCGGACCTTGGTGCCGCTCATGTCGATGACGACGATCTGGTCGTCCGTCAGCAGCCCTTTGTGGCAGCCCGCCTGGGTGCAGAGGATGAGGTCGTCCGACAGCCGGACCGAGAGGTTGCCGTCCATCGCCACGAGCAGGTGGCGCTCGTACGTGAGGTGGCTGAACTTGATCAGCTCGTCGCGGAGCTGTCGTTCGGAGGGACGCGGCACGGCCGCGAGGGTACCTCAGCGGTGGAGGCTCACAGACCGAGGGCGTCGTTCACCGCGTCGTGGCGGTCTTCGATGTGCGCGAGCAGGCCCTGGTTTCCGTCCAGCGCACCGGTGAAGGAGCTGTCGCTGGCGAGGTTCGTGTAGGGCGCCGCTTCGCCGTCATCGCCGACCACGTAGGGCTCGATCAGCACGTGGTAGTCGCTCATCAAGGCGGTGACGGAATCGACGGCCAGGGGGCCGGCCAGCACATTGGCGAGCTGGTCGCGGTACTCGGCGGCGTAGATGGGGTCGTCCAGCAGGTACCGAATCATCGGCCAGCCGTCGCCCGTCCCCTCCAGGAGCACGGACTCCGGGTCGTCGCTGCTGCCTCCGCCGCCGGGTCCCCCGGGGATGCCGCCCGGAATCAGCAGGCACTCGTTCAGATCCCAGGGGAACCACACGATGCGGCCGTCGTCCGAGGGGTCGGCGTACAGGTAGTAGTTGTGGGTCATCCAGCCGTAGGAGTCCCAGTTGACCAACGTCTGGTTGACCGCGAGCAGCCGGAGGAAGCCGCCGACGTCGAAGATCGCTTCCAGGTCGGTGCGCCACGCTTCGGCGTCGCTGCGGTCGCCGTTGAGCACGTCGATGAGGGCCTGCACGTCGGAGAAGTCGGCCTCCTCCTCGAAGGTCTTCTTGTGCATGTCGCCTTCGACGAACGTGGTCAGGGCCGCACCGTCGCCGTCGGGCTTGTAGAGGTTGCCGCCGTCGTCATCGAACTGGCTGTCGAGCATCTTGTTCGAGGGGTCCTCGATCATCGTGTAGAGGCCCATGTAGACGGGGCCGGCGCCGTGGTCGAGGTAGACGCGGACGAAGGAGCCGCGGGCGGCGGGGATCCCGGCGGCGCGGAAGAGGTCGGCGCCGAGCTTGTCGCGGATGAGGCTGTCGTCCTTGAACCCGCTGGAGAAGGTCATCTTCTTGAAGCCGTGGAACCGCTGGTTCGCCAGGTCCGGGTAGTCGTCCTCGTACTTGTCGAAGTTGAGGCGGAACGGGACCTTGAGCACGCCCGAGTTGTAGGCCGAGCGGAGCGACGAGTTGCCCTTGTAGCGCATGCCCACTTCCCACCACTGGACGCCGTCCAGGGCGATCGTGACGGGCACCCACATCGGCTCGGTGTCCAGGTCGCCTCCGCCGCCCGGGCCCCCGCCTCCGCCGAGCAGGTCCTCGCGATCGTCCAGGCCCGCCTCGTAGTTGGCCGCGGTCATCGTGATGTCGATGCGGCGCACGACCGTGTCGTCGAACAGCAGGTCGTAGTTGGCGTCGGCGCCCTGGCAGTGGGACTCGGCCCCCCACCCGTCGGGGCGCACGAGGTCCTCGTCGTCGTCCGCGCACGCCTCGCCGGGGACGGCGGGGGCTTCGGTGTCGTCGTCATCGTCATCGACAGCGGGGGTGACGGTGCAGCCCATGGCGAGCAGGAGCGAAGCGAGCAAGAGGGGGCGTGCGTCCATACCTGCCTTCCTACCGCACATCGCCCGCACAGACGCTGACATGCCGATGTCACTTGACGGCCGCGCGAACGGATCTACAAAGCTTCGCATGGTTGCCAAGAAATCCACCCGCAAGTTCCAGGCAGAGGTCAGCCGACTTCTGCATCTCGTCGTCAACTCGCTGTACAGCAACAAGGAGATCTTCCTCCGGGAGCTGATCTCCAACAGCAGCGACGCCATCGACAAGCTCAAGCTCGTCGCGCTCACGGACGACTCCGTGATCGAGGCGAACGAAGAGGCCCCCCGCATCCGCGTGAGCACCGACCGAGAGGCCGGCACGATCACGATCGAGGACGGCGGCGTCGGCATGACCCGCGACGAGCTCGCCACGAACCTGGGCACCGTGGCCCACTCCGGCACGCTCAAGTTCCTCGAGGAGGCCAAGGGCGACGCGCAGCTGATCGGCCAGTTCGGCGTCGGCTTCTACAGCGCCTTCCTGGTCGCCGATCGGGTCGACGTCGTGTCCCGCGCCGGCGGCAGCGACGAAGCCTGGAAGTGGTCCAGCGACGCGCAGGAGACCTACACCCTGGAGGCCGCCGAGCGCGCCACCCGGGGCACCACGATCACGCTGCACTTGCAGGACGACCAGACCGAGTACCTGGACGCCTGGAAGCTGCGGAGCCTGATCACCCGCTACAGCGACTACGTCAGCCACCCGATCGAGCTGCTCGAGCCGAAGTACGGCGACGACGGCGAGACCACCGAGGAGTGGGGCCAGGTCAACGAGGCCTCGGCGCTGTGGCAGAAGTCGGCCGACGACGTCACCGACGAGCAGTACAACGAGTTCTACAAGCACCTGACCCACGACTACACCGAGCCGCTGACCCGCACGCACTTCAAGATCGAAGGCACCCAGCTGTTCACCGGTCTGCTGTTCGTGCCCGGCAAGGCGCCGCACGACCTCTTCTGGCGCAACCAGCCCTACGGCGTGCGCCTGTTCGTGAACCGCGTCTTCATCATGGACGACGCCGAGGAGCTCGTTCCCAGCTGGCTGCGCTTCATGAAGGGGGTCATCGACAGCGACGACCTGCCCCTGAACGTGTCGCGTGAGCTGCTGCAGGAGTCCTCGATCACGCGGACCATCCGCAAGCAGGTCACCAAGAAGACGCTGGACGCGCTCAAGAAGCTCGCGGGCTCCGAAGACCAGGAGGCCTACAACACCTTCTGGTCCAACTACGGCTCTGTCTTCAAGGAGGGGCTGCACGAGGACCGGACGATGTCCGGGAAGATCGCGCCGCTGCTGCGCTACCGCAGCTCGTCCGTCGACGGTCTGACGTCGCTGACGGAGTACGTCGAGCGCATGGTCGAAGGCCAGGAGGCCATCTACTACGTGCTCGGTGAGTCCGAGTCGGCGGTCGCCGCGAGCCCCCACCTGGAGGCGCTCAAGGGCAAGGGCTACGAGGTCCTCTACATGACTGACGCCATCGACGAGTGGGCGGTTCAGGGGCTCGGCGAGTTCGACGAGAAGAAGCTGGTCTCCGCCGCCCAGGCCGACCTCGGTCTGGACGAGACGGACGAGGCCAAGGCCGAGCGCGAAGAGGCGACCACGGAGCTGAAGCCGCTGATCGAGCGGTTCTCCGAGGTGCTCGACGACCAGGTCCAGGAGGTCCGGCTGTCCAGCCGCCTGACCGACTCGCCCTGCTGCCTGGTGGTGCCCGAGGGCGGCCAGCACGCGCACCTGGAGCGGTTGCTGAAGGCCCACGACCCGACCGCACCGACGACGAAGCGGATCCTCGAGATCAACGCCACGCACCCGCTGATTCGGAACCTCAACCTGCTGCAGGAGTCGGGCACCGGCGCCGACGCGGTGGAGGCCTGGATCGAGACGCTGTTCGACCAGACGCTGCTCGCCGAGGGCAGCCCGGTGGTCGATCCCGGCCGCCTCGCCCGCCGCATGACGACGCTCCTGCAGGATGCGTCGGCCGCGGCGCTGTCGCAGCAGGCCTGATCGATTGACCCTGGGGGAGGCGCTGGCGGCGGCGTGGGATCGCCGCGGTGCCCTCCACGACGACCCCGACACCGACGCCTACCGCCTGCTCGACGGCCTCTACGAGGGGGCCCCCGGGTGGACGGTCGATCGGTACGGCGACCGCGCGCTCGTCCGTCGTTTCCGTGACGCCGAAGGGGACCGCGAGACCCTCGATGCCGCCCTCCGAGCGCGCGGCCTGAACCCCGATCCGCCCGCCGGTCCGTCGCTGGTGCGCGAGTCGGGCCTGACGTTCGAGATCGACGTGCTGCGCGGCCGCAATGCCGGCCTCTTCCTGGACGCCCGTCCCCTCCGATCCCGGGTTCGCGCGCTGGCCGGGGGGCGCCGGGTGCTCAACCTGTTCGCCTACACCTGCTCGCTCGGCGTCGCCGCGGCGTCCGGGGGAGCCCGGTCGATCACCAACGTCGACCTGGTCAAATCGGCGCTGGACCGCGGCAAGCGCAACTTCGAGCTGAACGACCTCCCGGTGGACTCGCGGTCGTTCCTCCGGGCCGAGGTGTTCGACTTCGTGCGCCGCGCCACCAGACGCAACGAGACCTGGGACGGCGTCATCCTCGACCCGCCCCCCGTGCGCACGCAGGGCAAGAAGAAGGGCTGGAACCCCAACCGCGATCTGCCCCGGCTGCTGGAGCTGCTGCCCCCGCTGATCGCCCCGGGCGGGTGGATGCTGATGATGTCGGCGGTGAAGGGGACCGAGCGGTTCGAGGACGTGCTCCCCGACGGTTCGTGGGAGCGGCTGCAGCGGGGGGACGACTTCCCCGGACCGGTGACAGCCGGCCTCCGCGGGGCCCTGCGCCTGCTGTAGCATTCCGCCGATGCCCGGCATTCTTCAGGCGGATTTGACCCTCATCGACGGACGGCTCAAGCCCGGCGTCGCGGTCCACGTCGGCCGATCCGGCCGCATCACCAAGGTCTCCGAGGACGAGCTCGCCACCGGTGTGATGGCGACGGCGGTGCCCCGTCCCCCGATCGACGAGAGCCAGCCGGGCGAGTTCGGGAGCCCCCGCTCCCGCCGCAAGGTCCGGCTGCGCGGCCGCATCCTCATCCCCGGCTTCGTGAACGCCCACAGCCACGCCTTCCAGCGGCTGATGCGCGGCCGCACCGAGTACACCGTGCTGGGCCAGCCGGGCACCGACTTCTGGTCGTGGCGCTCGGGCATGTACCGGGTCACCGAGCAGCTCTCGCCGGAGGACCTGGAGACCGTCAGCGCCCTCGCCTACATGGAGATGCTGCGGGCCGGCTTCACCCATGTCTGCGAGTTCCACTACCTGCACCAGCAACCCGGAGGCGGCCGCTACGCCGACCCCGCGGAGCTCAGCGCGCGGATGATTCAGGCGGCGGAGTTCGCCGGGATCGGGATGACGCTGCTCCGCGTGGCGTACCAGCGAGGAGGCCCGAACGAGCCGGCGTCCCGCGAACAGCGGCGGTTCATCGACTCCGATCCCGAGGCCTTCGCCAAGGCGCTCGAAGCGACCGCGGCCCACATCGACACGGACGACCGCCGGCCCCAGAGCCTGGGCGTCGCGGCTCACAGCGTGCGCGCCCTCGACACCGACTGGCTCCGGGAGCTGGCCCGGTTGGCGGAGCGCAAGCAACTGCCGTTGCACGCCCACGTCGCCGAGCAGCCGCGCGAGATCGACCAGTGCCTGGTGGAGACCGGCAAGCGGCCGATGGAGCACCTCGCCGACTGCGGGCTGCTCAGCGACCGGTTCACTGCGGTGCATGCGACCCACCTGGGCACCGGCGAGGCGGAGCTGCTCGGTTCGGCCGGCGGCACCGCCTGCATCTGCCCCACGACGGAGCGCAACCTCGGGGACGGCCTCCCCGACCTGGGTGCGCTGCGGGCTGCGGGGGCCAAGCTCGCCATCGGCACCGACAGCCACGTCCGCATCGACCCGTTCGCGGAGATCCGAGCGTTGGAGGATGGCGAACGGCTGCGCACCGGCAAGCGGGGGCGGCTGACCGACCACGAGGGGCTCATCGCCCCGACGCTGTTCGACGCCGGCACCCTCGGCGGCGCCGCGACCACGACCCACGAGATCGGCGAGATCCGCGAAGGCGCGATGGGCGATCTGGTGGCGCTGGAAGCCGACGATCCGGCCCTCGCCGGGGTCGCCGCCTCGCGCGGCTCCGAAGACGCACTCCTCGCTGCCATCGCGGTGGCGGGCCACAGCCGGTTGGTGAAGGACGTGTGGGTCGGCGGGCGCCACGTCGTCACCGATGGGGTGCTCCTGCGGTGGCAGGGAGCGCTCGAGGCGTACAACAAGGTCGCCAAACGAATCTGGAGCTGAGGCTATGACCGCGATGACCGACCTGGAGATCGCCCGCAGTGTGCACCCGCGGCCGATCGCGGAGGTGGCTGCGGACCTGGGACTCGGCCCCGAACGCATCGTCCCCTACGGCCACGACAAGGCGAAGATCGAACCGGACCCGAACCAGGCCTCCCGGGGCAAGCTGGTGCTCGTCTCGGCCATCACCCCGACCCCCGCGGGCGAAGGCAAGACGACCACGTCGGTCGGCCTCGCGCAGGGGCTCGGCGCCATCGGCCAGAAGGGCTGCGTGGTGCTCCGGGAGCCGTCGCTGGGACCGTGCCTGGGGATGAAGGGCGGCGCCGCCGGGGGAGGCCGCAGCCAGGTCATCCCGATGGAGGACATCAACCTCCACTTCACCGGCGACTTCCACGCCGTGACCACCGCGCACAACCTGCTCGCGGCGGTCATCGACAACCACCTGCACTTCGGCAACGAGCTGAACCTGGAGCCCCGCACGGTGGTCTGGCGGCGGGTGATCGACATGAACGACCGGGCGCTGCGGCACGTCGTGCTGGGGCTCGGCGGCCGCACGATGGGCATCCCCCGGGAGGCCGGCTTCGACATCACCGCGGCCAGCGAGATCATGGCGATCCTGTGCCTCGCGTCGGACTTCGCGGACCTGGAGCGTCGGCTCAACCGCATCCTCATCGGGCAGGAGCGCGGCACCGGCAAGGGGATCTACGCCGAGGCCCTGGGCGTCACCGGCGCCATGGCGATGCTGCTGCGGGACGCGGCTAAGCCGAACCTCGTGCAGACGCTGGAGGGGACCCCCGCGATCATCCACGGTGGCCCGTTCGCCAACATCGCGCAGGGCACCAACTCGGTGATCGCCACGCAGACCGCCCTCGGGCTGGCCGACTGGGTGGTCACGGAGGCGGGCTTCGGGTTCGACCTCGGGGCGGAGAAGTTCCTCGACATCAAGTGCGCCTCGGCCGGGCTGAAGCCGGCGTGTGTCGTGCTCGTGGCGACGGTGCGAGCCCTCCGCGCGCACGGCAGCGGCGACGTCACCGCCGGGCTCCCCAACCTCGGGCGCCACCTCGCCGCGATCGAGCACTTCGGACTCCCCGCGGTGGTGGCGCTGAACCACTTCAACGAGGACACCCACGACGAGGTCGCAGCGGTGCGCGCGTTCTGCACCTCGCACGGCGTGCGCATGGCCATCTGCAAGGGCTGGGCGGAAGGCGGATCGGGCGCGGTCGAGTTGGCCGAGGCGGTGGTCGAGGTGGGCGAAGCGTCCAAGGCCGACTTCAAGCCGCTGTACGACTGGTCCGACCCCGTCACCGACAAGATCGAGGCCGTCTGCCACACCATCTACGGCGCCCAGAGCGTGTCCTACGGCCGGCTCGCGGAGCGGCACCTCAAGCGCATCAAGCGGCTCGGGTTGGAAGGCCTGCCGGTCTGCATCGCCAAGACCGCCTCCAGCCTGTCGGACGACCCCAAGGGGGGCGGCCTGCCCTACGACTTCGACATCCACGTGCGGGAGATCGAGATCGCTTCGGGGGCCGGGTTCTTGATCCCGATCTGCGGCGACATTCTGAGGATGCCGGGGCTTCCGCGGGTGCCCGGCGCGACGCGGATGAGTGTTGAGGCGGATGGGACGATTCGGGGGCTCAGCTAGGGCTCAACCCGCGCGGGGATGCTGGTGATCGTGATCGTGATCGGGATCACGATCACGATCACGAACAGGATCACGGCAACGATGAGCGATTCACGAAAGTGATGAGCGAGAGCGAACACGACTGAGATCTCGTGTTCGTGGTTCGTGGCCGCCTTCGTGATCGTTCTCGCTCTCGTAGTTCGCTTTCGTAGCCGTGATCCGTGATCCGTGCTCGCGCTCGTGGCCCCGGCCGCCCCCAGACCTCTCCCGCCCGCCTCCAACCCCGGGACTCACCCCCGGCGACCACCCCCCGCCGTCTTTGTGCCCGGTGTAGCTGGCGCGCCGGCAGCGTCAAGGGGCCGTGTCACTCCGTCGTCGGCCTCGAAACAGTGACGCCGGGTGCCTGTTCGTGACCTCGAAGCTGCGTCTGCTGTCTCCCGTTCCCGCACCAACCCCTGAGCCACTCGGCGGGCGAGATCTTCCTCTTCTCCGGACTCGCGTCGGGGTCGATTCGATCCATCGACGCCGAGGCGATTCTGACCCACGGGATCTTCGGAAGCGCGCGGGTTGGAGAGAGCCTGGCGGTCGGCGATGTCGATGGGGACTCCGCGGACGATCTGGTGGTGGGCGTGCCCAGCCGGGTGTGGACCGAGGAGTCCGCCGGCGGTGGGTACGTCGTGCTTGGACCGCTAGCCGCCGGGGTGGACACGCTGCCGAATCGAGGCATCCCGGTCGTGGGTGAGATCCGAGACGGCAGCGCTGGCACGGACGCCGCCGCCGCTGATCTCAATGGCGACAGCTTCGACGACGTGATCCTGGGCGATCCGACCGATGATGAGGGCGGGTTCATGGCAGGGGCTGTCTACGTCGTTTACGGAGGGCCGCGGGAGGCGCTGTGACGCGGGCCGAGATGCGTGGTTCACGGGAGGGATCACGAACAGGATCACGGCAACGATGAGCGATTCACGAAAGCGATGAGCGAGAGCGAACACGACCGGGATCTCGTGTTCGTGGTCCGTGACAGTGGCCACCTTCGTGATCGCTCTCGCTATCGTCGTTCGCTATCGTAGCCGTGTGTGACCTAGTCCCCTCGGCCAGGTTCGAGCTCTCGATCACACAAACGGGGGGGCAAGAAAGAACGACAGGATCAGCCCGCGCGGCTGGCGAACTTCGGCTCGATCTTGATGCGGTCGACGATCTCTTCGCACCACCGCCGGAGCACCTCCCGCATCCACGGGATCCGCCGCTCCAGCGGGACCCACAGCTCTTCGTCCGTCCAGAGCCGCTGGTTCAGCTCCAGCTGCACGCCGGGGCGATCGTGGCTGAGTGAGGCGTGGTTGCGCACGCCGTAGCCGCCGAGGAAGGGGTTGTTGATCCAGACGCTTCCGCGCACCGCCGCGCGGGCGCCCGCGTCGGGGGCGTGGATCGCGAGCATCCAGTGGCTCAGCCGGTCCGTCAGCCACTGGGTCAGCGGCGTGGGGCAGGTCAGGTAGGGGGCGCCGGGGGCGGGGTAGCCGTGGCTGTCGCCCAGGTTGCTGATCACCGCGTCGGGCCGCTGAAGCCCGTGGTCGGGCGACCGCACCGGCGGCGTCCCGCACATCGAGTGACCGTCGATGAAGAAGCGGGTCCGCGGATCGTTGACCGCCCGCGTCAGTTCCGCGTGGTACGGCCGGTGGTACTTCTCGATCCGCTCCTCCCGCTGCTCCTGCGTCGGCTTGCCTCCGGGCGGATACATCGGCTGCTCGGCGAAGTCCGTCACGGGGACGACTCCGCCCTCGGTGGTCTGGCGCGGCGATCGGTTCGGATCGGCGACGAACCGGCTCCACGGGTACTTGACCGTGCGGACCCCCGGGAGCGAGTAGACGCGGTCGGTGAACGCGTCCGACTGCGTGCGCAGGAACTCGGGCGTGACGTGCGGCAGCGGCGTCGGCGCGAGGTCATCCGGGAGGGCGACACCGGCGTGTGGAATGGCAATGACGATCTCCGCCATTTGCAGAGATTACCGCGACTGTTGATACACGAGGTAGTTGAGCACCCAGGTCATCGCATCGGAGCTGGGGTTGGCCGACTCGTCGTGCCCTTCGCCGGACAAGAAGACTTCGATCCCGTCGCTCGTCCCGTCGATGCGGACGTTCGGATCGGGGTCGTTCAGCAGCAGCCCCTCCGTCCGGATCTCCAGGTTGGTGATCACGTTGGCGGGGACCACGTCCTCGATGTCGGCGAGCTCGCTCTGGCCCGGGATCTCCCACGCGTCGCGCGCCATCCAGACCTCGAAGGGCCAGCCCGCGTTCACGGTGTAGGAGTAGTCGAGGATCACCTGGTCGAAGCCGTCCACGCTCAGCCCGGTCGGTCCGAAGCCGTCCCAGGACTCGACCGTGCCGTCGATGTCGATCATCAATTCGATCGGCAGGTCCGGCACCAGCATCGCGGCGATGTGAGCCCAGACGACGCCGTGGCTGTGGCCGACGACGATGACGCGTGTCGGCTCCTCGACCCCGTCGACCCACTCGTCGCGGATGAACTGCATGTCGGAGACCAGGTGGAGGAAGCCGAAGCTGACGAAGTCCGCGCTGTCGAAGGGGGTCAGGAAGTTGCCCTGGCTGTCCATCGAGTAGAAGGCGTCGGCGTGGTCCCAGGCGTAGACGAGCCGCGTGTTTCCTTCGGACAGCACCTCGACCATCGTGCCGAGCGTGCCTCGGTGCATGAGGTTCTCGGTGTTGGGGTTTTGGCTCACGCTGAGCGGGTGCCCCGAGACCCCGATCACGATGGCGTGAGGGCGGTCCGTGCCCAGCCCCTCGGGCCCCTGCTCGGGGGTCGGGTAGGCGTTGGGGAAGAGCAACGGGCAGCCGGTCAGGAGGACGAGGGCGACCAAAGCAGCGAGGCGGTTCACCGCCGCATGGTGTCACAATGGCTGCTGTGGGCGGAAAGAACGACCTCGCGGACTACTTCGTCGATGACGACACGGTCGAGGTTCTGCGCGACCTGAGCAAGACGTTCTCGCTCGTGATCGAGGACGAGGACGAGGACAACGTCGAGGTCCGCGCCAAGCCGAGCAAGATGGGCCAGACGGCCGAGGAGCTCGGGGGCCTGCTCATGGAGGGGCGCTTCGAGCTGCGCCGCATGCTCGGACGCGGGGGCCAGGCGACGGTCTTCGAGGCGATCGACGTGCTGTCGGGCCAGCGGGTGGCGATGAAGCTGCTGCATCAGGCGTGCGACGCGACGGACGCCCAGCGGTTCGAGCGCGAGGTGGGGATCCTCACGGACCTTCAGCACCCCCACATCGTGCGCCTGCTGGAGGTCGGCACCTTCCGCGACCGGCCCTGGTACTCGATGGAGTTCGTCGACGGTCAGACCCTGTCGGTGATCCAGCGTCGGCTGGGGAGCCTGCCTCCGTCCCAGATGCTCGGCTGGGCCGCGGATGTGCTCGACGGGCTCGCCGCGGCGCATGCCCAGGGGGTGATGCACCGGGACGTGAAGCCCAGCAACATCCTCATCGGGCGGGAGGATCGGCGCGCCCGTCTGTTGGACTTCGGGAGCGCGCGCATCACCCAGCTTCGGTCCTCGCTGAGCGACGCCGGCCTCGCCCTCGGCACGCCCGCGTACATGGCCCCGGAGGTCATCCGGGGGGTCGATCGTCTCACCCCCGCCATCGACCTGTATGCCCTCGGGGTGGTCCTGTACGAGGGGATCACGGGGTTCCGCCCCTTCGACGGCACCCAGGTGGGGGCGTTGATGATGAAGATCCTGCAGGAGCAGCCCGCGCCGCCGTCGTCGCTCGCCCCCGTCGCCCCGATGGTGGAGACCCTGGTGCTCGACTTGATGGCCAAGGAGCCGCGCGCCCGACCGTCCGACCCCGCCCGCCTGGCCCGCCAGTTGCGCACGCTCGCGCAGGGCTGAGGGAGTACGCTCCGCCCGTGGCGGTGCTGGAATTGGGCGGGCGTCTGGTCGATCTGGACCGGCGCGTGGTGGTCTTCGACGGAGGCAGCGAAGAGCTGACCGCGCTGGAGGCCGAGCTCGTCCGCTACCTCGCCGCCTCCGAGGGCCGGGTGGTCCCCCGCGACGAGCTGCTCCGCGAAGTCTGGAAGTACGGCGACGGCGTGGTCTCCCGCGCCGTGGACAACACCGTTCGCCGCCTGCGGGCCAAGCTCGAACCCGACCCTAAGGCGCCGGTGCATCTGCTGTCGGTCTACGGGGGCGGCTACCGGCTCGATGGCGTGCACACCCCCGATCCCGCCTTCGTGGGGCGTCGGCGCGAGCTGTTCGCCGTGCGCCAGGCGCTGGCGGAGCACCGCGTCGTCACGCTCGTCGGCATGGGCGGCGTCGGCAAGACCACGCTCGCCCGGCAGGCCGCGGACCGGTCCGCCGTCCCGTCGATCTGGTGCTCCGTGCGCGAGGCTCGAACCGCCGCCGGCCTGATCCGCACCGTCGCCGATCAGCTCGGGCTCCCCCGCGAGGCCGACGAGGCCCGCATCGCCCGTTCGTTGACGGCCCGGGGCCCCCACCTCCTCATCCTCGTCAACCTCGAGCAAGTGGCGGACGAGGCGGGGGCGGTCGTCGAAGGCTGGATCCGCCGCGCCCCCCAGCTGCAGGTCCTGGGCACGACCCGGCAGGCGCTGGGCTGCGAAGACGAGGTCGCGATCGAGCTGACTCCCATGGCCCACTCCGAGGCCGCGGAGCTGTTCCGCGTGCGCGCCGGTCCCGACGGCCTCGCCGACTGGTCCCAGGCCGACATCGCCGAGCTGGTGCGTCGCCTGGATCGGCTCCCCCTGGCCGTCGAGCTGGCCGCCGCCCGCGCCGAGTTGGTGCCCCCGGAGCGCATGCTCGCGATGCTGGACGAGCGGCTGGGCCTGCTCGGAGGCGCCGGCCGCACGATCGAAACGGCCTTGCGGTGGTCCTGGGAGCTTCTGCAGCCCACCGAGCGCACCGCGCTGGCCCGCTGTGGGGTCTTCTCGGGCGAGTTCGACGCCACCGCGGCCGAGGTCGTGCTCGCCCTGGACGTCCCGTTCGTCGTGGATGTGCTCGGGGGGCTGCGCTCCAAGTCGCTGCTGACGCTTCGCCACCGACGCTTCGGGATGCTGGAGAGCATCGCCGCGTTCGCCGCGACGCTGCTTCAAGACGACGAACGCGCGGCCTGCGAGCGGCGCCACATCGATCACTACCTCGCCCTCGCGGAGTCGGGCCGGGCCGCGGACGAGGCGGCCAACGCGATGCTCGCCTGGGAGCGCGCGCTGACCCGGTGGCCGGAGGGGGCCGTGCGGCTGGCCCGGGCCCTGGATCCCTGGCTGCTGGCGCGCCGCTCCACCCGCCGCCGCCTGGAGGTCTGGTCGCGCACCGCGGAGGCGGCGACGGATTGCCCCGACACCCTTCGGGGGGTGGCGATGCGGTTTCATGGAGACGCCCTCCGCGCCCTCGGTCGGTGGGATGAGGCGCTCGCCCGGGTCGCCGAGGCGGCCCCCCTGCTGACCGGCACGGCGGAGGAGCCGGGGCTCGCGATGACCCGCGGAGTCACCCGGCTGGCCGCGGGCGCGGTGGACGAGGCGATGGCGGAGCTGGAGCACGGGGTCTCGCTGGCGCGGCGTCACGGTCGGCGCCGGGACGAGTACCTCGCCCTCGCCAACCTCGGCCACGTGCGCTGGATGCAGGCCGATCTTCCGGGGGCCGAGCGCCACTACCGCGACGCCCTCGCGGTGGGCACCGCCGAAGGCGATCCGCGCCTCATCGCGCTCGCGGACACCTACCTGGGCAACCTCCTGATGGAGCTGGGGCGACGGGACGAGGCGCGCCGCCGGTTCGAGGCGGTCCGAGGGCGGGCCCACGAGGTCGTGGATGCCGCCGCGCACGCCGCCGCCGCCGCCAACCTGGGCGTGCTCGACCTGGAGGAAGGCTCCCTGGAGAGCGCGGAACGGTGGCAGGAGGAAGCGGTGGAGCTGGCCCGCCGCATCGCTGACCGGGCGCAGGAGGGGGTCGCGCTGGGCAACCTCGGCATCCTCCGGCTGCTTCAAGGGCGCACCGACGAAGCCGCCGATCTGCTCGCCCGGGGCGCGGACTGCTGCCGAGGGGCGAGCGACCCGCGTCCGGCGGCCTACCTCGCGGCGTTCCGGGGCGACTTCGAGCCCGCGATCGAGGCGTTGACCCAACTGGGGGACGTGGACGGGCTGATGCTCGTGGACGTGCTCCGGGGGGCGCCGGTCGACCCCACCGCCCTGGAGTCCGCGGCGGGCCGCTCCAGCGACCTCCGCATCGCCCGCCTGGTGGCTGCCTCGCGCGACTGAGGGCGGCTGCGACCGTCTTGCGACAATTGTCGCGAGGCCGGTTCTTAGGGTGGGTTCATGACCCGACTCGCCCTCTGTCTGTTCGCCGCGCTGCTCGTCGCCGGGTGCGCCGCCGACCCCCGAACCTCGGACCCCTCGGGGCCCGCGCCGGACGGCCTGGCCGACCCCGATCTGATCGAGGGCACGCCGGAAGAGATCGCGTTCGACTCGACCGGCAGCGACGACGATGACGCGACCCCCGAGGAGGATCCGACGCCGTCCGAGGAAGAGATCGGGATGTCCCCCGGTGATTCGGCCCCCGGAGTCCCGGGCGTGATGACCGGCCTGCGGGCCCGGGTCGCCTGGAACGACGGCTACGTGCACACCCCGGCGCAGGAGATTCAGCTCAACGCGCCGAACCTCGGCATGCCCCTGGAGATGCCCGACGAGCTGCCCGCGTTCGGTGAGCTGACCCCCCAGCAGGTCGAACGGATGGGCGAGGTCGAGGCGATCATGAAGTCACGCCTGGGCGCCGCGCAGCTTCAGCTCAACGGGCAGATCCGATGAAGGGCTTCGGGCACGCGCTCCTGGCACTCGGGTTTGCGGTCGCGATGCCCGCGATCGGCTGGGCCAGCGGTGCCGACGACGACGACGGCGACGGCCTCACCAACGACGAGGAGTGGGCGCTCGGCACGGACCCCCTGATGGAGGACACCGACGCCGACGGCCTCACCGACTGGGAGGAGTACGACGCCGGCTGGGACCCGCTGAACGACGACATGGACGGCGACACGATCATCGACGGCGACGAGGTGAACTGGGGCCTGGATCCGACCAACGCCGACACCGACAACGACGGGATCGACGACAACGTCGAGCAGTCCCAGGGCACCGACCCCGCGGACAACGACAGCGACGACGACGGCCTCCTGGACGGCGAAGAGGCCAGCTTCGGCACCGATCCGCTGGACGAGGACACCGACGATGACGGCCTCCTGGACTGGGAAGAGACCCAGGCGGGCTGGGACCCGCTGGACGACGACATGGACGGCGACACCCTGCTGGACGGCCTCGAGGTGACGGAGGGGTTCGACCCCCAGGACGACGACACCGACAACGACGGCCTCTACGACGACGAGGAGTGGCTCGACCACGGCACCGATCCGACCAACCCGGACAGCGACGGCGACGGCATCAACGACCTCGAAGAGCTGAACTACGGTTCGGACCCCCTGGATCCCGACAGCGACGACGACGGGCTCAACGACGGCGACGAGCTGAACTGGAACCAGGCGATGTCCGGCGGCGACGGCACGATCTGCGCGCTGACCCCGGACTGCGACGGTGACGGCATCCTCGACCCCGACGAGGGGCTCTGGACCACCGATCCCGGCTGCCGCGGGCTGTCCGAGGGCGATCTGGTCGACACCATCGGCACCATCGGCGGGCAGTCCTGCTGGACCGGCTTCGGCGTGGCCTCGGGCTTGCTCGGCTACGAGTACTCGATGTGGCTGCTGTACCGGTACGCGCCGGAGGGCATCTTCGTCCACGTGATGGAGGCCGAGTCCGTCTACGTCCCCAACTGGGACTGGGGCCACGCCGGCATCATCTTCGTCTCCGGCTGCGTCTCGCCCCGCGACGACTGGGCCGCCCACACCAAGGACTTCGACGACCTGCTCGGCGTCAGCTTCGACGTCACGGTCGCCTTCGGGGTCACCTCGCTGGGCATGTTCCTGCGTGACGACGACGACGACGGGCAGGGCGAAGTGCTGGCCCGCGGCTACCAGGTCGGCGAGGGGATCTCCCTGGCCGTCGGCATGCTCACGATGGGCCTGCCGCTGGTGAACAACATCGGCCTCTCCCTCGACATGAGCAGCGGCACCATCGGCGGCTTCATGATGAGCGAGCCGTTCGACGAGGCGACCTGCCAGGCGCTGCGCAACGTGCCTCCGCCCGCCCCCGAGGCCGAGATGGCGGGCGACGGCGAGGAGGAGGACGAGTGGGCCACGCCGCTGGACGAGAACGGCGATCCGCTGCCCCCGTACTCGGACACCTACGGCTTCGGCGACGACCCCTGGGCGCTGACCGCGAACGCGCTGCGCACCTACTCCTCCAGCCGCCCGGCCGGCTCGGTCGAAGCGGTGCTCGCCTCGGCTGGCGCCTCGACGCTGGCGGACGCGATGGAGGCGATGTCGTTCCGCGAGGGGCGTGAGCCCGCCGACGGAATCCCCGCGCGGGGCAACGGCGACTTCCTGGGTCACTTCCTGGACAGCCGGGAGCCGGTGGGGGCGACCCCGAACCTGCCGGACACGTCGCTGGAGGCGTGGCTGATCGACGGCATCAACACGCTGGCGAACGTGAACCTCGGCACGGTCGGAGGCGCGCTCGGCGCGACGATGGCGCTGCGGAACGACTGGACCCAGCACGCCCCAGACGACACGGCGCTGCGGGAGCAGGTGCGCGTGGCCCAGGGAGGTGCGGACCTGTTCGCCGCCGCCGAGACGCTGCGCATCCTCCGTCGCGACTTCCCCGGCACCCCCGAGCCCCAGTTGGTGGACCTGCCCGGCGTGGCGGGTGAGCCGGTGGCGATCGACGTGTCGGTGGACGAGCTGATCGCCCGCTACCCCGAGCTCACGGGGGCCATGCTCGAAGGCGCCTCGGTCAGCTTCGCCTCGTTCCCCCGGGTCGAGGCGGTCAGCTTCCCGATCGTCGATGGCGAGGTGCACGTGGAGTACACCTCGGAGGAGGCGCAGGAACTGGTGATGACGGTGCGGTTGGATCCCGGCACGACCGCCGCCCCCCTGCCCGAGGGGCTCGAAGGCCGCGCGCTGCTGTTCGACTTCCGCCGCATCGCGGTCGAGCCGAACGCCTTCTACTGGTTCGGCATCGCGGTCCCCGGCGTCGCCCAGGCCGGCGACGAGGTCCGCCCCAAGGCGTGGGCCACGGACCAGTACGGCAACCGCGTGCGCGACATGGACCTGGAGGTCGACTTCGTCGGTCCCCACGGCGATCTGCTCAACAGCGAACCGATCGTGATGGAGGACGGCGTCGCCTCGATGCGCCTGCTCCCCACCGCCACGATCCCGCGATTGACCGAGATCGCCGCGGTGGTCCTGGTCGACGACGGCGGCAACGAGACGCCGGTGTTCGAGCTGCGTGGCAGCGGCTTCGCCAGCGGCGCGGTCCCCGTCATCGACGGTCAGACCTTCGACGACGCCGGGCTCACGTGGAACCGGGTGGGCCCGTGGCTCATCCGCATCACGGACAACGGAGCGCTGACGTCCGGGGAGCACACGTTCGATGTCATCGCGCCGAACGACATTCCGGCGGAGTCGCCGTTGACGGTGTCGATCTAACTAGCGGATCAACCCGCCGAGGCCGCCGTAGTAGCCGCCGCCGCAGCCCCAGTCGCTCATGTCCATGAGCCCCTGGTCGCTGTGACCGAGGATGTCCTCGAGCTCGTCGGCCCGGTCCCGCGCCACCCGGCCGCCGATCTGCTGGAGCGCCGAAGCGGCCTGCCAGAGCAGCCCCATCTCGTCGTCGTCGGGGTCGATCTCGTCCAGCAACGTGGCGATCGCCTCCGCCGCCTGGCTGTTGCCGCGCGACTGCAGCGCGTACAGGGCCGAGCTCGCCTCCGTCGGATCGTCCGCCATGAGCGACGTGCTGAGCACCTCGAGCGCCTCCGCCGAGGAGTCCTGGCCGAGCATGCCGATGGCGCTCACCCGCCGGTCCAGGTCGTCCGCGTTGGCGGCGAGGTTCCGGATGGCGGCGCGGCCGTCGTCGGTGCCCATCGACTGCAGGCCCCACATCGCGGTCTGCGCCAACTCCGGGTCCTCCAGGGCGACGATGAGGGCCTCTTCGGCTCGCGGGTCGCCCGTGCTGCCGAGGGTCTGGATCGCGGTGCTGCGGACCGTCAGGTCCTCGTCGTCGACGAACGTGAGCAGCCGATCGACGCCCTCGTCGCCGGGTTGGTTCACCAGCGCCGCCATCGCCGTGGTCCGAACCGAGACGTCCTCGTCCGCCAGCGCCTTCTCCAGCAGCTCCGACGAGACGTCCTGGTTGCCGCTCCACAGCAGGGTCGACAGCGCGGTGCTGCGGACCGTCGGGTCCTCGTCGCCGATCAGCGCCTCCAGCGCGCCCCGCGCCTCGGGGTCGTCCATCTGGCCCAGCGCCGAGATGGTTGACCAGCGCTCCGCGTCGGTGCCGTCGTCCAGCCGCTTCGTCAGCGCGACCCGCACCTCGTCGCCGCCCAGCCGGGCCAGCGTCGCCGACACGGTGGCGAAGTCGGTGCCGTCTTCCAGCCGCTCCATCAAGAGTCCGCGGAGGCCGTCCCGAGCGTGCTCGCCCATGCCTTCCAGCGCCCCCATGGCCGAGCTTGCGGTCCACGAGTCCGAGGTCTTCACGAGGTCCAGCAGCCGTGCCGCCGCGTCCTCGTCGCCTCGCGCCTGGAGCGCCCACACCACGTTGCTGCGGTCGTTCTGGGTGCCTTCGGCGAGCACCTCTTCGATCAGCTCCCACCCAACGTCGCCGCCGCTGACGGCGAGGAAGGTCAGGGTCTCCGCCGGCGGCAGCTTTCCGGTGGCGTCGAAGCGCGCCACGAGCTGCTCGATGGCCGCGTCGTCGCCCAGGTTGGTCAAGCGGCCCAGCGCCGCGTCGGCCAGCGGGCCGGTCTCGGTGGCGAGCACCCGGAGGACCTCGCGCGCGGTCGGCTCGGGGCGGGCCGCGAGCGCCTCGACGAACCACGACGCCTGGTCGGGGCGGGCGTCGGCGAGGATGGTCAGGAGCGCATCGAGCGCGCCGTCGGCCTTGCTCGAGCCGAGCGCGGAGATGATGTCGTAGCGGTTCATCGGCGCTCGATCCCAGAGGTCGAGCAACACCTCGATGGCGCGCGGGTCCGTCACGGATGCGAGGGCGGAGATCGCCGTCGAGCGACGGGCGCTGGAGGCGCTCTGGGCCATCTGGATGAGGAACTCGTCCGTCTCCGGCCCCGGGATGGTCGCGATCGCCCACATCGCGGCGTCGGTGCGGGGGTCGTGCGGGTTCATCGCGGCGCGGATGAGGAGGCGCTTGTCGGCGGGGCCGCCGAGGGTGGCGACGGCGTTGGCGGAGGCCCACGCATCGCTGGAGGTGGCCTTGCCGAAGGCGCGGTGGATGGCGAGTCGGGCCTGGGTGCCGCCGCGCAGGGCGAGGGAGTCGAGGGCCTGCTGGCGTCGCCATGTGTCCTGGTGGCCGGCGAGCTCCTCGAGCACGTCGACGGCGCGGTCGTCCGAGGCGAGCCCGAGCGCGGCGACGGCGTTGCCGTTGACGGCGCTGTCCTCGGAGCGGGCGATGGTGGCGAGCCGGCGGATCGCCTTGTCCCCGCCGATGCGCCCCAGCGACTGGAACGCGGCCATCGAGATGCGCGCGTTGGGGTGCTCGCTGAGCTCCAGCAGGCGGGGGATGTCCGAGCGGTTTCCGACGATCCCGAGCCGGGCGATCAGCTCAGCCTCGGCGCCCGCGGCGGGGCCGGCGTCCAACGACCGGCGGATGGCGTCGGCCGACCGGGGGAAGTCCATCGGCTGCGCGGTGTCGATGCGCACGGTCGGCGTGATCAGCGTCGCGGGCGAGGCGGAGGCGTCGGTGTCCCCGCCGAAGAAGGCCTGGACCTCGGTGACGAGGTTGTTCCCCATCGCGCCGACGGCGGCGGACGGGATCGCCACGGCGGCGAACAGGGCAAGCGCACGAAGGCGGGCGGAACGGGTCGAGCGAGCGGGCTGGGACGACATGGTTGCTCCGGCGGTGTGGGGCGTCGGTGCTTGGCAATGACACCCCTCCGGAACGTTCGGTTCCCCAGATCCGTCAGACCAACAAATTGAGCCGTCTTTTCATGAAGTCGCGCGCGATGACCATGGTGTGGACCTCATCGGGTCCGTCGGCGATGCGCGCGGCCCGGGTGTGGCGGTACCACTCGGCGAACGGCAGGTCGGTGCTGTAGCCCTTCGCCCCGTGCAGTTGGATGCAGTCATCCAGGATCTGGCAGAGCGCCTGCGCCACGTCGTGCTTGCACATCGAGCTGTACGGCCGCGCCTCCTTGTCCAGCCCCTGCTCCAGCATCCAGGCGCAGTGGAACGTCATCAGGTTCCCCGCGTGCACCGACGGAGAACGCGGCGTGGCCGCCCTGCGAGGCGCCCCAGATCACCAGGTCGTCGCGGGGCTCTCCCTGGAGTCGCAGGCCGAGCTCGCCGGCCAGCAGGCTGCGCCCGGCGCGCATCGCGTCCCAGGCTCCGATCGCGACCTGTTCCCCCAGCAGCGGTGCGTGCGGGGCGGTGGAGGCGCCGCCGCGGCCGTTCATGCCGATGAAGTCGGGCGCGATGGTGACGAACCCGTTGGCTGCGAGGAGGGCGATCTGCATCGGCCCGATCAGGGAGGACTCCGACGGGGCGCAGGGATCGGAGGCGCCGGCGAAGCCGTGCAACGCCAGGGCCGCCGGCCAGGGTTCGTCGGGCGCCCCCGCTTCGGGCTTCGGCAGTCCGATCATCCCGGTCGCCTCGATCGCCTCGCCTCGGTCCTGGGTCGTGTAGCGGAAGCGGAACAGCTGCACCCCGTGGGGGACCGGCGTCAGCGAGGCGAAGCCGGACAACGAGACCATGATGTCGAGCTCGCTCGCCGGCAGGTCGAAGGCGTCGATCCTGTCGAAGCTGATCGGCTCACCGAGGGCCGGAAGCAGGTCGTAGCCGGGCATGCCGCAGGCGGCGGCGGGCAGGTCGGGCGGCGGAAGCGGCGGCTCCGGGTCCGGGCCGCCGGCACACCCCGAGAGCGTGACGATCGCAGCGAAGAGGACGGATCGCGCACGGGCCATGGAGATGCTTTAGCAGAGCCACCCTCTCCGCCACGCATCGGCTGTCGGGTAGCATGGGGTGTGCATTCGCCCCTGCTCCTGACGGCCCTCTCCTGGGTCGACCTCGCCATCTTCTGCGAGGTGCAGCGCGTGCGGGCGCGAGGACGAGCCCTCGGCAAGGACGCTCCCTGGGGTGCGTACATCGGCGAAGGCGAAGTCGACGAGATCCTCGGCGATCTCCTGGAGATCGGCCCGTTCCGCGTGGAAGCGGAGACATCGGACCGCCTCCGCGGGCTGCTGGAGGAGCGCGAAGACGCCCTCGACCTGGCCCGCGCCGAGGCCGGCGGCGACGATCCCCTGACCAAACTGGAGCGTGCGTTCGGGCTCAACCGCCACGACGTGCAACTCTTGCTGCTCGCCCTCGCCCCCGAGGTCAACGCCCGCTACCTGCGGCTGTTCGCCTACCTCCAAGACGACCTGGGGGCCCAGCACCTGACTCCGGCGCTGGCGCTCCGCCTGCTGACCGACGAGCGCGCCGAGCGGCTCGACCTCTCCGCCCGGCTCGCCCCCGACGCGCCCCTGCTGGCCGGCGGCCTGCTCGCCCTGGCGCCCACCGATCGACCCACGCCGCTGCCCGCCCGCCCGGTCACGGTCGCTCCCCGCATCGCCCGCTGGCTGCTCCAGGGCGAGGCCTGGGACCCCGATCTGGAGCCCTGGGCGACGCTCACCGATCCGGCCGATGCGCACCCCGCCCGCGCCGCCGTCGCCCACGCCGTCGACGGCCTCCTCAAGGCGATTCCCTCCGCCGCCGGCTCCCCCGTCATCCGCCTCACCGCGCGCAGCCGCCGCGACGTGCTCGAAGCGGCCCGCCACCTCGCGTTGAACATCGGCGCACCGCTCCTGACCGCCGACCTGGGCGCCGCCGCCCGCCTCGGCATCCCGGCCGAACCGCTCGCGCGCCCCATCGCCCGCGAGGCCCGCCTCCAGGGCGCTGTCTGCCTCGTGGTCGGCGCCCCCGAAGCGGACCCCCTGGGCGATCCCCTCGCTCCCCTGCTCGTCGCCACCGAAGGCTCCGGTCAGCCGTTGGTCGTGCACGGCGAGAATGGTGTCGACACACGACCGCTGTCCCAGGGACGTCGCCACCTCAAGCTCGACCTCCCGGGTATGGCCCTGTCCGAGCGCAGCTCCGCCTGGACCGAAGCGATCGCCAGCCTGCGCAGGCGCGCGGGCCGCTCCAAGAAGGTCAAGGAAGCGCTCGCCGCCCTGGACGCGGACGTGCTCGCCCGACGGTTCCGGTACTCGCCGGGGCAGATCGCCCAGGTCATCGACGCCGCCACCGACCGCGCCGCCGTCGCCGGCCGCCCCTGGCCCAGCGCCGACGATGTGTTCGCCGCCTGCGCCGAGACCTTCCTCCCCGACCCCGGACCGCTGGCCGAGCGGGCCGAAGTCCGACGCGGCTGGGCCGACCTCATCCTCCCCGTCGACACCCGCGCCATGCTCATCGAGATGGTCTCCCAGGTGGAGCGTCGGGAAGAGGTCCTGGAGGCCCTCGGAGCCTCCCGCGTGCGCCACGGTGAACGGGGTACGAAGGCGCTGTTTAGCGGCCCTCCAGGCACCGGCAAAACGCTCGCCGCGGAGGTGCTCGCGCACGCCCTCGGGTACCCGCTGTTCCGGGTCGACCTGAGCTCGATCGTCAGCAAGTACGTGGGTGAGACCGAGAAGCACCTCAGCCGCCTCTTCGTCGCGACCGAGGAGTCGCCCTGCGTGCTCCTGTTCGACGAAGCCGACGCGCTCTTCGGCAAGCGCGCCGAGGTCAAGGGCGCCCAGGACCGCTTCGCCAACCTGGAGGTCAGCTACCTCCTGCAGCGGCTCGAGTCCTTCGACGGCGTCGCCATCCTCACCACGAACCTCAAGCGCAACGTCGACGAGGCGTTCCTGCGGCGGTTCACCTTCGTCGTCGACTTCCCCTTCCCGGAGCGGGCCCAGCGCGAGGAAATCTGGCGCCGCGTGCTCCCGGAGGCCTATCCCTTGGAGAAGGGCCTCTCGATCGAGGACCTTGCGGCGGAGTTCAAGCTGGCGGGCGCCAACATCTGGAACGTCGCGGTGGCGGCGTCGGTGGCGGCGGCCGGCAGCAGCGGCAAGGCGATCACCCGCGATCTCCTCCGCCACGCCGTGCGGCGCGAGTACGAGAAGCTCGGTCGAGAGGTGCAGGCCCTGCGTCCAGCGATGCTGGCGGGGGGCTCGTCCGAAGCGCTGGAAGATCCCAGCAAGCAGCAGCGGGGCCGAGCCGGACGCACGAAGCGTCAGGCGATCTCCGCCGCGGAGGCTCGCCGGCGCCGGCAGGGCTCCGCCAGTGAGGAATCCGCAGGAGGTTGAGCATGCGTTTCGTCGTGGTCTGGTTCGTCGCCCTCGCTCTCCTGCTGGCCGGCTGCCCCGACGACGACGGCACGTTCCCGCCCGGGGACGACGACGACTCCTCCTCCGATGACGACGACTCCAGCGGCGACGATGACGACGCTACCGACGACGACGACGCCACCGACGACGACGACGCGACCGACGACGACGACGCCACGGACGACGACGACGCCACCGACGACGACGACGCCACCGACGACGACGACGCCACCGACGACGACGACAGCGCCCCCATCGAGTGCGACCCCGCCGAGCAGACCGCCGGCACCGACATCCAGCTCGAGCTCGTCACCGCCAACGTCTCCGCCCCCGTGTTCGTCGGCCACGCCGGCGACGGCTCCGACCGCCTCTTCATCGTCGAGCAGGAAGGCATCATCCAGACCTGGTCCGAGGCCGACGGCCTGAACGAGTGGATGGACCTGGAGTCGTCGGTCTTCTGCTGCGGCGAGCTGGGCATGCTCTCGGTCGCGTTCCACCCCGACTTCGCCAGCAACGGCCGCTTCTTCGTCTACTACACCGCCAACTCGGGGGGCACGACGTCCTACGTCTCGGAGTTCTCGGTCTCCGATCCGCTCACTGGCTTGCCCGATGTCGGCTCCGAGATCGAACTGCTGTCTCTGTCCCAGCCCGCGGGCAACCACAACGGGGGCCAGATCGCCTTCGGCGCCGACGGCTACCTCTACATCGGGTTCGGCGACGGCGGCGGCGCCGGCGACACCTACGACAACGGCCAGGAGCCGCAGACGTTCCACGCCAAGATCCTCCGCATCGACGTGGACGGCGCGGGCGCGGGCGAGTTCGGCACCTACGGCGTTCCCGTGGACAACCCGTTCGTCAACGACATCACCCACCTGCCCGAGACCTGGGCGTGGGGCCTGCGGAACCCGTGGCGCTTCAGCTTCGACCGCGAGACCGACGAGCTTTGGATCGCCGACGTCGGTCAGGGCAACTGGGAAGAGGTCGACATCGGCGTCGCCGGCGCCAACTACGGCTGGCCCGAGACCGAGGGGGACCACTGCTACACCGGCGGCTGCGACCTCGCCGCCTTCGAGGGCCCCGTCTTCGAGTACAGCCACAGCGCCGGCATCAGCATCACCGGCGGCTACGTCTACCGAGGCTGCGCGCTGCCCGACCTGCAGGGCGTCTACTTCTTCTCTGACTACAACTACTTCAACTCCCCTCTGAGATCCCTGACGTGGGACGGGCTGGCGGCTTCCGTCGGCCCCGTCGACATCAACTTCACCGGTGCCCTCATCTCGTCATTCGGCGAAGACGAAGCCGGGGAGCTGTACGTCGCCGACCACTCCGGGGGCCGCATCTACCAGGTGGTACCCGACTGAATTTGACCCTCGCACCCGCACAACGCTGCACCTAGGAGATCTGAGATGGACGTGCTCGTGCTCAGCAACAGCTACATCCCCCTGCGTCGCGTCCCGTGGCAGCAGGCTTTCGGCTACGTCTTCGCCGGTCGGGCGGAGATCGTTGAGACCTACATCGGGCGGGACGTGCGCTCCAGCAGCGCTTCGTGGCCGATGCCGTCGATCGTTCGCTTCGTGCGCAGGACGGCGGGGCTGTTCAAGCGTCAGGTCAAGTTCAGCCGTCGCATGGTCTACCTGCGTGACGGTGGCCGCTGCCAGTACTGCGCCACGGCGCTGACGCTGAAGTCGTTCACGATCGACCACATCGTGCCCCGCTCCAAGGGTGGGCAGACGGCCTGGGAAAACGTCACGACGGCGTGTCTGCCGTGCAACCAGAAGAAGGCCGATCGCACCCCCCGTCAGGCCCACATGAAGCTGCTGACGAAGCCGCGCAAGCCGCGGTCGCTCGGGGGCCCCGGGGGGCTCCTGCGGTGGCACAACGGAATGCCCGAGGGGTGGAAGATCTACCTGGGGCACCGAGGCTGACGGCGTGCTAGGCATACCGGCCATGAACGCCCGTCTGCCTTTGCTTCTGGTTCCGCTCCTGGTCGGCTGCCCGCCGACCGATGACGACGACGCTACGGGCGCCCCCGATGCCTGCGAAGGCATCGAGGGCGTCTCTGGCATTGACGTCGCTCTCGACGTCGTCACCACCGACCTCAGCAGCCCCGTGCACATGACGCACGCCGGCGACGGCAGCGGCCGGGTCTTTGTGGTCGAGCAGGGCGGCGAGGTCCTCGTGGTCGAGGACGGCAGCGCTTCGATCTGGCTCGACATCGACGACCGGGTCAACGCTGGCGGCGAGCGCGGGCTCCTGTCGATCGCGTTCCACTCGAGCTTCAGCGCCAACGGCCGCTTCTTCGCCAGCTACACCGGCGACGGCGGCACCTCCTACATCTCCGAGTTCGGCCTCGACGCCGACGGCAACGGCGACCCCGACAGCGAGCGCGTCGTGCTCCAGCAGAGCCAGCCCGCGGGCAACCACAACGGCGGCCAGATCGCGTTCGGCCCGGACGGCTACCTGTACATCGGCTTCGGCGACGGCGGCGGCGCGGGCGACACGTACGGCAACGGCCAGAACCCCGACACGTTCCTCGCCAAGATCCTCCGCATCGACGTCGACAGCGGCGACCCCTACGGCATCCCCAGCGACAACCCCTTCGTCGGCGACGCGGACCACCTCCCCGAGACGTGGGCGTGGGGCCTGCGCAACCCGTGGCGGTTCAGCTTCGACCGGGAGACCGGCACGATGTGGATCGCGGACGTGGGCCAGGGCGACCTCGAGGAGATCTCGCTGGGTGCCATCGGCGGCAACTTCGGCTGGCCGGAGATGGAGGGCAACTCCTGCTACACCGCCGGCTGCAACCCGTCCGACTTCGAGCCCGCGGTCCACGAGTACAGCCACTCCGAGGGGATCTCGATCACCGGCGGGTTCGTGTACCGCGGCTGCACCATGCCGGACCTGCACGGCAACTACTTCTTCAGCGATTACAACTACTTCAACTCGCCGCTGTGGACGATTCGGGAGGCCGACAACGGCGCCATCGTCGCCGGCGACGTGACCATCCAGAGCATCGGCGGGCTCGTCTCCAGCTTCGGCGAGGACGAGGCCGGCGAGATCTACCTCCTGGATCACTCGGGCGGACGCCTGCTCAAGATCGTCCCCGCCAGCTAGTCGCTAGACTCCCGCGGTGACCGGAACCGCTGAGCGACCCCTCCGGGGGTGGGTGATCCTGCTCGGCCTCGCCGGGCTGGGCCTCGCGCTCGCCCTCTCCTACTCCCCCGACCTGCTCCCCGAAGGCCTCACGGGCCCCGCCTGCCGCACCCTCGGCTGCGGCTTCTGCATGGCTGCGTGGTGGATCGGTTCGCGCCTCCCGCTGGCGATCCCGGCGCTGATCCCGCTGGCGATGTTCCCGCTCCTGGGCATCGCCAACAGCAAGCAGGTGGCGGCGCCGTACGCCGACCGGTTCGTGCTGCTGCTGCTGTGCGGGTTCCTGCTCGCGCTGGCGGTGGAGAAGTGGAACCTGCACCGCCGCATCGCGCTGACGATCCTGGTCGCCGTGGGCCGCTCTCCGGCGACGCTGACCCTCGGCGTGATGCTGGTGACCGCGGGCATGTCGATGTGGATCAGCAACACGGCGACGACGCTGATGATGCTGCCGATCGTGCTGGCGCTGGTGTCGACGGCGGCGGCGGTCAACGACGACGCGGCCAACAACAAGAAGTTCGCCCTCCTGATGCTCCTGGGGCTGGCCTGGTCCGCGTCGATCGGGGGCATGGCGACCCCCGTGGGGACCCCGCCGAACCTGATCTTCCAGGGCGCGTTCGAGGACCAGTTCCCCGACCTGCCGCAGCTGGGCTTCGGCGACTGGATGCGCCTCGCGATGCCCGTCTCGGTGGTGATGCTGGGGCTGTCGTGGGCCATGTTGAACAAGTTCCTGTTCCCCCTGCCCGCGGACTACCGGCTGGGTGAGCGGGACGGTCTGCGCAAGGAGCTGGCGGCCCTGGGGCGGTGGCGCACGCCGGAGACCCTCGTGGCGGTCGGCTTCGTCATCACGGCTGCCTGCTGGGTGATGCGCAAGCGGTGGTTCCCCCCCGAGGTCCACGACTCCACCATCGCCGCCTTCATGGTGATCGTGTTCTTCCTCATGCCGTCGGGCGGCAAGGACGACGAGTCCCCGCGGCTGCTCCAGTGGACGGACGCCTCCAAGGTGCCCTGGGGGCTGCTGATCCTGTTCGGCGGCGGCATCGCGCTGTCGACCGGCTTCAAGACCAGCGGGCTGACGCCCTGGCTGGGTCAGCAGTTGGCGCCGTTGGCGGACCTGCCGCCGGTGGTGATGGTCGCGGGCATCTGCCTGGCGGTGACGTTCCTCACCGAGGTGACCTCGAACACGGCGACGACCTCGCTGCTGATGCCCGTGCTGGCGGCGCTGGCCAAGGGCACGGGCACCGATCCGATGCTGCTGATGGTGCCCGCCACCCTGGCCGCGTCCTGCGCCTTCATGCTCCCGGTGGCGACCGCTCCGAACGCCATCGTGGTGGGCACCGAACAGTTCGATCCGGATGAAATGGCGCGGGCGGGATTGCTGCTAAACCTCCTCGGTGTCATCCCCATCACGGTGTGTGTCCTGCTGCTCGTGTGACGTGCAAAGATGGCAAATGGTGCCCCCTACCCCGACCGGACGGAGTGACTTTTTCGAGCGTTCGCTCGACCTGTTCTGCACCGCCAGTTTCGATGGACGTCTCTACGATCTGAACCCGATCTGGGAGCGGGTTCTGGGCTACTCGGACAAGCAACTGCGGGCGATGGAGTTCCGCGACATCGTCCACCCCGAAGACTCCGAGCAGACCGTCGCTCAGATCCAATCGCTCCGCTTCGGGGGGCGGTCGACGGCGATGACGATCCGGATGACCGCGTCGGACGGATCCATCCACTGGATCTCCTGGAACTGCGTCACCGCCAACGACGGCGAGGGCTTCCACGCGGTCGGCCGCGAGGTCACCCGCGCCCGCGTCCTGTACGACATCGCCCGCGCGATCCCCGGCCTCACCACGCCCGAGGCGGTCGCCCAGGCGCTCGTCAGCGAGGCGCGCGTGCTGCTCCCGTCCCAGTGGACCTCG
The DNA here is from genome assembly GCA_024229515.1 of Pseudomonadota bacterium. Lineage (GTDB taxonomy): Bacteria > Myxococcota_A > UBA796 > UBA9615 > UBA9615 > JAAESI01. The sequence continues at coordinate 84,581 of JAAESI010000072.1, read as the reverse complement.
ATCGCGCTGTTCGGCGGCACCGACGCCGAGGTCGTGGCGTGGGAGGTGAGCGGTCCTTCCGGCGGTCCCCGCGCGCGCCTGCAGCTCACCGAGGCGGCGTACGGCGACGTCAGCACGCTGCGCGAAGGACTCGTCAGCCAGCACGGGGCGATGGACCCGTGCGTGAACTGGCCGTCGTTCCTCGCGGGTCGGGTCGCGGAGGGCATGCGGAGCTCGCTCAAGCTCCCGATCGCGTTCGGCGAGGACGTGCTCGGCGCGCTCCACGTCGGCAGCGATAACGAGGCGGCGTTCGGGCCCGAACACATCACCGACGGCCTGGAGATCGCCTCTCAGATCGGCGTCGCGCTCAAGCAGATCCGCCTCCGCGGGGCGGTCGAGCGCTCCGAAGCCGAGTTCCGCTCCATCGCCGCCAACGCCGACGGCATGGTCATCGTCGACCAGCACGGGCAGGTGCGCTTCGCGAACCGGGCGGCGGAGCGGCTGCTGGGGCTGCGCAAGGACGCCGGCCGGGTGATGTTCGGCCACGAGATGCACCCCGGGCGGCGGTCCCGCATCCCCGTGCTCTCACCCACGGGGGACGGCATCGCCGAGATGCAGGTGACCGCGACGGAGTGGGAGGGCGAGCCGGCGTACATCGCGTCGCTGCGCGACATCACCGAGCAGCGACGGCTGGAGGCGAACCTCCGACAGGCCCAGAAGATGGCCGTCGTCGGCCGCCTGGCTGGCGGTGTGGCCCACGACTTCAACAACCTGCTGACGGCGATGATGGGGCACGTCGAGCTGATCCGGCACGAGCTGGGGGCCGACCACCCGGCGGCCAAGTCGGTGCTCGGCATCGCCGATGCGGTCGATCGCGCCACCCGGGTCGCGCAGCAGGTGCTGGCGTTCTCGCGCAAGCAGGTGGTGGCGCCGCGGTCGATGGACCTGAACCGGCAGATCCGGCGCATCGAGCCGCTCCTGCGGCAGGCCTGCGGCGAGGACGTGGAGCTGCATACGACGCTGCGCGCGAGCGTGCCTCCGATTCACGCGGATCCGGTGCAGGTCGAGCAGGTGCTGATGAACCTCGTGGTCAACGCCCGCGACGCCATCGAGGGGCGGGGCACCGTCGAGCTCGACACGGCGATGCGGGCGGCCGACGGCACGGAGATCTACGTGCCCAAGGGGATCACCGCGGGCGCCTGGGTGGTGCTCGGCGTGCGCGACACCGGCTTCGGCATGGGGACCGACACGCTGGAGCAGATCTTCGAGCCGTTCTTCACGACCAAGAAGGAGGGCAAGGGGCTCGGCCTGGGGCTCTCGACGGTGCACGACATCGTGCGCAAGAGCGGCGGCCACCTGCAGGTGCAGACCCAGGTGGGCGAGGGCACGAGCTTCACGATCTGGTTCCCGCCCTGCGACGAAGTCCCCCAGATGGACGAGAGCAGCACCGAGATCGAGACCCTCCCCGGAGGCGTCGAACGCATCCTCATCGTGGACGACGAAGAGGCGCTCCGGAGCCTGCTCGTGAACTGCCTCAAGGACGCCGGCTACGACGTGCTGGTCGCCTCCAACGGTGCCGAAGGGCTGCACGTGGGCACCCGCCAGGGGCCGGTGGATCTGCTGCTGACGGACGTGCGCATGCCGGAGATGAACGGCCGCGAGCTGGACGAGTCGCTCCGCGCGATGCAGTCGAACCTCAAGACCATCTTCATGTCGGGGTACAGCGAGGACATCCTCACCCCCACGGGCGTGCTCGGCGAGGGCGTGGAGTTCATCGCGAAGCCGTTCCGGTTGTCCGCGCTGTTGAAGAAGGTCCGCGGCGTGCTCGACTCCGAAGGGGCCACAGCGACCCTCTAGACGGGCTTGGATCGTGCACGTTCGGACCCGCAATGAGGGGTCTCGCCGCCGCGCTTCTGCTGGCGCTTCTGCCGTCTGAACTCCACGCCACCGATCCGGTTGGGCGGTTGCGTGTGGTCATGTCCGCCGGCTGGGGCGAGGTGCGCGTGGATGGCGACTGGCACGGCCTGACGCCGGTGGAGCTGGAGCTCCCCGTGGGCGTTCATCGCATCGAGGTGCCGGAGACGACGTGGCACCTGGCGTGGTCGGGCGAGGTGTTGGTGCCGGACGATCTGGTGACTCTGACGGTGGATCGGCCGCTTCGGCCCGGGAGCGTCCGCATCGACGGGGTGCCCCGAAGCTCGGAGCCGTACAAACGGATCAACGACCGCTAGGCGTCTTCGTCCCCGTCCCGCTCGCGCTGCTCCATCGTCGCCACCCGGTGCTGCAACTTCCTCAGCTTCGTGTGCAGATCATCGACCTGCTTGGACAGGTTGCGGGCTTGATCTCCCGGGCCTGACTGCTTCCGCAGCGCCGCCACGCCGCGCTCGATGCGGGGGCCGTCCTGGGGGGCGAGGGTGCGCCGCGCGGCCATCATGGCGCCGACGCCGGCGGGCTCCCCGAGGGTTCGAATCGCGCCCACGGCGGCTTGCCGCACCGCGTACACGGGGTCCCGCGTGAGGTCCGTGAGCACCTCCAGCGTCTGCTCCCGCACCGACCGCTCCTGCCACTTCGCCGCCTGGGCGAGGGCGTTGGCCGCCACCTGCCGCACGTTGGTCTGCTCCGCTCCGTACGCGATGCGGCCGACGAGGAACTTGCGGGCTTCCTCCGTGCGCGTCTCGCCCAGGCCGATCAGGGCGCCGCGCCGCGTCCAGCGCCACCAGTTGCGGGACTGGGTGGCGGCTCGGAGCGTCTCCAGGGGTGCATCGCCACGCTGCCGGCCGAGGGCCACGAGGGCGTCGTGCCGCGCCTGGTAGGGGAGATCGTCGCGCTCCAGGAACGCCTCCAGGGCGCGGGCGATGTCGGGATCCCGGTACCGACCGCAGGCCGCCGCGAACGAGAACATCGCTTTGGGGTCGGACTCCTGGTCCAGCAGTCGCGCCAGCGCCTGGGCCGCCCCCTGGGTGCCGGCGGCCGCGAGGGCTCGTGCGATCTCGATGCGCACGCCCCAATGGGGCTCGTCGGCGTGGCGGTCGCGCAGGACCGTGATCGCGCGCGGGGAGGCCTTCGCCGCCAACGCCCGCGCCGCCTGGATGCGCCCCGGCACGGTCGGCGCGTGGGCCAGACTCCGGATGAGCAGGTCGTTGCCGGGCGCCCACTCCACGAGCTTGTGGAGCACCTTGGACTCGGGATCGATGACCACCTGCAGCGGGCGGGCCGAGGCCGGGAACGTGAGGCTGTGGGTCGCTTCGGACACCGCCAGGGTGCGGGTGATCCAGTCGCCCGCGACCGTCTCGATCGCGACCTCCAGATCGAAGCGGAACAGCCCGACCCCGGCGCCGTCGTCGGCCTGCGTCTGCTCGATGGTCACGACCGCCTCGCCGAACACCGCCGAGTGCTTCATCCGAGCCTTGAGCTGGGGGTACCCCGGCCGCTCGAACCACTGCTCGAAGAACTCCGCCAGCGACCGCCCCGAGCGGTCCTCGAGGGTGCGCCGGAAGTCGGACGTCTCGACCACGCGGCCGCTGAAGAGCTTCACGTAGTCGCGCACGCCGCCCCAGAAGTCGTCGTCGCCCAGCTCGCACCGCAGCATGTGCAGCCGGAACGCGCCGCCCGGGTACAGGTGCCCGTCGTACATGTCCCAGGAGCTGTCGAAGTCCCGGGTCACGATCGGTCGGACGTACCGCTTGTCCGCCTCCTCGCGGTAGCCGCGGGACAGCTCGCTGAGCTCGTAGTGCAGGGCGTCGATGCCGTGCATATCTTCCAGCCAGGCCGACTGCATGTAGGTCGCCCAGCTCTCCTTGAGCCACACGTGCGAGAAGTCGCGGCAGACGATGGCGTCGCCGAACCAGCTGTGGGCCATCTCGTGCACGTTGACGAGGTCGATGAGCCAGCCCTTCTCGGCCCGCCACACCTCGTCCGCCATGAAGCGGTCGTCCCACGTCACCAGCGAGATGTTCTCCATCGCGCCGCCGATGCCGGGCAGGCAGAGCTGGAAGTACTTCGGGAAGGGGAACGCCGAATCCAGCTTCTTCGTCATCCACTCCAGCATCGAGCGGGTGGGGCCGAAGCTGTGCTGGAGGTGCTCCTCGGTGTGCGGGGGAGCGCCGAAGAACGCGATCTCGACGTCGCCCAGGGCGCCCCCGCTGGCCCGCACGAAGTCGCCCACGGCGAGGCACACGAGGTAGCTGGGGCAGGGCTGCTTGAGCTTCCAGTGCACCGTCTTGGTGCCGTCGTCGTGCATCTCCTCGCCGACCCGGAGGCCGTTGGCGAGGACCGTGTACTCCTGCCCCGCGCGGAGGTGGAAATCCAGCGGCGTGCGCACCGTTGGGTGGTCGATGCAGGGGAGCCAGTAGCGGGCCCGCTCCGTCTCGTGGTCGGTGGCGAGGAACCGGGGGCGGGTCGGGTGCAGCTCGTCCGGCCAGGAGAACAGCATCCCCGTCAGCGGGGAGATGACGCGGTAGCGGACCTCGGCGCGGCGTTGCTCGCCCGGGCCGGGGGCCTCGCTCCAGGTGATGACGAGCTGGCTTCCGTCATACGACCAGCTCAGCTCGTGGCCGTCGGGATCGACGACGTCGACCTCGCGGAAGTCGGTGGCGTCCAGGGTGACGCTGCGGGCGTCGGAGCGGCGGGCTTCGAACGTCGTCGTGACCGCGCCCGCGGCCTGGCGCCCGGCCAGGTCGAAGCCCAGCGCGATGTCCAGGTGCACCGGCTCCAGGCCGAGGTCCGGCGCGTAGTGCCGTTCGGGGTGGGGGAGGGAGAAGTCGTCGAGGGAGTGGTGGCGGCAGGACATCAGGTGACGCGCAGAATCTCCGAGGCGGTCGTGCGCCCCTTCAGGGCCTGCCGCATGCCGACCCGCCGGAGCGTGGGCACGGTCATGTCGCGCAGGAGCTTCTTGTACTGGTCGGAGCCGCCTCGGGTCTTGATCAGGGCCTGAAGCCGCTCCTCGACCTCAACGACCTCGAAGATGCCCCGCCGCCCTTTGAAGCCGGTGAACATGCAGTGGTCGCAGCCGACCGCCCGCACCAGGGTGGCGTTCTCGGGGAGGGCGAAGCCGACCTCCTCGCTGACGTCCTTCTCCAGGGTGTAGGGCTCGTTGCAGCGGGAGCAGACCACCCGCACGAGGCGCTGGGCGACCACGCCGACGAGGGCGTTCGCGACGATGTACGGCTCGATCCCCAGGTCCATCAGGCGGGTGATGGTCGAGATCGTGGAGTTGGTGTGCATGGTGGAGAGCACGAGGTGGCCCGTGAGGCTCGCCTGGATCGCGATCGAGGCGGTCTCGGCGTCGCGCATCTCGCCCACGAGGATGACGTCGGGGTCCTGCCGCAGAATCGCCCGCAGCCCATCGGCGAACGTGAACCCAGCCCGCGGGTTCACCTGGCCCTGCGTGATCTCCGTGATCTGGACCTCGATCGGATCTTCCAGCGTCACGATGTTCAGCCGGGTCGTGTCGAGCTCGCTGAGCACCGAGTACAGCGTCGACGTCTTGCCCGAGCCGGTGGGCCCGGTGACCAGCACGAGGCCGCCGCTGTTGCGGACCAGCCGGCGCAGCGCCTGGACCTGACCCCGGCCCATGCCGAGCTGATCCATGCCGATGACGGCGTCCGCTTCGAGCAACCGCAGCACCGCCTTCTCCCCGTCGAAGCAGGGGAAGGTGGAGGCCCGTAGAGAAACGGTCTTTTTGTGCCCGAGGTCCACCTTGAAGGTGCCGTCCTGGGGCTGGCGTTTGATGGCGATGTCCATGCGTCCGAGCACCTTGATGCGCGAGATCATCGGCTTGCATGCCTTGAGCGGCAGGTAGGGCTGTTCGACCATCACCCCGTCGACGCGGAAGCGGATCCGGAGCTTGTCGGGCTTCGGTTCGAAGTGGATGTCGGAGGCTCGAAGCTTGGTCGCGCGACGGATGACGTCGTCCAGCGCACGCACGATTTCACCGGAGCCTTGTTCGGTGAACGATTCGGAGCGGGGATCACGGGCCATTGGACTGACGAGTGTACCGGTTAGGATGTGGGCGATGCACACGCTCCGCCCGCTCCTGACCTTGCTGCTGCTGTCCCTCACCGCCTGCGCGCCCACGCTGCGCAACGGCGGCGACGACGACGACGACGCCACCTCTGCCGGCGATGACGACGACGCCACGGGCGGCGACGACGTCTGCTGTACGGGCAGCGGCAACGCGGCGACGTGGGAGGGCTGCGACAACCGAGAGGCGATCGAATGTGTCTGCGATTCGGACAACTGGTGCTGCGGTTCCGGCTGGGACGAGGGCTGCTCCGACCTGTACGTGAGCCCCTGCGGAGCGACCTGCGAGTGACCCGTCCCCGCCGACCGTGGTTGATCTTGATGGCGCTCCTGGCGCTCGGGTCGGGCTGCACCGGCTACGGCAGCGTGGACGACGACGATGACGACGCCGGCTCCGACGACGACGACGACTCGGCCAACCCCGGCGACGACGACGACACCACCCCGGGACTGACCCCCGAGAGCGTCTCCTGCACCCCGTCGGTCGCCACCGCGACCTTCACCTACCTTGAGCCGGTGACCGTGGAGCTGGACGTGGAGGTCACCTGGAGCGACGGCTCGGTCGGCCCCCCCACGGACACCGTGACGTACACCATCCAGGGCGAGATGGGCGGGAGCGTGAACAGCTCCGGCGTCTACACCAGCCCCCTGAACCACGGCGGCCTGGTCGAGATCGAGGCCTGGTACGACGGCAACTTCGGGACCTGCACGTTCGAGCTGTTCATCGAACTGGAGGACGACGAGGTCGCGGACCCGACGCTGGATGACGTACTCGTCCTGAGCAACCCCAGCGTGGACGACGCCTGCGCCCCGCCGGTCATCTACCCCCTGGCGGGCGCGATGATGCCGCGGGACCTGCCGTCGCCGTTGATCCAGTGGAACAACCCGTCGGGTTCGAACCTGTTCGTGGTCACCATCGCCAACGAGTACACGACGATCGAGGTGACGACGTCAGCGACGAGCTGGCGCCCGGACGAGGGCCAGTGGTTCGCCCTGTCCAACGCCAACTCCGGCACCGAGCTGGAGATCACGATCGCGGGCGGCTACTGGGACGGCGCCACGCTGAGCAACTTCTGCACCGCGTCCGCGCCCCACCCCTGGTTCATGGGGGAGTTCGGCTCGCAGAGCACGGTGTTCTACTGGAGCCCCTCGACCTCGGGCCTGTGGAAGATCGACGTCGGCAGCGAGGTCGCCGAGGCCTGGCTGGGCCCCGACAACTCCGGCGGCGAGTGCGTTGGCTGCCACTCCGCCAACCTCGCCAACTCCGCCCGCCTCGCCACCAACTTCGGCGGCGGCAACGGCTGGTCGGTGGTGGTGGAAGTGGGCGCGCCCGAGTCTCCCCTGGTCCAGCCCTACCAGCGCGAAGGCAACTTCATGACGTTGGACCCGACCGGCACGCGGTTGGTGCGGAGCTACCAGGGCACCCTGTACCTCGACGACGTGGACGGAAACGTGAACCTCGGCACGCTGCCGACGGTGGGGTACGCCACCCACCCCGACTGGTCGCCCGACGGCACCAAGATCGTCTACAGCAGCTGCGGGCACGCCGACGCCGACTGGGTCGCCTACAACTGTGGCATCGCGACCCTGGACGTGCTCCTGGCCGACACCTTCAGCAACCACCAGATGGTCGTGCCGCAGGACACCTACAGCAACTACTACCCCTCCTGGAGCCCCGACTCGAACTGGATCGGCTTCGCCTACGCGCCGGCCTCCAGCGACAACAGCGACAGCAACGACAACCCGCGCGGGCAGGTCGCCGTGGTCAACCACACGACGGGCGGCAGCGTGAAGTACCTGGGCGCCGCCAGCGGCGGTGAGGGGTTGAGCAATTCGTGGCCCCGCTGGGGACCCGCGGAGGGGGACACCGGCTGGATCGCGTTCAGCTCACGTCGCCCCTACGGGAACATCGTCACGGAGAACGCGCAGATCTGGCTGGCGGCAGTGGATCTGACGGCGTCGGTGTTGGAGCCGGACCCGAGCTTCGCGCCCATCTGGCTACCCGGGCAGTCGATCGACTGGGGCAATCACACCCCGATCTGGGTGCCTCGCTACACCGGGCCGGAGTAGGTCCGGAGGCCTCCGAACGAGGCCGCAATGAGCTCCTCGGCGTTGTGGCCCTGAGCCGCGACGGCGCAGGACGAGCCGCGGACACCGGACTCCTTGAGCATCGCCACGCAGCGGTGCGCGATCGTCTCCAACGTCTCCATCGGGCAGCCGCGCAGCAGCAGGCTGAAGGTCGACGCTCCGGTGCGTCCGAGCACGTCGTCGGGCCGAAGCACCTGCTCCAGCGCCCGGGCGGTCGCGTTCAGCGCGTCCCCCTCGCTGTCGTGGCTCCACTCGACGATGCGGACCGAGAGCACGGCCACGTTGCCCGTGGCGGGGCCGTCGCCGACCCGCGTGCGTCCTCGCTGGACGTCGCCCAGGGCGACACCGACGAGGCTCTCGAAGTGCTGAGCGCAGAAGACCCCCGTGGCGGGATCCATCCGAGCCATCGCGGGGTCCAACCCCGCGTTCATCCCCATCAGCCATCCATCGCGGACGAGATCCTCGAGGAGGCGATCCAGTCCTGGCTCTTGCGTGCTGACCGATTCGGTCATGTCTAACTCTCCCGTCCTAGTTCACACGCGCTATCGGACGCCCCCGATGTTCCTTTAGAAAAGCGTCTAAGCTGCCGCCATGAGTAGCGATCCTGAAGGTCCGCGCACGGATCAGACCCACGTCACGACCGCAGTCGGGGGACCCACGGTCGATCCGCAGGTCGGCGAGCCCTTCCTCGAAGAAGCCTCCCAGGCCTTGATGCAGGGAGACTGGGCGAAGGCGGAGGACGCGTTCTACCGCGGCGTCACCGAGTCCCCCCGCGACGCCCGCCTTCACGGCGGCCTCGCCCTCATCGCCATTCACGACAAGGACTGGACCCGGGCCATCGGCCATGGCCGCCAGGCCTCCGCCCTCCCGGGCGCGTCCGTCGAGGTGCACAACAACCTCGGCTGGGCCCTCGAGCAGGACGACAAGCCCGCCGAAGCGCTGCGTGCCTACATCGCCGCCTTCCACCTTGATCCGACCCGCCCGCAGCCGATCGCGCACCTGGTGCGGTTGGGCGAAGTGCCGCGCCTGCCGGACGAAGAGGAAGGTCCGCTGACCGCTCTGGGCACGCTGGAGCGGCTGGAGCTCTACGAGCACCTGGCCGGGTTCGTCCAGGCGGAGCCGCCCGGGAACACGTTCCGGGGGGCCTACATCTGGGCCATGGAGCGGGGCGCCCCCTGGGGTCGCGTCGCCGGCTGGCTGCTGGAGCAGGGCGTCAAGAAGGACCGCGACGTGCTCGAGGTGCTCGCGCAGCGCGACGAACACCTGGGGCAGGCGGTGCTCTCGGGCATCCTCCTGGGCGAGCGAGAGGCGATCCAGGAGGCCCTCGGATCGCTGGACGGCATCCAACTCGTAGGCCCCGAAGACACCCTCCCGGACTTCGACGGCGAACCCGGCGAGGACGGCGTGCCGTACCTCGTGGTCCGCTTGATGGCGGACGAGGACCGGGCGCAGATCCCGATCCAGCGCACGCACGCGGGCGTGGTTCTGAGCTTCCTCGTCAGCGTGATGGACCAGTTCGGGGAGACCTCCGGCCTGGCGATGACCATCGACCCCGCCGCGCACCTCGGTCCGCGGCGCGTCTGGCTCGTCAATCCGATCTCGGAGGTCGAGGTCATCGGCACCTGGGAGGTCGAGGAGATCGACGGCACCCCGGTGGAGAACGTTCCCGTGCCCGACGGGCGCACCGTGCGCGCCAACTCGGTGCTCGCGGGCTTCCCCGGGGTCGACGCCGATTCCCTCCGCGCGGCCCTCGAAGAGGGCGGGCTCGGCGAGGCCGCCAAGCCGCTGGACGAAGGTGGGGCGGTCATCTTCGACGCCGACCTCGTGGGCAAGATCGACGGCTGGCGGAACTTCCTGGGGCGCGTCAGCAAGTGGCTCCCCGAGGGTGAGCAGTCGTTCGTGGTGTGGCGCTCCGGCGGGGAAGAGCAGCTCGCCATCCTCGCCCGGGACGGCGCGCGTTTCCTCAAGCTGGTTCCGTCCTGGCCCGAAGATCAGGACGACCTCGACCTGCCGATCGCGGCGGAGGTCCAGCTGCTGGGTCGCGCGCTCTTCCAAGCTCCCCGTTCGGGCCGTCTGATGGGGGTGAAGCGCTCGTGAGGGCCCCCGCGCTGGCCCTCGCCTGCTGCCTCCTCGCCTCGGTCGCGCTGGCCGATGAACCCGCCCCCGCGGCGACGATCCAGTCCGCCACCGCGGACGCCGACCAGCTGCTGGTGGACGTCACCGTCAGCAACCCCACCGACGGCGCGATCGTCGCGGTGATCGACCCACCCCTGCTGCTCCCCACCGGTGAGTTGGCCTGCCTCGCGGGGCTGGAGTGGCGCGGCTCCCTCGTGCGGCTGGCCCCGGGGACGTCGGCGACGGTCGCGGTGGTGGTTCCGGGATCGCCGACCTCCAGCACCGTCGGCTTCTCGTACCTCTGGGCGCCGGAAGCCTCCCTCGGCGGGAGCGTGCTCAGCGCCGCCCTCGAGCCCGGGCAGGGACTGTTGCTCAACGGCCGGTCGGGCACCGCGCGGGACGGCAACGCCAACCCCCGGGCGGCGAAGCTGTTCTCGTCGCGAGCGTCCGCCCCCCGCGTCCCCGTCGCCGCTCCCTGACCATGGGGGACAGCGGCCAGAGCATCCTCGTCGCGGAGCGCAGCGACGAGCTCCGGGAGAGCCTCTCGGCGACCCTGCGGGCCGAAGGCTGGGACGTGCAGACCGCCGGCTCCAGCCGCGGTATCTCGATGGCCTGGACCCGACGCATGCCCGACCTGGTCCTGTTGGACACGCAGATCGCGGACTCGATGGTCGACCGGCAGCTGGCCCGCTGGCGCGAGGAGGGATGGCGGGGACGGCTCGTGCTCCTGGGCGCCGGCCCCACCGGCTTCACCCCCGACGACGTCGTGTCCCGACCGGTGGTCGTGCAGGAGCTGCTCGCCTCGATCGCGGACTGGCTCGGCGACTCGGGCCCCACGGTGCTTCACCTCCGGCACTGCAGCGTCGACCTGGAGCGGCAGGCCATCGACTACCCGGACGGCACCGGCGCGCGTCTGACCACCAAGGAGGCGGAGTTCCTGACCTACCTCGCCGCCAACACGGGCCGCACGGTGGGCCGCGATGAGCTGCTGGAGCAGGTCTGGGGGTACCGCCTGGGCGCCGCCACGCGCTCCCGCAGCGTCGACAAGATGCTGGCCCGGCTGCGGCCGAAGCTGCGCGACTCGGCGTCCGAGCCGGAGCACATCTTCACGGTGTACGGCGGCGGCTACCGGTTCGTGGCGCTCGAGGTGGAGGGGGCGGCCGACGTCGACGGCACCTCGGATGACGACGAGACTCCGACCAACCTGCCCGCGCCCGCGGGGGACTTCGTCGGGCGTGCGGACGACGTCGCGGACCTCGACGAGGACCTGGAGTCCGGCGCCCGCGTCATCACAATCGTGGGACCGGGCGGGGTCGGCAAGACCCGGCTGGCCCTGCACCAGTGCCAGAAGCTCCTCGTCTCCTCGCCCCCGCCGGCGGCATCTAGTTCTGCGACCTGACCGAGGCGCGGTCGCTGGAGGACGTGATCGGCTCGGTCGCGGGTGTGCTCCAGTTCGATCTCGCGGACGTCGACGACGCCGCCGTAGCGGTCGGCTCGGCGCTCGCCGAGGCGGGTTCGCCTCTGCTGTTGCTGGACAACGTCGAACAGGTCGTCATCGAAGTCGCCGAGCTGGTCTCCCAGTGGCTGGCGTCGGCCCCGCGGACCCGGTTCATGGTCACGTCCCGGGAGCCCCTGCGCATCTCCGAGGAGCGCTGCTTCGAGCTCGAAGGCATGCTCCTGCCGGACGCGGTGGCGCTCTTCACCCGCCGCGCCCGGGGTCTGCGTCGCACGTTCGAGCTGACCGATCCGTCCCGCGTCGCGGTCGAAGAGTTGGCCGAGCGGCTCGACCGCCTGCCCCTGGCGATCGAGCTGGCGGCGGCGCGCACCACGACCATGACGCCGGAGAAGATCGCGGATCGGATCCGTCGCGATCTGGACGACCTCCTCCGCCCCTCCGACCGCCACCGCCCCGAGCGGCAGGCGACCCTGGAGGGGGCGGTCCGCTGGTCGTGGAACCTGCTGAGCCGGTGGGAGCAGGCGACGCTGGCGCAGTGTTCGGCGTTTCGCGGCGGCTTTTTCCTGGAGGCGGCCGAGGCGGTCGTCGATCTGAGCGCCTACCCCGACGCCCCCCCGGGTGCTGGAGGCGATCGAGGGGCTGGTGCTCCGTTCGCTGCTCCGCCGCGAGGTGCTGCCGGGCCTGGGGGAGGTGCGGTTCCGGCTCTACGCGACGATCCGCGCTTTCGCCGAGCGCCGGGCCGAGGATCTGAGCCTCAGCGCCGGCACCGCCTCCCGCACGCAGATGTACTTCCTCGCCCTCGCGGACAAGCTCGGGGCCGACATCGCGACCCGCGACCGGCCCGAGGCGCTGCGGCTGCTGGACGAAGCGGTCGAACTGTCGGCGGGCCTGTCGGGCCAATACCGGGCCCGCACCCTGTGTGCTCGGGGGGAGGCGCGGCGCCTGCGCGGCGACTTCCTCGGCGCCGAGGCGGACCTGCTGCCGGCCCTCGCGCTGGCGCAGGAGTCCAAGAAGGACTCCCTCGTCGGGCAGGTCTCGCGCACCCTCGGTGCCTTGCGGTACCGGCAGGGTCGCGGCGAAGAGGCCGCCGAGCACTACCGGCGGGCCCTCGAGCACGCCAAGGCGGCCAAGCGTCCGGCGGCGGAAGCGTTCGCCCATGGCCGACTCGGGGCCGCCCTGCAGTTGGTGGGCCGGGTTCCCGAGGCGATGGAGCACTACCGCCAGGCGATCGAGATGAGTCGGCTGCTCCAGCGGGATCGGCCCGGCCACCTGATGGTGGGGAGCGTAATCGTCGTCGACCTGGACGAGAACACGACGCTCGATCGGGACGGCGTGGGCTACGCGGCGCTGTCGCACCTGTTCGGTGCCACCCTCCCGGTGGGGCGGGCGCGGGAAGCGGAGAAGGCGTTCACCCAGAGCCTCGCGTACGCGCTCGACGCGGGTGATCAGCTCGGTGACGCCGCGTTGACCGCATCGCTGGGGCTGTCCCGGCTGGACGCCGCCGCCGCGGGCGAGGCCGACGCGCTGGCTCAGGCGGAGGCCCACCTGCAGGCCGCCCTCGACATCATCGAGCAGTTCGGGAACCTCCTCGCGGAGGCGTCGATCATGGGCTGCCTCGGCCGCGTCCATCACTCCGCGGGCGAGCTGGAGCGGGCCGAATCCACGCTGAACGAGTCCAAGCTCCTGGCTCGCCGCATTGGCGCCCGTCGGGTCGAGGCGTTCGTCACGGCGATCCTCGGCGCGGTCATGGCCGACGCTGGGCACGCCAACTCTGCCGAGTTGCTCCTGGAAGAGGCGCGCGGCCTCGCCGACGAGGTCGGAGACCACCTCGCGTTGGGCGTCGTGCAGGTCGCAACGGGCCACGTGGACCTGGCTCGGAGCGACCACAAGAAGGCCCGGGCGCGGGTCTCGGCTCAGGTTGGAGAGGACGACAGTCCAACTCCCCGTAAGATGGCCGTGGGTGCAGTGGACATCCGGTTGGCAATGCATGCGTTGGAGCAGGCGTTGGCGAGGGCGGAGGCAGATTGACCATCACCTTGAGTCGAGGGGTTCCGCTCGGACCCTTCGACCTGCTCGAGCCTATCGGCCGTGGGGGCATGGCCGAGGTGTGGGCGGGGGTGCACCGATCGACCAAGACCGAGGTCGCGGTGAAGATCCTCACCGACGAGGCGACCCGTCGGCAGGAATGGATCGTCGCGTTCCGCAACGAGATCCGCGCGGTCGCCGGCCTGACCCACCCCGCCATCGTGCACGTCGACGACTACGGCGAGATTCCCGAAGACTTCGAGGAGATCGAAGGGCGTCCCTTCCGCCCCGGCTGCCCGTACCTCGTCATGGAGCGGGTGCCGGGGGGCTCGGTCCGTGATCGCCTCGGGCGCCTGAAGTGGGACGAAGTCCGGTTCATCCTCATGCGGCTGCTCGATGCGCTCGCTCACGCCCACGGCAAGGGGCTCGTGCACCGCGACATCACCCCCGGAAACGTGCTCGGCAGCGGCAGCGTGCTCAAGCTGGCGGACTTCGGTCTGTGCCACTGGGTCGCCCAGACCGGCGCCGGCGGGGGTCGCTTCCGCACGACGACGGCGGGCACCCCGGCGTACATGGCTCCGGAACAGTGGATGGGGCGGTGGCGCGACTTCGGCCCCTGGACCGACCTGTACGGGGTCGCCTGCCTGGCGTGGGCCCTGACGACCGGTGAGCCGCCGTTCGGCACCAAGAACATCGAGCACATCCGCACCTCGCACCTCAACGACGGCCCTCCGGACTTCAATCCGACCGTCGTGGTTCCCAAGGGCTTCGAGGAGCTTGTCCGCCGGTGCCTGAAGAAGGACCCTGCGCGCCGGCTGCAGCGGTCGGCGGACCTGCTCTGGCGGCTGCTGGACCTGGAGGATCCCGAGGGGGGCGCGGACCCGGCCGAGGAGGACGAGCTCGCGACCCAGAACATGGCTGCCCTGGCGACCATGTGGTCGGTGGTGCTGCCGAGCCCGTTCGCCGACATCGGCCCCGAGAAGTCCGTGGTTACGGGCGAGCATCGCAAGCCGGTGGGGATCGACATCCGCGTGCCGCGGTCGTGGCGGGGGCCTCGGCCGGAGCCGAATCGGCGGCTTCTTCCGGGGGTCGGCCTGCGCCTGCTCGGGTTCCGCACCGTGCCCCTGGTCGGCCGCGAGCACGAGCAGAACGAGCTGTGGCAGGCGCTCTTGGACGTCGTCGCCAACCGCAAACCGACGTTGGTGAGCGTGCGCGGCCCCGCGGGGGGCGGAAAGAGCCGGCTGGTCCGGTGGCTCGCCGAGCGCGGCCACGAGGTCGGCGCGGTGACGGTGTTGGATGCCGCCCACGGTCCCGGGGCGGTGGGCGCCGACCCGTTGGTGGAGATGGTTCGCGCGTCCCTGCAGACCGCCCGCGGCGACTCGGCCGAGCTGCTCAAGACGCGCGTACGCAAGCACCTCCGGGACCACGGCGTGGACGACCCCTTCGAGGAGGCGGGATTGACCTCCTTGCTCGCTCCGCGGGTGGGCGCGGGCAGCGAGGTGCTCAGCGGCGGCTTCGCGGTTGGGCCGATCGTGCCCGCGGAGCGTCGCGCCATGATCCACCGGGTCGTGAGGCGGCTCGCCGACCGCCGTCCGGTGGTGCTGGTCCTCGAGGACATCCACTACGGGGCCGAGAGCCTTCGCTTCGTAGCCGAGCTGCTGGATGCCCGCGATCCGTCGGCGGTCGTGATCCTCACCACGACCCGCGACGACGTCATCGCGGAGCGGCCCGAGGAGGTCGCTCTCTTGACCGCGCTGGAAGCTCGCGAGGGCGCCCGCAGCCTCGGCGTGGGGCCTTTGGACCGCTCCCACTGGAGCGAGCTGGTGCACTCGATTCTCCACCTCGAGGAGGACGTCGCGGTGCAGGTCGAGCAGCGCGCGGCGGGGAACCCGCTGTTCGCCATCCAGCTGGTCGCGGACTGGGTCCAGCGTGGGTACCTCGAGTTGGGGGACGAGGGGTTCCGGCTCCGCGACGGCGTCGAGCCCACGCTTCCGGACGACATCCACGAGGTCTGGGCGGACCGGGTCGACGAGCTCCTCAAGGGGCTTCCGTCGTCGGACGCCGAGGCGCTCGAGATCGCTGCTGTACTCGGTGAGCGGGTCGACGGTGAGGAGTGGAAGGCGGCGGCGTCGTTCCTCGGCGTAGAGCCGTCCTCGGGTCTGCTCGAGTCGCTCCTGGCGCATCGACTGGCGCGCTTCACGCGGGGTCCCGACTCGTCCTCCTGGACCTTCGCCCACGGCATGCTCCGCGAGTCATTGGAGCGTCGAGCCGCTGACGCCGGCCGCCTCTCCCGCTTCCACGAAGCGTGCGCGCGCATGCTCGGCGAGCGGGAGGGGCCGGGCAACGCCGAGCGGCGGGGACGCCACCTGATGCTCGCGGGCGAGCTGGAGGGGGCGCTCGAGCCGCTGCTGGAGGGCGCCGCGGAGCGTGCCGACCTGGGCGACTTCCGGCAGGCCGAAGCGCTGGTCGCGCAGCGTGATATCGCGATGGACGACCTCGAAGTGGACGAGACCGACCCACGTTGGGGCGAGGGGTTGGTTCTGCTCGCCGGCCTTGAGGTCGAGCGCAACCGCCTCGATCGGGCCGCCGAGCTCGCCGAGCGTCTGCGGGAGCGCGCGGGCAAGGCCGAGTGGCACGCGATGTCGGGGTGGGCGCAGCAGCTCCTGGGCCGGGTCGCGACGCTTCGCGGCGAGCTTCAGGAGGCTCTGGACCACCTGGAGGCGGCCACCCAGCTCGCGGAGGAGCGCATCGATTCGCACCTGTTCGCCGCCTGCCGGGCGGGCATCGGCATGGTGATGCTGCTGGACGGCCGCTACGAGAGCGCGCGGGAGGCGACGATCCACGCCCGCCGCGAGTTCAGCGCCCACGGCCTGACCCACGGTGCGGCCGCGATGACGCTGCAGTTGAGCCTCATCGCCCTCCAGGAGGAGGAGTTGGACGAGGCGGAGCGCTACGCCCGCGAAGCGCGATCGCGGTTCGAGGACCTCGGCGCCCGCAACTCAGTCGCTCAGTGCATGACCCAGCAGGGGGCCATCGTGCGGGCGCGCGGCCAGATCGGGGAGGCGCGGGAGCTGTTCTCGCAGGCGCTGTCGCTGTACCGCGCCCTCGGAGCCGGCGGTCACCTCGCGCCCCTGGTCAAGCTGGCCGTGATGTCGGTGGAAGCGGGCGAGTACGAGGAGGCGTGGGAGTTGCTGACCGAGGCGATGACCGGCCTGGAGGAGATCGGCGGCTGGAACAGCATCGGTGCCCTGCAGGTGCTGATGCTCCCGTCGGTCGCTGCGGCGGGAGACTGGGACGCCTGGGACCGCCTCGTGCCCGAGGCCGAGGTCACCCTCGCCAGCGGCGGGGTCCTGCACGAAGACATTCCGCGCCTCGCCCGCATGGGCGGGGACCTCGCCTACAAGGCGGGCCACAGCGAGCGCGCCCAGCGGGTCTGGCTGCTCGCCCTGTCGCAGTGGCGGCGGCTCGGCCGGCTCCCCGAGGCAAGGGCGCTGGCGGCCGACCTCGCGGCGATGAGTGCGGCTGGGACAAAGCGGGACAATCGGACCGAGGAAGACAGGGGACTATGACGTTGCAAATGCACACCGAGACTCGCAGACGGCGAGTGGGTGGTGGTTGGCATTGCCGCGTGTTGGCGGCCACGTCGCTGATAGTCGTTATCCTGGCTCCTCGACTGTCGGCTGCAGCGACGTGGTCCGTCAACGTGACGGACGACACGGTAGATGCGGACGGGTGTGACCCGTCCCACTGCTCGCTGCCCGAGGCGATTCTCGCCGCCAACGCGAACTCCGGCGCAGACACGATCGTCTTCGAAGATCCCCTGGCGTTGGGGACCCGGTTCGTGATCAACGTCCAGACCGAACTCCCCCCCATCACCGACGACGATCTGACGATCGACGGCATGTCCTGCACGGGGTGCGGCGCGACCCAGGCCAACACCTTGCCTCCCGAGGAGGGCTTCAACAGCCAACTGTCGGTCGGCATCGACGGGGCCGGACTGCTGGCGGTGTGGACCGGCGCCGAGGGACTGCTCAACGTCCAGGCTGACGACGTGCACTTCAGCGGCTTGAGCATCCGGAATTCGCCGGCCTCCGGGGTGGTCTGGACCGGAGACAACGGACTGATCACCAATTGCTACATCGGCATGCGCACCAACGGCGTGACCGTGGCGCCGAACGTGGGCCATGGCGTGCACCTGGACGGCGGCGGACGCGTCCAGGTGGAGGAGAGCAACCTCATCTCGGGCAACGGGGGCGACGGAGTCAAGATCGACAGCAACTCGGCCGACAGCGCCAACATCGAGGGGAACATCATCGGGTTGGACGTGACCGCCCTGGTCGCGGCCCCCAACGGCGGCCACGGGGTCAACATCGTCAACGCGCGCAGCAGCGCCCTCACCAGCGTCGACATCGGCGACGACGGCGGCGGCGGGCTCGAGCGCAACGTCATCGCCGGGAACGTCGGCAGCGGCATTCGGGTCGTGGGCAACGTCGACGACCTCGAGGTGCTCAACAACTGGATCGGCATGACGCAGGCGGGGCCCATCGGCAACGGTTCGCACGGCATGACCCTGTCCTCCACCGCGGGGGGGCTCTGGTGGGACTCCGAGGGCATCCAGATCCTCGACAACGTGGTCGTCGGCAACGGCGGCAACGGCGTGCGCCTCACCGAGTTGGACGATGTCGACGTCTGGGGCAATTGGATCGGCACCGATGCCACCACGTCGCTCGATGGCGGCAACACCGGTCCAGGCATCCTCGTCATCGGGGACGACGACCCCGCGCAGGATGTCGCCATCGGGGACGTGGTCAACGGAAGCCGCGCGAACGTGATCGCCAACAACACGGGCCAGGGGGTCCGGATCGCCCAGGGCAGCAGCGGCAGCGGAAACACGATCCCGATCGCCGTCTACCGCAACTCGATCTACGACAACGACGGACTCGCCGTAGACCTCACCAACGAGAACTTCGGGGAGGGGCCGACTCCCGGGACGTGCGGCTCCGATCCCGACTACGGCAACGACGCCTTCGCGCCGCCGGCGTTCACCAGCGCGACCTTCGGAGCGACGACCGAGTTCGAGGGCACCGCCTGCCCGGGGGCGTTCGTGCTGCTCTACGAGGGCAAGCTCGACGCCACCAACGAGATCGAGCCCCAGAGCTTCCTCGCCCTCGCCACGGCTGACACGGGCGGCAGCTGGAGCCTCGCTCTGGGCCTCTCCTACGCGGGCCCGCAGGTCTTCGCGGCCAACGAACTGGATGGCCTGCGCGCCTCCGAGTTCACCGGCTTGTGCCCCGACTTCGACGGTGACGGGGCCGCCTGGTCAGCGTGCGGCGGCGACGACTGCGACGATCTGGACGACACCATCGCCCCGACCGCGGTCGAAGACTGCACCGACGGAATCGACAACGACTGCGATGGCGACATCGACGGCAACGATCTGGACTGCGCGGGCGATGACGACGACGTGATCGGCCCCGATGACGACGACACCATCGGCCCCGACGATGACGACACGGTCATCGGCCCGGATGATGACGACACGGTCCCCGACGACGACGACACCGTCCCTGACGACGACGACACGATCCCCGACGACGACGACACGGTGCCGGACGACGACGACACGGTGCCGGACGACGATGACACGGTCCCCGATGACGACGACGCGACCGATGACGACGACGCGACCGATGACGACGACGCCACCGACGACGACGACGCGACCGACGACGACGACGTGACGGACGACGACGCCGCCACCGGCGAGGACGTCACGCCCGTGGAGTTGGTCTGGCTCGGCGGCGGTTGCTCCGCCTGCCGCAGCGACCTCGGCTCCGCCTCCCCCGCGGCCCCGCTGGCCACCGGACTGCTGTTCCTGGGCATGCTCGGCCTCCGCCGCCGGCGCCTCCTCCGCCCGCGTGGCGGAGCGATCGCGGCCGGCCTCCTGGTGCTTCTTCTGGCGTTCCCCGCCGCCGCCCAGGAGTCGGTCGGGTACGACCTGCAGCGCTACGTACCCGCCGCTGGATCGGGTCCGTTCCTCGCCGTCGAAGATCCCGGAATGCTCGGCCGCGGCGGCTTTGGCCTCCAGGTTCGACTGAGCTACGGCCACCACGTGCTCGAGCAGCTCACGCCCGAGGGGACCCGGGACGTCGGGGTCGTCGACGGGCTCGTGGGCGTGCACCTCGGCGCCGGACTGGGCATCACCCAGTGGTTCGAGTTGGACCTCGCGCTCGCCGCCCTGCAGATCGCGGCCACCGGTCCCGCGATGCCCGACATCGGCCAGGGCGTCGTCGTGTCCGCATCCGACCTCTGGCTGACCGCCCGCCTTCGCCTCCTTCGCGAGGATCAGGCCCTCGGGGTCGTCCTGTCCCCCTTCATGACCGTGCCCACCGGCCTGCACAAGCGCTACCTCGGCGCCGGTGTGCCGACCTTCGGACTCCGACTCGCCCTGGGGCGGAGCATCGGCCCGGTCCGCGTCGCGGGAGACATCGCGTGGCGCGTGCACCCGGGGCAGTCGACGCTGGAAGGCGGCCTCGTCGCGGACGACGAGCTGCGCTTCTCCCTCGGCGTCGATCTGGCGATCCCGAAGACCCCCCTGAGCCTCGGCGCAGAGGTGTTCGGCGCCGCCGTGACCCCGCTGGGCGGTGACGCCGACGGTCCCCCGACCCGGGTGCCGACGGAGATCCTGGGCCGCGCCGCGGTGGCCGTGCCCGGGGACGTGGTCATCAGTATCGCCGCGGGCACCGGGCTGAGCTCAGGCCCCGGAACGCCCGTGCTCCGCGTCATCGCCGGGGTCGCCTGGACGCGCTCGGGGGATCACGCCGAGCCCGAGGTCGTGGCGCCCCCGCCCTCCATCGCCGATCTGGACGACGACGGCACGCCCGATGAGTTCGACCTCTGCCCCGAGGCGGCGGGACCCCACCGCGGCTGCCCGACCACGCAGCTCGTGGTTCAGCGCGACGGCGTCTACGTCTTCGTTCCGTCGCTCGGTTTCGACCCGGACGGCTCACTGTCCCACGAGTCTAAGCCGGCGGTCGCCCGCATGCAGCGCCTGATCTTGGACCGCCACCCCGACGCCCAGTCGATCCGGGTCGCCGCCTGGATCACGAACTCGGGGGAGTCCGAGGCAGACCGCGCTCGCACCCGCGCCCGCGCCAACTCCGTCATCGAGGAGTTCGTCGCGCGGGGGATGGACCCGGTCCTGTTCGAAGCGGCCGCGTTCGGCGGAGCTGAAGAGACTGAAGGCGTGCCTTCGACCCGGGTCGAAGTCCGGGTGACCGGTCCTTAGTCTTCGAGGTTGAAGTTCAGGACGCCGCTCTTGCTGGGGCGGAACTTCCTCGTGCGCTCGCCGTGCCCATCGAGGAAGACGGTGATGGACACGATGTCCTGCCCCTCGTCCATCGACACGGTCAACGGAGTCAGCCCCACGTACTCGCCGTCGATGCTCACGCTCGCCCCGATCGGACGGCTCGTGACGTTGCAATCCACCGTCGGCGGGACCTTCGGGGTGACCACGAAGTCGGGCTCGGGCGTGGGTGTGGTGACCGCGGGGGGCGGAGCCTCCAGCTGAGCCGGCGCGGGGCGCTTCGGAGCGGCCGCGGTGCGGGCGGGCCTGGGCGTCTCCTTCTTGGGGGTCGGCTTCTTGGCCGCGGGCTCGGGCCGACGCTCGACCGGCGCCGTCTTCGGCTTCTCGGTCGCCGGCCGCTCGGTGACGACGGCGGCAGGCGCTTCGACCACGGGCTCGGGCTCGGGCTCGGCGACGGGAGGGGCTGCTTCGGCGGGCGCCGGCGACGTCGGAACGACCACGGGCGTGGGAACCGTCGCGACCGGCATCGCGCCCTTGCGGCCCTGGTGCATGCCAAACATGAACAACAGCGCCCCGGCGAGGGCGAAGGCGAAGAACAACAGGAACCCCAGCGCCGCCGGCTTGCGTGACTTGACCCGCCGGCCCGGCATCGTGCTCGCTCGCACCGGCTGCGGCCGTGTGGACTTGACCCCATCGACGTGGTCCCGGGTGGAACCCGGACGGCTCTGGGACCGACCGTCGACGGGGCGCCAGGGCCGAGCTCGGTCGGCCTGCCCGTACCAGGCCACCTGGGCCTGCGCGAGTTCCTTCGTGTCGCTGGTGACCTCGGCTTCGTCCGGCTTGGGCTCGATGACTTCGGCGCTGGCCGCCTTCAGCGCCGGCGGAAGCCAGGACACGATCATCGGCACGAACGGCGGGCGGGACGACCGGGCGCGGGCCCCCGGCCGGGTGCCCATCACGAGCTGGACTTCGCTGGCCAACGCGGAGGAAGAAACGAAGGACACCGACGCGTCCGAGAGGTCCTTGAGCGCGCTGCGAGCCGCTCGGGCCGTCGGGAACCCACCCACCTCGGGCGGATGCACGCAGCGGCTGATGATGCGGTCCAGCGCCAGTTCGCGCGGGCTGCCGGCTTCCTGGCCGGGGCTCAGGTCGCCAGGCGCGGGCACGACCCGCGTGAGCATGCCGGGGAGGACGCCTTCCCGCATCGCCGCGAGCAACTCGCCGAGGGCGCGGAGGTCCCGCCGGGGTCCGTCGGGGAGGTCGTCCAGCGGCTTGCAGGCGCCGAAGTCGATGAGGCACGCCTCGCCGTTGCTCGTCAGCAGGATGTTCTCGGCCTGCACCGCGCCGTGCACCAGCGGGTTGAGCTTTCCGGGGCCGGAGTGGAGCTGATCCAGCGCTTCCACCATCTGCGTCGCGATGGCGAGGGTGGCGTCCAGCTTGGGCACCCGACCGCGCCGCATGCACTCGACGAGGAAGGTCATCAGGTCGGGACCGTCGACCCAGGGCATGACCAGAGCCATCTCGCCCGAGCCGCGCCGGATGCGGCGGGCGGGGAGGAAGCCGGTGCCCCGGACCGACGTGGCGGTGCGGATCTCGTCGAGGAATCGTCGCAGCGCTCCGCGTCGTCGCAGCGCTTGCTTGTTCAGCCGTTTGACGACCTCGCGGGCGCTGCCTTCGCCGTAG
The DNA here is from genome assembly GCA_024229515.1 of Pseudomonadota bacterium. Taxonomy (GTDB): domain Bacteria; phylum Myxococcota_A; class UBA796; order UBA9615; family UBA9615; genus JAAESI01. Next base: position 61,908 of record JAAESI010000072.1, on the reverse strand, counting down.
GCGGTGAGCACTAGGTCCGAGTCGACGCCCCGCGCGAGCATGCGCTCCGGACGGAGCGCGACCGCGCGACGACCGGTCTGTTCCGACCGACTCGCGTCCCTTCCTGCCGTCCGTGCCTCGGCCCCGAGGCGCGGTTGACTGGAGAGGTTGGCCACGACTGCTATCCCTCCGGGGGCTCCTTACCCATCAAGCAGAGTATCACGGGGGTAATCAAGGAGTCGAAGGATCCAATGTGTCGAGGTTGGATCCAGGAGTGGATGGGAGCACGGCGAGTCGAGACCCGGGGACCGACATTCCTTCCAGGGTTGGCGGCGGGGTTGGACCTCCCACCGGGGGACCCAACTCGGTGCCCGCCTGCGGTCGATCGGCCCCGCGGCCCCACCGATGGCGCAGCGCGCCGAGCACGTCCGCGAGCGCGAGATCGTCGCAGGGCTCGTTGATCCGCCGGCTCACGGCCTGGAGGTGGCGGGCGACTTCGGCGGCCGAGTTCGGCCGGTCCGCGGGGTTCAGCGCGAGCGACGACATGACCAGCTCCGACAGGAAGACCGGTGTCTGGGATCGCAGCGCGCGCAGCGGCGGGATGCCTCGCCCGTGAGCTGCGCGCAACTCGTCGACCGTGTCCACCCATCGAACGGGCTCTGCCCCGTGAGGCACTCGTACAGCAGCACGCCGAGGCTGAATACATCTGCCCGCGCATCGAGGGCGCCTGGCCGGCCTGCTCCGGGGCCATGTAGGCGAAACGCCCGCGGATCGCGCCGGGGATGGCGGCCAGCGACGCGGGGGTGTGTCGGGCCACGCCGAAGTCGGCGACCTTCACCTCGCCGTTCCAGCTGATGAGGGTGTTCGACGAGTTCAGGTCGCGGTGGACGATCTGGACCGCGCGGCCGTTGGGGTCCCGGACCCGGTGCGCGTAGCTCAGGGCGCTGGCGATGCTGCGCCCCAGGTGCACCGAGGCGCCGATCGCCATCTTGCGATCGGCGGCGTCCAGGCCCGCGAGTACGCGGGACAGGGTGAGCCCCTGGACCAGCTCGAACGCCAGGTAGGGCTCGTTGCCGACGTCGCCGTACTCGTAGGCGCGGACGATGTTGTTGTGTTCGAGCAGGCCGCAGACGCGGGCCTCGGCATCGAAGCGGGCGCGCGCCTCGTCGCTGCTCAGCAGGCTCTCGTGAAGCCGCTTGATGGCGAGGCGCTTGCGGAATCCTCGCGGACCCTGGAGCTCGCCCAGACACGTCCACGACATCCCGCCGCGGCCCAACACCCGCAGCACATCGAATCGACCGAATCGGTCCCCCATTTCGTACTCCTCCGCCCCACCTACGGTTTCCCATGGGGGGTGGGCGAGGAGTGTCTTCGATTGTCCCAGGTTGGAATCAGCCCCCGAAGCGCCTCGTGATGGCGTCCACGCGGCCCGCGTAGCCGCCCCCGAACAGGTTGGCGTGGACCAGCAGGGGGTAGAGGTTCCACAGGTCGACCCGCTCGTCGAAGCCGGGCTCCAGCGGCCACGCCTCGTTGTAGGCATCGTAGAAGGACCCGGGGAAGCCGCCGAAGAGGCGGGTGAAGGCGAGCTCCGCTTCCCGGCACCCGTAGTGCACGGCGGGGTCGTAGATCCAGGGCGTCCCGCTGGCGTCCGAAGTCCAGTTGCCTCCCCAGAGGTCCCCGTGCAGCAGCGCCGGCGGTTCGTCCGGGAGCAGGTCCGGGAGGCGCTCGCAGAGGCGGTCGATGCGGGCCTGGAGCCCCTTGCCCTGGTGCTGCGCCTGGAAGCGGAGCCGCTCCTGGCCGAAGAAGGCAGCAAGGTCGGCGTGCCGTTGGTTGCTCTGGGGCAGTGAGCCGATCCAGTTGTCTTTGGGCCACCCGAAGGTGGCGTCGGTGGTTCGGTGCAACTGGGCGAGGCCGGCGCCGAGTCGTGGGCTGGGGTCGGGCCCGCGCCCCTGGGGGATCCACGCCAGCGCCAGGTGCCGGTCGCTCCAGCCCAGGACCTCGGGGACGGCGAGGGTCGGGGACGCGGCGGCGGCGAGGGCGGCGAGTCCGTCTGCTTCGAGCTCGAAGAACCGGGGCCGGGGCGAGGCGTTGGCCTTGACGAAGAACGGGGCGCCCTCGGGGGGATCGACCCGCCACGCGGCGTGGATGTCGCCGCCGTGCAGGGGCGTGGTGCGGCAGCGGGCGGGGTCGTGGCCGAGCTCGGCGAGGATCGACGTGATCACAGCGTGAGCGCGTGATCCAGGAGGGGGCCGCATCCGGCGCGGATGAGGTTCACGACGTTCCGAAAGCCATCCATGCCGCCGTAGTAGGGGTCGGGCACGTCTCGGCTGGGCGCGTCCGGCACGAAGTCCATGAAGCGGACCACGGGGGTGTCGTTGCCGGCCGGCCGGAGCGCCTCCGTGTTGCGTTCGTTGCTGCCGTCCATGACGACGATGAGGTCGAAGTCGTGGAAGTCGGAGCGGACCAGGAGGCGGGAGTGCAGGTCGCTCAGATCGATGCCCTGCTCGGCGGCCGCACGCACCATGTTGGCGTCCGCGCCCTCGCCGTTGTGGTAGCTGGAGGTGCCGCAGGAATCGACGTCGATCCGCTGCTGCAGCCCGCGCTCACGGACCAGGTCCCGGAAGACCCCGTGCGCGGTCGGCGAGCGGCAGATGTTGCCCAAGCAGACCATCAACACCCGCGTCATCGGCGGCACCGGCGGATCGCCACGAGGGCCATGAGGGTGGCGAAAGCGGCGGCCGATCCGTCGCCGAGGATCGACGAGGAGCAGTCGTCGCAGCCGTCGTCGTCGCCGGCGGAGTCGTCGTCGTCGCCGGTTGCGTCGTCGTCATCGGTCGCGTCGTCATCGTCGGTTGCGTCGTCGTCGTCGGTTGCGTCGTCGTCGTCGCCGGCCGAATCGTCGTCGTCGGTTGCGTCGTCGTCGTCGTCGCCGGCGGAGTCGTCGTCGTCGGTCGCGTCGTCGTCGTCGCCGGCGGAGTCGTCGTCATCCCCGGCGCAGTCGGTGTCGTTGCCGTCGAAGTCGCCGTCGCAGTCGTTGTCGAGGCCGTCGCTGCAGTTCTCGGGGAGGTCGGGCGACATCAGCGCCTCGCCGTCGTCGCAGTCTTCGCACGAGTTGGAGCCGTCGCCGTCGGCGTCCAGTTCGGGGTAGGCGTCGGGGTCGTTGTCGTCGCAGTCGGTGCCCCCGCAGGCGGCGTTGATGCTGCCGTCGCCGTCCACGTCACCGTCGGTGTCGAAGCCGTCGCAGTCCTGGTCGATGGCGTCGTCGCAGACCTCGGCAGCGCCGGGGAAGACGTTGTCGTCGTTGTCGTCGCAGTCGGTGCAGAAGTCGGAGCCGTCGAGGTCACCGTCGTCGACCGAGCCGTCGCCGTCGAAGTCACCGTCGGTGTCGTCGCCGTCGCAGTCCTGGTCGATGCTGTCGTTGCAGATCTCGAGCGCGTCGGGGTTGATGGTGCCGTTGGTGTCGTCGCAGTCGCCGCACGCGATGAAGCCGTCGCCGTCGTCGTCGACGATGTCGAGGGTATCGATGTCGAGCGCCCACTGGTTCCAGATGCCGTCGGCGAAGTTGAGCACGGCGTCCTGGACCGACAGCGTCCAGTCCCCGTTGGCGGGGCCGTAGTCGAAGTCGCTGAGGTCGCCGACGGGGCGGTAGGTGCCGTTCCAGTCGCTCGCTCCGTCGCTCAGCGCGAGGTCGGCTTCGTCGTCCAGGGTGGTGCCGTTGAAGGTGTCGCCGAAGCCGCCGGTGGCCGAGATGAGCTCGACGGTGACGCCGTCGGGCGAGGTCAGGGTGATGACCAGGTCCGAGGCGATGTCGGGGAACACCTGGAGCGTGACGTCGAGGTCGGTGACGGGACCGAAGGCGCCGGTGATCGTGACGGTGTCGGTGATCGTGTTGTTGTCCTGGATCTGCAGGAACGGCGTGTTGCCGTCGACGATCGTCGGTCCGGCGATCGCGTCGCTGTCCACATCGTCCTCGTCGTCGATGCCGTCGCAGTCGCTGTCGATGCCGTCGCAGGCCTCGGGCGCGCCCGGGTAGATCGTGTCGTCGTCGTCGTTGCAGTCCGTCGGCTCCGCGCAGCCGCCGGGCTCGAACCCGTCGCCATCACCGTCGCTGCAGCCGGCGTGGGCCGCCGCGGGGATCAGCAGGAGGGACGACGCGACGGACAGGAGCAGGGCACGCATGCCCCGATCCTAGCGATTCGCTGCGCTACGCGATCGGGCGCCGCCGGCGGAGGCCGAGCAGGCCCAGCATGAGCAGCCCCATCGCGCCGACGCTGCGGTTCTGACCGGCGAAGCTGCTGTTGCAGTCGCTGCAGTCGGTGCCGCCACCGAAGTCGCAGTTCTCGTCGTCGGCGTCCGCGATGCCGTCGCAGTCGTTGTCGATGCCGTCGGCGCAGTCCTCGACCGAGGTCGGGCTGACGTTCTCGTTGGCGTCGTCGCAGTCGTCGCCGCCGCAGGCCTCGCGCTCGTGGCCGTCGCTGTCGCCATCGCGGATGACGCCGTCGTCGATCTCGCCGTCGCAGTCGTTGTCGAGGCCGTCGCACAGCTCCGGGGCGTTGGGGCCGATGTCGAAGTTGGTGTCGTCGCAGTCGCCGTCGCAGACCGGGACGCCGTCCTCGTCCTCGTCGGCCTCACCGTCGGGGTGCAGCTCGCCGTCGCAGTTGTCGTCGACGCCGTTGCACAGCTCCGGGATGTCCGGGTGGATGCCGGTGGCGTCGTCGTCGCAGTCGGTGCCGCCGCAGGCGATGTCGAAGTAGCCGTCCTCGTCCAGGTCCACCGACGTAGTGTCGCCGTCGCAGTTCAGGTCGATGCCGTCGCACGCCTCGTCCGCGCCGGGGTTGTAGTCCGCGTCGTTGTCGTCGCAGTCGTCCCCGTCGCCGCCGCACAGGTCGTTGGTGTAGCCGTCGCCATCGACGTCGCTGAGGAGGTCCCCGTCGAGGCAGTCGTTGTCGAGGCCGTCGTCGCAGATCTCAGCCGCGTCCGGGTTCACCGTCGCGTCGTCGTCGTCGCAGTCATCGCAGACCGTGAAGCCGTCGCCGTCCTCGTCGCCGCCGTCGTCGGCCACGCCGCTGCAGTCGTTGTCGAGGAAGTCGCCGCAGATCTCGTCGAAGTCCGGTGAGGCGAGGTCGTCGCTGTCGTTGCAGTCTTCGCAGAAGTTGCTGCCGTCCTCATCGCCGTCGAGGCCCGGGTTGAAGAAGGCGTCGGTGTCGTCGCAGTCGTCGCCGCCGATGCACGCTTCGTTGATGTAGCCGTCGCCGTCCTCGTCGCCGATGTCGTCGGCGCCCGAGCAGTCCTGGTCGAGCTCGTCGTCGCAGGTCTCGGGGTTGCCCGGGAAGTTGTCGGCGTTGGCGTCGTCGCAGTCCTCGCAGACGTTGCTGCCGTCGCTGTCACCGTCGATCGAGGGGTTGATGTCAAAGTCGTTGTCGTCGCAGTCGTCGCCGCCGCAGGTCGCGTCGATGTAGCCGTCGGTGTCCTCGTCCCCGGTCTGGTCGATGCCGTCGCAGTCCTGGTCGATGCTGTCGCCGCAGGTCTCCAGCGCGCCGGGGTAGATGGTCGCGTCCGTGTCGTCGCAGTCGCCGAAGGGGAAGCCGCAGGTGTTCACCCAGCCGTCGATGTCGACGTCGTCGGGGGAGGCGAACTCGAAGGTCAGGCTCCAGTCGTTCACCGTGCCCTGGTCGCCACCGGCGCCATCGGCCACCGAGAGGATCCAGTCGCCGTTGGGGTCCTCACCGTCGAACGCGGCGAGCAGCTCCTGCGGGATCCAGCTGCCGGTGAACGGCACGCAGGTGGTGGTGCAGCCGGCGATGGGGTCGACCGCCTCGTCGTCCAGCACGGTATCGGTGAAGTTGTCGCCGCTGCCGCCGACGCTGTCGAACAGGATGACGCTCGTGCCCGCGGGCGAGGCGATCGAGACGGTCAGGTCCGAGTCCCAGCTGTGGGTGATGTCGAGGGCGACGTCGAGGTCGACGATCGCGGTGCTGGCGCTGGAGAAGGCCAGCGTCGAGGTCACGGTCGAGTTGTCGACGATGGCGACGGTGGGACCGGAGTCCGAGGTCTCGATGGGGGAGACGCCGCTGCCGGTGTCGAAGTCCTGCCCGTCGTCGAGGCCGTCGCAGTCCTGGTCGATGCCGTCGCACAGCTCCACGGCGATGGGGGAGACCGTGTCGTCGTCGTCGTCGCAGTCGCTGCAGGAGTCGCTGCCGTCGCTGTCGCCGTCGTAGTTGGGGCTGAGCAGCGGGTCGGTGTCATCGCAGTCGTCGCCGCCGCAGGCGAACGGGGACTCGCCGTCCAGATCCTCGTCCACGTCGTCGATGATCTCGTCGCAGTTGTTGTCGATCGTGTCGCAGATCTCTTCGGCGTCCGGGTTGATGGCCGCGTCCGTGTCGTCGCATTCGACGCACACGTTGAACGTGTCGGAGTCACCGTCGACGCCGGGGTTGATGGCCGTATCGGAGTCGTCGCAGTCGTCGCCGCCGCACGCCTCGTTGGTGTACGTGTCGCCGTCCTCGTCGCCGATGGCGATGTCGCCGTCGCAGTCGTTGTCGACGCCGTCGTCGCAGACCTCCTCCTCACCGGGGTTGATGAACGCGCCGATGCCGTTGTCGTCGTTGCAGTCGTCGCAGATGGAGTAGCCGTCCCCATCCGCGTCGATGCCGGGGTTGAGGGTGTCGTCGTCGTCGTCGCAGTCGTCGCCGCCGCAGAGCACGTCGGTGTAGGTGTCGGCGTCGTTGTCGGACAGCTCGTCGACGCCGTTGCAGTCGTCGTCGATGCCGTCGTCGCAGATCTCTTCGGCGCCGGGGTAGATGGTGTCGTCGCCATCGTCGCAGTCGGCGGGGCTGCAGAAGCCGTCCCCGTCGAGGTCGTCGCAGCCGGAGATGACGATGGCCGTGCCCTGGAGGGTGGGGTCGGCGGTGTCGCAAGACAGCTGCAGCTCATCGTCCGTGGAGCCGGCGACGTCCTGGATGCCGATGGTGGCGGAGACCGCGTCGTTGTAGGTGGGGTCGCCCATCTGCAGGTCGAGGTAGTGAATCTCGGCGTTGCCGGAGGGGTACAGGTGGATCTGGAAGCTGGCGCCGTCCCCGGTGGGGAGGAAGCTGTAGTGCTCGATGTCCTCCCAGGCGATGACGTACCGGCCGTTGGCCGCATCTTCCCAGGCGTAGATGCCGCCGAGCCCCAGGAGGGCCGCCAGCGAGGGATCGAGATCGTCCCAGTGGGCCGCGATGTCGGGGGCGCCGAAGGACGCCGGCAGGCAACTGCCGAGGCCGACGTCGCCGGCGACGAACTTGATGCCGCCGTTGGCTCCGATGGTGACGCTGGTGTAGTCGACGCCGTACCAGGGGAAGGCCCAGGGAAGCGTCACCGTCTCCTCGTCGTCGTCGCCGAAGCCGAACAGCGGATCGCCCAGGGGCACTTCCGAGGACGGCACCGTCACGTAGTCGATCGTGGTGGCGTCGATCGTGTAGCCAAAGACGTTCGGACCCGCCAACTGCGCCGAAGCGAGGGTCGGGAGAGCGAACGCGACGGCCACCACGAGGGCGGCCGAACAGAGGGGGGAGATGCGGTTCATGGGGCGATTCCTTACGGACACAGAGCGAAGGTCTCGGGCTCTTCGCGGTCGTTGAACACGACGGAGATGGAGCCGGACGAAGCCGCCTCCTCGGAGAAGGTGATGATCGCGGTGGCGGCGAGCCGCTCCATGCGGATGACGCCGCCGTCGGGCACGAAGCAGGCGCCCATGCCGTCGCGGGGCACGGTGACGTCTTCGACGTGGAAGAAGACCTCCGGGGGCTGACCCCGCAGGAACGTCGCCGGACCGGCGTTGAGGAGGAAGCCGTCGGTGTTGGCCTCGATCTCGAAGAGGATGTTGAGCGTGTTGTCGACGCCGTCGGCGGTCCAGCCGATGGACTCCAGATCGATGTCGGCCGCGAGCAGGTCGCCGGCGCGGCTGGTGTCGCCGCTGAGGCTCCCCACCAGCGGCAGGTCGGCGAACCCGAGGGCCTGCACGTCGCCCACGAAGGTGCCCATGCCGCCGGCCACGATGAGGTCGACGTTGCCGCCGATCGCATCCAGCGTGATCTCCGACTCCGGCACGCAGCCGACGCCGTAGTCCAGCACCAGCTGGTCGCCGTTGCTCGAGGTGGAGGGGCAGCCGCCGGGGCCCGACGGTTCGGCCGTGCTGAGCCCGATCTCGGCGGCGAGGGTGCCCGTCATGAGGGCGGCGCGGGCCACCCGACCGGCGAGGTCGCCGCTGATGATCGGCTCGGGGTCACCCTGCGTGATGCCGCAGCCGGCGAGGGCCGCGGCGAGGACTGTGATGAGAAGAGCGCGCATCACTTGAGGAGCATCTTGGCGATGGTGGTCAGCTGCATGTTCGAGGTTCCCTCGTAGATGGCGCCAATCTTGGAGTCGCGGAAGAACTTCTCCGCGGGGTACTCCGTCGTGAAGCCGTTGCCGCCGTGGACCTCGACCATCTTGGAAGCGACCCGCTCAGCGACTTGGCTGCTGAGCAGCTTCGCCATCGCGGCCTCCTTGAGGAAGGGCAATCCGGCGTCCTTGAGGCGGGCGGCGTTGTAGACCATGAGGCGGGCGGCCTCGACGTCGACGGCGGCCTGCGCGATCTGGTGCTGAATGGCCTGGAACTGGCTGATCGGGCGGCCGAACTGCTCGCGCTCCTGGCAGTAGGCGATGCCGGCGGCGAGGGCGCCCCGGGCGAGGCCCACCATCTGGGCGCCGATGCCGATGCGACCCTCGTTCAGGGTCTCGATGGCGACCTTGTAGCCCTTGCCCACCGGGCCGAGCACATTCGCCGCGGGCACGCGGACGTTGTCGAGGATGAGCTCGCAGGTCGAGCTGGCCCGGATGCCGAGCTTGTCTTCCTTCTTGCCGACGGTGAAGCCGTCGAACTCACGCTCGACGATGAAGGCGGTGATGCCCCGGTAGCCGGCGTCGAAGTCGGTGTTGGCGAAGACGAGGAAGAGGTTCGCCTCGCCCGCGTTGGTGATCCACAGCTTGTTGCCGTTGAGGATCCAGTCGTCGCCGTCGGCGGTCGCCTTGCAGCGCAGGGCGAAGGCGTCCGAGCCGGAGTTGCTCTCGCTGAGGGCGTAGGCGGCGACCCAGTCAGTGGTCAGCTTGGGGAAGTAGCGAGCGTGCTGCTCTTCGTTGCCCCACTTGCGCAGCGCGTTGATCACCAGCGTGTTCTGCACGTCGATGCAGACACTGACGGCGGGGTCCACGACCGCCGCCTCTTCGACCGCCTGGCAGGCCATGAAGAAGCTGCCGCCGGCGCCACCGTACTGCTCGGGGATCTCGATCCCCATGAGCCCCATCTCGAAGAACTGCTTGAGCACCCCGGGATCGATCTTCTGGTTCTTGTCCATCTCGTGGACCTTCGGACCGACCACCTCGCGGAAGAACGAGCCGATGGCCTCGGCGAACATGGTCTCGTCCTCGGAGAGGACGGTCAGGGGGGCGGCGGGTGTCTCGGTCATGGCCAACGATCTCCGGACCCGCGTAGGCACGCGGGCGCGGCTGTATATCACAGGGATCGCGCGATCCAGACCACCAGCACGACCACCGCCACGATCACTGCAGACGAGCCCAGGAGCACGGGCCAATCCACGCCTTGTTTCGGCGGTTCTGGCCGCGGAATCGGGGCCTGCGGTGCCGGCTCCTCCTCTTCGATGGGGGGCTCGGCGCTGGACGCCACCGGCTCGTGCGACTCGTCGGCGTATTTCAGCGTCTCGTCGTCGACCGTCATCATGAAGTTCGACAGCGAGGTGCTCTCTTCCATGCCCTGCCGCACCGCCTGCAAGGCCGTGCGGAATGCCCCCGCGGTGGGGTACCGGTCGACCGGCTCGAACGACAGCGCCCGGGCCAGCACCTCCTTGAGGCCCGTCGCCGCCTCGTCCATGCCCAGCCACGTCGCCCGGCTCTTGAGGCGGCTGTCGACCTTCACGATCGACGTCATCACCTCGATCACCGAGCCACCCTTGAAGAGGTGCCGCCCGGTGATGAGCAGGTAGAGGTTGGTGGCGACGGTGAAGAGGTCGGATCGGACGTCCAGGTCGAGGCCCCGGGTCTGCTCCGGGGACATGAAGGAAGGCGTGCCGCGGGTGTGGCCCGAGGCGGTGACGATGCCGCTGACGAAGGCGGCCTTGGCGATGCCGAAGTCCTGCAGCTCGGTGGTGTACTCCAGCGCGTCGCACATCTGGATGGCGACATCGAGGGCCTGCGTCGGAATCAGCGCCCGTCGACGAGCGAGCTCGTCCAGCCCGACCCCGTCGACGTACTCCATCGAGACCCAGGGAATCTCGTCGACCTCGCCGTGGTCGTAGATCTCGATGATGTTGGGGTGCTGCAGGAGCGCCCCGATGCGGGCTTCCTTGGTCAGCGAGTCGCGAAACTCGCTGCTGTCGGCGCCGATGCTGCGGCGCAGGACCTTCAGCGCAGTCTTCTTGCGGAAGCCTGAGGGGCCCAGCTTGTAGGCCTCGAACACCCGGCCCATCGAGCCCTCACCGAGGATGCTGGTCAGCTCGAACGGCCCGAAGGTGACGGGCAGATCGGCCTCGGTGAGGGACTCGGGGCGGACAGCCACCGCCGAACCCTAGACGGTTCCTAGAAGAGGATGTCCAGGTCGTACATGTTGCCCTCGTCGGTGCCCGCGGCGTCGGCGAAGAGGTAGACGCGGACGGCGTACGTGCCGGCGGTCTCGGCGGTCAGCGTGACCACCTCGTCGTCGGACACGCTGGTGCCGGCGGTGACGTAGGCGCCGTCGGGGGCGAAGACGCGGACGTCGATGTCACCCTCGTCGTCCAGGAACATCGCCGTGATCGTGAGCTCCTGGCCCTCGGCGAGGGTGATGGAGTACCAGTCGTCGATGTCGTCGCAGACCACGAGGTCGGTGTACGTGCCGACCGTCAGCGCCATCGGGTTGGCCTCGTCGTTGCCCTCGAAGGCGTCCGTGGGGCAGGGCGCCGGCGGCTCCTCGACGGGGGCCTCGCCCACATCCACGGTCAGCTCGTAGCTCTGACCGGGCTCGCCGTTGTCACCGTAGAGGTAGACGCGCACGAAGTAGGTGCCGTCGGTCTCGATGGCGGCCCCGACGGATTCGCTGTCGGACACGCTGGTGGAGCCGGCGAGGTCGAACTCGGTGGCGTCGTAGAGCTTGAGGTCGACGTCGCCCTCAGCGTGGATGAACGTCGCCTCGGCGCTGATGTAGTCGCCGGCGCGGAGCTCGAGCGCGAACCAGTCCTCGGTGTCGCCCTCGCAGAAGGTCAGGCCCGAGTGCGCGCCCATGGGGAGCGGGTAGGCGCTGCCGATGTCCTGGTTGGACTCGTAGGCGTCGGTGCAGTCGGCGGGGACCGTGTCGTCGTCGTCGTCGTCGTCGTCGTCGTCGCCGACGGGATCGTCGTCATCGTCGTCGTCGTCCGACACCGTGTCGTCGTCGTCGTCGTCGTCGTCGTCGTCGTCGTCGTCGGTGACGGGGTCGTCGTCGTCGTCGTCGTCGTCGTCGTCGTCCTCGGTCGGAAGGTCCGGGCCGTTGTAGGCGGTGCTGCCGGCGGGGGCGCAGCCGAAGCAGAGCGCGGCGGCGAAGAGGCTGAGAAGGGTGCGAAGGTCCAGGCTGTCCATCGGGGGTCTCCAGTCGTTGATTGCGGTCAAGCGCCGCGAACCTATCGACTGGAGAGAGCCCCTTGAAGGAACAGAATGTGTCAGCCGCGAACAACGGCGACCGCAAGCGTTTCTACTGGATCGCGATCGTCAGGCTGTAGTCCTGACCGGGGGCCGTGTCGCTGTCGGGATCGTTGAACTGGTTCACGCGGACCCAGTACGTGCCGGCGGTCTCGATGGCGGGGGTGATCAGCTCGTCGTCGTCGCCACTGAGGCCAGTGCCGTTGAGCAGCGTGTTGCCCTCGGCGTCGAGGACCCGCAGGTCCAGATCGCCGGCCGCGTACGTGTGCGTGAGCAGGAACTGGACATCGCCCACGGGGAGCTCGACGGCGTAGTAGTCGTCGTTGCCGAGGCACGTCTTGAGATCGGTGTAGGAGCCCACGGTGATGGCCGCCGCGGTGGCCTGCCAGTCGTTGGGCTCGTAGATGTCGTCGGTGGCGCAGGGGTCGGCGGGCGGGGGATCGCCGACAGAGACGCGCATGTCGTAGGTGACGCCGGCGACATCGTCGTCCTCGCCGAAGAACTCGACGTAGATGATGTAGGTGCCGGCCTCGCTCACCTCGTAGAAGGCGAACTCGTTGTCGGTGCCGCTGCCGGAGCTGTCGAGGGTGGTGCCCTCGGCGCTCTGGATCTCGAGGTCGAGGTCGGCGTCGTCGTCCAGGAACGTCAGCGACACCGTGATGAAGTCGCCCGCTTCGGCGGTCACGGAGTAGTAGTCATCGTCGTCCTGGCAGGCTGTCAGGCCGGGGTGGTCGCCGGGGGTGACGGCGGCGGCAGAGGCGAGGTCGTCGTTCTCCTCGAAGCTGTCGTCGGCGGGGCAGTCGTCGGTGGCGTCGTCGTCGTCGGTGGCGTCGTCGTCATCGGTGGCGTCGTCGTCGTCGGTGGTCAGATCGTCGTCGTCGGTGGTGGCGTCGTCGTCGTCGATGTGGCTGCAGCCCACGGTCAACAGCGTCATCGGAAGGGCGAGCATGAGGGCGAGGGCAACAAAGAGCAGCCGGCGCGAGCGGGCCATGGAGGTTCTCCTTGGGGGTGAAGGCGACCGAGCCTACTGCAGGCCGGTCGATGAGAGGAACGAAAACACCGAGGTCCAGACGCGGACCTGGTTCGCCAGCCCCTTCAGGCCGTGGCCCTGTCCTTCGAATTCGATGTAGGTGCAGTCTTTGGAAGCGGCCTTGCAGGCCTCGTCGAATTGGCGCGATTCCTGGACCGGCACACGCTGATCGTTCTCACCGTGGAGCAGCAGAATCGGGGAGTCGAGCTTGTCCAGGTGGTACAGCGGCGAGCGCTCGCGGATCTTCTCCGGCTCGGTGGCGGGATCGCCGGCCTCCAGCAGCACCCAGTCGGGGATGTTGCACGTCTCCCAGAAGGTCTTGATGTCGCTGAAGCCGTAGAAGCTGACCCCCCAACCGAAGTCGAAGTCGCTGTTCCGGTCGTTGGTCTCGGGCGGGAACGTCAGCGCCCGCATCGTCGCGTAGCCGCCGTGGGATCCGCCGACCACACCGATGTCGCGGGGGGCGAAGCCGCGGTTGTCGACCAGCCACTGCGCGGCGTAGTGGAGGTCGACGATCTCGTCGCCCCCGAGGTCGCCGTCGTTGAGCTGCATGAACTCCTGCCCGAAGCCCCAGGAACCGCGGACGGCGGGGCTGAGGTGGGTCACGCCGGCTTCGCAGTAGATCTGGGAGGTGGTGTCGAAGTAGTTGCCGCCGCCGTAGAAGGCGACGATGGCGGCGAGCTTGCGCTCCCCCTCGGCGGGCGCCACGCGCGGGGTCGACAGGTAGGCGTGCAGCTTGCGTCCGTCGAAGGTCTCGACCTCGATGCGCTCGATGTCGCAGTGGACCAGCGCGGCGGCGTCTTCCTCGGACATGCCCACGAAGGGGTGGACCGAGAAGCTGTCCGGCGAGTCCAGAGTAAGGCGGAACATGTCGACCTTGAACTTGCGTGAGGTCGCGTACATCCAGAGCGAATCGCCGTGGTGGCCGAGGTCGTACAGGCCGGCCTCCATCACCTGCGTGGCGAGCACGTTGCCGTCGAGGTCGATCAGCTGCAGTTCGGTCTCGTAGGGGCGGCGGATCGTCGTGATCAGGCGCGTGACATCGCCGCTTCGGAGCACCCGCGCGCCGTTCATGACCTCGTCGGTGTGGTCGGTGATCGCCCGGACCTCGCGGGTGAGCACGTTGTGCTCGTAGAGGTTCGCGAAGCCGCCCTCGTCGCTGGCGTACAGGAACGTGTCGGGGTCGAGCCACTCGCGGAGCATCCCCATCTCCTGGCGGGGCACGTCCTCGGTGATCTGGGCGACGGTGACCGGGTCGTCGCCCAGGTCGATCTCCAGCAGGTTCCCCCGCGCGCGGTCGTTCTCGGTGTTGGCGCGCATCCACACGCGGCTCCCGTCGGGCGCCACCGTGACGCGACTCCAGGTGAAGGGGAGGGCGTCGGTGTCGCAGACGACGACTTCCTTCTCGCCGCCGGTCAGGGGCATGAACTCCAGGCAGGTCTCGAAGCCCACCACCCGGTCCTCCTTGGGGTAGCGGGCCACGTACGCGAAGCGCTCGCGGGGCATGTCGAGGCCGAAGCCGTAGACGTAGGGGACGTCGGTCAGCTTGCGGATGGAGCCGCCGTCGGCGAGGTCGATCCGGTAGACGTCGAAGAACTCGGCGTTGTCCTCGTCCGCGATCACGAGCAGGGATTCGGTGCCCGGGATCTCCTCCCAGCGCGACAGGCTGCGGGTGTTCCAGTCGATGTCGGTGACGGGCACGCCGGCGGCCAGATCGAGCTCCCCGTCCAGGGGAAGGGCGCGCAGTCCCCGGGCGTCGCTCCCCTTGTGGAAGTACAGCAGCTTGCCCATGTGGGGCGACACCTGGAATCCGCGGTACGGGAAGCCCTGCAGGTGAGGCTCGATGTCGATGCCGCGCCCCGCGAACTGCACGACCGTGTTCAGCGGCGTGGGGGTCACCGCCTCCACCGGGGCCTCGACCGAGGACTCCACCGGGTTGGGGTCCGCCTCGAGGTTGGCCTCGGGGGGACGGACGATCGAGCGCACGCAGCCGACCGTGGTGAGGATGAGCAGGAGCATCGTCAGCGCAGACGCGAGCTCCCGGAGGCGCGTCCCGCCGTCCCGGAAGATCGACTGTCCGTCGCCCAGCAGCACCGCCTCGATGCCGTTGCGCTCGGCCAGCGCCTGCACGCTCTGCACGGCCGCGGCTTTGTCCTTCAGCTTCGGATCGGGGAGCAGGTTGAGCGAGCCCGCGCGCTGGCCGCGGATGAGGTCGCCGCACAGCACCGTGTCGCCGCCGGGGAGCACGAACGCCAGCTCGCCGCGGGTCTTGGAGCCGCGCATGCCGATGCAGTGCACGCCGAAGGTGAGCCCCTCGTCGGGCTGGAGCCAGAGCCCCACCGGGAGACCCGCGAATTCGGGGCGGTCCCGCTCCGCCCCGGGCGCTGCGACCTTGGCGTCGAAGCGCTTGCAGAGGGCGGCCGCATCGCGGACGTGATCGGCGTTGGAGATGAGGATCCAGCCGATCCCCCCGAGCTGCTCGACGTGAGCCAGATCGTGGTCGCTCATCGGCATCGGATCGAAGGCCACGTTGGGGCCTCCGTCAATCACCAGGAGGTGGCCGGTGAAGTCGACGTTTCGGGCCTCGTCGAACGAGCTCCAGGCGAACAGATCAGGACGGTGCAGGCTCTTCATCGCGGCGGAGAATACCTCATCACCAAAAGCTAGTGATATCAGACACTTATGAACAAAGTTGTTTGTTTTCAATCAAAACTTGGATCGGGTGGGAACCGTGAGTAGATCGGGTGCGTCCCAACCGGAGCAGCGGGGTCGAATCCGACCGACCTCGCCCGGGAACGCCCCAGCGAGAGAGCGCTGCGGCACCCGCCCTTATCGGGCTGCGCCGACACCGGAAGAAGGGAACCGCAATCATGCGGAATCTGATTTTTCTCCTCCTCATCGCACTGGCGACGACCGCCTGCGACGTCAACACCCAGATGTACGTCTCCGACGAGGCCCTGTTCGACACCATCGAGGGCATGCCCACCATCGATCACGCCACCGGCGAGGGCATCCTCCGCCTGGTGAACGACCCCGCCACCGACGTGGAGTTCCTCGACATCGACGTCGACCTGGACGTCCGCGCCGCTGAGCGGATCGTGGCCCACCGCCAGGGTGACGACGGCCAGGACGCCACCTGGGACGACCACCCGTTCGGGGACCTGTTCGAGCTCAGCGACGTCGCCTACGTGGGCCCGTCGGCCCTGGGCAAGCTCGGCGACATGGCGCACGAGCTGGACCTGGTGCCCGCCGTGATGGTCGAGGGCGTGGTCTTCACCCCCACCGAACTGGAGGACACCCTCCTGATGGTGAACTTCGCGACGGTGGAAGAGCTGGACGACGGTGCCGGCCTCGACTCGCGCGCGGTGGAGGCGATCGTCAACGGCGGTTCGTACAACAACCTCGTGCAGGTCGGCGAGCGGCCGTACGTGGGCCCCGCGGCCCTCGAGCAGCTCCGCGCCTACTCCGCCGAGTGGGCCGCTGAAGCCCCCATCGAGGAGTAAGCGGTTACCCTTCGCCGCGTGGCGAAGCCGATCGACATCGACCACCCCGCGGTAGGGGCGACGCACGTCTTCATCCCCGGCAACGCCGACTCGCTGACGGCGGCGGCGTTGCTCGTGAGCAAGTCGCGGTACCCCACCTGGGTCATGCTCGCGCGGGAGCACCGCCTCCCCATCCTGTTGGAGCGTCCGCTGTCCGAAGCGGCTCGTGAGATCTGGTGCCTCGGCTACTCCGGCACCGGCCACCCCCTGCTCCCCCCCGCCCTCGAAGCGCACGTCACGCACCGCCCGCTGCACTGGCTGACGGCGACGTCGGGCCGGCTCACGGCGGCGGCCGCGGAGGTGCCGGGGGTGCAGTTCGAGAGCCTGCCGGGGGCCTCGCTCATCCCCATGGTCCAGGGCCACGTCAGCGGTCGGTGGAGCGACGACGATCGCGCCTACGAGCGGCTCGGCTTCATCCTCGGCCACTACCCGGGGGCGCGGCCGACCGACTTCGAGCTGACCCTGGTGAACCTGCTCCACGCCGCGTCGGTGCAGATCCGAAACCACGAGAACCTCGGCGCCGAGTTCGTCCGCACGCTCGCGGACACCCCGCCCGGCCAGTGGGCGACGCTGGACATGGTCAAGAAGTACGCGCGTGAGGGGGAGGCGCTGATCCGGCGCGGTCGCGCGGTGCTGGTCGACCACGATCCGGTGCGTGGAGGACGGCACGGGCCGGCTCTGTGGATCGTCCCCTCGGGTCAGATCCGACGGGGCACGCACGGCAAGGCGGTCGCCGGTCGCGCCTACGCCCGGCAGGCTCCCGCAGCCTTGATCGAGAAGGTCGAACGGGGCTTCACGAAGGTCTGGATCGTGCTCCCTCCGCCGCTGGAGGAGCTGTGGCTTCCGATCCTCCACGTCGTCGCGGAGTTCTCGTCGGACTTCGCGTTCACGGGGTTGCGGGGAGCCGGGGCGATCCCGGCCGAGCGGGTGGAGAAGTTCGCCTCGGCGCTCTGGCCGGTGCTGTCTCAGACCTGAACGATTAAAGGCAGTTGCGTGCATGCCGAGCCCCCCGGGGGGGATCCGTGCAGCGTTTGCAGGCGTCGAACAAGAATTTGAAACGAAACTCCGCCGCAAACCCCTGACATTCCAAGGGTGTCCCGAACTGCGCCGCAGTGCACCGTTTTGAACATTGCGGGGACGATCGACTCCTCGTAGATTTTTCTCATCGAAGGGCGGCTTGTTCATCCTTCGACTGATTCGGGCCAGCCGGCCGGCAGTTCCAATTCGGGAGCTGCCGGCCGTGCTTGATTTTGGGGCTGACAGATTGTCATCCCCCGTTCAGCGGCTCGGCGGCGGTTGACAAAGTGTCAGCCTGTTGGCGGTGCGCCCCGGGGGCGATTCGGCGTACGGCGCCGCAGCCGGTACCCTGGCAGGGTTCTTGCTGTTTCGGGAGCACCATGCGCACGCGCCTCTTTGTCGGGACCCTCGTCCTCGCCCTCTTGCTGCCTCTGAGCTGGCTGATCGCCGGGCTCCCCCAGTTCGCGGCGGAGGAGATCGCCATCGGCGATTCGCCCCACGCGACCGCGGTCACGCCCGACGACCGGATCGTCGCGACGTTGCTGGGCACGGACACCGTCACGGTCTCGTGGATCGACACCGCGGACTTCGCCTCCGGCCCGTTCACCTTGGGCCTGGACGGTGAGTCCGCTGCCGCCATCGAGGGCGGCACACTGGACGGCGACCCGGTGGTGTTCGTGGGCGGCTCCCAGGTGGACGTCGTGCGCTTCGACGTCGCCGGCATTCCCGCGGCCGGAACCGACGAGGCGATCGGCCTCGGGCTCGACGGCGGCGCGCTGGTGGATCTGGCGTGGGACGCGACCACGCTCCTGCTCTACGGCGCCGACAGCGCGGACGGCTCGCTGCGGCGGGTCGACTTCAGCGGCGAGGACGCGTCCGTCGACGGCACCGGCTGGCCGGTCGAGCTGGGCTTCACCCCGGTCCGCGTAGAGCAGCTCGACAGCAGCCTGCTCCTGGTGATCGGCACGGCCGCCATCGCGGTCGTGGACGTCACGTCGATGGAATCGCCGACGTTGGAGTTGCTCGCTCTGGAGCTGCCCGACTCCGACGCGATCGACCTCGCCACGGACGGTGTGGACACCGCCTGGATCATCTTCGAGAACAGCCAGATCTGGGAGCTGGAGCGCTACGGCAGCGCCGGCGCCGGCGACGACGACGACTCCGCCGGCGACGACGACGACTCCGCCGGCGACGACGACGACTCGTCCGGGGACGACGACGACAGCGCCACCGACGAAGAGCGGGGCGACCTTCCCGAGAACTGGACCCTGGAGCTGTTCATCACGGAGCCTGGCACCCCCGGGGTCGGCATCGCCTACGTCGAGGTCGAGGACGAGGGCTACGTGCACGTCGCCGGGGGCAACCAGGTGACGGTCTGCAACCTCAGCGCGTCGCTCCTGGAGCGCTTCGACCTGAGCAGCGACGCCACCTCCCTCGCCGCCTCCTCCGGCGACGACGGCTTCGTCTACGTGCCCCAGGCGGGCAACCACCAACTGGCGATCCTGGGCGCCGGCCCGTTCGTGCGCATCGACACGGTCGACCCCACCGAGATCGACGAGGTCGACGAGACGATCAGCGTCACCTTCAGCGTGGACTTCGGGGGCCAGGCGTCCGAGGTCTGCGACTACCGCTTTGAGGTCGACGCCACCATCGCGGGCGGGGGCACGGAGATCGAATCGGCGGTCGGCACCGCCACCGATGGCGAGTCCATCACGGTCGAGCTGTCCGGCGCCGAGCTCCCCTCGGGCGACCACACGGTGTTCATCTTCTGCGCCGACTCCGACGGCGACGACGGGCGCGCTTCGTTCAGCTACTCCAGCGCCGGTCTGTCGGCGCCCTCGGGCTTCACCCTGACGGCCGATGACGGGCAGGTCGCCCTGTCCTGGGATCACGACGGCACCGCCGATGTGTACGTCGTCTACTTCGACACCGAGGACTTCGACGAGGACGCGGTCCCCACGACCTGCAACAACGACAACACCATCTGCTCCGAGCACCTCGAGGTGCCGGGCGGAAGCACCGGTGACGACGACGACAGCTCCACCGACGACGACGACGACGACGACACGGACTCGGTCTCCTTGACGGTCGACCAGCTGACCAACGGCACGCGGTACTACTTCGCCATCGCGGCGCGGTCGGCCGAAGAGGTCGAGGGTCCCCGCACCAGCACCCGCTCGGCCGTACCCTCACGACGGGGCGGCGCCGCCGTGCTCGCCGGAGACACCGGCGGCTGCTCCTGCAGCTCCTCCATCACCTCCGCTTCGAGCGCCTCCCTGGGTGCCTTGCTGCTCCTGCTTTTCGGGTTCGCCCGACGACGGAACGAACGATGAGCCTTCTGCGCACCCTCCCCGCCCTCCTCCTCGTCGCCGCCCTCGCGGTGCCCGCGTCCGCGTCCGCCCAGGTCAGCGACAAGGGCTACGAAGAGACCCCCAAGTGGTTCACCAGCGGCCTGAGCTTCGGCGCCGTCTGGTTCAGCGACTCGCAGTTGGAGCCGACCTACGGCACCAAGGCGCGCTTCCTGAGCAAGGTGAACTTCGGGTTCGTGCCGTGGAGCAAGTACATGCACGTCGAGATCAACGCGGGCGTCGGCTTCCAGCAGTTCACGGGCACGCAGGTGTTCGTGGATGACGGCGGCGACTCCACCGGCAGCACGATGATGATGACGGTGCTTCCGGTGACCGTGGATCTGCTCGTCGGCCTCGACATCTTCTTCGAGCAGCCGGTGGTTCCCTACGGCGGCATCGGCCTGGCGATGGCCTTCTGGCGCGAGAACGAGACGGGCGGAGGCGAGGAGTACACGGGCGACCGCTTCGGCTTCAACGGCTTCTTCGGCGCCGCCATCCTGTTGGACGCGCTGGAGCGGACCCGGTCGCAGCACCTGGACGTGACCACCGGCATCAACGACGCCTACATCACCGTCGAGGGCCGCTGGTCCGACGTCGGCACCCAGATCCGCGACGGCGTCACCACCACCGACGGACTGCAGTTCGGCGGCTGGTCCGTGCTCGGCGGCCTCAAGCTCGTCTACTAGTCAGAGCGTCTGCGCCGCTGCGTAGACCGCCACCGCGAGCGCCACCGCCACGGCCGCGTACTTCATCCACGGCCGCTCCTCGTCCTGCTGCGCGATCGACGCACAGGTCGCCAGTCCTGCCAGCCCGATGAGCGGCAGGAAGTAGTGGTGGCTGAAGTGATCGATGAACGCCAGGAACGGCGCGTACAGCAGCGCGGTGCCGAGGGCGACCTTGCTCAGCCGGCCCTGGAAGTTCGGCGCGACGAACAGGATCGCGGCCCCGAAGAAGAACCAGAGCTTCATGAACAACAGCGGCCGCTGCAGCAGAGGCAGCGCGTCGGGGTTGTTGTCGAAGTGCTCGGGGATCGTCTCGAAGTAGAGCGCGAAGAACCAGGTATCCAGGCTCCGGGTGAGGATGCCGACCATCAGCATCACGCCGCAGAACAACGCGAGGAAGAAGCCGAACCGGATGAGCGCGTGCGCTGCCTTGCGCCGGCGTTCGCGATCCAGTGCGAGGTACGTGAATCCGGCCAGCGCGACGACGACCGCGCCGGGGTACCGGAGCACCGCCGCGAGCACGGCCCACAGCACGAAGATGCGGGTGCGGCCTGAGACCAGGGTCACCACCGCGATCACGAGGGCGAGGGCGTAGAGGTTGTCGGGGAAGTTGAGCGAGCCGTCCGCGGCCATCATGCGGCCGTGCTGCAGCGCCCCGAGCCCCAGCGCCACGCCCAGCAGGGGTGACGGTACGGTCCCGCTCTCGTCGCGGATGCCGAGCAGCCCCACGAACGGGATACCGAACAGGATCGCCAGGAACAGCACCGCCGCGGACACCGTCTGGTCGCTGCCGAGTTCGCGCGACGGCGCGTACAGGTAGGTCCACGCCGGCGGCTGGTGCAGGCTCGAGCTGCCGTCCGGCGCCCGGCCCGCGAGCACGTAGTCCCCGGCCACCTCGTGCGCCCAGCGGATGTTCTCAGTCACGTTCAGCAGCTGGTAGGGGTGCATGTGGTGATGCCCGCGACGCTTCATGTCGTCGGTCATCTCCCGGCGGCTCATCTTGCTCCACGCCACCAGCGCCACGTCGCCGTCGGGCATGTCCGGCATGTACTCCGGCGGATCTACCGTCAGCTGCAGCTCGAGCCTCGCCCCCGCGGGCGCCTCCAGCACCGCCGCCACCGCCGCCGTGCCCCACTCCCAGTAGCGCTCCACGAGGGGACCGTCGGTGCCCAGGGGGGCGAGGTTGGCGATCTGCTCGACCTGGATCACGTGCCCGCCGGCGGCCAGCCGCACGGTGCTGCCGACCCGCGTGTGCACTGCGATCAGGACCGGCACGAACTCGGGGACCGATGAGCGGTTTTCGATGATGACGCCGCGCCGGCGGGGCACGCCTTCGACGATCTCGCCGTCCCGGAGCCCGGAGCCGTCGTCCCACGCGGCGACCACCGCGGTGCGGTCCCGGGTCTCGGCCCAGTCGGCGTCCAGTTGGGTGTTGAAGAAGTACCAGGAGCCGTCGCGCAGCAGGTGGGGCGAGGTCCAGACCGCGAACCCCAGGACGAGCACGGCGACGGCGAGGGTGGCGCGTTTCAGCCCCGGGTCGACGGCGGCGAACTCCAGGTCTCCATGCCGGGCGCGCAGGAACAGGAACCCGGCGACGGACTCGATCGACGCCAGTCCCGCCAACGCCGGCCACTCGATGGGCGCGCCGACGAGCCGAAGCACGTTGAAGTGCACGACATGGACGAGCAGGTTGACCCCCGCGGCGGTCACCAGGGCCCAGCCGAGGTCGAGCTTCCCGCCGGCGTTGACGTCCTTGCGGAACAGCGCCGGCACGAAGAAGAAGGCCGGCGCGAACAGCACGACGGGGAGGCCGATGATCACCCGCGCGAACTCCAGCGCGGACACCGAGTGGGGGGCCGGCCGGACCGGCTCGATCGCGTTGAGCGCGAGGATCGCCAGGGCCGCAGCCACCAGGAATGCGCCGACGTGCTGCGGACGAAGCGTCATGCCCGCGAAAGTGTAGCCGGCTCGCTCAGGCGCCGCCTTCGAGGGGGACGAGCCGGGTGAGGGGAACGTCCCCGGGAGCGAGGTCGGCGATCCACCAGGGATGGTCCTCGGGGAGCGCCGCGAAGCCGGCCGCGGAGGGGCCGCCGAGGGGCACGGTCGAGGGCACGCCGGCCTTGCCCGTGGGCTCCAGCACGACCCCGCCGGCAGCCGCACCGGGCGCTCGTAGGGCTTCGCTTCGCAGCAGCTGGGCGAGCGGATCCGTTGCGGTGGTGTCGACCGCTGCCGGGCTGCGGGCCAGGAGCACGCTGTCGGACGGACCCCAGAGGCGGGGGCGGGTGCCCAGGTCGGACCAGCGCCGGTCCCGCTGCCACCGGCCGGTGTCGATCCAGGCGTTCACGCCCTGGGCGTACCGCTCCAGGCGGGCCTTCGCGGGGGCCGTCAGGTTGCGCTTGAAGTGCTGTTCCGCGTCCCGGCGGAACCCCAGCTTCAGGACGTAGGGATCGAAGTCGGCGAAGGCCGCGCCCTCGATCGGCAGATCCTGCGCGACCTCGTGAAGCCGTCCCGTCCAGCACCGTCGCTCCAGGTCCATCGCCAGCATCGCAGCCGCCGCGACGGTGAACCCCTCCGCGACTTCCTGGTCCTCGGGCAGCTCCAACTCCAGCGAGACGGTGCCGTCGGAGACCTCGACGCGGGCCGGGGCGCGCAGACCCCACACCCGCACTTCGTTGAGCACCTTCGCGCGGATGCGGCTCCCGACCGACATCAACGATCCTCGGCGGGGAACTCGCGGCGCACGAGCGTCAGCTCGCGGATCTCGCCGTCCCGTTCCACGTGAACCACCAGCGACGAGCTGACGGGTCCGCGGCATCGATCGACGAATTCCTGCGGGGACATGAAGCGGGTGGACCGGCTCCCCAGCGTCGTCAGCAGATCCCCGACCTGCAGCCCCGCCTCCTCGGCGGCCATGCCCCCGATCAACGACTTGATCACCGGCCCGCGCGGGGTGAAGTCGAGGCGCACGCCGATGCCGCCGCCGGACTCCCGCGCCGCGGTCAGCACGTCCCCTTCGTCGGGCACCACCAGGGTCAGATCGTGCGCCACCTCGCCGGACTGCACGGCCACGGCCATCGCCGGCGAATAGCCTCGCTTCCGCGAGACCGCCTGCAGGTAGACCGTGCCCGTCGGCAGCGCTTCGAGGTGGAAGTGGCCGTCGTTGGCCGTCCGCTGCACCACCCGCACATCCGGGGGAAGCGAGTTGAGGCCGTCGCCGACATCGAACCCCACGACGCGGACGGGGTAGTTCCCCAGCGGCTGGCCGAGGTGATCGAGCACGATGCCGCCGACCCGGGCTCCGATCTCGACCTCGAGCCGGGCCGTCCCCTGGAGGGCGTCAGCCCTGACGATGACGTCGACGCTGGAGGTGTTGCGCATGACGCCCGCGGTGCGGACGCGGTACCGCCCCGGTCGCAGGCCCCGGAACAGGAAGCGCCCCTCCCGGTCGGTGGTGATGGCGGCGAGCTGCTCGCTGCCCGATGCGTACTCGGGGACCCAGGGCTCGGGCCACGTTCGGTCCTGCGCGACCCGCGGTCGGCTGAGGCGGACCACGACCCCGGCTGCGGACTCGCCGGCGACGGGGTCGAACACCTCGCCCGCGATCGACCCGTTCTGGTCCGATTCGACGACCCACTCGCCTGGACGGAGCGCCGGAACGGCGACCTGGGCGACGACGATCGCAGCAGCAAGGATCAGCCTCATTCGACGAATCCTACCCGTGGTAGGGTCGCCGGCCCCTGGGGAGAGGAGCGGACGTTTGGATCTCAAGCTGCTGTTCGATGAGTTCGCCGCGAGCATGGTTCGGGAACGCTCCCTGACCACCGCCGAACGACTCAGCGACTGGAGCGCCGCGGTGAAGTCGCGGTTCGTCCGGTTGGGGCAGCGGCGGGGCTACGTGCCCTTCGCCACCGACGACCGCCGCAAGAGCGCCGCCTACCTCTGGGATGTCGCCTGGACCGTCGAGGACAAGCTCAAGCGGGGCCAGCCCCCCAGCGGCGCGGGCCTGGACGTGGGGCTCAAGTTCCCCACCTCGCCGTACCGCCGCCTCGTGCTGACGATGGAGTGCGAGTGGGGCCGGCAGGGCCAGCGGCCGCACACCCAGGTGTTCCGACAGAACCTCGAAGAGGTGTTCCGCGACTTCTACAAGCTGATGGACTCCCGCAGCTCGACCAAGGTGATGATCTACACCACCTGGCTGTACCCGGATCAGGCCGGCGAAGAGGGACTGTTCCTGCGCGGCTTCCGGCAGATCCTGCTGGACTACACCGCCCATTCGCCCAGCGACAGCTACCTGCTCATCGAGTTCGACGACGCCACTCGGAAGATCCGCGGGTACACCACCGCGGTCCCCAAGCGGGGCCCCCGCACCTTCCGCATGCGCCAGTTGGGCGAGGTCAACTACCCCCGCCGCTGGGATCCGTCGGCCTCGCTCTGAGGGACTGACTGCAAGCGCTCGGGGGTCGTTTCCGTAGGACGGACCATATGACGACCGAACGACGCAACTTTCCTGGCATCAGTCCCCGCGCGTGGGAGCACCCCGCAGACCGCGCCGCGCTGGTCGCCCTCCGCAAGGTCCCCGGCTTCGATCTGCTGGTCCGCAAGCTCTTCGGCTTCGTGGGCGAGCGGGCGCTGCGGCTGACCACCCTGGCCACGTCGGTCCGGGTGAGCGAGACGCAGTTCCCCGATCTGTGGGCTTCGTACATCCAGGCCTGCACCGTCCTGGACATCGAGCAGCCGCCGGAGCTGTACGTCGCTCATTCGCCGTACGTGAACGCCGGCGCAGTCGGCTTCGACGAGCCCTTCATCGTGCTCAACAGCGCCAGCCTCGCCCTCCTCAGCGACGAGGAAGTGCAGTTCATCCTCGCCCACGAGCTGGGCCACGCGATGTCCGGGCACGTGCTCTACAAGACGATGCTGTTCCTGCTGATGCGGCTGACCATCCCCATGATGATCATCCCCGTCACCGGCGCCGCGCTGCTGGCGATTCGGACCGCGCTGCTGGAGTGGGATCGCAAGTCGGAGCTGTCCGCGGATCGCGCCGGCATGCTCGTGGTCCAGGACCCCGAGTTGGCCATGCGCGTGATGATGAAGATGGCCGGCGGCGGCAAGACGGACCAGATGAACGTGGACGCCTTCGTGCAGCAGGCCGACGAGTACCGCTCCGGCGGCGGCGTGATGGACAGCGTCATCAAGGTCATCAACCTGCTGGGCCGACGTCACCCGTTCCCGGTACTGCGCCTGGCCGAGATGAAGGCCTGGGTCGACAGCGGCGACTACGGCACGATCGTGGGCGGCGACTACCCCGAGCGCAACGCTGACGACAACGTGTCCGTGTTCGCCGAGATCAAGGCGGCGGGCAGCAAATACGGCGAGGACTTCGACAAGAGCCCGGACCCCCTGTTCGGCTTCGTCAAGAACATCGGCGAGTCGATCAACGGGCTGTTCAAGAGGAAGCCCGCCACGGACGAGTAGGATTCGCCGGTGCGTCTGCTCGCGTCGGCCCTCGTCGTCTTCTTCCTCGCCGCGGACGTGGCGATGGAGGAGCGCACCGAGGAGATCACGGGCGAGCCCTTCGCGATGGACCGGGGGCCGCTGGACCAACTCGGCTGGGGCACCCTCGAGGACCTCTACGTAGACCTCGGCGGCGGCGCCGCGGTGAACGTCTTCAGCGGCAACCTCGTGGTGTCGGTGCGGCCGTTCGTGCGTGCCGACGTGGTCGCCGACAGCCAGCTCGCGCTGACCTACAACCACCTTGACTCGGACGGCCACCCCGAGCTGGGGCCGGGCTGGAGCTACGACCTGGGCCGGTACACGGCGCCGGGGGCCTGGGGCGACCGGGTCATCGTGGACGCCGACGGCGCGACGGACGACTTCTTCGCGGGCGAGCCGCCCGACAACGAGGAGGTGCGGCAGATCGTCGACGAGCTCGTGCGCGCGTGGAAGCGCGACACCCCCCGCAAGGAGCGACGCGCCGTCGGTGGCGACGACGCCATGCGTTCGATGCTGGGCTCCGACCCCTTGTTTCTGGGCGAGATGCGGCTGCGCTACCTCGGCCCTGCCGCCGCACCGGAGGTCTCCGCCGGCGAGGAGCTGATCTGGCGTTCCTCCAGGCGCGGCGAGCGCGCCCTGCTGCAGGGGGACGGCGAGCTCATCCTGACCCGCTCCGATGGAGGCCTGGAGACCTACTCGATCGAGGGCCAGCTGACGCAGGTGGATCCTCCCGGCGGGCCCACGATCAAGCTCAAGCGGGAGGCCGGTCGACTGACCACGGTCACGCACGGCCGGACCGATCGCTTCCGGGTCTCGGCCGACTCGTGGGGCCGGTTCCGCACGATCGACTCCAGCGACGGGCCCGACGCCGAGTTCGAGTACTCGGGACGGTCGCTGTGGCGGCTGCAGGCGCCCGCCGGCTCGTGGCGATTCGAGTACGACGGCCGCGGGCGGCTGACCAGCATCGACGGCCCCGACGGGCGGGTGACGGTGCGCTACGACGACGCGACCGGTCGCGTCGCCGAAGCGATCGGCCCCGGGGGCACGCTGGACCTCGCCGCGCCGGACGGAACCGACGTCGCCAAGGTGCTCGCCACGATCGATAGCGCCCCGATGACCGTGATCTGGGATCCGCGCGGCCGCGTGCGCACCCTGTCCGGCGGCGGGGTCAGCCAGGAGGTTCGCTTTGCCGGACGCCGTCCCCTCCCCGTGGCGGTGACCGACGGAGCCTCCACGGTGCGCTTCCGGTGGGATGCCGGGGGAAGGCTGGTCGAGGCCGCGACCGACGGGATCGCCGCTGAGTGGAAGCGCGACACCGACGGCGTGCTCATCGGTCTGGTCGATGGCGCGGGCGAGGAGGCAAGGATCGAAGCCAGCAGCGACGGCGGCGTGCTGGGCTGGACCGACCCCGCGGGTCGATCGACCGCCCTGGTCGTGGATGCCGCCGGCCGGCCGTCCCGGATCGACCGGCCCGGCGGGCTGAGCGAGACGATCTGGCGGACCGACGTCGGCCTGATCAAGTCCATCGCGACCACGGGGGGTGAGTCCCTCGAGGTGCGGCGGGACGGGAGCGGGTTCGTCCGCTCGGTGGAGTCCGTCGTCTCCGGCACCGCCGGGTTCGACGTCGACGCCCGCGGTCGAGTGGTCGGGTTCGACGCCCCCTCCGGCGGTTCGCTGGAGGTACGGCGCGGCACCGACGGGCGCGTCGGCCGGGCTGCTGATGGAGGGAGCGGGTTCGACCTGCGCTACGGCGCCACCGCCGTCGAGGGGTGGACGGGCCCCCGCGGCGGTGTCCGGGTCCATCGTGACGGTGCCGGCCTGCCGATCCGCCTCGAGGTGGGGGGAGGCCTGGGGTGGGAGCTCGACCGGGCCCTCGATGGGCTGCCGAGCGAGCTGCGACGGGAAGGCCACGCCGACGTGGAGCTCGAGTACGAGGACGGCCTCGCCATCGGCTGGTCCCGCGGCGACGGCCGCACCACGAGCTTCGAGCGAGACCGCGACAGCGGCCGCGTGGTCGGCTGGGTCACCTCCGGTCAGGGGCGGATCGCCCTGGAGCGGGACGACGCCGGCAGGACGATCGGCCTGCTGCGCGGCAGCGGACGGTGGAAGTTGGAACGGGACCGCTCGGGGCGGGTGCGCCGCATCGCCGACCCCGGAGGCGGGCGCGCCGAGATCCAGGTCGATGGGGGCGGACGTCCCTCCGTCGTCTCCACCGGAGAAGGCCACCGGTTCACGCTGCGGCACGCCCGCGACGGTCAGCTGGTGGAGCTGCGCGGACTCATCGGCGCGGGCTGGAAGCTGCGCTTCGGGCGAGGCGGACTGCCCGCCGCGGTGACCGATCCGGAGGGCCGCACCGCCGAGCTTCGCTGGGATCGAGCCAGCCGCTGGAGCGAACTGAGCCTGCCCGGGGTCGCGAAGGTCGAGGCCGGTTGGGGACCGCTGGGACCCTCCCGCGCTGCCGGTTCACGGTTCGTGATCGCCCCCTCCGGGGCGCTGACCGGCTGGGGGCCCGCCGGGGAGGTGGGATCCTGGGACGTGCAGCGCGACGCGCAGGGACGGGCCAAGCGGGTTGCGTACCGCGAGGGCGCCGGGGCCGGCCGCCGTCGTTCCGTCGAGGAGGCGCCGGAGATCGAGCGCAGCCGGGGAGGTCGGGTGCTGCGGGTCGGCGCGTGGGAGCCCCGGTGGCGGAACGGACGCCTGGACGGGGTGGCCGCGCCGGTCGGGGCGACGACCGCGACCTGGTCGCTCCGCACCGACGGCCCTGGCCGGGTGCGCGGCCTCGACGGACCCGGGGGCGGCGCCGCCGAGGTCACCTTCGACTCGTTCGGCGACGTGCGCGAGGTGGCGATCACCCCCGAGGGCGGCGCGGCCCAGACCTGGGGCGTCGAGCGGAATCCGGCCGGTCGGGTGGACGCCATCGAGGGACCGTCGGACCTGCGCTGGACGCTGGAACGTGACTCGTCGGGGCGGGTCCGGGGCTGGACGGCGGGAGACCGGCGCGCCGCCTTCGAGCCCATCGACGGCACCATTTTCCGCTCCGACGACGCCATCGCCGATGCGCTGGGGGTGACCACCGACGACGACGGGCCGGTGGTCATCCGGGAGTCGGGCTCGCGCAGCCTCGTCCTGGGCATCGTCGACGGGCCGGACGTGATCAGCCTGGAGGAGCTTCGGGGCCTGTCTGGCGCGCTCGCGTCCGTGGATGGCTTCTGGGGTTCGACCTCCACCCCCGTGCTGGACGAGTCGCCGATCCAGCCCGCGATGCTGCCGTCGGCGGAGGCGGCCGATCCGCTGGATGATCCCATCGCGGCGGCGCTGTCGGCCCCGGCCCTGGCGCTGGCGTGGGCCGGCTCGACCGTCGGCTCCTCCGACGGAGCGGCGTTCCTTCCGGCCCCCGACGGGCGGGGAGCGGGGGCTTCGGCGTCCGGTTGGCTTCGCGTCGCGGCGAACGACGGCGGCACCCTCACCTGGCTCGGCCCGGGCGGCGCCATCAACGGCCTGCGCCTCCCCGGTCCGTACGGCGGCTGGTCCACCCCGGAGGGCTGGCTGGGCTACCCCGCGCCGCCCCGGGTCCTGGATCCCCCGGTGGTCGGCTCGCCGTCGGTTCCCGTGGGGCCGGGCGACGTGCACGCGGTCGAGCTGTGGTGGTCTGCCCGCGACGTCGGGGCGGCCGATCTCGCCCGGCTTCCGACCTCGCTGCTGGGCCCCGATCCGCGCGCCTGGATCGCCCCCCGAGGAGCCATCTTCGCGGCCTCGTCGCGCGTGCCCGTCACCGCCCCCGCCCACGCGGGGATCGGCGCCGCGGTGCCTCCCGTGCCCGGCGCGCGCAGGCTGCTCCCGGGAATCCCCGGGGTCGATGCCATCACGCCCCTGACGGCGTTGGAGCTGTCGGGGGATCTGCCCCTGGGAGCCGACGCCCACAGAGCCTTCGTCGATCTGCCCGACCCCGCCTGGACCGTGGACGTGCCGGGAGCGTCGGTGCTGCGTGACGTGGCCCGCCGCCGGGCGCACTCCTCGACCCCGCCCGGGTGGCGCGCGGGGGCAGTCGCCGGACTCTCCCCGGGGCTGGACGGCTTCCTCAGCGCGGACGGCGCGAACGCCACCGAACAGGCGCCGGCGGCTCCTCGCCCGGCCGTCGAGGGGCTCCCCAAGGGCACCGGGGACGTGATCCCCGGCCTCTGCGCGAACCTCCCCGGTGCCTTCGGGTCGCTGCCGATCGACGCCCGCTGCTCGGCGCTGGAGGGGCTCTCGGATCACCCGATCGTGCCCGGAGCCCCGGCCCGTGACGCGGTGGAGGACGACGCCCTGCTCCTGGCCCTGCCGACCCTGGAGGCCCGCGGCCCCGCACCCTTGAGCGGCTGGGCGGCCCCCGCCACGGCGGCCGAGCGGTGGGTGCTGGAGACGGCAGCGGGCAGCCGGTTCGTGGTCGATCGCGGGGGCCGCCTCCTGTCCGCAGACCTCGGGGGCCGTCTCCGGCAGGCGGCCGGTCGACGAGCCTTCGGGTTCGCGGCGCGCTCGCTCCTGGATGCGGCCGGCCCGACGCCGCGCGTGCCCGACCCGGCCGTGCTCGGCGCGCCCCCGTACCTGCCTCAGGCGGGGGACGTGCCCGAGACCCGATGGGGCCTGGCGCCCGGGGATCCGCGCTTCCCGATGACGTCGCGAGGCGAACCCGAACTGACGTTGTTCCGTGCCGGGGTCGGCCTCCCCGCAGCCTCCGATCCGCACGTCTTTCCCGCCCTTCGCTGAGTCGACAGCCCCGCCGCCCTGTGCGAGCGGCACAACGACGTGGTGGCGGCGACGAGCTCGTCGAGGCCATCGGTCCGGCCAACGTGGGCGGGGACATCGAGGTCGGCGACAACGGCGAGTGACCCCGGGGGCCGACGCTCCCGCCCTTCGCGACGCTTCCGGCAGCCGCGTGCAAGACCATCTGCGACCGCTACGATGCCGCCGTGCCGAAGATCACCTTCCAGCCGGCGGACGTGACCATCGAGGTCAACCCTGGCACCACCGTGTTCGGGGCCGCAGCCATGGCCGGGGTCGCCATCCCCAGCCAATGCGGCGGCAAGTGCGCCTGCGCGCTGTGCCGGGTGACCGTGTTGGAAGGCGAGGAGCTCGTCTCCCCCATGACGTGGGAGGAGGAGGGGCACATGGGCAACGTCTTCTACTTGACCCGCGAGCGGCTCAGCTGCCAGCTGCGCGTCTTCGGGGACGTGGTCGTGCAGATCGCCGAGCCGCCCCCCAAGAAGGAACGCGGCCGATACATCCCCTTTTCGATCGTCCGCAAGCGGGAGCAGATGGAGCAGGACGAAGAGCTCCGCCGCGTCCGTGGCTCCGGCGGCGGCATGTCCCGGCCGCCCCGCAAAGACGAGCCCCGGGAGGCTCGCCCCCCCCGCCCTGACAAGAAGAAGCGCAAGCCCTACAAGAAGCGCAAGCGGAACCCCGGCGCGCCGCGCGTCGGCGACCACCGCCCGCCCCCCGGGGCCAAGAAGAAGGACCCCAAGTGACCAAGCGTCCCCAGGACCGCCCCCTCCACGACGATGTCCGCCGCCTCGGTGCCCTGCTCGGCGACACCATCGGCGCGCTCTCCGGCACCTCCACGTTCGAGGACGTCGAGCAGCTCCGGGCCCTGACCCGCGCCCGTCGGGGCGCCGACGGCGAGCCCGATCCCACCGCCGATGCCCGCATCGTCGAGCTCATCGGCGGCTGGGATGCCGCCCGCGCCGAAGAAGTGGTCCGCGCCTTCTCCCGGTACTTCCAGCTCGTCAACACGGCCGAACAGACCCACCGCGTGCGCCGGCGGCGCTACCACAAGCAGGCCGGGACAGCCCCGCAGCGTGGCTCCGTGGTGGCGACGTTGGCCGAATTGGTCGAAGCCGGAGCCACGCCCGACGAGCTCGCCAAGCAGCTGTCGAAGCTCCAGGTCCGGCCCGTGCTCACCGCCCACCCCACCGAGTCGGTGCGCCGGACGACGCAGGACAAGCTCCGGGTGCTCCACGAGCTGCTGCTGGACGGCGGCTTCCCCGATGCCGTCGCGATGCACATCGAAGCGCTGTGGCAGTCCGACGAACTCCGCCACCGCCGGCCCACCGTGCTGGAGGAGGTCAAGTCGCTGCTGGCGGCGTTCGACCGCACCCTCTGGGAGTCGATCCCCGAGCTGTACGCCGAGCTTCGCCGCGCGCTCGCCGCCCACGGCGCGACCCTCGCTCGGGACGCCCGCCCGGTGACGCTGGGCAGCTGGATCGGCGGCGACCGCGACGGCAACCCGTTCGTCACCCCCGAGGTCACGCTCCAGGCCGCGCGGATGATGAAGGAGCGGGTGCTGGAGAAGCACCTCGCCACGGTGCGGGAGCTCAAGACGTTCGTGTCGCACTCCACCCGCCGCGCCCACGCGCTCCCCGCGCTGATCGACAGCCTCGAGCGCGACGGCCGGGACCTGCCCGCGATCCGGACGCGCAATGCGATCCGGAACCGGTTCGAGCCCTACCGCCTCAAGCTCTCGTTCATGGAGGCGCGGCTCGCCGCGAACCTCGCCAACCTCCGCGACCGGGCCGGCGTGGCCGACGGCGACGACCGCCCCGGCGCCTACGCGACCGCCCACGAGTACCTCGCCGACCTGCAGTTGGTGGCGGCGTCCCTGAGCAGTCACGGCGCCAAGCGATCGGTGGCGGGACTGCTCCAACCCGCCGTCGATCGGGCGCGGGCGTTCGGCTTCCACCTCGCGACCCTCGACATCCGGCAGCACAGCCGCCGCCACGAGGCCGCCATGACGGAGCTGGTCGCGGCCGCGCGCATCCTCCCCGCCGGTCGCACCTACGCCGATCTGGACGAGGAGGTGCGTTCGGCGTTGCTGCGCTCCGAGCTGGTCGGCCGACGCCTGCTCCGCGCCCCCGGCGCCTCCTTCACCGCCGGAACCCAGGAGACCCTGGACCTGTTCGACGTCGTCGCCGAGGTCCGCCGCGAGTGCGGCTCCGCGAGCATCGAGACCTGCGTGGTGTCGATGACCGACGCCGCCTCCGACCTGCTCGAGGTGCTCGTGCTCGCGCGGGAATCCGGCTTGCTGAGCTGGGAGGGGGACAAGCTCCGCTCCAGCCTCCGCGTCGCTCCCCTGTTCGAGACCCGCGCCGACCTCGTGGCCGCCCCCGCGGTGATGGAGTCGCTCTTCGTCGACCCCTTCTACAAAGAGCAGCTCCGCGCCCACGGCAACGTGCAGGAGGTGATGATCGGCTACAGCGATTCGGCCAAGGACGCCGGCATCCTCACCGCCGCGTGGTCCCTCTACCGAGCCCAGGAGGTGCTGGAGGAGGCGGCCGCCCGCCACGGCGTGAAGCTGCTGCTGTTCCACGGCCGCGGAGGCACCGTCAGCCGGGGCGGCGGCCCCGCCCACAAGGCGATCCTCGCGCAGCCCCCGCGCAGCGTGGCGGGGCGCATCAAGATCACCGAGCAGGGTGAGGTCATCCAGCTCAAGTACGGGCTCCCCGAGATCGCCCGCCGCACCCTGGAGCTGACCGCCTCGGCGGTGCTCGCCCACGGCTTCAACGACTGGCGCGATGACGTCGGGGAGGCCGACCGGGTCCGCTTCGCCGCCGTCATGGACGAGCTGTCCGACGTCGCCTACCGGACCTTCCGCTCGACTGTCTACGACGACCCGGAGCTGTTCGACTACTTCATGTCGGTCGGTCCGCTGGACGAGCTCGCGGCCCTCCCGATCGGCTCCCGTCCCGCGTATCGCGCCGGCTCGGCCAAGGGCATCGAGTCGCTCCGGGCGATCCCCTGGGTGTTCGGCTGGATGCAGTCCCGCCACGTGCTCACCGGCTGGCTGGGCGTCGGCTCGGCCCTCGATGGGTTCCTCCAGGCTCACGGAGACGCCGGCCTCGCCGAGCTCCGGGACATGGCTGCTCGGTGGCCGTTCTTCGCCGCGCTGCTGGAGAACGTCGAGATGGTCTGCGCCAAGGGCGACCTCGACATCGCCGCCCACTACGTCCGCTCCCTCGCGGGTCCGGGGAGCGATCGCATCTTCACCGCGCTCAAGGCCGAGTTCGATCGCGCCACGTCCGCGGTGCAAGCCGTGCTCGGGGTCGAGACGCTGCTGGAGCGGAACCCCGTGCTGCGGCGCTCGATCGACCTGCGCAACCCCTACGTGGACGCGCTGTCGTTCCTCCAGGTCGAACTGCTTCGCCGGCGGCGGGATGCCTCCAACGCCGAAGACGATGAGCTGCGGGGAGCGATCTTGAGGTCGATCAACGGCGTCGCGGCGGGGCTGCGGAACACCGGCTAGAGAGCGGCGGCTAGAGCCCCAGAATGGCGGCGTGCACGCCGGTCGAACCCTCGTGCTGGCGCACCGCGGCGCGCGTGTCGAGGATGTCGGTCAGCTGCGGGTGGTGGATCAGGTAGGCCAGATCCGCCAGTCGAGGCTGGAGCTCATCCCCCGGCACCGTCTCCAGACGGAGCAGCGCGAGGAAGACCGTGATGGCCATGAGGCCACGCCCGGTCGAGCCGAAGTCCAAGGGCCGCTTCGACAGCAGCGCCTGCGAGAGGAACCGTCGCTGGACGTCCGGATCGTCGCCCGAGACGGAGACGGCCTTGCTCTCCTCGTCGTCGAACTTGGGCACCCGGTAGTGGTCGGTGTCGCGCAGCGCCCAGGGCTCGGCGCGGTCCGGGTTCGCCTTGCGGTTGGCGAGTCGGGCGGCCTCCGCGATCACGGGCGCGGCGTCCGGCTTGTGAGCGAGCTGTGCGCGCAAGCGGAGCACTCCGGAGCGGAAGCGCCGAAGCGCCATCGGGTCCGCGGCCTCGAGGCCGACGAGGAGCTCCGACCAGAAGGCGAGGTCCTTGAGCAGCTGATCGGCGGCGTCGCGCTCGGACTCGCCGGGGATCCCCATCCCCTCGGGGGGGACGAAGTCGGTGTTCGGGGCCTCTTCGATGTCGACCGTCTCGGCCAGGTCGAGGTCCAGGTCGTCGCTGGCGGCGTCGCGTCCGATCGACGCGAACGCGATCATCGACTCGAGCCACGCCTCGGCGGGGTCGTCATCGGTGCGCAAGCGGGCGACCGCCTCGGCCTCCCAGGCCTTCCAGCCGGCGTAGTCGGTGTTCCGGCCCATCCCCAGCGGGATCTCGTCGGGCACCGAGCTCAGGTTTCCGGAGAGCACCCGCAGCGGTCCGAGCGTGCGCTGCACCTCTTCGGACGGGTCGGGACCGCCGCCGGAGGCGACCGTGGGGCAGCTCAGGCTCATGCCGAGGTCCCAGCCGTCCGGCGTGCGAACGCCTCGGAACGGGAACATGCGGCAGACCGAAGGCTTGACGTCGACGCCGAGCGTGCTGTGCACGCGGCACAGACCGTCGTCGCCGAGGTAGGCGCAGTGACCGTCGCGCGGGCGCAGCAGGTACTGCGGATCGCCGTCGCCGGTGGGCAGCGGAATGAAGTTGCTGGGGTCGCTGCTGGGCTGATCGTCGAGGTCGTTGAAGCCGGCAAGGATGGCGTCGCGCTCATCGCGCGTGACGGGTCCCAGGAGGTGCTGCTCGGAGCAGCAGCGGTTGCACGAATGGCACGCGAACTTGCTGCCGTCGGCGACCCGGACTTCCGGGACGGCCTCGATGTCATCGTCCGTGTGTTCGTACTTTTCGAGCACCTTGGAGCGACGGGCGAGCCGCTGCAGGGCGGCGATGTCGGCCCGGACCAGACCCTGGGCCACGACCATGCGCGCGCGGGGGGTATCCAGCAG
This sequence comes from Pseudomonadota bacterium, assembly GCA_024229515.1. GTDB lineage: Bacteria > Myxococcota_A > UBA796 > UBA9615 > UBA9615 > JAAESI01. Next base: position 26,379 of record JAAESI010000072.1, on the reverse strand, counting down.
GGCGCGGCGGTCGAGCGCTTGAAGCAGCTCCACCAGCCCCATCGGGTTCAGTTCCTCGCCGAGGGCGCGTCCAGCGTCCTTGAGGAGGGCTTCGGCGTCGCGGGTGCCATCCAGCAGCGCGACGATGATGGAGGCGACCTCGCCCAGCTTGACCACCTGGCCCAGCTGAAGGTCGCGAAGCTCCGCCTCCTCGCCCTCGCCGACCATGACCACGCCGGGGCGAAGGCCCGGGAGCGGCATCGGCGCCTGCCCGGAGGTCGGGCTGAACATTGCAAACGGTCGTCGCACGGTGCGGAAGTTCCCTGGGATCTCGACCGCCCCTAAGATGCGGTCCGCCTGCTCAAAGCGAAGGAAACGACATGGTCGTGCAAAGCGGCTCCACTGTCCAGCCGTCCCCCGTTGCAGATCCCGAGGTCCTCGAGGCGTACCGCCACGATGCGTCTCCCGTGATCGGCAATCCGGAGGGGTTGTTGCGCCCCCAGACTGCCGCCGAGGCCGCCTTCTGGCTGGCCGAAGCGGCCGGTTCGGGCACCGCCGTGACGCCGTGCGGACTGCGTTCTTCGACCACCGGATCCGGGCTCGCGCCACACGGATGGGTCATGTCCTGCGAGCGAATGACGGGTCTCATCGACCTGGACCCCGAGCGGCGCACGGCAACCGTGGCCAGCGGCACGGTGCTTCGCGAGTTCAAAGACGCGGTCGAGGAGCACGGCCTGTTCTATCCCCCCGATCCGACCTCGGAGGGTGAGTGCAGCCTCGGCGGCACCGTCGCCTGCGACGCCAGCGGCGCCCGCACCTACCGCTACGGCGCCACCCATCGCTGGCTTCGGGGGGTGGAGGTCGCGCTGCCCGACGGATCGGTGCGGTGGTTCCGCAAGCGGCGCTCCGACAAGGACGCGACCGGGTACGCCGGCATGCGAGATCTCGTCCAGCTGATGTGCGGCAGCGAAGGAACCCTGGGGTTCATCTCGAAGGTCGAGGTCGACCTCATCGCCAAGCCCGAGGCGTTCACCGCCGGCTTCGCCTTCTTCGTCGATGTCGCCTCCGCGCTGTCTTTCGTCGGCCTCGCCCGGGACGAGGACCGGGCCCGCTCCGGAGTGCGCCCGCGCTGCCTGGAGCTGCTGGACGGTCCTTGCCTGGAGATCATGCGCGCCCAGGGCAGCGGCATCGCCATCCCCGCGTCTGCCGGCGCCGTCATCTTCTTCGAGGAGGAGCACGCCGCCGGCGGTGACATGGACGTGCTCGAGCGGTGGTGGGCTTTGCTCGAACGCTCCCCGGGAGCCCTCCCCGATGACACCGCCGTCGCTACGGACCGCCGCCAGCAGGAAGAGCTCCGCACCCTGCGACACGCCGTCCCCGCCACGCTGAACGAGGAGGGTCACTCCTTCGCGCCCTCCGGCGGCAAGAAGATCTCCACCGATTGGGCGGTTCCCTTCGCCGAGTTGGCCCCCTTGATGAGCCGCATCGACGCCTGGATCGCCGAGGCGGGACTGAGCCGCACGGCGCGGTTCGGCCACGTCGGCAACGGACACCCCCACTACAACCTCATCGTGCGGGACGCGGCGGAGGCGGCGGTGGCGCACGAACTCGTCGGGCGGATGTGCGCGGAGGCGTGCGCGGTGGGGGGGACGATCTCGGCCGAGCACGGCGTCGGCAAGGTGAAGCGGAACTACGTGCACCACCGGTTCGGTGAGCTGGAGTTGGCCGCCATGAAAGCGGTCAAGGGAGTGTTCGATCCAGCGTCGATTCTTGCTCCAGGGAACCTCTTCCCAGAGTAGCCGAGGCGTCCCAGTCTCGCGGGATGAGGGCGAGGACGAGCCCGCCCCATACGAACCCGATCACGTGCACGCCGCGGACGGTCTCGTCCGCCAGCATGGGGATCGCCAGCGTCAGCGCGACCAGGCCGAGGGTCGCGAACCCGGCCATCCAGTCCTTGCGGCGCGCGTAGGTGAGCTCGTGGCGGACGCGGACCCAGGAGACGGCGCCCATGCCGAGGGCGCCGTAGAGCACGGGTGAGGCGCCGACCAACAGCTCCCCCGGCTCCATCCAGTACCAGGACCAGATCCCGGGCAGGAGGATGGCTCCCGCCATGCCCGTCCACGCCGCCCAGCCGCCGCCGCAACGGGCGGCCATCGTCATGCCGATGGCCAGGCCGATCCCGTTGCCGGCCGCCTGCAGGGGGCCCTGTTGGGCGAGCACCCAGGTGGCGACCCGCCAAGGCTCGTCCGCCAGCTTGCCGGGGTCCAACCCGAGCAGCTGATCGCTCCACAGCACCCCCGCCAGGAGTAGGACCGCGACGAACACGAGGTCCCACCGGCGCGGGCGAACGAGGGGGAAAGCGAAGCGAAGGAAGGGCACGAGCGCGCGAGTTTAGATGAGCGTCAGCCCGGGGGTGTCTCGAGCAGGCCGGTGAGGGCGACCCCGCCTTCTCCGGGCTCACTCCAGGTGGGGGGGACGAGCGCGAGGTAGCGCAGTCGGCTCCCGTCGGGTTCGTGGTCGATCCGCTCCGTGTCGAGGGTGAACGAACCGTCGACGTCGGCGGACCAAAGCACTTCGGACAGCGGCTCGGCGGCGGCGGGGTCGCAGTCCTGGGCGCGTGGGATCGACCGCAGCTCGACGACGGCCGGGCCGGGGGATTCGCCGACGATCGTCCAGCGCTCCCACTTCGGGGCCCAGGAGCCTTCGCTCGCTTCCACCCAGGTGTCGGCCTCGTGAAGCACGACCCGGCCGGTCTGCAGGGCCCGGCGGATCGCGGGCCAGGTTGGGGCTACATCTTCGTGGAGGGCGACGGAGGTGCGCGGCTGCCCCAGCGGCGGGTCCAGCGCTTCGCCCGGCGGCACGATGCCGACGCGGTGGTTGTCCGATGCCGCCACGGGCACGACGTGGAGCCCTTGCGCGACGTTGCACTCCCAGGCCGCGAGGGCGTCAACGTCGCCCCCATCCCAGCGCCAACCGCCGTTCCAGACCTCCATCGCGTCGTATGCGGTGGTGGTCCAGTCCCAGTCGAGCCAGGCCACGCCGAAGGGGTGGTTGGCGACGCTCCAGCCGCCGGCGTCGCGGCACTGCTGCACCGCGTCGTGGGCGGTGACGTCCCCGTCGGGGCGGTCGATGAAGGCGCCGTCGAAGGTGAAGCCGCCGTCCGGCGGCAGGCAGCCGACGTGGCCGGCGTTCAACGGTGAGATCTCGTTCCCCACCACGAGCATGACGCCATCGTCCGACGGCTCCGCGGGGAACTCCGGGCCCAGGTTCGGGCAGTCCTCGACGTCCTCGCAGTGCATCGATCCGGTGGCGTTGCTGTGGTCGGTGAGGACCACGAACCCGAGGCCCGCTCCGGCGGCGGCGGCGGCGATGTCCGGTTCGAAGGAGATCCCGTCGGTGTCGTTGCTTCCGGTGCTGCTGTGGACGTGCACGTCACCCGAGATCCAGGTGCCGCCGAACTCGAGGTTCGAGGTGCATCCGAGGGTCCCGATCATCGCCACGGCTACCATGCTCGCCCGCATACGATCAGGTTAGTAGACTCCTCCGCCGGAGGAGGACTCATGAGCGAACCCGAACCCCAGGACGAAGGCGGCGGGACCGTCGAGACCGCAATCGCCCTCGCGATCTGCGCCGTCGCGATGCTCGGCCCCATCGTCTACATCCAGAACGGCTACGAGTCGTTCATGGGCGACGACAAGATCATCGCCGGCGCCGCCGGGGCGACCCTGGCCCTGGCGGTGATCATGAGGACGGTCTCCCGGACCGTGCTTCGGACCATCGTCCGCACCTCCGCCCGGGCCGGCCTGAAGGCGTCCATGCGGGGCGCGGTCCAGGCGGGCACGAGAGCGGCGACGCGCGGCCTGTTCGCGTCCATGTTCAGGGGCGCGTTCGGGGACAAGCTGTCCGGCAACGCGCCCAGGCCGACGGAGCCGTCGGCCATCCGCGCGGCCAACCTCAAGAGCCTCGTGTTCGCCTCGGGGCTGCTGTACGCCTCCTGGGTCATCGTCATCGGGCTCGGCAACCCCTTCGCGGCGCTGCTGGACAAGGCCGATGCGGCCGAGGCGTCGCGTCTGACCGACGCGGCGGCGACCGAGTCGCTGATCTCGGGCCGCGAACTGCCGGAGTGGCTGGCGTGGGAGAAGCGGGTCGAGATCCAGACCAAGGCGCAGGAGCTGACCACCGCCAAGACGAGCCGCAAGGGCGCCCGCACCGATGGGGAGAAGGTCGCGGCGCTGGTCGTCGAAGCCGACATCAACGTCGAACTCCACGCGCTTCGCGACGAGTACGAAGCCCTCGTCCTGAAGTCGAACGGGCGCGTCGTCGCCAAGCCCGAACCGCTGCCGGAGCTGCCCCCCACGGCGGTCGATGAGCTCGTCGATTCGATGTACACGCACGCCCCCTTCCCGGCGGGCTCGCTGCGCACCGCCGCCGATGACGCGGGCTCCTTCATCGAGCCCGGGGCCACCGGCTGGCACTCGCCCGTCATCTGGGCCGGCGGGCTGCTGTTCGTGCTCCCGCTCTGGTTCATCTACGGCATGCAGCTCCGCTCGGCGCAGGCTCGGAAGCTGGTCATCCGGCACGAGACGGGCGTGGACGGGGGCCTCATCCAGCTCTACTTCGCGGGGGCCTTCTCCTTCATGCCGCTGACCTCGGACGTCATCGTCGAGGGGGAGGCAGCGGACAAGGGGTGGGTCTCGACCGTCGGCCTGCTCGCACCCGTGGCCGTCTCGGTGGCGCTGTGGGCGGCGTGGCGCGCCGGGGGCGCGGTGAACCCCTGGATCCTGCTCGCCGCGGACGCGTTCCTCATCTACCCGATGGTGCAGACGTTCCCGCTCAGTCCGCTGGACGGGGTGCACGTCTGGCGTTGGGGGCGCGCCCGCTGGTGCGCCGTCTTCGCCGTCGTCATGACCGCGTTCATCCTCGTCGGTTCGGAGGGCCTGAAGAATGTCATCTGAGGCCGAAAAGAAGGAAGCGCTCCTGAAGGGCGCGAACGCGACGCTGATGGTCAGCCTGAGCGTCGTGATCGTCTGGCTGTACGTCTACAACCTCGTGGTTCACAAGATGAATCCCGTCCTGGGGTTCTTCAAGATCCTCGACGGCATCAACGACCTCGTGCTGGGCATGGTCACGGTCGTGATCATCGGCGTGGGCATCGTCTTCGTGTTCACCCTGACGAACCTGTTCACGCAGACGATCACGAACCTGTACTCGGTGCGGCTGCTCGAGGACCTGTTCCGCGACCACCTCTTCAAGAAGCAGTACAAGAGCTTCTTCAAGGGGCTGCTGACCTTCAACGAGCTGCCCAAGCCGGACTCCCCGTTCCCCCGGTACACGTCCTCGGCGCTGCTGGTGTTCGCCTACCACTACTTGATCAGCTGGTTCTACCTGGTGGTCTTCAGCGAGTGCCTCTGGTTCGCCGCGTGGTCCGCGGGCGTCTACCTGGACCTGTATCCCTCGACGATGGGGATCGTTCCGATCTTCGCCATCGCGGTGCCCTTCACGGCGCGGCTGATGGCGTACTTCGACTACCCCTACGCCGATGACTACGCGGCGTTCATCCCGGGGATCCTCTTCGTCGTCGTGCTCCTGTTGGCGTTCGTCGCCTACATGGGCGGGCCGTTCCAGTACTTCGTGCAGGACATCTACAACCGGTCCGAGCCGGGCTTCTTCAAGGAGGGCGCGCTCTTCTGGAAGTTCCTCAAGGACGGCCTGATGATCGCCTTCTATCCGGTGTTTGGAGAGGTGGTCTTCTTCTACCTGCAGTACATGAAGCTGAAGAAGGGCGAAGACCTCGACTAGAGACCCCCTCGGTCACGCCCTCGAAGCCTCCGTTCCGGCTGCTCAGCGGCACGGACGGGGCCAGTACTTCACGCCCAACGCGCTCATCGATGGGGTGCTCGACCTGGCCCCTCCGGCGGGGCGGGTGCTCGATCCCGCGTGCGGCACGGGGCGGTTCCTGCTGGGGGTGAAGGAGCGGGCTCCCGGGGCGACGTTGGCCGGCTTCGACACCGATCCGGCGGCGCTGGAGGCGGCTCGGGCCCAGCTCCCCGGTGCCGATCTGCAGCCCTGCAGCTTCCTGGAAGTCGCCGGCGACGGCAGCTTCGACCTGGTCGTCGGGAACCCGCCCTACGTGCGCAGCCGGGGGCAGAAGCGGGACCTCTACGTCGGCTTCGTCGAGCAGGCGATCGAGTGCCTGCGCGATGGGGGCCGGCTGGCGTTCGTGCTGAGCAACGCCTGGCTGGATGTGGGGTACGGGGCCGCGATTCGAGCCGCGCTCCTGGACCGCTGTGCGGTCGAGTGGATCGTCGAGTCGGCCGCGGAGCGCTGGTTCCCGGGGGCCAAGGTCCACACGATGATCCTGGTCGCCCGCCGGTGCGACGACCCCGAGGATCGGGCGGCCTCGGCGGTGCGCTTCGCCGAGGTGCGGGACCCCTTGCCCAGCCCTCCGACCGTCGTGCGGACGGTGCCCCAGCACGAGCTTCCGCGGGACCAGCCCTGGTGCGTCTACCTCCGCGCCCCCGACCTGTGGTTCGACGTGCGTCGCCGGTGTGTGCCCCTCGGAGAGCTCGCCGAACTGCGGCGCGGTTGGACCACCAACGACAACCGCTTCTTCTATCCGCCGGCGGATGCGGGCATCGAGGAGGACTGGCTGCGGCCGCTCGCCAAGGGCCCCAAGAAGCTGCGGGGGGTGCGCTTTGCGGCCGACGAGGTCGCCGACCGGGTGTTCCTGGGCGAGGGGACGCCACCCCCCGGGGCACGCCGCTGGATCGACCGGCACGATCGCGACGAGTGGACCCTCCGCCGCCAGGAGCCGGCCCGCCTGTTCCTGGTGAAGGGGACCCACGATCGCCACCGCCACCCGCTGGCGGATCGGCCGGTGCACGCGGATCAGCAGCTGTACCTCGTGCGCCCGCGGGCGGGGGTAGACGTCGTCGCGCTCGCGGCCGTGCTCAACAGCGCGTGGTGCCACCTCGGACTGGAGCTCGCAGGGCGGGTGAACTTCGGCGACGGCGTGCTGTGGCTCGGACTGGAGGACGCCCGGTCAGGCTGGTTCGTGCCCGACCTGCGAGGGATCGATCCGGCGCCGCTTGCGGCTGCATTCGAAGCCCTCGGTTCGGGTCCCGTGCTGCCCGCCGGCCAGGCTGCGGTCGATCCCACCCCGTTGGATCGCTGCGTCGGCGCCCTGCTCGGGCTCAGCCCCGATCAGACGCAAGAAGCGCGGACGGCGTGGCAGTCGCTCTGCCAACGACGCCTTCGGCTGGCCGGAGTCGGGCAGGGCCGAACCCGACCCTGACGTTCTTGCCCGTTCCGGTGGATCCTGGCTTGCGAGGAGCGGTGGCATGACCCGGACCCAACGACACACTCTTCGCTTCGTGCTCACCGCCTTGTGCTTGCTCGGCTTCGGCGGGGTCGGCATCTCCGCCACCGAAGTGGGCGGCAACGGCGGCTACGGCGCCAGCGGCTACCGCTACTCCATCGGCGCTTGCGCCAGCACCACCCAGACGACCCGTCGCAGCACGTCGCAGCACTACGGCGGCCACGTGCAGGTCGACATGGCGGAGGGGAGCTACAGCCTCGGCGCCCAGGCGGGCCTCACCGTGGCCGGCACCTCGACCGCGACGATTACGCACACGACCGAAGAGGATCCCGACACGGGCGAGTCCTTCACCTACGTCTCGGACACGAGCCGGGCCTTCGTGGCTGACTGGCGCATCCACCTGATTCCCCGCGCGGGCATCCACACGCCGTACCTGAACTTCGTCGGCGGAGTCGGCTTCTCCTGGGCCGCGGGGGTCGCTCCCGAGCACGCGCTGCTGCCCGCGCTCGACTACGAGATCGAGGTCGGACGGCTCGGCCTGGTCGCGTACTGGGGCAAGGGCCAGTTCCTCGGCTTCACCCCCAACGACTTCCACATCACCAACGGCGTCAGCTTCCTCGGGGGCGACTACCCGGCGATCCAGGTCGGCCTCCGCACCGGCTTCCACGACACCCTGCTGCTGGTGCGCCCCGTGCCGATGGCCGAGCTGGGGGTGGCGAGCCCCCGCCACTGGCCGGTGAAGTTCCAGGTCACCGGCGCGATCGGTCGCGCCGAGTACCTCGACGAGCTCTCCTGGGACGTGCAGGGCGAGATCGCGCTGGTCTTCGGCAAGCGCCCGAAGCAGTCCGCGCTGCCCGTGTCGTCCGCCCGCCGCCACCGCGTCTACGACGAGGACCTCAGCGACCTCTAGGAGGGATCGGTCACCGTCAGGGTGAGGTCGTACTCGTTGCCCAGCTCGGTGCCGCCATCGGACTCGAGCACCACCTGCACCCAGATGGTGTCGTCGGAGCCGACCGTAACCGACGAGGTCTCGTCGTCGGTGGTGCTGAGTTGCTCGTCCAGCAGCGACATGCCCGAGTCGTAGACCGCCAGGTCGACGTTGCCCTCGACGGTGACGAACGTGACGTCCACGTCCAGCGTCTGGCCCGCCAACAGGTCGATCAAGAACCAGTCCTCGTCGTCGGCGCAGGCCTGCAGTTGGGTGTAGTCCCCGGCGGTCAGGCTGGCCCCCGAGCCGAAGGCGTCGTTGGGCTCCAGGGAGTCCACGGTGCAGACGGTCGGGGCGGCCGTGATGGCGACCTCCATGTCGTAGGCGCTGCCAGGGGCGGGACCGTCGTCGGTCGTGAGCTGCACCTTGAGGTGGTACGGACTGGTCGCCTCCGCCTCGTACGACATCGCCTCGTCATCGTCCGTCGACTCGGATGAGGCCACCAGCGTGCCGCCGGGGTTGTACAGGAACAGGTCGATGTCGCCTTCGTCGTTCGCGAACGTGACGTCGACCTCGAGCAGATCGCTGTTGGCGAGGTCGAACTCGAACCAGTCCTCGTCGGTGTCGCACGCACTCAGTCCGGGGTAGCTGCCCGCGACCAGCGGGGCCGAGCCGGCGGCGTCGTTGGGCTCGAACGAGTCGACCGGGCAGGCCGGTTCCCAGACGGTCAGGAGCAGGTCGTACACCGCGCCGGGGTCGTCGCCGAGGTCCTCCACCAGGTCCACCTGGATGAGGTAGACGTTGGTCGCGTCGGCGGACCAGTAGATCGTTTCGGTCCCGGCTTCGTTGATGGACTCGGCGATGAGGGCGTCGCTGGGACCCCAGAGGGTGACGTCGATGTCGCCTTCGGCCTCGTCCGCCCAGGCGTCGATCTGGATCGCTCCGTATTGCTCGACGGTGATCGAGTACCAGTCGTCGGTGTCCAGGCAGGCGCCGAGGCCGTCGAGGTTGCCCGCGTTGATGGGGGTAGCGCTCAGGGTGGTGTCGTTGGGCTCGTAGATGTCGGTCGGGCAGGTGGCCGCGAGCAGGGTGATGTCGAGCTCGTACTCGACCCCGGGGACCGTGCCGGAGTCGCCGCCCAGGCGGGCCCGGATGAAGATCTCGCTGTCGTTGCTCGCGGACCAGCGGGTGGTCGGGTCTTCCTCGGTGGCGTTGTCGACCACGCTGCCGGCGCCGTCGATCAGCGCGAGGTCGACGTGGCCCTCGTCGGAGTCGAAGTCCGCCGCGACCTCGATCTGGTCGCCGGAGACCAGCGACAGCACGAACCAGTCCTCGTCGTCGGGGCAGACGGTCAGGTTGAACTGATCGTCGGTGATCGTGACGGCGCTGCCCTGCGCTTCGTTGGGCTCGTGCCCGTCCTCCTCGCACTCGGCCACGACGTCGTCATCGTCGGTGGCGTCGTCGTCGTCGGACGAAGAATCGTCGTCGTCGGACGAGGAATCATCGTCGTCGGAGGCGTCATCGTCGTCGGCAGCGTCATCGTCGTCGGCCGGGGAGCCGAATCCGGTGTCGTCGTCGTCGTCGGGGGGGCAGCCGAGGAGCGGCAGGCAGAGCAGGAGGCAGGCGAGGCGTCTCATGATTCAGGAAAGTGTACCCGCGGGGGTAAGATCGCGGTCATGCACAACCTGTTCGCCCGAATTGTCCTCGTTGCATCTCTCTCGCTGATCCCCGTCGCCGCCCACGCGCAGCTCGCGATCAACGACTCGATCGACTTCCGCGAGGTCATCAAGGGCAACTCGGCGCCGGGCACCTGCTCCTGCTTCTGCACCTACGAGGGCTTCGCCGCGACCCTGACGGCGCCCGAAGACATGGCCATCCGCTACATCTACTTCTATTACGGCACCATCGGCTTCACCGAGACGATCTTCGACTTCCACCTGTACGTGGGGGACGAGCCGGGGGTGCACTTCGAAGCCCCCAACGGCGACCCCGCCATCGGGCAGTTCCTGCCGGTCAACATCAACTCTCCGCAGATCATCGAGGTCGACGTCGGCCAGTCAGGCGTGCTCGCCCCGGATGTGCTCGCGGGCGAGAAGTTCACCATCGGGTTCCACTACAACTACGACCCCGACCTGGGCTGCATCCCCCTCATGGAGCCGGGTGACGGCCACGGTCCGGGCTACGACTACGACGGCGAGAACACCGCCGGCACCAATTGGATCCTGAAGCTGACCCCGGACTCCACCGAGTGCGGTGCCATCGGCGACACGTACGAGTGGGTCACGCTCGAGAGCCTCGGATCCACCACGCTCGACTTCGACTGGGTTATCCGCGCCAGCCAGCAGCCGATCGACTGGTTCGAGGACATCGGCGACGACGATGACGCTGCCGACGACGACGACGCCTCCGACGACGACGACGCCAGCGACGACGACGACGCGACCGATGACGACGACGCGGCCGTGGACCTCGTGGTGCTCGGCATCACCCCGCCGTCGATGGAGGAAGGCACGCAGACCGACGTGGTCATCACCGGCACCGGCTTCGACGACACCGCGCAGGTGTTCATCGGCGGGCTGCAGGTCAGCAGCGTCACGTTCGTCAGCGACCAGCGGCTCGATGCTGAGACGCCCCAGGCGATCGTCGCCTCCGACCTCCCCTACGACCTGCTCGTCAGCCTCGCCGACGGTCGGCAATCCACGCTCCCGGGCGCGTTCACCGTGAACACCGCGGGGGCCGGCTGCGGCAACTGCAGCGCGCTCGGCGCGGGCTCGTCCGCAGGCTTCCTGACCTTGCTCCTCCTCCCGGCCCTCGCCCTCCGCCGCCGACGCGCCTAGATGTTCCACTGCGCCGCTGAGCCGGGCATCCCCATGGTCCGGCGGCAGACACCGCAGGGCGGGATGTGGGAGTGCGAGTCCTGCGGCGGTCGGGCCATGACCGTGGCCCTCCTTCGGAAGCTCCGGAGCAAGGCTGCCGTGTCCGAGATTTGGGTGACCGCGCGGGCCGCTCCGGAGGCGGCGGGCCGCTCCTGTCCGTCTTGCGACCACGCCATGCACGTCGTCGGAACCGGGGAGGGCACCGACCACCTCGAGGTCGACATCTGCGTGCGCTGCCACTTCGTCTTCTTCGACCCGGGCGAGTTCGAAGCGACCCCCGGGGAGGCGGTCGAGGATCCCAAGGAGCTGCCGCTGGAGGCGCGACGGGCCCTCGCGATGGTCAAGGTCGAAGCGGTCAAGAAGCGGGCCGAGGAGCAGATGGGGCCCGATGCCCACTCCCCGCTGGCGTGGATCCCGCTCGTGTTCGGGCTCCCCGTGGAGATGGGCACCCACCGCGTCTCGCGCGTGCCGGTGCTGACCTGGTCGCTGGCCGCGATCACGGTGGTCGTCTATGTCGCGACGTTCGGATCGATCCAGGAGACCGCGAACGCCTGGGGGCTGCTCCCCGCGGAGCCGTTCCGCATGGGCGGCGTCACCTTCCTGACGAGCTTCTTCCTTCACGTGGGCGTCGCCCACCTGCTGGCGAACCTCTACTTCTGGCTCGCGTTCGGCGACAACCTGGAGGAGGTGCTGGGCTGGGGGAGGTACCTGGGGCTGCTGGTCGGCGCGACGCTCGTCGGCGGGCTGGTGCACGTCGCACTGAACATGGGCGCGACCATCCCGGTGATCGGCGCCAGCGGTGGGGTGTCGGGGCTGCTCGTCGCCTACATCGTCCGGTTCCCCCGAGCTCGGGTGGGGCTCCTCATCTTCTTCCAGGTGGTGCGCGCCCCCGCGTGGGCGTTCCTCGTCTTTTGGCTCGGCACCCAGATCCTGGGTCTGTTCATCGCCAACTGGTCGGGCGTTGGCGCCAGCGGCGTCGCGTTCGGGGCCCACCTCGGCGGCGCCGCGGTCGGAGCGTTGCTCGGGTGGCGCTGGCGGGCCGTCGACTAGGCGACCTCGAACAGCCGCAGCTGCCGCTCGTCCTTCGGGGGGAGGCGGAAGTGCTCCGTCGACAGGCTGTGGCTGCCCACGTTGAGCTCCAACCGACGCGTGGCGTTGCGGAAGCGATGGACCAGGAGCTTGGCGAACACGCCCGTGCCGCGCATCCGCACGCCGAACTCGGATCGATAGACGTCGCCTCCGTGGGAGTCCCGGATCCGGTCCATCACGCGCACGGCGCGGTCCGGGTAGTGCTCCTTGAGCCAGCCCTCGAACAGCGCCGCGACCTCCATCGGGAGGCGCACGTGGATGTAGCCGGCGGAGGTCGCGCCGGCGTCACGGCAGGCTTCCAGGATCTGCTCCAGCTCGGGATCGGTGAGCGCGGGGATGACAGGCGCGACCATCACGCCGACCGGAACGCCGGCGTCGGTCAGTGCTTTGATCACGGCGAGGCGGCGGGCGGGGGCGGAGGCGCGGGGCTCCATCCGGCGGGCCAACTGCGGGATCAGCGTCGTCACCGACACCATCACCTGCACCAGATCCCGACGGGCGAGCTCAACGAGGAGATCGAGGTCCCGCCTGATGCGCGCGGACTTGGTGATGATGGCGACGGGGTGTCGGTGCTCGGCCATCACCTCCAGCACCGACCGGCTGATGCGGAGGTCCTCCTCCACCGGCTGATACGGGTCCGTGTTGGCCCCCAGCGCAATGACCTGGGGCCGGTAGGCGCGTCGCCGGAACTCCTTGCGAAGCAGCTTCGCCGCGTCCGGCTTGCAGGTGATCTTCGTCTCGAAGTCGAGCCCCGGGGACAGCCCCAGCCAGGCGTGCGACGGACGCGCGTAGCAGTAGATGCAGCCGTGCTCGCAGCCCTTGTAGGGGTTCAGCGACAGGTCGAAGGATAGGTCCGGCGAGCGGTTGCTCGACAGGATCGTCCTGGTCACCTCCGCCTGCACGCAGGTGGTCACGCGCGGGGGCGGCTCCTCGATCGTCCCCCACTCGTCGTCGAACGGGAGCACCTGCTCCGCCTCGTACCGACCCGTGGGGTTCCCCACGGCACCACGCCCCTGAATCGGCTCGCTCGTAACTCGCTCCATGATCCGCACCTCATACTGAACAACTGTTCATATCGTTGATCCGTTGGCGCGGCGAGGCAAGGCCCTTTTTGCTAAAGGTGCGGCGCGATGAAGTGGACGTCCGCAGCCAACGCCTTCGAGCTCCCGATGACCGTCATTGCCGACGACATCGACGAGCAGGGGATCGCCTACAACGTGACCATCATCGACTGGATGATGCGGGCGGCGATCGCGCACTCCACGGCGCTGGGGTTCGACCGGTTTCGGTACGCCGAGTTGGAGTCGATGTTCGTCGTGCGCCGGCACGAGATCGACTACCACCGCAGCGCGCGGCTCGGCGACGAACTGATCCTGCGCACGTGGCCGTCGTTCATGAAGGCGGCGACCGCCCACCGCAAGCACGAGGTGGTCGCACACGACGGCACCGTCATCGCCAAGGGGATGAACGTCTGGGCCTACGTCGATCGCAATACGGGGCGCCCCAAGCGGATGCCGCCCGAGGTGCTCGAGTCCTTCGACATCAACCAGTTTCTCTAGGCGGCGCGGACCTCGCCGGGGGGCGCCGGGCGCATCAGCCAGTTCAGGTCGGGCGTGCCCGCGCGCAGCAGCCAGCCGCAGGGGTCGTTGGGCACGAAGCCGTCGGTGTCGACGTGCAGCAGGCCCGGGGCGGAGCCGGGTTCGAAGCTGCCCACCGAGTCGATGCCGAGCGCGTCCGCGCCCCCCTGCATCGCCGCCTTCAGCAGCACCATCGCGGGCACCTCGGGGAAGGCGGAGTGCAGCTCGGCCGCTTCGCGCAGCACCGATCCGTCGGGTGCGCTCGCGGGGGAGTCGGTGCCCAGGGCGATGCGGCAGCCTTCCTCCAGGAAGGAGACCAGCGGCGGGAGCTTGCCGGAGTCGTGCAGCGCCGAGCGGGGCGTCAGCACCAGGGGCGAGCCGGCGGCGCTGGCCTTCCGCACCATCGAGCGCGTCGCCGTGTTCATGTGCACGAGCATCACCCGCTCGTTCAGGCCGCCCAGCTCCTCGAGGTAGCTCAGCGGGTCGGTTCCCGGGGGCACGAACTCCTCCAGGAACGTGGAGGCGGCTTCGATGAGGGCCTTGCCCGCGCCTTCGGCGCTGAGGAAGTCCATCTCCTCTTCGGCCTCGGCGAGCCGCACGGCGGTGACCGCGCCGGCTTCCAGCGCGCGGCTGAACAGGTCCTTCATGACGCCGTCGGCGGTGGAGTACAGCGAGTGCGGCGCGAGCCGGTACCGGATGCCCTCAGGCCACGGCACGATGCGGGCGCGATCGACCGCGGCGGCGGCGATCGCCTTGGCGGCGCGGCGGGCCGAGAACTCGCGAATCTCGTGGAAAACGCAGCCGTAGAGCCCCTCGCGGGCCATGGCGGGAACGGCCCGGAGGCTGTCGGTGCGGTCGCCCACGATCGCGTTGCCGGCGGCCACGGACTGGCGGACGGCGAGCCGGATCGCGGCCTCTCGTGAAGTGGGGTCGAGCTCGTCGGTGGCACGTCGGATCTCGCGCAGCGCGCGCAGCTTGCGGCGAAGCCCGAGTCCGCCCGGAAGCGCCTCGTCGACGGCGCCGAGCTCCAGTTGAGCGTGCGCGTTGACGAGGCCGGGGAGCAGGATGCCGCCGAGCTCGGCGCGCTGGGCCCAGCGGAAGTCGACCAGGATGTCGGACGCCGCACCGCTGGCGAGCACGTAGCCGTCGGCGTCGAACACGACCGCCCCGTCGGGGATCGCGACGCCGTCGCCGTCGATGATCCAGGGCGCGGTGTAGACCCGGATTCGCGATGCGTCACGCTCGTCGAACGCCCGTCCGAGCGCTTCATGGGCGAGCCTCTTGAGCCGGTCTCGAATCATCCCTGGGGCCCCCTCCCTGAGGCCGGACTTTGCACCATAGCGCTGCCCCTTCGGACCCGCCACGAGGGCGAACCTTCCCCAGGCAGCCCAGGTCCCGGTCTCGACCACTCCCTTCGGGGGTATCCTGCTGCGATGGATCTGAGGAGGCGGCTGCTGGTTCTGTTCGTGGTGGCGCTGCTGGGCTGCCCCACGGTCGCCCCCCCTCCCGACGACGACGACGACACCACCGAAGTGACCGACGCGGACCAGGACGGCTCGGACTCGTCCGTCGACTGCGACGACGACGATCCCAACACGCACCCCGAGGCGGTCGAGATCTGCGACGGGCTCGACAACGACTGCGACGGCGACGTGCCCGCGGACGAGATCGACGGCGACGGCGACACCCACCCGCTGTGCGCCGGCGACTGCGACGACGACGACCCCGGTGTCTTCCCCGGCGCCGTCGAGACCTGCAACGGCCTGGACGACAACTGCGACGGCGAGCTCGCCTCGTTCGAACTGGACGGGGACCTGGACGGCTCCATCCCCTGCGCCGATCCGGGCGACTGCGACGACGACAACCCGAACGTGCACCCGGGCGCCGAGGACATCTGCGACGGCCTCGACACCGACTGCGACGGCGAACTCGGCCCCACCGAGATCGACGGCGACGGCGACGGCATCTCCCCCTGCGAAGGGGACTGCGACGACGATGACCCGAGCCGCCACCCGGACGCCGGCGAGCTCTGCAACGAGATCGACGACGACTGCGACGGCACCCTCCCCGCCGTCGAGTCCGACCTCGACGGCGACGGCTACCTCATCTGCACCGGGGACGACTGCGACGACAACAACCCCACCGTCTTCCTCGGCAATCCGGAGCTGTGCGACGGCCTCGACAACAACTGCAACGGCACCGCCGACGAGGGGCTGGACGCCGACGGCGACGGCTACAAGCCCTGCGATGGGGACTGCGACGAGACGGACCCCGCCATCAACCCCAGCGCGGCCGAGATCTGCGACGGCCTCGACAACGACTGCGACTCCGGCATCGACGAGGGGTTCGACAACGACGGCGACGGCTGGACCGGCTGCGCGGGCGACTGCGAGGACCTCGTCTTCGAGGTGAACCCCGGCGCCACCGAGATCTGCGACACCTACGACACCGACTGCGACGGCACGATCCCCACCGACGAAGAGGACGACGACGGCGACGGCGTGGCGGTCTGCGACGGGGACTGCGACGACGACGACGGGCTCCGCTTCCCCGGCTCCGACGAGCTCTGCGACGGCCTCGACAACGACTGCGACGACGTCGTGCCCGCGGACGAGGTGGACGAGGACGTCGACGGCTTCTTCCTCTGCGACGACGACTGCGACGACGCCGAACCCCTCGTCTGGCCCGGCGCCACCGAGCAGTGCGACGGCCTCGACAACGACTGCGACGGCCTCGTGCCGCTGGACGAGGTTGACCAGGACAACGACGGCTGGATGATCTGCGCGGGCGACTGTGGCGACCTCAACGACACCGCCTACCCCGGAGCCCCCGAGATCATCGACGGCGCCGACAACAACTGCGACGGCTTCTTCGACAACTACCCGCCGGTGGCGGACGTGACCGAGCCGGTGGGCACCGTGGAGATCTGCTCCGAGCTGACCCTCGACGGCTCCGACTCCTACTCCCCCGACCCCTTCGGCGGCATCGTCGCCTGGGACTGGATCCTCGGGGGCGCCCCGGCGGACTCGCTCCTGACCACCGCGGACATCGACGACCCCACCGCCGAGATCACCACCGTCATCCCCGACGTGCCCGGCTGGTACGCCTTCGGCCTCGAGGTCACCGACCACATCGGCGCCATCGGCTCGGACACCGTCGTCGTGCAAGCCCTCTACCCCGAGGGCAACGTCGACCCGGTCGCGGACGCGGGCCCCGACCTCGTCTTCACCGACAGCGTCACCTGCACGCTCGACCCGTACGGGAACTACGTCTGCGCCAACTGCCCCAACCTGGGCATCGCGCTGGACGGTTCGGGCTCCTACGACGACGACGGCGATGCCCTGTCGGCGGTCTGGACGCTCCTGTCGGGCACCGGAACCATCGCCGACTCGACCGCCTTGAACACCACCCTCACGATGACCAACGCCAGCACGATCCACGGCGCCACCGTCACGCACACCTTCCAGGCGTTCCTCGTCGTCACCGACTGCCCCGACAACGTCGACAGCGACACCGTCGTCATCAGCTACCAGTGCACGGGCATTTGATGCGCTCGCTGGATCACCTGCTGCTGCTGCTGGCCCTCGGCCTGCTGTCGGCCTGCCCCACGGTGCGGGGCGACGACGACGACGCCTCCGACGACGATGACTCGGGCTCCTCGGACGATGACGACGCCACCGACGACGACGACGCCACCGACGACGACGACGCCACCCCCGACCCCTGCGAAGAAGACGCCGACTTCGACGGCACCTCGGTCTGCGGCGAGGACGGCGTGCTCGGCACCGCCGACGACGACTGCGACGACAACGACGCCGCCCTCAACCACCGCGACATCGACGCCGACGGGGTCTCGACCTGCGACGGCGACTGCGACGACGTCAACGACGACGTCGCCCCCGGCCTCCCGGAGGTCTGCAACAACCTCGACGACAACTGCGACGGCCTGCTCGGTGAGGAGGAGGTCGACGAGGACGGCGACGGCTTCCTCGTCTGCGGCGGCGACTGCGACGACCTCGACCCGACTCGCCGCCCCGGCGCGCCCGAGCTCTGCAACGCCATCGACGACAACTGCGACGGCACCGTGCCGTCCTCCGAGGACGACCCCGACGGCGACGGCTACATGGACTGCGACGGCGACTGCCTGCCGGGCGACGCGACCGTCTACCCGGGCGCTCCCGAGCTCTGCAACGGCATCGACGACGACTGCGACACCTTCATCCCCGGCAACGAGCAGGACGCCGACGCCGACGGCATCGCGGTGTGCGCGGGGGACTGCGCCGACGGCGACCCCGCGGTGCTCCCGGGTGCGCTGGAGGCGTGCGACGGCATCGACACCGACTGCGACGGCTCGGTCCCGCCCGGCGAGGTCGACTTCGACGGGGACGGCTACCGCGGCTGCGACGGCGACTGCGACGAGCTGGACGCGACCATCAACCCGGTCGCGACCGAGGTCTGCGACGGCGTGGACAACAACTGCGACGCGCTGATCCCCGACAACGAGGTCGACTTCGACGGCGACACCGTCCTGGAGTGCGCCGGCGACTGCGGGCCCGACGACGCCAACACCTACCCCGGCGCCCCCGAGATCTGCGACGCCGTCGACAACGACTGCGACACCGTCGTGCCCGCCGACGAGGCCAACTTCGACGGAGACCCCGCGCCCCAGTGCGCCAACGACTGCGACGACTTCGAGGCCTCCGTCTACCCCGGCGCCCCCGAGCTGTGCGACGGCCTGGACAACGACTGCGACGGCTTCGCCGATCCCGACGAGATCGACCTCGACGGCGATGGCGTCCTGTACTGCAACGGCGACTGCAACGACGCCGACGACACCATCGGCCCCTTCGCCAGCGACGATCCGGGCCAGGTCGGCGTCGACGACGACTGCGACGGGGCGGTCGACAACCCGCCCCCCACGGCGGTCGCGTCGGCCGAACTGCCGGGCTACACGTGCAACGCCACGGAGGTCGACGGGCTGTCCTCGACCCACCCCCAGGGCGTGCCCCTGAGCTACGGATGGCAGCTCGTCGCCGCCCCCCCGTCATCGCTCCTGGAGGAGGACGCGGTCCAGCCCGCCGACGGCGAAATCGCCTGGTTCGTGCCCGACGTCGCCGGCGTCTACGTGGTCGAACTCGAGGCCTGGGCAGGGGCAGGACCGTCGGACGTGGATGTGGTCGCGGTCCCGGTCGTGACCCGACCGAGCAACTCCGTGCCGTCGACGGACGCGGGGCCGGACCAGGAGGTCACGACCGACGCCTCCTGCTACCTCGACAGCTACGGCAACACCATCTGCGACCTGTGCGAGTACAGCTTCGAGTTGGACGGCGGCGGCACGGTCGACGGGGACCTGGATCCGCTGACCTACCTCTGGACCGTGCTCAGCGGCACGGTCGTCGTCGACGATCCCGCCGCGACCGCGCCCAACGCCACCGTTTCGACGGTTCCCCCGGGCCTGCCCTACACCGAGTCCGCCGAAGTGCAGCTCACGGTTACGGACTGCCTCGGCGCCTCCGCTACCGACACGGTGCTGCTGACGATCACCTGCCAGTAGCGGCCCGGGCCACCCCCAGAGCAACGGCCTCGACCTCGGCTCCGCTGCTGAACTTCTTCGCCCACGCTGCGGCCTCGACCGCGTCGCCGGTGCCGTCCCCGAGTCCGATCAGCAGCCCCAGGGCGTCGCGCAGGGCCGATGCCTCGGGGTGCTCCAGACTGTCGCAGGCATGCAACGCTTCCTGGGCGCTGTCGACGCCCGCCGCGCCGCCTCCGATGATCCGGGCGGCGGCGAGGTAGGTCATCGCGAGTGTGCGGTACCAGCCGACCACGCCCTCGTGCCCCAGCGCCTCGGTGAGGTCCGCCTCGGCCGCTTCGGTCTGCCCCGCGAGGCCGTGGGCGAGGCCGCGGTTGCTCAGCGCGACCCACAGCGCCCGCTGCCCGCCGTGCTCGCGGCAGAGCTGCACGGTCCGGTCGAGCGCTTCAATGGCTTCGGTCGAGCGGCCCTCGAGGATGCGCAGGTACCCCAGCGTGCCCGCCACCTGCTCCTCCAGACGGACCAGACCGCCCTTGATGACCGCGTTGTAGCCGGCGTCCAGGAGCTCGACCGCCTCGCGGCAGAGGCCCAGCCGGAGGAGGTGCTGAGACAGCCGCAGGGTGGTCCGGATGTGCTGCTCGGGGAGGCGATGTTCCACGGTCAACGCCACCGCCCGGCGCAGGTGGTGCTCGGCCTCGGCGCTCTGCGTCGCGACGGACATCGCGTGCCCCAGCCACATGCGGTAGCGCGCCTCCAGCAGGGGAAGGCTCGCTTCCTCGGCAGTGGCGACGGCGGCGGCGAGGCGGGGGATGCCGACCTGCGGCTTGCCCTCGAAGATGCCCAGCCGACCGGTGTGGCGGGCGCGGCGCACGCGCTCGTCGACCGGGGCGTCGGAGGGCAGGGGGTAGGCGCGGAGGAGCTGGCGGGCCTCCTTGGCGCCGAAGGAGAAGGCGACGACGGAGGCGAGCTCGGCCGCGAGGGCGCCTGCGAGCATTCGGTCGCCCCCCTCGGAGGCGAGCCCGAGGGCGCGGCGGAGCATCGTGTTGCGGGCCGCGCGGCCCATGCTCTCCCAGTCCAGGACGTGTACCCCGCGCAGGCAGGCGGCGCGGTCGGCGGGATCGAGGTCGTCGCGCTCTTCTCCCAGGAGGAGCAGGAGGCGATCCGGGGAGGGCTCGCCGAGTGCCTCCAGGCGGTGGTCGCGCAGCAGCTGCTGCGGCGCAAGGCGGGCGGCCGGGTGGCGGCATTGGAGCTGCTGTTCCGCCCCGGCGCGATGGCCTCGATGATCCGCGACGGCAAGACCATGCAGCTGACCTCGTCGATTCAGATGGGCAAGGCGCAGGGCATGTTGGCGATGGACGACAGCCTGTTCACGCTGCTGGGCGACGACGTCGTCACCCCTGAAGCGGCGTACGAGACGGCGATCGACAAGGCGAACTTCCGCGATCGGCTCGAGGGCGCGAGCATCCCCCTGGACGCGATCTAGGGCAGCAACGCCACCGCGACATCGCCCAGGCCGATTGACTACATTCGCCGCCATGACGGACCTGCCGCCTCCCGCCTACGACGAATCCGAGCTTTTCGAGCTCGCGCCAAGCGCCGCCGAGGCCCTCGCCGCGGAGCTTCCGTACAGCGTTCGCTTCACGCTTCGAGGTGAGATCACGCCGCTGCAGCAGGCGTTCCTGGACCGCACCGGCTACCTCGTCTTCGACCGCGTGGCGTCCACCGAGGAGGTCGACACCATCCTCGCGGAGGTCGAGCGGGTCGAAGCCAAGCTGATCGAAGAGGAGACGCGCACGCTGTTCGGCGTGCCCATCTGGTTCGGGCGGAACCCCGACGGCAAGCGTTGGCTTCAGCGCATGGGCTTCACGTCGGTGCTCAGCGAGTACCTCTCGGGGTTCGTGAAGCACGACCGCTTCGAGCCCGTGCGCCGCCTGATCGGGGACGACGCGCGCATCGGCGAACGGGAGAAGGACGGCGTGGTGTTCAACCGCTACGTCCACGCGGAGGGGAGCCTGCGCCCCAACCTCGCGTGGCACACCGACGCGCTCCGCGACGTCTTCTACAACCGCCGCATGCCGGGCCCGATGCTGAATGTCGGCCTGCACTTCGACCGCATCACGCCCCAGGACGGCTGCCTCATCGTGCTCCCCGGCATGCACACCCAGTCGGCGTGGAGCACGCTGTTCAGCAAGATCCACTTCGTCACCGACAAACCCGATCCCAACGAGGTGAAGGTGGAGACGTGGCCGGGCGACCTGACCGTGCACGACGGTCGCATGTGGCACCGGGTGCAGACCTCGCCCCACACAGGGTGGAAGAGCCTGCGGCGTTCGATGTACGTGCCCTACGTGGTCGACGCGTACGCCCCCAAGGACGAGCACACGAAGACGAACCTCTACATGCGGCTGTTCGACTGGATCATCCGGCGCAAGACCCGCCGCATGGAGAAGTGGCTGCTCGCCGGCTAGCCGGGTCCGCCGAGGCCGAAGCCGACGCTGACCGTCAGCCCGGCCTGAATCGCCCCCACCCAGCCGAAGTTGGCGGCGGCGGCGAGGCGCAGGGTCGAGTCGCGGATCGGCTTGAACCGGATCCCCAGGCGTCCCAGTCCACCGACGCGTACGGCGCCGGGACCGTCGACGGCCAACCCGAAGTGAACGCCCGCGAACGGCCGCAAGCGCGAGCCGGGGAAGGCCCACTGCGGCCCCACGCTGATGACCGGGAGCACGCTGAGGGTGTCCTCGGTGAACGACGCGAGCGCCACCGTGGCGGTCAGGCCGATCTCGAGCCCCCGGACCAGGGCGACGTCCAACTCCAGGCTCGGCGCTCCGTACGCGAACGGCGCGGGCCGGAAGGTAGCGCCGCGGACCATAAAGCCGCCACCGACGCGGATCCCCAGGCGATCGCCGGTGGGCGCCAGGGGTACGGCGGTGCGGGCCAGCGGCTGCTCGCCGTACAGGAGGATGCCGGTCGGCGTGTCGACGTACACCGTGGGGGCGCTCCAGCCGGCGGCCGCGGCCAGCAGCAAGGCGTTGGCCGCGGCCCCCTCGGGTCCGTCGACGAGGCCCTCGGTGAGCGCGGCGCCGGCGGCGCGAGGATCGGCCCACAGCGCGTCCCCGCCGGGGGCTACGTCCAGCAGCGCGGCGCGTTGGCTCCCCTGCGTCGTCTCCACGTGCACCAGGTGGGTGCCGGGCTTGACCCACACCGACGTCGGCCCGGCCGTCTTCAGCTGAACCCCGTCGAGCCACATCGCCCGCGACGTGGTGGGCGGGACGAGGCTGAGCTCCACGTCCTCCTGGTTGCTCGTCTGGTCCTTCCCCTGGAGGTACAGCTGCTGCACGTTCGGGGGGTAGTTCGTGTCCAGCGGCACGTCCGGCTTGATCGCTGCGGCCCGCGCGAACATGTCGATCGCCTCGTCGTTCCGTCCGTCGAACGCGGCCATCAGGCCGGTGGAGAAGAAGATGGAGTGGAGCTCGACGTCGCCGATCAGAGCGACCGAACAGGGGAGGTCGTCCCGCAGCTTGGCCAGCTCGGTCGCCGCCATCGCCAGCTCGAGCTCGTCCACCAGGGACATCGACCGGCCGATGCGCTGCCGGAAGGCGGATTGATCGAGGGCCGGCCCCTTGCAGGTGGAAGCCTCGGCGGTGCCCGCGACGAGCAGCGAATAGCCGGTGAGGGCGAAGACGTCCTCGAGCACGTAGGTGCGGTCGGGGGCGACGGTGACGCCGGTTTGCAGCTGCACTCGGTCCCGGGCCTGCGCGGCCGCATCCGGATCGCCGCTGGCGCCCGTGAGCAGGAGGGCGGGGGAAGCCCAGACTGCCGCCGGCCCCAGGAGCAGGAGCGCGCCTGCAACCAGGATCGTGAGGCGCGGTAGACTCCGCCTCAGTCGTCGATGCGAAATTGGCTTCTCCTCCCTGCTGCCCTGCTTCTGCTGCCTTCGGCCGCCCTCGGACTTACGCCCGGGCAGCGACCGTTGGATTCCGCGCCGCGAGTGCTCGCCGGTGAGTTGGCCGCCGAACGCGCGGGGGCCAGTGTAGCTGTCCCCGGCGATCTCGACGGCGACGGCGTCCCCGATCTGGTCATCGGCGCTCCCGGCGCGAACGAAGGCGCGGGCCGCGTCTACGTGCTCAGCGGCGCCCGCCTGACCGACCGACGGTTCGTGCAGCTGCGCGACGAAGCCCTCGTCCTGGAGGGCGCGCCGGGCTCGCGGTTCGGAGCCCTCGTGGAGCCGGCCGGCGACGTCGACGGGGACGGATGGCCCGACTTCCTCGTGGGTGCCCCGGGGTTCTTCAGCTCGCAAGCGGATACCCCGGAGGGGCGGCTGTACCTGTTCCAGGGCGGCCCCGGGCCGATGGCCGCGATCGACCATCGTGACGACGCAGTCATGCGGATCACGGGCCCCCACCCGGGCGCCGAGGTCGGCGTGGCGGCGTCCTCGGCGGGCGATGCCAACGGTGACGGGCTCGGCGATTTCGTGGTGCTCGTGCGCGGGACCAATGCGCTGTCGGGTACGGGCCAGGCGGCTGTCATCACGGGGCGGGCGGCGACCGCCTGGGGGCTCAACCCCCAGCTCGAAGGCGTGACCGCGTGGTTCTGGAACGTCGACGGCCTGGGCGCCCCCTCGGCCGGGGTCCCGCTGGCGCGCACCCTCGCGAACGCGGGGGACATCAACGCCGACGGCTACGACGATCTGCTCATCGGCCAGCCGGCTCTGGACTCCGGCTTCCTCGACAGTGGCGCCGTGTTCCTCGTGCCCGGGCGGCCCGACG
Source organism: Pseudomonadota bacterium (assembly GCA_024229515.1). Classification (GTDB taxonomy): domain Bacteria; phylum Myxococcota_A; class UBA796; order UBA9615; family UBA9615; genus JAAESI01. Next base: position 2,316 of record JAAESI010000072.1, on the reverse strand, counting down.
CCGACGGACAGGCGCTGGAGCCGGATCCGGCGTTCGACGGACTCGCCTCCATCGAAGGCGACGCCCTCGACCTGCAGCTGGGCGTCACCATCTCGCGGGGCCGCGGCACGGACCTGCTCTGGATCGGCTCTCGGGGCCTCGGCGACGTGGGAGTCGGCTTCGCCTACGCGCTCGAGTCGGCGCCGCCCTACATCCAGGGCGCCTCCGTGACCGAGATCCGGGCCTCCTCGCCGGGAGCGGTCGATGTGCTCGCCGCCGATCTCGAAGGCGACGGCAGCGCCGGCCCGCTCCTGGCCCAGCCCGCGGCCACGGGCAGCGGCATCGGCGCCGAGAACGCCGGCCTCATCGCCGCCTACGCCAGCGCCGTCGGCGGGAGCCTGACGCTGGAGACGGCCGACGCGATCTTCCTCGGTGAGGGCCGCTGGGAGGCCGGGACCGACGTGGCCGTGGCCAACCTCGACGGCGACGCCTACGACGACGTCGTGGTCGGAAGCCCCGGCGCACTCCTGACCGGCGCCGTGTTCGTGCTGGTCGGCGGCGACCTCGGCGACGGCGACGGCTTCGCCCCCGTGGATGGGGACTGCGACGACACTTCCGCGGCGGTGAACCCCGGAGCGGAGGAGGTCTGCGACGACGGCCTCGACAACGACTGCAACGGCTTCATCGACGGCCTGGATGCGCCCTGTGGGCTCGACGGCTCGGGCGTCGTGGTCGCCTGCAACGCCGCCGGAAGCGGCTCGGGAGGTGCGCTGATGCTGCTGTCGCTGGCGTTCCTGGTGGCCGCCCGCCGGCGCGTCACGCTCCTTCTGTCGGTGGTGCCGCTGGTGTTGCTCCTGAGCGGCTGTCCCTCCGACGCCACCGGCGAGCCCCCGGGCATTCAGATCGTGTCCCCCGAGGGAGAGACCACCGTCGTCGGGCTGCTGCTCGCGGTCGAAGTCGAGGTGACGGGCGGCCGGCTGGCCCCCGAGCGCGAGGGACAGCCTCCCCTGGATCCAGCGGTCCCCGAGTTCCTCTGGATCCCCATCGTGGGCGGTGTCGAGCGGCCCGCCACCGGTGGCGCCGTGGTCGTGTTCGACGACCTCAGCCCCGACACCCACAACATCACCGCCCGACTCGTCCACGCCGAGACCGGAGAGCCCGTCGAAGGGGTCGAAGACGACGGAATCACCGTCGCCCTCGTCTCCACCGCGCCGGAGGTCGAGCTGACCTCGCCGGACCCGGGGAGCTTCGTCTCACCGCTGGGCTTCGACGTGCGCCTCGACGTGCGCGGATTCACCTTCGATGGCGGCGCCGTGGGGCAGAGCAACCAGCCGGGCGTCGGCCACGCGCACCTGCTCGTCAATGACGTCGTGGTCGCCGAGGTGGCGAGCCGGGAGGTCGTGACGCCGGCGCTGGACGAAGGCGACGCGACCCTCAGCGTCGAGCTCGTGAACAACGACCATTCGCCGCTGAGCCCGCCCGCGGGTGACGCGATCGACATCTCGATCGCGGCGCCCCAACTGACGGTGCTGACGCCCGCGGAGGGGGCGACGCTCATCAGCGCCCCCGAGGTCGCCGTCGAGTATTCGGTCATCGGCTTCACCCTCGACCCCGACGACGTCAACTCCCCCAGCTCGGATGTGCCCGCCGGGGTGGGCCACTCGCACATCTACCTCAACGGCCAGTACCAGGGGCTCGACCCCACCGGCTCGTTCGTGCTCCCCGCCGTCAACGGCTGTGAGCACGCGCTCAGCCTGATCCTGGCGCTGGCGAACCACGAGGAACTGAACGAGTCGCTGACGCAGGTGAACTTCAACCTGGAGCCCTGCGTCGCCATCGATACGCCGACGGACGGGCAGTCGGTCGGCGGGGATGTGACGGTGCGCTACGCCACCCCCGGATTCGTCCCCGATCCGATCGACATCGACGGTCTGCCCAACGGCAAGCACTTCCACTTCTACGTCGACGGCGCTTTCGAGAACGTCACGATCGAGGACAACTTCGTGCTCGACGACCTCGACGTGGGCGAGCACGAGGTGCGCGTGGTGCTCGCCGACGGCGATCACGACATCGCCGACCACCCCGGCGACGAGCTCCCGATCAGCGCGACCGTCGTCTTCGAGTCCGTGCTCTAGCTAGTTCAGGTCTCAAAACTCGATATTTTCCAGACACTTGGCCGACATATCGCTGCGATTTGGCGAGAGTTGACGCCGAGGTCGGGTCCTATTCCTCACGCGTAGGCGCAAAGGCGCAAAGAGGGCACAGGTCTCCCTTGCGCCTTCGCGCCTTTGCGTGAGACCTCGTTTCAGGACAGCTAATCGGCTTTCGGAGTCCGTC
>JAAESI010000071.1 GCA_024229515.1 Pseudomonadota bacterium | reverse complement strand
GAGGAAGCTGCTCCACGCCATCTACGGGATGCTCAAGGCCGACGCGGCCTGGGATCCAAGTCGCTTCTACCCCGCCTTCCAAAGCCAGTCCGAGGACCTCACGGGAGGGAAGATGGCTTGACGCTCAAGTGAGCATCTACCGGAGGGGTCGAAGCCCCGCGTCGGCGAGGGCCGCGTCCAGCTGTTCCCGCGCCCGAGCGATCACCAGCAGCGGCAGCACCACGCCCGCCTGATCGGGATCGGACGTGGGCAGTGCGCACTGCTGCAATTGGCCCTTGTGGAGCACGAGGGGGAGCGCTTCGTCGAGCTGCGCGGCCAGGCCGGCCATCGACGAAGCCGACGCGTCCCGCAGGTCCGCCGGGCCGACGGTCATCCACCGACCCACGCAGCCGGACGCGAGCCGGACGCGAAGATCCAGGGCGAGGCGCCCGAACGTGATCCGCGGGTTGAGCTCGACGTAGGGGTGCAGCCGGAGCCCGTCGGCGTCGCGGTACACGAAGGCGTCCACCCCGCAGGGCGCGTCCGGGGCGAAGGCCTCGGCGAGGCGTCGCCCGACCGCTTCGATCCAGCCGGAATCGCGGCCGTCCCCCGCCCAGAACCGGGCCAACGCGGGCTCCAGGCCGATCGTCGGTCGTTCCAGCGCGGCTGCCCGGAACTGCCCCGTGGCGCTGGCCTCGAACCGCACCACCCCGCGCAACCCACGGCCATCCAGTTGGAACGACAGATCGAGCACGCGGTCGAGCCACGGCTCCACCCGCAGCGGCCCCTCGGCCAGCGACGCCCTCAGCCAGGCGCGCTGCCGGTCCAGCAGCGCCGGCTCGAAGAACCGGAGTTGGCCCTGCCCAGAGGTCCCCAGGGGGCGCTTGAACACGACCCGTGGATGCCCTGCGGCGCGGAATCGGTCGATCGCGGCCTCAACCTCGGCGAGCGTGCCCGCGACCGTGGGGAGGGCGTCGGCGCAGAGCAGGCGATCCGGGGGACCCAGCGAGGGCAGCAGCCGCACCAACGCCTCGGCGTCGGCCGTCTTGCTGGGGCTCCGGCCCACGGACGAGCCGAGCCGGGCAGCAGCATCCGGCGTCGGCGCCCAGGGGCGAAGCATCGAGCCCGGGTGGGCGACGGGGATCGCGCCGGTGCGGGGCAGGACCTGGATCGCCGGCAGCGCAAACCCAGCATCCGCGATTCGAGCCAGCCACACCGCCCCCGGCTCGCGGGGAAGCAGCACGACGTCGTCCGGGGAAGCGCGAAGCATGGCCGTCGCCGCGAGGCCGTCGATCCAAGCCTGGGGCTGCTTCCCCTCCCCGGCTTCGGCGGGGAGATTCAGCCAGTGCACCGTGGGGGTCCGGCCCCGGCTCGCGCCGAAGGTCCGCACCCGCTCGATGAAGTCCCGGTCCAGGCCCGCGCGCAGCCTCGGCCCGACCGCGAACCCGGGGCCCCGCGCCCGCCGAGGGGTCAGCGGCGCCGGCAGCGCCTCCACCCACTGCTCCCAGCGATCGCCAGGTCCTCGCAGCCGGTCGAACCAGGCCCATCCGCGGGCGACGTGAGCAATCTCGTCGGCGAGCACGCGCCGGAGGATGGCGGCCGAGACCGCGTCCCCGACGTCGTCGAAGACGCCCGCAAAGTGGCCGGCGAAGTCCAGGTTGGCCTGCTCCAGGGTCAGCCCCATCGCCGCGCAGAAGTCCCGCGGGGAACTCACCGGCGCGAGCGCATCCCAGAAAAAGGCGGACACGGCGCGGGTCCCGAACGGCTGGGCGAGGGCCGCGAGGCGGTCGGTGTAGAGGCGGAGGTGGGTCTGCTCCTCCCCCAGCGTGCGCACGAGGTCGGCGCGGAAGGCGGGATCGGCGTCGGGGAAGCGGAGGAGCGCCAGCGCCATCAGCTCGATCGCGAGCAACTCGTGGTTGGCGAAGGCGTGCAAGGCGGTGGCGGCGGCGTCGCGATCGCCCAGCCGGTCGGCCCCGGGGAAGCGGGGGCGTTCAGCCGACCGCAGGGGCAGCTCGGCCGGCCGGCCGGGGGCCGACGGGGGGGCGATCGCGGATCCGGGCTCGAGGTCGGTGAGGCCGGTGACATCGAGCAGCTTGTCCGCCAGGGACGTGCCCAGGAGCACCTGCTCGGCGAAGCGACGGACCTCCATGGGGAGCGGGCGGCGGCTCAGCCGCGGGCGGCGGCGGCGAGGGCGCGGGCGCGGGCGGGATCCACCGGAGCGGTGGTGACGCCGTCGACCTTCAGCGCGGTGCCGACGATCGCGCCGTGGGCGGTGGCGAGCAGCCGGGCGACGGTGTCGACGGACGTACCCGAGCCGATCAGCACGGGGTGGGGGGCGATCGCGGAGGCCACGGTGGCGAGGGTGTCGGGGTCGACGTGTGCGCCGGTGGAGGTCCCCGAAACGATGACCGCGTCCGCGCCGGCCCGCTCCACGAGCTCGAGCGCCTCCTCCTGGATGGGCCGGGGCAGCCCGAGGGGGGCGGAGTGCTTGACCGCTACGTCGGCCCAGATCCCGATGTCCTGGGCTCCCCACGCGGCCCGGGTCCGCACGAGGTCGGCGGCGCGCCCCTCGATGAGCCCCTGATCGGTGACGCGGGCCCCGCTGAGCACGTTGACGCGGATGGCCCGAGCCCCGGTCGCAGCGGCCACCGCGAGGGCCGATCGGGCGTCGTTGCGGAGCACGTTCACGGTGACGGGCACGCTGTCGGCGACATCGATGACGGCCGAGACCGCCTCGGTCATCGCCGCGACCGTGATCGGAGGGACGGAGTCCTTGAAGAACGGGCTGTCGCCGAAATTCTCGACGACGATCCCATCGAAGCCGGCCTCCACCAGCGCCGCCGCATCCGACGTCGCCCGGGCGATGACCTCGCCCAGGGGACGGGCGCCGGGGCTCCCGGGGAGGGCGAGGAGGTGGACCATGCCGCTGAGCCGTGGTGGTGCCGTGCGCATCGGTCTTGTATAGCAGCGGCATGCCCGACATCCCCGCCCCCTGGGAGGCCGCCCGCGACCTTCGATGGCGCGCGGTGCGGGACGTCGTGCTCGATCCGATCGCCATGCTGGGGACCGTCGTCGTCGCCTGGGCCCTCGTCCGGTCCGGCGCCGTGGGCCACGAAGCGGCCGTTCTGCTCTTCGCCGCGTTCGCGATCCGTACCGGCGACGAGCTCCTGTTCACGCGTCCCGACGGGGAGTTGCTCCGGGTGCATCCCCTGGGCCTGACCGGGTTCCTGAAGGTGCGGCTCGCGGAGCTCGGCTGGTGGCTCCACCCCCCGCGCGTCCTGCTCGCCGCCTGCGTCGGGGCCGGATACGGCTTCTGGTTCGGGATCGCGGCGTGGGCTCTCGGCGGCTACGGACGGTCGTTCGGCCTGTGGGGCGCGATCCACACCCGGCGCGCCTCCGGGCGTCACGGCGGCTGGGTCTGGCTCCCGGGAGCCGCCGCCGTCGTCCTCCAGCACGCCGACGTGGGCGCCGAGGCGGTCCTGTTGGGGGCCGCGGGCGTGGTGCTGACGTTCGCCACCATCGCTCCCTGGGCCGTCGAGGGCGCCTACCTGGCCCACTTCGACCGGCTCGTGTCGGACGCCGCGACGGCTCCGCGCAGCCGCACCCGGGTGCTCTGGTCGGCGCTGCGGGGGCTCAGCCTTCCGATCGTCGACCGGGGGATTCGCAGCCGACTGGTGCGCGACGCCGTCCTCACCCTCCGGCTCCAGGATCCGCAGGGGGCGATCCTCCTGCTGCTGGCGCCCCTGTCCTGCCTGCTGCTGGTCGGCGAACTGGAGACGCTGCCGACCCCGGCGGCGATGCCGTGGCGCACCCTCACCTGTGCGGCGCTGGGCGGGGCGGCGGTGGCGTACGGCACCGGGCCCGGGATCCACCGGCTCCGCATGGCGTCGATGCCGTGGGAGCGGACGTCGGCCCACCCTGGACGGCGCGCGCTCGCTTCAGCGCTGGTGTGGGCGTTGGGCCTCGCGACCCTCCACGGGGCCGCCACCCTCGCGACGGTCGCGCTGACCCAGGGCGGCCGCTTCTCGGGGGACGTGGCGGGCCTCGCCCTGCCGGTGTTGGGGCTGGAGTGGGCGATGGCCCACTTCGTCGTGGTGCAGGTGTTCGCCAACCAGCGGGGCAAACGCATCCTGGGGGAAGGCACCCTGGTGCTGTCGCTGCCCGTCGTCGCCATCACGATCGCCGTCGCGGGCGTGCTCATGCCGGCGCTGATTCCGGTGTACTTCATCGTGACCGCGGGGATGACGGCCGCGGCTGCGGCACGCTACGACGCAGTGGAGGTGACCTGGTGAGCATCGTCGTCGAAGGAGTGCGCAAGACGTACGGCGACGTGGTCGCGCTGGACAGCGTCTCGCTGTCGGTGGAGGCGGGCGAGGTGTTCGGCCTGCTCGGCGCCAACGGCTCCGGCAAGACGACCCTGAACCGCTGCCTCGCGCAGCTGATCAAGCCCGACGCAGGCACCATCCAGATCACCCACCACGACCTCGCCTCCGACCCTCACGGAGCGCGGAGCGAGCTGGGCTACCTCGCCGAGCACCCGATGCTGGTGCCGACGCTGTCGGGGCGCGAGTTCCTCCGCTTCATCGGCGGACTGCGCGGACTCGCCCCGGCGGTGATCGAAGAGCGCAGCGACAAGTGGCTGGATCTGTTCGAGCTTCGCGACGCCGCCGATCAGCGGGTGCGCGGCTACTCCCAGGGCATGGCCCGCAAGATCGCCCTCGCGGCCGCCCTCATCGGCGAGCCGCAGGTGGTGCTCCTGGACGAACCTACCAACGGCCTCGATCCGCCCTCGGTGTGGCTGTTCCGGCAGGTCATCAGCCAGCTTCAGGCCGACGGCAAGACGGTGCTGCTGTCGTCGCACGTGCTCCCCGTGGTGGAGAAGGCGTGCGCGCGGGTGGGGGTGCTATCGCACGGCAAGCTCGCCGCGATCGGCACAGTGGAAGAGCTCCGCGCACGGGCGGACAAGCCGGGCGCCGATCTGGAGGAGCTGTTCATGCACTTCACCGGGCTGGACCGGGCGATACTCGAGCGGCTCGCGGACGCGGGGCTGGGCTCGTAGTCGTTTCCTAGCGGCGAGGGCGGGACTCGAGGCCCGCGACGACGGCGCCGATCCCCATCGCCACCACCGCCTGCACCAACGCCATGCCGTTCAGCCCGTCGCCCAGCGACAGCAGGACCAGGAACATCGCCAACGCGGGGGCCAGGGCAGCCGTCGCGCGCGCCACCGGGTTGCGGTCCCCGGCGGGGTCGCGGGCGGCGCCCAGGGACATACCCAGGAGGCCGGCCAGCAGGCCTCCGGCGAGCCCCGCGCTGAGGCCCCCGGACGCGTCCGCGAGCCCCAGGAAGATCGCCACGAGCGCCGCCGCCAGCGCTCCCTTGAGGCCGTACGTGGCCGCGCGCATGCCTGGCGGCACGGTGGCGGGGTGGTGCGCGAGCGCGTCGACGTCTTCGATCCAGTAGGGGAAGAAGTTGAACCACTGGTCGGGCGCGGCGGTCACGTGCCGCTCCAGCGCGGCCGCGTACCCCCGGGTGATGGACGCCCCGTCGAGGCCGGCCGTCGGGACCTCGTCGGCAAGCAGCCGGAACCGGCCCGGTCCGACCCTCGCCACGGTCAGCGCCCAGGCTCGCGCCTTGGCCAGCCGGGTGACCTCGCCGGGCCCGCGAGGGAGGTACGCATCCGCGCCGAACAGCGACACCTGCGTACGCTGCTTCAGCTCTGATCCGGGGAGGAAGCGGTCGGCCTTGAAGGCGAGCACGTCGCCTTCCTTGAGGGCTCGGAGCATGCGCAGTCCGGCGGCCGGGGTTCCGTCGGCGACGATGGTCGAGCGAGCTCCGCCGACGGTCTGGGCCGAGTCCCCGACCCCGTCCAGGAGCATCTGCGCGGCGGGATCGCGGACCGCCACGGCGCGCACCGGACGGCCCAGGGACTCCAGCGCGGGCACGGCCAGCTCCAGCGATCCGCAGTGGCTCCCGAGGAAGACGAGCGGGCCGGGCTCGGCGACGGCGGCGTCCAGCTCGGGCGGCGCCCCTCCGACCAACACGGGGCTCAAGCGGCCGGCCTGGATGAAGTGGCGGTCGACCAGCGACAGCGTGTAGGCGGCGTAGGCGCCCAGCCCGGCCCACCAGGGGTTGGGGCGGCCGCTGCGGCGCATGGCGCGGACGACGCCGTAGCGAGGCCGGTTGTAGTGAAGGAACCAGATCGGGGCGAGGCCGATCACCAGCAGGTACGCGCCCTTGAGCGGCAGGCGAGCGAACGCAAAACCGAGGAATCTGAGGCCCCAACGCGGTCCTGAAGAGGCGGCGCGCCAGGGTGCCGGTGAATCGTCTGGAGGAACGGTGCCACTCATGGTTGACGGAGCTGCAAAAGAGCTTTAAAAGTGCCGCTCCCGTCTCGGAAAATCGGTTTGGCAGGGTAGCTCAGTTGGTTAGAGCGAGCGACTCATAATCGCTAGGTCGGCAGTTCAAGTCTGCCTCCTGCTACCAACCGCCTCTTTCCCCGGGAATGCCCCCAATGAAGCTCTATTGGTACGCCGGCTGTTCCACCTGCAAGAAGGCGCGCAAGCACCTGGGCGGGCGGGACGTCACGGTCGTGGAGCTGAAGACCGACCCGCCCACCGCGGCGGAGTTGGCTGATCTGCACGGGCGTTCGGGGCTGCCCCTCAAGAAGTTCTTCAACGTCGCCGGGCAGTCCTACCGCGGGGGTGGGTTCAAGGACCGCATCGGCTCGATGACGGACCAGGACAAGTACGAGGCGCTGGTGGCCGACAGCATGCTCATCAAGCGGCCGATCCTGGACCTGGGAGACCGCGTGCTCGTCGGGTTCAAGGAAGCCGACTGGCCCTAGACCAGCTCAGCGCATCTTCATCTCGCTGAAGACCATCGCCTCGTAGTACCCGGCCGCGCAGTACCAGTTGATGCCGTCCGCGTACGAGGCGTGGGGGCCTCCGTAGTAGAACCCGTTGAGGTTGTTGTAGTGGCACGAGTTGTACCATCAGGCCCCTTGGAAGGCGGAGGCGCAGTTGTTGCCCCAGTTCTCGTTGTCCGCGTCGAACGTCGAGAAGGGCATGCCGTCGTGGTAGCCCATCCCTGAGCCGCCGCTGCCGACGCAGTCGGGGATGTCGCCGGTGTAGCCGTCCACCGACAGCACGTAGGACGAGCCCGCGTTGCCCACGCCAAAGGTCGTGTACTCGGCGTACCAGGTGGTCCCATCGGCCTGGGTCAGATCCACCCGCAACTCCGAGGCGACCGTGGTGGTGAACACGTTCAGCGCCTCCAGACCGAGCCAGTGCTCGCCGTCGGCGTCGCCGAAGCCGGCCTCGTACTCGGCCCAGCCCCGGTAGAAGTCGACGGAGCCGTCCTCCCGACGCTGAAAGACGGTCCAGCCGCCGTTGGTCATGTCGCAGGAGACCTCGATCGGGTCCGCCGCCGGATCGCCGGTCGGCTCGATCCAGTAGACGTCGTCCAGGGACCCAGGCTCCAACGCCAGGATCGTGGCGCAGTCCAGACCGACGCAGATGTCCTCGTCACCGCCGGGGAAGCCGGCGTCACCGACGGTGTCGCAGTCGTTGTCCGCGCCGTCGCAGACCTCGGCGTTGCCGTCGAAGTTGTTGACGTCGGCGTCGTCGCAGTCGCCGTCGCACTCGGTCTGGCCGTCGGTGTCGTTGTCGATCTCGTCGTCGGACAGGAGCGTGTCGCAGTTGTTGTCGGCGCCGTCGCAGACCTCGGCGTTGCCGTCGAGGTTGTTGATGTCGGCATCGTCGCAGTCGCCTTCGCACTCGGCCTGCCCGTCGCTGTCGTCGTCGATCTCGTCGGTCGGAATCACCGTGTCGCAGTCGTTGTCGGCGCCGTCGCAGACCTCGGGGTTGCCGTCGAAGTTGTTGATGTCGGCGTCGTCGCAGTCCGGCTCGGCGGAGCACTCGGTGACTCCGTCGCCGTCGTCGTCGATCTCGGTGTCGGGCACCACGCCGTCGCAGTCGTTGTCCTGGCCGTCGCACAGCTCGGGAGCGCCGGGATAGAAGGCGTCGTTGCCGTCGTCGCAGTCGACGTCCGCGGGGTGGCCGTCTCCGTCGGCGTCCTTGGGCGGCGGGGCGTCGTCGTCGTCCGTCGCGTCGTCGTCGTCGGTGGCGTCGTCGTCGTCGGTGGCGTCGTCGTCATCGGAGACCGCGTCGTCGTCGTCCCCCGGGAGCGCCGAATCGTCGTCGTCGTCGGGGCAGCCGGTCAGCAGGAGGGGGAGGGCGAGGAGCAGCAAGTGCAGGAGCACGCATGCCCCATTCTAGACCGAGTCGGGGCGCTAGCAGGGCATCCCGGAGGCGTTGCCGCGCTTGATCCGCAGCAGCTCGATCTCGAACACCAGCGTCGCCCCACCCGGAATCGACGGCGGCGCTCCGCGGCGCCCGTAGCCCAGGCGGGCGGGGACCGTGAGCCGGCGCGTACCGCCCACCTTCATGCCGACGACGCCCTCGTCCCAGCCTTCGATCACCCGGCCTCCGCCCAGCGGAAACACGAACGGCTGGGCACGATCGCGTGAGGCGTCGAACTTCGTGCCGTCCGTCAGCGTGCCGACGTAGTGCACTTCGACCTTCATCCCGGGGCGAGCCTCTTCGCCCTCGCCCACGACGAGGTCCTCGATCTCGAGCTCGCCGCCGCCGCCGGACAGCCCCTTCAGGAAGGTGCGCAGCCCCATCAGCCTTCCCAGCCTTCCTTGCGAAGCTCGTCCTCGACCACCGACAGGTTGCGGGTCACCCGCTCGGCGTAGCTGCTGTCGGGGAACTCCGCCGCGAGCGACGCGAGCAGCTCACGGACCTGCACCATCGCCGCCACCCGATCGTCCCGCGTGGCCTTCTTCTTGGCCGCCACGAACAACGTCGCGGCGCGCTGCCGCTCTTCCTTCACGAGCACGTCCGCGGCGCCTCGCGCCTCGGCCCGGGCCGTCTGCTGCAGCGGGGTGCCGTCCAGCTTCGCGAACAGCGCCAGCGCTTCCCGGTAGTCGGTGGAGGCGACCTTGGAGCGGCCGGCGGCGAGGATCGCGTCCCACTCCTGCTGAGCGGGGTTTCCTTCGGGCGGCTGATCCACCGCGAGGCTCCGGTACCAGGCGCGCAATCGACGCTCCTCGGCCCGATCCCAGGTGCCTTCCGGCAACGCCTTCACCTCGTCCAGGAGCTCGACCACGAGGTCGTAGGGGCCAGGTCCGCTGAGGATGTCCTCGGCTCGCTTCAACTCCGCGTCGGCCCGCTCGATCGCCCGCTCCGTCACCTGTCCGCGGAGATCCTCGGCCTGCCGGATCACCTCCTGCTCGGCCTCGCCGAACAGCAGCTCGCTGAGCAGTCGGTCCGCCTCCGCCAGGTCACCCCACTCGATCGCGTCCCGCGCATCCGCGAGCGCAGCGCCCTCGGGCCCCAGGAGCACCGCGCGGGCGTCGCTGAGTCCCGCCATCGCCTTCTTGAGCATGCGCGCCTCGGTCCCCTCGGAACCCAGCACGATCTCGAACTGCTCCTCGGCGAGCAGCCCGTCGCCCGCTTCCAACGCCCACGTGCCCAACAGCAGCCGCAGAGAGAGGGAGTCGATCCCCAGGTCTTGCAGGCCGTCCAGGACCGCGTAGCCCTCGGCCAGCGCACCCTCGAGGTCGCCGTCGTCGTGGAGCCGCACCGCGACCGCAAGATCGGGCGCCGCCAGCAGCGGCTCCCCGGTGGGGGTCGGCTCGAGGACCACCGGCTCGGGGCAGTCGGCCTCGGGCGGGTCGACGCGCGTCGGCGGATCCACGCGCTGCGGATCCGGATCCGGAGTCTGGTTTCCCGAGGTGCCCGAGCCGGACCCTCCGGTGGTCGGGCAGCCGGTCAGCAGCAGACCCAGGGCTAGGAGCAGCGGGGCGCGCCCGGTGCGGTCGATCATTTCCGGCTTCCCTCTTCGATGGGGCGATAGGGGGCGAAAGCGCGTTCGTCGCGGCGGCGGTACACGACCGTGGTTCCCTCCTCGTCCCCTTCGGGGGCGGGGCTGTCGGCCGTCGGGGGAAGGCCGGTACGAAGGTCCACCGTAATCGGGACCTGGGTGTCGGGCCAGTCGATCGGCAACGTGCGCCCGCCGGAGAAGGCCAACTCGGCCAGATCCGCCCGGGTGCCGACGTCGCTCGCCTCCGCCGAGGCCTGCGCGGTCCCGATCCAGACCGGAAGCGAGCCCGAGGCTCCCTGGATGCGCACGCTCCCCCGCTTCATCTCGCGGTTGTCGTCGTACCCCACGTAGGTCGCGATCACGTATCCGTGGCCCCACCCCAACTGGTCGTCGTTGGGCGCCAGCGTGGGGACCATGCCGACGAACGCGGAGTTGCGGTACGAGTTGGTCGTGCCGGTCTTGCCGAACACCGGGAGCCGAACGTCCGCCCGCCTCAGCCGGGACGCCCGATCCTCGTCGTCGGAGATCGGGCGAATCGCTCCTTCGGCCCGCCGGCCGGTGCCGTGGGAGACCGTGGTGCGGAGGAACCCGCCGACGTCGGCGCTGAGGGCGGCGTCCTGGACCGGCAGCTCTTCGCGCGCGGCTTGGAACAGCACCCGACCGTCGGGCATGCGGATCTGGGCGATGATCGAGGTGTCCGGGAACGGTGTGGCGCGCCGCTGGTCGTACGGCTCCTGCAACTCCACCGGGGCCGCCCCCTTGGCGAGGCTCGCGTCGGCCGCGAGCGGGTCCGCGAAGAACCGCCACGTGCTCCCCGTCAGCATCACCTCGTAGACCTGGGCCGCCTCCAGCAGCGTGATGTCCGAGCTCCCCAGCGGCATCGACAGCACCGGGTCCAGCGGCGACCGGACCCCGCTGCGCTGGGCCAGACCGACGAGGTAGCGCAGCCCCACGAGGGTGCGGAAGTCGCGGCACAAGGCGAGCATGTCGAAGCTGTAGAGGTCGACGTCGGGGCCGAGCGCGGCCCGCGCCTCGTCGATGCTGGTGCGGATCGTCGCCATCAGCTCGGGGGTCAGCTGCCCCTCCAGGAGCACGCGGTCGCGCGCCAGCAGCTGGATCACGTCGAACCCGCGGGGCCCCGCCGCGATCCCCTCGTCGAGTCCCGGGGCGTCCGGCTCGAACGCCTCGTCCGGATCCGCCGGCTCGGCGCTGTCGTCATCGTCATCGTCATCGCCGAACACCGCGGTGTCGAGCTCGCCGGAAGCCAGCGCCGTGAACCGCGCCACGGTCAACAGCTCGTACCCCTCGGGCACGGAGTCGCCGAAGCTCAGCCGAACGTCCGGTCCGTCGATCGACTCCACGGAGAAGCCGGCGAGGTCGAATTCGTCCACCGGCCGGCCTTCCGCGACCCGATCCAGGATCGTGCGCCGCGCCTCGCCGAACCGCGCCGTCAACGCCTCCTGCCGAAGCAGGCTTCGCCGCAGGGCGCCGAGGCGGGCCTGCTTCTCGCGCTTGGGCAGCGACGAATCGGCCCGAACCTCGTCCAGCTCGTCGGCGAACCCGAGGCCGTAGTGCATCGCCGCCAGCGCCTCGGCCTCCGCGTCGCGCGCGTCGAAGACCAGATCCACGGCGATGTCGGACTTCAGTCGGTCGAACAGCCCCTCGCGCAGCTTGCCCTCGGTGGGGAGCACGCCCGCGGTCTGGACCTGGACGGCCCAGTCGCCGTCGCCGGGGACCAACCCCACCAGCGCCGCCGCCTGCCGGAACTGCTCCGGGTTGAGGCGATCGGTGAGGTGGTACAGCAGCCAGATCGATGCCAAGTTCTCCGACTTGGTCGAGGCCCACGCGATCGAGACCTTCTCGGGGGCTCCCCGGTGGTCCGGCCGCGGGTAGTAGAAGGTCGCCTGGTAGGGGAACACCGCGCGGGTGTTGTCCAGCTCGTCGGTGGTCGCCCAGCGCAGTTGCAGCGCAGCCTGGAACAGGAGCGGCTTCCAGGTGGAGCCGAGCTGGCGGCGGGCCATCGTGGCGCGGTTGAAGTCGGCGTTGGCGGAGCCTCCGACCATGCCCCGGATCGCGCCCCCCTCCAGCACCACGACCGCTCCCTGAAGCTCGGGCGAGAACTCCCAGTCCAGCATCGGGGTGCCGTCCTCGCCGACCTCCCGGATCGACACCAGGGTGGTGCGATCGACGAACGGTTCCAGCTCTTCGAGCAGCTTCTTGACGTCCTTGCGGCTGGCCTGAACCCAGGTGTTCCGGTCCGCCGACCGCTTCCGCGCCCGCGCCAGGCGGGTGTTGGCGTCGGCATCGAGGATCCCGATGACTCCGCCCAGGTCCACGGTCGCGGTCCGGGACTCGGGATCGACCGCCACGAGCACGCCGCGGTGGAAGAGGCGGGGCCGCACACGATCCTTGTCCAGCGGCCGGAGCGACTCCTTCTCGCCGAACAGCGCCTCCAACTCGGGCCCCTCGAGCACGCTGCCGACGTCGCTGAGGTGGTGGCGGAGGGCGTACGCGGCCCCCTCCTGGACCCCCGCATCCAGCGTGGTCGTGATCTGCAGACCGGAGGTGCCCAGGTCCGTGATGCCATGCCGCGCCAGCAGCTCCTGGAACGACGGCCGGGTCAGCTCCCGCTCCACCTCGTCCAGGATCACGGACCGGGCGAACCGGAAGTGCCCCCGAGAGAACGGGATCTCGGCCGCGATCGCGGCGTCGTGCTCGGCCTGGGTGACCGTGCCTTCGACGAGCATGCGGCCGACGACGTAGTCCTTGCGCTCCTTCGCCGCCAGCTGCGCGCGCGCCTGCCGCTCCTCCCCCGGAACCCAGGGGTTGTACCGGTTCGGGGACTTGACGACCCCGGCCAGGAACGCGCACTCCACCAGCGTCAGCTCGCTCAAGTCATCGCGGTCGAAGAAGAACTTCGCGGCGATGCCGAGGCCCCGCCCGTTGCCGTTGACGTAGAACTGGTTGCTGTAGAACTCGAGGATGTCCTCCTTGGAGTACAGCCGCTCCAGGCGCAGCCCGTTGGCGAGCTCGCGAAGCTTCTCCTTGTAGGTCCGCCCCCGCCGCTCGAACAGGTTCTTGGCGGTCTGCTGGGTGAGGGTGGAGCCGCCGGCGACGACGCGGCCGGCGCGCAGGTTCTGCACGAACGCCCGCCCGATCCCCTGCACCGAGAAGCCGCTGTGGGTGAAGAAGGTCTGGTCCTCGGCCGCGATTAGGCCGTCCACGAAGTCCGCGGGGATCTCGTCGAAGGGCACGTACTTGCGGTGCTCGTCCGCGAAGAAGACGCCCAGTTTCGTGGTTCCGTCGGCGTAGTAGACCGGCGACTCCTGGCTGATCACCGAGAGGATGTGGGACCGATCGAGGTGATCGCCCGGGTTCTGCACGACGAACCACCAGTAGGCGCCCGCGGCCGTGAGCAGCCCGAGCACCCCGAGCACCAGCGCCACTTTGATCAACCGGACGAACCAACGCCGGAAGAACCCGCGGCGCGGAGGCTGGGACCCCGATCGGCCCATCCGCTCGAGGCGCGGCTCGACGGCCATGATCCGGGTGGGGCCCTCGCCGCTCATCGCGCCCCCGCCGCTTCGGTCAGGAGCGTTTCCCAGCGGTCGATCGCGCCCTGCTCGGACGCCGGTTCGGCCGCAGTGCGGGCGGCGGCGCGGCGGGACTGGAGGCCGTCGGGAGACAGTTGGTCGGCGATCGCGGCGGCGAACCCCTCGTGATCCTCGGGGTCGTCGATGACCACCAGGGAGGTGCGGTCGGTGACCGCTTCGATCGCGCCGTTGGCCGCGGTCGTGATCACCGGGGTGCCGCACGCCAGCGACTCCAGGGTCACGTTGGCGAACGGGTCGTGGCGGGTGGGGAGCACGAGCAGATCGACCGCGGGGTAGACCCGCTCAATCGCCTGCTGCGGAGGCGCGAACGTGACCTGATCACGCAGGCCGAGGGCTTGTGCCTCCGCCGCGTACCGGTCCCGCTGCCGGGCCCCCGGTCCGATGACCAGAAGCCGGACGTCGTCCGCCTTTCCGCTGTCCTTCAAGATCGCCAGTGAGCGCAGCAGCGTGTCCAACCCCTTCCTCGTGGCGTCGCTCCCTACGAACAGCAACACCAGTTCCTCCGGACGAAGTCCCAGGCGCTGGCGCTCCTCCTCGAAGAAGAGCTTGCGATTCCGTGGGTGGAACCGGTCGAGGTCCACCCCGTTGGGTAGGACGACGACACCCGCCGCAAGATTGCCGTAGCTGGCAACAAGGTTGGCTCGGGACGCCTCCGAAGGCACGACGAAGCGGCCGCCGTGGCTCAGCGCGGTGCGCTCGTGCCACAGCAGAAAGCGGTGGGCGAAGTTGAACTTGAGGGCGGCGCGCTGGCCCCCGGTGACGGCGCGGGCCATCAGCAGGTCGAACCACGTTCGGTGGCAGCCGCCGCCGGCGCGGTAGATGTCCAACGGCCCGGTGCGTCCCAGGTGGAGCACCACGTCGTAGTTTCGAGCGCGCACCGCGAGCCTGGCGGACAGCCACAGCAGCGCGTGCTTGAAGGCGCCGCCCCCGCCGAGCCAGAGCCGCCGGAAGGTAGCTACGCGCGTACGCGCGAACCTGGGATCGACCGACGTGGCGAACACCTCCACGTCGTGACCTCGGGCGCTGAGCCGGCGGGCGAGCCCCTCGAGGAAGCGCTCGGTCCCCCCGTCGACGCCGAACCGTCGGTGCACCAGGGCGACCTTCACGCGGACCCTTCTTCGCGGGCGAGGCGGTACTTGCGGGCGGTCCCCCGGGCTCCCGTCCAGGCGACGGTCCAGCCCCGTCGGCCGTCGAGCCAGCAACGGCCGGCGATCGTCTTGCGCACCAGGTGCGCGCCGCCGTGGAGGTAGGGAGCGAGCGGCCCCGGGGCGAGCCCGTCCGCGGTCATGGCGGCGGCGGCGCGGCGGGCGTGGGCGTCGGTGGCAGCGATGTAGGCCTCGGTGGTGCGATCGGGGTCGTGGTGGAGGTGCCCCTCCAGCGCGCCGATCCGGCCGTCGCAGATCACGTGATCGTGGGGATCGCGTCCGCCCCAGTGCGCGAGCCGCCGATCGAACAGGCGAATGCGCCGATCCGGGTACCAGCCCGATGCCCGCAGGGGCTCGCCGTCCAGGTAGTTGAGCCTTCGGACGACCCAGGCGTCGTGATCGGGGTCCTGCTCGGCGGCGAGGCGGATGGCGAGGCCGAGTTCGGGATCGACCCGTTCGTCCGCATCCAACGAAAATACGAGATCGTGCAGAGCCATCCAGGTCGCCGCCGCTTTGCTCGAAACGAAGCCGTCGAAGGGGCGATGAACCACCCGCGCGCCCTGCTCCAGGGCGATCTGAGGGGTGCGATCGTGGGAGCCGCCGTCCACGACCAGGACCTCGTCAGCCCACCCGCGTGCCGAGGCGACCGCATCGGCGATCCGATGCTCCTCATTCTGGGCCACGATGACTGCGGAAACCGCTGGCATGAGCGGCGACTGATTAGCACGTCTTGACGTGGGACCGCCCGCCCGTAGAATCCCGTTCCCTTCGGGGCGACGTAGCCAAGTGGTAAGGCAACGGATTGCAAATCCGTCATTCACCAGTTCGATCCTGGTCGTCGCCTCCACCCCTCCCTTGCCCCTTGCAGCGTTGCAACTTGTCCCTACACTGCTGGTTCCCAGCAGCAGAAGTAGGAGCAGAGGTCCGTGCACGAGAACAGCGAATTGGTCGAGCGGCTCCTCAACAGCCGCCTCTTGCAGACCGAGTGGGTCCTCTATTTCCTCCTGATCATCTCCGCGTTCAGCCTTGTGGTGCTGGCTTGGAAGATTGTCTTCTTCGTCCTGAACACGGTCCGCGCCAACGATCTGCGGGCCGAGGTCGGCCGGTTGGTCGCGGGCGGGAGCGTCGACAAGTTCAAGGCCTCCGTCGCCGACCTGGACGGCGTCGAAGCCAAGGTCCTGCAACATTCGCTGCGCTACGTCGACAACGGCCCCGACGTCGTCGAACAGCAGATGGACGTCGCCCTGAACCAGGGCAAGCAGCGCATGGAGGTGGGGCTCACCTTCCTCGGCACGGTCGGCGCCAACGCCCCCTTCGTGGGGCTGTACGGCACCGTCGGCGGCATCGTCAAAGCGTTCCGCGACCTCGCCGGATCGGCTGAGGGGGCCGGCATCAGCGCCGTCATCTCAGGCATCGCCGAAGCGCTGGTGGCGACCGCCGTCGGCCTGCTCGTGGCCATCCCCGCGGTGGTCGCGTTCAACTACCTGACCCGCCAGGTCAAGAAGGCCGTCGGCTCGTCCAACGCGTTGAACCAGCAGGTGCTGTTCCGGCTTCGCGCGGAGGACCCCGAATAGATGGCCGCGCAGATCGACAACGATGACGACATCATCGCGGGGATCAACATCACCCCGATGGTCGACATCATGTTGGTGCTGCTGATCATCTTCATGCTCACGGCGTCCGTGATCGAGGACAAGTCGATCAAGGTAGAGCTTCCGGAGGCGCAGACCGCGTCCAAGACGGAGGAGTCCCCGCTGGGGATCACCATCGACGCCGACGGCAAGTGGTACCTCAACGGCTTGCCGACCGACGAAGACCGCCTCCGGGGCGCCATCCGCGCCGAGAAGGCCGACGACAAGGACGTGCAGGTCATCATCGAGGCCGACCACTCGGTCTCCTACGGCACCGTCGTGCTGGTCATCGATCTCGCCAAGCAGGAAGGGGTCGTCAGCTACGCGCTGAACACGGACCCGACGTCGGCGCGCTTCCTCGACGCCGATCCGGTCGAGGGTGAGGAGCCCTCGGGTGGATAGCGGGAGCCACCTCCGGGTGCTCGACGGCGGGGCGGCGGCGAAGCTGCCCGAGCCGGAAGCGGACTCGTCCAAGCCCAAGCGTGCCTTCGTCCCCGTCGAGCTCCCCGAGCAGGAGGGGATCTTCGACCGCACGATGGTGATCGGGCTGCTCCTGGCCTTGGTTCTGGGGACCCCGGTGACGATCGCGGCGCTCGCCGAGGCGATCGTCGGGGACGAGGACGAGGGGGTCTCGATCGTCGAGGTCGAGCTCATCGAGCCGCCCGAACCCGAGCCGACCCCGGAGCCCACCCCCGAGCCGACCCCCGAGCCGACCCCCGAGCCCAGGGTGGTCGACATGGAGGCGCCCGCGATCGTGCCCCGGGACGTGCCCGTGCCCGAGCCGGAGCCCCCCAAGCCGACGTTCGGTTTGACGATGGACTCGACCGTGGAGGCCAACAGCAGCGGGGTCTCGGTTCGGGTCGGCAACAACCTGATGCAGGCGCCCGAGGAAGAGATCGTCCCCCCCGAGGACGTCAAGCCGCTGCGCGAGGTCAGCTTCGCCCGCCTGGAAGAGGCGCCGGTGATCATCAAGGACTTCCGCGCGGAGTACCCTGAGGGCCCCAAGGCCGAAGGGATCCAGGGCACGGTCATGCTGAAGCTGACGATCAACGAGAAGGGCAACGTCTCGGCCGTGAAGGTGGTCCGCGGGATCCACCCCGAGCTCGACGCCGCCAGCCAGGCCGCCGCCTACCGCTTCAAGTTCAAGCCCGGCAAGTCCGGGGGTGAACCCGTCATCACCAAGGGCTACGTCTACCGCTACACCTGGGTGATCGCGGAGTGAGGAGCCTGCTGTTGGTCCTGGGGCTGCTCCTGGCGGTCCCCGCGGGGGCCCAGGACGGCGACGACGACGACAGCGCAGACGACGACGACAGCGCAGACGACGACGACAGCGCCGCGGACGATGACGACAGCGCCGCAGACGACGACGAAGGCCCGCAATGGCCCGTGCCTCCCGCCCTCGAAGCCGCCCCCTTCCCCCTCCCCGACGCCCTGGACGGCCCCGTCCCGGACTACCCCCAGGCGGCCCTGGAGGCCGGCATCGAAGGCCAGGTCGTGCTCGAGCTCGGCCTCGATGAGAACGGCCTGCCCACCGACGTGGCGATCGTGCGCGACGTCGGCGGAGGCCTCGGCGAAGCCGCGGTCGCGGCCACCCGGGAGACGATCTTCGACGACCCCGCCCAAGCCGATCTCCCCCTGGAGCTCCGCCGCTACTTCCGCGTCGTGCGCTTCGAGCTCCCCGAGGAGTACCGCCCGCCCGCGCCCGAGGTCGACCCGGACGCGCCCGAGCCGGAGATGGCCGACGAGCTGACCGTGCTGCCGACCCTCATCTCCGAGGTCGCCGCCGACTACCCCGACGCCGCCCGCAATGCGTTCGTGCAGGGCCGGGTCTCCCTCGACCTCGAGGTCAGCGACACCGGCGCGCTGGACGCGGTCCGCCTGATCACGTCCGAGCCTCCGGGCTGGGGCTTCGACCTCGCCGCCCTCCGCGCCGTCTGGCAGTTCGACTTCGAGCCCGCCTACGCCGGCGAGGTGCCGGTCCCCGTGCGGATCTCCTACACCTACGGCTTCACCCTCGAGGAGCAGGTCGTCGTCGAGGAAGCGACCACCCCCAAGGCCGGCGACGCGATCGACCCCGACGGCCCCGTGAACCTGTCCGGCTACGTGCGCGAGGCCGGCACCCGCAAAGCGCTGGCCGACGTCGAGGTCTTCATCGAGGACCTCCAGCACTCCACCGTCACCGACGACCTCGGCTTCTTCGCCTTCAACGGCCTGCCCGCGGGCAGCTTCCGCGTGCTCATCGCGGTGCCGGGCTTCAGCAAGTTCGAGACCGAGGAGGACATCGACGTCGGCAAGGCGACCGACGTCATCTACTTCCTCAAGCCCTCCCCCTTCGGCGTGCCCGAGACGATCGTGCGCGGCGAACGCGACAAGAAGGAGGTCACCCGGCGCTCGATCCAGATCGAGACGATCGAGAAGATCCCCGGCACCTTCGGCGACCCCGTCAAGGTGGTGCAGAACCTCCCCGGCGTCGCCCGCAGTCCCTTCGACTTCGGCCTGCTGCTGGTCCGCGGCTCCAGCCCGGAGGACAGCGGCGCCCACATCGACGGGGTGCGGGTGCTCCAGTTGTTCCACTTCGGCGGCTTCCGCTCGGTGCTCACCCCGATCCTGCTGGACAGCGTCGACTTCTACCCCGGCGGCTACGGCCCCGTGCACGGCCGCCTCACGGGCGGGATCCTCGATGTACGCACCCGCACCGAGTACGAGGACGTCGTCCACGGGCTGGTGCAGTTCGACCTGCTGGATGCCTCCGCCGCGGTCACCGGCCCGATCCGCAAGAAGGGCGAGCGGTACCCCATCGGCGGCTTCGTCATCGCCGCCCGCCGCAGCTACCTCGACATCCTGCTGCCGTTGCTCGCCCCCTCCCAGGTCGACCTGAGCCGCACGATCTTCCCGCAGTGGACCGACGTGCAGGGGAAGCTGACCCTGCGCCCGCACCCCAAGCACACGTTCTCGGTGCTGGCGTACTACTCCCAGGATCGCGCGGGCACCCGCGTGGAGGACCCGGCGTCCGCGTCGGTGGAGTCCTCCCAGGGCGAGATCCTGTTCAAGAACGACTTCTGGCGGGCCAACATCGACTGGCGGTGGTGGCCGTCCGATCGCGTCTCCAACGACGCCATCTTCGCCTTCGGTCAGGACCTGACGAACCTGGGGCTGGGGCAGTTCGGCACCATCGACACCAAGGTCTTCCTGTGGACCCTGCGCGACATCGTCACCGTCGACGTGACGCCGCACCTGGAGATCCGCGGCGGCACCGACACGATCGCGTCGGTCTACTCGTTCGCGTTCAACTTCTTCGACTTCGACGTCAGCACCTTCGGCAGCGATCCCAACGCCGAGCGCGAGGGGCTCGAGCTGTCCGACGGCGGCTTCGCCATCGCCCCCTCCTTCTTCGCCGAGGCGCGCATCAAGCTGGCGGACGAGCGCATCGAGCTGGTCCCGGGGCTGCGCTTCGACTCCTACATCGCGCCGAGCCAGTTCAGCTTCGCGACGCTCGATCCCCGGTTCAGCTTCCGCATCACCCCCGACCCCGGCGAGCGGGTCGACATCAAGGGCAGCTTCGGCATCTACCACCAGAACCCGCAGGGGTTCGAGATCCTCGACGAGACCGGCAACCCCGACCTCAAGCCGGAGGAGAGCTACCAGGTCACCCTCGGCACGGACATCCAGTTCACCGACTTCCTCAGCCTGGACGTCACTGGCTTCTACAAGCGGCTCACCAAGCTGGTCGTGTTCGAGGGCGGCGCCGTCGTCGGGGGGGGCAGCGACGCCGCCTGGCAGAACAACGGCGACGGCCACATCTACGGCGCGGAGGTCTTCTTGCGGCTGGAGCAGTGGAAGCGGTTCGAGGGGTGGATCGCGCTGACGCTGCAGCGATCCACGCGCCGCGATCACCTGGAGGACGACTTCTACCTCCACGACTACGACCAGCCGATCATCCTGGACATCGTCGCTTCCTACGACCTGCCCTACGGCTTCCGCATCGGCGGCCGCTGGCGCTACGTCAGCGGCAACCCGGACACCCCGATCCTCGACAACATCTACGACGCCGACGACGACAGCTACCTGCCGCTGTCGGGCCCCTACAACAGCGATCGCCTGCCGGACTTCCACCAGCTCGACATCCGCATCGACAAGGAGTTCGTGTTCCGTCGCTGGAAGCTCGGCGTCTACCTGGACGTGCTCAACGTCTACAACCGGCAGAACCCCGAATCGACGATCTACAACTTCGACTACACCGAGAAGACCTACCTGTTCGGGCTCCCGATCATCCCCAACATCGGCGTGAAGGCGCAGTTCTGATGATGCCTCGACGTCTCCTGATCCTGCTGCTCCCCCTGATGATGGGCTGCAACCTGCTGCAGCTGACCCCGACCTCGCAGGTCATCCGCACGCGCGTGGCTGGCATCAAGGCCGATCCGGCGGAGATCGGCGTGGGGGAGTCCTCGATCCTGTCAGCGCTGGTGGTGCACCCCGAGCAGCCGGCCCCCGAGTTCGGCCAGATCTGGTTCTCCTGCCTCGCCGCCGGCGGCGCCACCGGCTGCCTCGGCGTCGACGTCGTCGACGTGGAGGATCTGGACGGCGAGGACTTCGACCCCACGAGCCTGCAGTTCGGGGTCGGCGACACGTTCACCTACTCCGCCACCGGCCCGATCCTCGAGGAGGCGTGGGCCGAACTGGAGCCCGAGGATCGGGTGGAGGGGCTGGTCGTGCTCGTCTCCGTCAACCTCGTGCGCAAGAGCAATGACGAGCTCCAGGCGATGCTCTTCGAGCTCGTCACCGCGTTTCAGAACGAGGACACCGAGACCGCCGAGGCGATCGGCGCGGAGTTCGGAAGCCTCGTGGAGAACGGCATCAGCGCCGCCCGGCGGGTGGTGGTGTCCGACAAGACCGCCGACGAGCCCGACGCGATCGCCTGCCCCGCCGAGGAGCTGGCGCCGAACACCAACCCCGAGATCACCGGCCTGCTGCTGCACCTCGATGCCGAGGGCAAGGACGCCGGGTTCCCCGTCGGGAGTGTGATCTTTGCCGAGCCCGGCGCGACCCTGACCCTGCGCCCCATCGTGTCGGGCACGACGATCGAGGACTACCTCTACATCACCCGGTTCGACGAGACGGAGTGCCGACGGGAGGCGCCCTGGTTCGGCTGGCTGACCAACGGCGGAAGCCTGGACGGCGACTACAGCTTCATCGCCGACGCCGGGGATCTAGACGAAGTGGCCGGGCGCCCCAAGATCAACGCGCTGAGGCTCCCCCCCGAGGAGTTCTTCGGCGAATCGATCGATCTGTGGATGGTGATCCGCGACCGCCGCGGCGGTCTGGACTGGAACCACTGGACGCTCCTGCCGGAGCGCGCCCCCTAGTCGGTTACTGCTTGTCCTTCTTGCCCACGCGGAAGTTGGACGAGTGGGCCGTCGCGAACTCCGTGCAGCGGGCCTGGCTCAGCGGCCGGGCGGATTCGCACCCCCAGCCGTAGGGGACCGAGATCCGGAGAATCTTCCCCGACAGGCTGTTGGTGCTGACGAAGCTCAGGTCGAACTGCCCGTTGGGCACCTCCAACGCCTCGCCTTCGCTGGCGCACTTCTCCAACTCCACCGGCCGATACGACTCGTTCTCGAACACCTCCAACTGGAAGCTGGCGCATCCCTGGAGGAAGACGGCTCCAGCCGCTTCGTTGGTCACGGCGATCTCGACGGTGTCGCCCGGCTCGTACAGCTGGCGGCTCACTTCGACATTCACCTTGGGGGCGTCGGCGAGGGACGGGACGGCGATCAGGACGGTTGCGGCGACGGCCGCGGCAGCGATGCGCATGCCTCGATGGTAAGGGAACCCCTGGTTCGCTGGCAAAGCGTCGGGCCCCAGCCGTAACTGCGGTCATGAACGGGCGCCCCCATCAGCGAACGCGAGCGCTACGCGTCTTGACCCACGGGGGCCGGATTGGTAGAAATCGGCGCGGTCGAATAGCGGGAGCCTTTTTCCCACTGTTTTCAGGGTATTTGCTTCCCTCCCCATCCCGCCGCAAGCGCACCATCCAACGGCCGAGGAGGCTCCCCCTCTTGCGTCAGTCCAGCCGCCCGCTCTACGTGCTCGCCGCCCTCGTTCTCGGGGCAGCGTTGCTCACGCCTCCACCGGCGTACGCACAAGCCGACAAAGACGACGACTCCGGCAGCGCGACGATCGTCCGCAGCCGGGCTCCCGATCCCAAGCGCAAGACGCTGGTGAAGAACAAGTTCTTCGTCAAAGCCAACCGTCTCGAGATCACGCCGCGCTTTGGCTACATCAGCAACAACGCGCTCAACAGCGAGGTGATGCTCGGGCTCGGCCTGACATATCACTTCAGCGAGCGGATCGGCCTGGAGATCGCGGGCGACTACGCCTTCCTCGGCTCCACCGGGAACACCAAGAACCTGGCGCTGGCGGTGCTCCGGCTGCTGGATGCGAGCTTCCGGCTTGAGTCGGTGGACCCGGGCATGTTCGTGACCGCGTCCCTCATCTGGTACCCGATGTACGGGAAGCTGAACCCGTTCGCTTCCGCGGTCATCAACCTCGACTTCTTCTTCACGCTGGGCCTCGGCTACGGCAACGAGATGATCGAGATGCTCGCGCACGAGCCGCAGGAGCAGTGCCTGGACCCGGGCGAGAACCCCGGCGTCAACTGCGACCTCGGGTTCGAGGGACAGAGCCTCGGCGCTGAGCCCGAGATCAACCACATGTTCCTGTTCAACTTCGGCTTCGGCGCGAAGGTCTACCTCGCCAAGATGGTCAGCCTCCGCCTCGACGGCCGGCTCTACCTGACCTGGGACAGCGTGCTCGACTTCGACACCGAGGAGGCGGCGGCGCAGAACCGCGGCCTCGGCCAGTTGGCCAACCGGCTCCAGTGCGGCGTCAACCCCGACGCCGCCTGCAAGACCGTCTTCCCCACGAGCTTCGTGCTCAGCGCCGGACTCTCCTTCTGGGTCCCCGGCGACAAGGCCGCCCGCCGCTCCGCGGGCAAGCGGCGCTAAGGGGTATCGACATGACGCGCACCACCCTGCTGGCATTCCTGCTCCTCCTCGCCCCCGCGTACGCCTACGCCGGCCCCGGCGACGCCACCCCCGACTTCGGGGATGACGACGACGAGGAAGAAGAAGAAGAGGCCCCGGAGTCCGAAGCCGACGAAGAGGCTGAGGAAGAGGACGCCGAGGCTGAGGAAGAGGACGCCGAGGCGCCCGCCGAGCCCGAGCGCGACGACGACTCGGACCGCCTCGACCTGCCCGAGCTGAGCCCCGACACCGAAGAGGCCGAGGAGGAGTCCGAGGAGGACCTCGACGACCGCTACCGGGTCGTGGTTCCCGGCTCCGAAGAGCCCGACGTGGCCGAAGAGGACACCGAGGAGAAGAAGGCCGAGATTCTGGACGAGCGGAAGCGCCGCGGCCTCGTGAAGGTCATTCAGAAGAAGTTCTTCCTGAAGTACCGCCGCGTCGAGGTGGTCCCGCAGGTCGGCTACGTCGGCAACGACCACTTCATCCGCCGGATCGGCGTGGGCGCCACCATCGGCTACCACATCAACGAGGTCCTCTCCCTCGAAGTGCTGATGATGTACCTCCCCGACCTCAAGGAGACGGACTACAAGCCGCTGACCAAGCAGTTCCGTGACAACTCGGAGGTCGTCCCCGACATCTCCCGAATCACCTTCCTGGGCGCGCTGAACTTCCAGCTGTCGCCCATCTACGGAAAGGTCGAGCTCGGCACCCTCCGGATCATCAACTACGACCTCTACTTCGGCGCCGGCATCGGCCTGGGCGCCACGAAGGACGACACGTTCATCATCCGCAGCCCGTGCGACCAGTACCAGACGCGCGCGGAGCGGAAGCAGGACGTCGCCAACGGCTGCCAGTACGTCGACCAGACGCACTTCGTGACCAACGCCGGCGGCGGTCTGCGGGTCGTCTTCAACGACTGGATCGGCATCCGCCTGGACGTCCGTCAGTTCACCCACATCGAGCAGGTCTACCGCGAAGGCGACATCGGCCTCGAGATGAAGCAGAACCTGATGATCAGCCTCGGTGCGTCCCTCTTCTTCCCCCCCAAGGCCCGTGCCCTGCCGCTCTAGGAGCGCTCACATGATGCCCAGGATCACTTCCCTCTTCGCTGCTCTGTGCCTGCTGCTGGCCGCGTCCCCCGCGTTCGCCTTCAGCCTGGACGACGTCAAGGAGATGTCTGCCGTCGGCGTGCCCGACAGCATCATCATCCAGACGATCGCCAACTCCGAGGAGGTCTTCCACCTCTCGGCCCAGGACATCATCGAGCTCAAGCAGGGCGGCATCTCCGACGCCGTCATCGAGGCGCTCCAGGCGACCTCGGGCGCAGTCGAAGGCCGCACCACGGAGACCCGCGACGAGGACACGCGCTCGCGCGAGTCATCCTCGGACCGAGACCGGGACTCCCGCGACCGGGACAGCGACCGGGACTCCCGCGACCGGGATCGTGACTCCCGCGACCGGGACAGCGACCGAGACTCCCGCGACCGAGACTCCTCCCGCGACCGAGACTCCCGCGACCGAGACGGCGACACCCGCCGGCGCAGCCGGGACGGCGACGACGACAGCCTCATCCGCCGCCGCCGGGGCGACGACGACGACGACGACCGCGATCGGGACCGCTCGCGCAGCCGCGTCCAGCGCACGCCCAAGGAGATCAAGGGCGCGATCGAGAACTACAAGGAGAAGAAGTACCTGACGGCTTCGCTGAAGCTGTACCTCCTGGCGGAGTCGGGCAAGTACCCGGAGCACGAGGCGAAGATCAACTACTACCTCGGCGCCTCGCTGAAGCAGATCGGCCTGCTCCACGCCGCGCAGTACCACTTCCAGAAGGTCGTGAAGGAGGGTCCGTCCACGGGCGCGCTCTTCTCCACCGCGCTGATGAAGATGGTCGAGATCTCCGACAAGACGAAGGACCCGATCTACTTGATCCGGACCATCGACAACATCGACCCCGACGACTACCCGGGCAAGGTGAAGGACGACCTCTACTACTACCAGGGCGTCCGCGACTTCCAGCGCGGCGACTACGCCCGGGCGAAGCGGAACTTCAGCAAGCTCGGCAAGAGCAACGACCACTTCATCCAGGCGCGCTACCAGATCGGCGTCATCTACAACGCCCAGGACCGCAAGAAGGCGGCCCTGCGGACCTTCGCCGACATCATCAAGGGCGACTTCCGAGGCGACCCCGCGGACATCAGCAACATCAAGCAGCTGTCGTTCGTGAACATGGCCCGCATCCGCTACTCGGTGGAGCAGTACGAGAAGGCCGGCGAGTTCTACGAGCGGCTCCCCCGCTACGAGACATACTGGCCGACCGCGCTGTACGAGGCGTCCTGGGCCCACTTCATGGGGGAGAACCGGGAGCACAAGGCGCTGGGCCACCTGCTCACCCTCGGCAGCCCCTTCTTCGACCGCGTGTGGCTGCCTGAGGCCCACATCCTCGAGGCGCTGACCTTCTACCGAATCTGCGAGTACAAGGAAGTCACGACGATCCTCGACAACTTCAAGACCGAGTACTCCCCGGTCCAGTCGACGATCGATGAGCTCCTCGCCCCCTACACCGACGGTGAGCGTCCCCTCCGGGACCTGTACCAGCGGCTGTACGGCGTGCGCTCCCGCGAGTACCGCGACCTGCCCGTCGCCGTGTACGCCCACATCGAGGCGAACCGCGACTTCGCCGGTCCTCACGCGCGCGTCCTCCAGATCGAAAGCGAGCTGGGGCGGATTCGTTCGCTCAAGGCCCAGTGGCGCGACGCCGAGGTCGGCAAGGGCACCGAGGAGCTGCTCAAGAAGCAGCGGAAGATCTACATGAAGTTCGCCGGCATCGCCCTGGCCAACGAGCTGGGCGGAGTCCGCGACCAGCTGGCCGACCTGATGGGCCAGGAAGCGCTGATCCGCTTCGAGGTCGTCTCCGGTGAATACGAGAAGTACGAGAAGGCGTTCCGCAACCCGGAGGTCGCAGAGGTGAACGAGAACGTCGAGTTCGACTTCGCGACCAACCCGGACGTCATCTTCTGGCCGTTCAACGACGAATACTGGCAGGACGAGCTCGGCTATTACGAGCGCGTCGAGCCGGGCGACTGCAAGGAGTAGCCCGATGCGCCGCATTTCTACTGTCTTCCTGACCGCGATCCTCTCCCTGGCTGTGGCCGCGCCCGCGTTGGCGCAGTCCCGCAAGGACGAGAAGAAGCGGGAGATCCTCGACTACAAGGCGTACGAGCGCGAGCAGTCACGCTCCGCGTACGGCGAACTGGCCAACCAGAAGCGCCAGGAAGCGATCGCCCAACTCAAGGAGATCCTGTCGTCCCAGCAGCTCCCGCCGGACACCAAGGCGGAGATGTTGATGCGTCTTGCTGAGCTCTACTTCGAGCAGAGCAAGTACGAATACAACACGGAGATGACGGACTACGACGAGCGCTACGAGGTGTGGTTCAACCTCCCCGACGCGCAGCAGAAGAAGACGCCGGAGCCCAAGGTCATCACGACCCGCTCGACGGCCTTCACCAAGAAGGCGATCGAGAACTACCGGAACATCCTGCAGAACTACCCGAGCTACCCGCGGGTGGACGAGGCCCTCTTCTTCCTGGCGTTCATGCTGAACGACGTGGGCGAGGAGAAGGACGCCCTCGACATGTACAACAAGCTGGTCAAGACCTACCCCGACAGCGGGTTCGTCGCGGACGCGTACAACGCCATCGGCGAGTACTACTTCAATAACAACAACGCCTACAAGGCGCTGCAGGCGTACAAGCGCGCGGCCGCCTTCAAGGACTCCAAGATCTACACCTTCGCCCTCTACAAGATGGGCTGGTGCTACTACAACGTCGGCGAGTTCGGCACCGCCATCGACACGATGAAGGAGCTGGTCGCGGAGACGGACCGGCGGGTCGCCGCCAGCGGCAAGCAGGAAGGCATCTCCCTCAAGGAGGAAGCCCTGCGTGACCTCGTCCTCTTCTTCTCGGAGGAAGGCGATCTCGAGGCCGCCAAGGAGTACTTCACCCGCTACGGCGAGAAGCGCTACTACCGCAAGATGCTCGGTCGCCTGGGCAACATCTACATGGACCAGGGCAAGAACGAGCTGGCCATCCAGACGTACCGCGAGCTCATCGCGGACGACCCGCTGGCGTCCGACAACCCCGAGCACCAGCACGAGATCATCCAGGGCTACTGGAAGCGTGACGCCTTCGACGAGGCCAACGAAGAGATCAACAAGCTGGTCGAGCTGTACGGCCGCGACTCCCGCTGGAACCGTGAGAACGCGGACAACAAGGACGCGACCAAGGAGGCCGAGCGCCTCATCGAGAAGAACCTGCGCAACGTCGCCATCGACTCCCACCAGCAGGCGTTGAAGCGCCGCAGCGCCAAGCTGCTGCTGCTCGCGGAGGAGAACTACGCGCGGTACCTGGAGTACTTCCCCACGGGCTACAAGTCCTACGAGATGCGGTACTGGTACGCGGAGACGCTGTACAAGCTGAAGAAGTACGACGCCTCCACGGACGCCTACAACGCCGTCGTCGCGTCCGACCCCAAGGGCAAGTTCCTCAAGGACGCCGCCGCCAACGCCATCTTCTCGATCGACGAGTACCTCAAGCCGATCAAGAGCCGCCTCGACAAGGAAGCGGAGAAGAAGATTCGGAAGTTGAAGCGGTCCGGTGAGGGCACGGCGAAGTTCGCCGAGGTCGAGCTGCACCCCTGGGAGAAGAAGCTGGTCGACGCGTGCGACACGTACGGCACGGTCCTCCCGGACGACGACAAGACGGAGAAGTTCCTCTA
Source organism: Pseudomonadota bacterium (assembly GCA_024229515.1). Lineage (GTDB taxonomy): Bacteria > Myxococcota_A > UBA796 > UBA9615 > UBA9615 > JAAESI01. The sequence goes on along the minus strand of JAAESI010000071.1, from coordinate 135,117 downwards.
CAAGGCCGCGCTCCTGCTGCACGACCGGAACCACTTCAACGAGTCGAACGAGCGGTTCCTCACCATCATCCGCGCCAACCCCAAGTCGGGCGCGGCGGAGCACGGGGTCCACACGATCCTCAGCTCGTACGAGTCAATCGAGAACTGGAACGGCCTCAACAGCGCCGCCCGCGAGTTCTACGGAAACGACGACATCGGCAAGTCGAGCAAGTTCAAGGGTGAGCTGAAGAACATCTTCCAGCGCGCGACCTTCAAGATCGCCGAGGGCCACGCCGCCGACGGCAAGGCCCCCGAGGCCGCCAAGGCGTTCGACGGCTTCTTCCGCGAGTTCGGCGACAGCGACGTGCGCGACATCGCGCTCTACAACGCCTCCTTCTACTACGGCCAGTCGGGCGACCGCCGCAAGATGCTCGAGCTGCGGCACGAGTTCGTGGAGAACTTCGAGGACCCCGTCGGCAAGGACGCCAAGACCGCGCAGCTGTACGAGAAGAGCGTCTCGCTCCTGGGCGAGCACTACCAGAGCCTCGCCGACTACGAGCAGGCGGCGCACTTCTTCCGCACGCTGTACGACAAGGACGACAAGTTCGAGGGCGAAGGGTTCACCAGCGCCAAGGACGCGCTGTACAACTCGGCGCTCTTCAACGAGGCCCTGGGCAACCTGGACGACGCCGTCCGCGACTTCGACGACTACATCAAGCGGGACGACGTCGACGACGCCGACGCGCTGACCACGAAGCTGCGGGTCGCCTACCTGTTCAAGAACAACGGGCGCGACGACGAAGCGAAGGCCGCGTTCAAGGCGATCGCCACGGACAAGGGCTACGCCACCTCGGCGTTCGACCAGGTCATGGAGTGCCACGTCCAGTACGGGCGCCTCCTGGGCAAGAAGGACACCAAGAAGCAGCTGGACCACTACAAGGAGGCGTTCCGCCTCTTCGAGAGCAAGCGCTCCGGCCTGGAGGGGACGGCCACCGCCCGCCTCTGGGCTGCCGAGATGCAGTTCGCGCTCTTGGAGCCGGAGTTCGCGCAGTACGCGACCATCCAGATGCCCAAGAACACCAAGAAGGCCAAGACGGCCCTGGAGAACAAGACGCGCGACCTCGGCGCCCTGGAGAAGGAGTACATCACCGTGCTCGAGCTCAAGCAGGGTGAGTGGGGCATCGCCGCGCTGTACCGCATCGGCACCCTCTACGGCGACTTCGCCTCGGCGCTCAAGAACGCGCCCTGCCCGGAGAAGCTGGATGAGGACCAGTGCCAGATCTACAAGTTCGGCCTCGAAGACAAGGCGTACCCGCTCATCGACAAGGCCGTCGAGGCCTTCACGCGAGCGCGCGGCAAGTCCTACGAGTTGGGCCTGTACACCGAGTACACGCGCAAGTCCCTGGAGGAGCTGACCGCCCTGCGGCCGGAGGAGTACCCGGCCAGCGCGGAGACCGTCCCCACGGCGGACTACACGTCCAACCCCTACACGACCGTCGACTTCGTCGAGTAGGAGGACAGGAACCATGCAAAACACGATGAAGTACCTGCTGATTTTCGCCGGCCTCGCGCTGGCCCTCTCCCTCGGTGGCAACACCGGGTGCGCCACCAGTGGCGACAAGGTCGACCCCAACGCACCGCCGGATCCCGGCGCGATGTACGAGGCCGCCATGCAGTACAAGGCGGACGGCGAGGAGTCGGGCAAGCTCGACTACACCAAGCTGTACGACCGGCTGGCGGCGGCTTGCGAAGTCGGCTTCCAGGAGGACGTCAACAGCCCCCACGTGAAGGCTTGCTACAACGCCGGCGTCGCCGCCGACAAGATCGGCCGTCCCCGCGACGCCGCCGGTCACTACAAGCGCGCCCTCAAGGCGGATCCCGGCTTCAAGCCGGCGGTGCAGAACCTGACCGTCTCGCTGCTGCGGGCGGGCAAGGCCACCGACGCGCTCCCGATCTACGAGGACTACCTCTCCAAGAACCCGGGCGACAAGGACATGACCAACAACTACGCCGGCGCGCTCGGCGAGGCGGGCATGACCGACAAGGGCGTGGAAGTCATCCAGGGCATGCTCTTCGATGACCCGAAGAACACCCGCGCGTACAAGACGCTGGCGCAGCTGTACTTCCTCGGCGGCAACTGGCGGATGAGCCAGATGGCGTCAGCGAACGCGCTGAAGCTCGACAAGGAAGACGCCGACATCCACAACAACATCGGCATCACCTTCCTCACCGAGGGCAAGGAGGCCGAGGCTGTGGTCGCCTTCAAGGAGGCGCTGAAGCTGGACGAGGGCAACCTCGAGGCCAACATGAACCTGGGTCTGCTGGCCGTCGGTTCGGCCGACTACGAGCTGGCCGCGCAGAGCTTCCAGAAGGTCCTGGGCGAGTTCCCCGGCAACCACGAGGCCCGCGTCGGTCTCGCCGTCGCCTACCGCGGCATCGCCGAGTTCGACACCGCCCTGGAGCAGTACGACACGATCCTCGAGTCGGACTCCTGCAACGAGCTGGCCTTGATGAACAAGGCGATCGTGCAGCACCGCTTCGTCGCTCCCGCCGCCGGTGAGATCACCGAGGTGAAGAAGGAGCTGGAGAAGGCGTCGAAGATCTACCGGCGGCTGGATGAGTGCGATTCGGGCAACCAGGCGGCGGCCGATGGCCTCGCCGCGGTGACCGCGGGCATCCAGGAGAAGGAGCAGGAGCTGGCGGAGATCGCCGAGCTCGAGCGGCAGCTCGCCGAGTTGGACGCCAAGGCCAAGGCCAAGACGATCGAGCTGACGGCGACGGTCCAGCGGGCCGACGCGGTGTTCACCAAGTACGCCGAGGTCGAGCAGGATCCGTCCTGGCTCGAGGTCTACATGATGCAGCGCGACGCCACGGTCTTCGCCATCGAGATGGAGGACTTCTTCTTCATGGAGGAGCAGGGCGCGTACCTGGACGAGTTCGTCCTGCAGTACTACACCGACGCCCTGGAGCTCCCCACCGACGAGTGGACCTCCGGCGAAGCGATCGAGATGCCCGAGCCCGGAGCCCCCGAGGGTGAAGGCGCGCCGCCGGCCGAGGGCGAGGCCCCCGCCGAGGGTGAGGCCTCCGCCGCCGAAGGCGCTGACGAAGCCCCTGCTGAGGGCGCCGAGGAGGCTCCCGCGGAGGAGGCCCCCGCCACCGAGGAAGCTCCCGCGGAGGAGGCTCCGGCCACGGAAGAGGGCGCCGCCCCGGAGTAGCCTCCACATCTCGTCAATGACTTTTCAGTTGGAAACTGCTAAGTCCACGGTCGGCAGTTCGCCGACCCCGTGCCCTCGGAGAATGAAGCATGCGTCGCACTTTCGCGGTCCTCCTGGCCCTCCTGGTCTCTGCAACCTTCGCCGTCCCTGTGATGGCTCAGGACGAAGATTCCGATGCGAATGTCCGCTACAAGAAGAAGACTGAGATCGATTTCGAAGACGTCTCGGTCGACGGTGAGCTGAAGAAGCCTCACGGGGCCTACCTGCTCGACAAGCGTCAGTCCTCTTTCAATCCCCTCATCCGTTTGAAGGAAAACTTCAACGAGGAGATGTTGAACTCCGTCAACCAGGTTCGCTGAACGACTGAGCTTCCAAAACTTTCTGGTTTGATCTGAAGGCAGGGCACTGCGCGGGCCGGGCGCTCCCCTCCTCCCCAGACAACCGACACCCCATCATCGTGCGGGCCACGAACTCCCGTCCCTTTACGCAAGGACCCTTTCAACATGGCTGACCAGGACACGTCCCTGACCCTCGCCTTCTCCATTACGGTCGGCGACCAGGAGGCTGGTACCCAGGAGTTCGAACAGGAAATGGTGACGATCGGGAAGGGCGCTGCGGCGGTCCTCCAGATCGAAGACGACGCCCTCGCTGATCTGCACGCGGCCGTGCAACTCGGCGACGACGACGCCGTCACGCTGCTGGACCTCGGAAGCGAGTCCGGCACCCTCCTGAACGGCAGTCCCATCAACAACGAGCCGGTCAAGGACGGCGACGAGATCCGCATCGGGAACACCGTGCTTGTTCTCGGCATCCGCCGTCCCGCCGAAGAGGCCGCTGCCGCCGCCGAGGAAGAGGTCGACACCGACGACGTCTCCGAAGCCGCCGCCGCCGCCATGGCCGAGCACGAGCACGACGCCGAGGAAGAGATTCACGACGCCGAAGACGTCATGGACTTCGTGCTTCGCTCCGGCACCTCCGACAGCGACCTGGGCATCGACCGGCGCGCTCCGAAGATCCTCGAGGTCGCGGAGGTCTGGTCCGGCACCGTGATGAACGTCCGGCACTTCGCCAAGGACGTGCCCGCCGTCTACGTCGGCGACCGCCGCGCGCGGCAGATCCGCGTCGCCTCCGGAATCCTCACGTCGATCCTCGTCTTCGGGGCGATGATCTTCGCCTACACCCACGCGACGCTCCCCGCGCCGCCCCGCTTCGTGGGCGACGACCTGGCGCTCATCACCAAGTGGGAAGAGGAGATCTCGGCCGAGAAGACGGCCCTGCTCGAGGAGAAGCGCCGCAAGCGCGAAGCCGAGAAACTGGAGGTCGAGGGCCTCGCCCAGGAGCGCTACGAGGACGGCAAGCGGGGCTACGACCGCGCCGCCCGCGAGAAGCTCGAAGAGGCCATCGAGGACAACCCCGAGTCCACCAAGACCATCGAGGACATGGCCAAGAAGGTCATGGACGAGATCATCGACGAGATCGTCGGCGAGCGTGAGAAGGCGGCCGAAGAGGCCGAGCTTGCGCTGATGCCCGAGGACAAGTTCCTCGACTACAAGCGCGGCTGGAACGAGGAGACCGACAAGGTCTTCAAGAAGATGATCGACAAGAACCGCGACGGCCAGATTCCCCTGGTGCGGCCGCAGTTCGAGCTCTGGGAGCGCCCCGACTTCGAGACGTACATCGAGGAGGTCATGCTCCCGGTGGCCGCCGAGTTGGCCCCCAAGGGCAAGATGAGCAAGTCGTACGTCGACGAGTTCAACCGCTTCGAGAAGGTGTACGACCGCTTCGACGACCTCAACGACAAGCGCGTCGTCGAGGATCTCTACATCGGCACCCGCATCATGCGGGCCGACAGCCGGGACGACGTCCTCATGCTGGTCGCCGGCTACCGCGCCGACGAAGTGTGGGCGATGGACGCCGACTTCGAGACGGTCAAGATCCCCAACGAGGAAGAGGTCTTCGTCTGGGATCCCAGCGAGGCGCAGATGGCCTCGCGCGAGCGCCTCTTCTACCTCCTGCAGGAGCAGCTCTACATCAACTCCCGCTCGCGCCGTCAGGCCGGGGCCAAGTGCAAGACGCTGCCCAACCTCCTTGAGAAGGAGGAGTGGAAGAACAACTTCGAGTACAACACCGAGTACGCCCAGTGCCTCTCGAACAAGTCTGAGTACGAGAAGCTCCGTGGGTTCATCGCGACCGCGAGTGACAACAAGCCCGCCGACGTCAAGTCGGAGGCGAACGGCAAGCTGTACCTCCAGCTGCTGCAGGTGGAAGCCCGCCTGAAGATGCGTGACGCCTTCGGCGGCGACCCCGCGGCCCACGGCACCTCGCTCATCCCCACCGCCGGCCGGCTCGAGGCCGAGCGCGCACACACCACGCTGCGTGACTACATCCTGGAGAACCGCCGCGATCCGGGCGCCCTGAAGCAGGTCGACACCGGCATCTACGCCCTCGGCAAGGAAGAGCTCAAGGAGCGCCAGAGTGGTGAGGTCCGCAAGGCCTTCATCCTGTCGCTGTTCATCGTCTTCCTGCTGCCCATCGGCTACGGCTTCGATGAGATTCGCAGCCGCAAGATGGCGCAGGACTTCTTCGTCTCCTCGGAGAACCTGCCGAACGATCACTTCGCCATCGTCGAACAGACGAAGTCGTCCAGTGCGGTGAACTTCACCGTCGATTCAGTGGGCTATCTAGAGAAGCCGGACGGGACCCAGATCCCGACGTCGGATCTGGTCTCCACGGGTCAGGCCAAGGACGTCGGCGGCTACTACAGCGTCGATCTCGACGAAGACGACCGCTTCGTCAACGACATCGGCCACATGGTCTTCTTCATTCACCGTGTCCACAAGCCGAAGCTCATCCCGGGCTCGCCGTTCAAGGACATGGACTGGCTGTTCTTCGGCATCCTCCTGGCGCTGCTGTTCCTCGGGACGACCTTCGGGATCATCCTCGCGACGCGCCCCTACGACCCCTCGCAGGAGGTCATCACCATCCCCGACCGGTTCGTGGAGTTGATGGTCCAGCAGGTGGAGAAGGAGAAGGAGAAGAAGAAGTCCTCGGGCAACCCGGACGCCGGCGAAGGCGCCAAGGCCAAGGACGAGGAAGGCAAGACCGGCAAGAAGGAGCACAAGCTCAAGAAGGCCAAGGGCTCCAAGGTCGCCATCCAGAAGAGCCAGCTCGACAAGCAGATCGCTGAGTCGACCGGCCTCCTCGCCGACTTGAACCAGATGACCGACAACTCGGTGTTCGGCACCGGCGGTCTGGACAGCTCCGTGAGCAACGCCCTGGGCGGTCTCATCGGGTCGCAGTACGGCAACCAGTACGGCTCCGGCGGTCTCGGTTCCCGTGGCTCCGGCTTCGGTGGCGGCGGTACGGCGGCGGGCCTCGGTGGCCTCGGCACCCGCGGCAGCGGCCTCGGCGCTTCCGGCTACGGACGCGGCGCGGGCTTCTACGGCAAGAAGGGTGGCGGCGCTCCCGGTGTCGGCACCGGCGACCCGATCATCCTCGGTGCGCTCGACAAGTCGCTCATCGACCGCGTCGTCAAGAGCCACCTCGCGCAGATTCGGTACTGCTACCAGCGTGAGCTGGCCAAGAACCCGAAGCTGTTCGGCAAGATCGTCGTGAAGTTCGTCATCGCCAAGGACGGCACCGTGTCGTCCGCGTCGACCAAGACCTCCTCGATGAACAACCCGATTGTCGAGCGCTGCATCAACTCCCGGTTCATGCGCATGCGCTTCCCGTCTCCCAAGGGCGGCGGCATCGTCATCGTCTCGTACCCGTTCGTGTTCAACGCCCAGGGTGGCTGATCAGGACCCCATGCTGCTGAAGAAGAGCCCCTACGCGCTGCTGCTCGTTGTCCTTGGTCTCCTGCTGGTCGCGCCTACGAGCGCGTTCGCCCAGCGGGACGACTCGGAGGACGACGACGAGGAGTACCCCGACGACGACGACGACGATGACGACGACTCCGTCGACATCGAGCGCGAGGAGAGCGCGCGTGCCCGCCGTCAGACGCGGACCCGCAAGCGGGTCGTGCGTGAAGTCGTCAAGGGCGCCTACGCCAAGATGAACATCGGGCCGTTGTTCTGGTTCCCGCCGATCTCCGGCGTGACCAGCACCTCGGGCACGCAGCTGGACTTCTCGTTCGGCTACGACGTCCTGGACCGACTCAACTTCACGTTGAGCATCGAGGGTTCCTTCTTCCAGCTGATCACCAACGGAGACGGCGTCTCCATCGACCTGGGCATCGCGTCCCCCATCCAGGGTGACTTCCGGGTCTTCGGCGGCATCGCCGGCATCCGCGCCGGTCCGAACTTCGGCGGCAAGCGCGTCAAGCGCTTCAGCCTCCAGGTGCATGCGGCCGGTGGTGTGGGCTACTCCCCTCCCCTGGTGGACCTGCAGAACCAGGCGGTGCTCACCCGCATCGCCGCCGGCGGCTTCCCCTACATCATGCAGGGGCGTCCCCTCGGCATCGTGCAGGCGGGCATCGGGTTCGAGTACTACACCCGGCTGTCGCACTTCTCGCTGGGCATCGACTTCGACTACGACCTCATCCTCGGCGGCCCCTGGCCGGCCATGGGGCTGGGGATCGACATCTTCCTGAAGTACACCTTCTAGACAGCGTCGAGGACTCGGGTCCTCCGCTGACAGCCGGATGGGGCAAACCTTTGTCCTTGGCCCGGTGCCGCTCCTCCCCCTACAATCCGCGCGCTTTATCGAGGGAGCCCTCATGCGTAGCCGTCTTTCGTTCCTGCTGATCGCCGCCGCCCTGATCACCGCCTGTGGGCCCGGGGGGCGCACCACGACCGCCCATCCGCTCGAGGCGAGCCCGGAGCAGGTCGACTTCGGCTACGTGCCGGCGCTCGACTTCTCGAACGACCAGACCATCACGCTGAGCAACGAAGGCACCGCGGCGATCACGATCGAGACGATCCGCCTGGACGAGGACAGCGTTACCTCGTTCGCCCTCACCAGCCTGCCCGCGACCATGCCGATGGACCTGCCCGCCGGCTCCTCGCAGGAGATCGCCGCCCAGTTCTGGCCCCCCGGCGACGGCGAGTACCTCGGCTGGATCGAGGTCTACACCTCGGCGGACAACAGCGGCCCCTTCCTCGTCGCCCTGGGCGGCTGCTCGACCACCACGGACTGCGAAGTCACCTTCGTCGACCCGCCGTCCGGCGACGACGACGATGCCAGCGACGATGACGACGCCTCCGGGGACGACGACGACTCCTTCTCCGGGGACCCGAGCATCGACCTGGACCCCGTCGCCATCGACTTCGGCGAGATCCCCCAGAACCAGGCTGCGATCAACGACATGGTCGTGATCAGCAACGGTGGCGGCGCCCCCTTGGACGTCGACTCGGTCAGCATCAGCGGGGACGACACCTTCACCATCGGCGGCTTCACCGGCGGCACCATCAACCCCGGCGGCGCCCCCGCGAACCTGACGGTCACGTTCAACCCCGTGGGCGCCGATCTGGGGCCGCACAGCGCGACCATCGTGATCGAGTCCAACGACCCCGACCAGGGCAGCATCAGCGTGTCGCTGGACGCGGTCGTGACCGAGGACTGCGGCGCCTGCCTGCCCGAGCTCGAGGTGGAGGGCGGCGTGCCGCTGTCGCTGGCCCCGCTGACCGAGGGCGACCTGCTGTACGTCCAGGTCGGCACCGGCGCGGGCTCCGTGGATGTGACCAACATCGGCGCCGGCAGCCTGGCGGTGGCACCGATCAGCGAGGGCGGCGAGTTCTGCACCGACCACCCCGCCTTCAGCATCGACGCTCCCGAGGACTCGACCCTGGGCGCGGGCGAGACCACGACGATCACCTTCAACGTCGGCCAGGCCGGCGTCGAAGTGATCAACTTCAACGGCGCCTACGCCTTCACGATCGGCACCCTGGCGCCCGACATCGGCACCCTCATCGGGCACCTGACGGACGGCTCGTCGGTGAACTGCTCGATCGGCCTGTAACGCTTGACAGGGCCGTCCCGGTCCGTAGAGTGCGCCGACTCAGAAACAAACAACTTCCTCTGGTCCGCTGCGGCGTTGAACCATGAAGTGGAGGTCCCCATGGGCAACGGTCTCGGAATTCTCGGTACCAAGGTTGGCATGACGCAGCTGTTCGACGCGGACAAGCGAGCGGTCGTGCCCGTCACAGTCATTCACGCAGAGCCCAACGTGGTCCTCAAGCGGTTCACGCAGGACAACGACGGCTACGGCTCGGTGCAGGTTGCCTACGGCGACAAGCGCCCCACCCGCACCAACCGCCCCGACGCGGGCCAGTACGCCAAGGCGTCCGAGGCCGCGGGCAAGGCCGTCTCGCCCAAGAAGGTGATTCGCGAGTGGCGCCTCGACGGCGACCCCAGCGACGACCTGTCCATCGGCTCCGAGGTGACCGTGGAGCGCTTCGACGGCGTCAAGTTCGTCGACGTCAGCGGCACCAGCAAGGGCAAGGGCTACCAGGGCGTCATGAAGAAGTACAACTTCAAGGGCTTCGTGCGGTCGCACGGTACCCATGAGTTCTTCCGTCACGGCGGCTCCATCGGCACGCGCTTGACCCCGGGCCACGTGCTCAAGGGCAAGAAGATGCCGGGCCAGATGGGCAACGTGCGGGTGACCACGCAGAACCTGCGCCTCCACGGCGTCGACGCTGCCAAGAACCTGCTCTTCATCGTGGGCGCCGTTCCGGGCCACAAGGGCTCGGTCATCGAGATCCGCCCAGCGACGAAGAAGTAGCGACTACCGAGCCTTCTTCAGAAGGTCATCGAGAGCTCTGATGGCTCCGGCGAATACGCCGGAGCCATCTTTCGTTAGAGCCTCCAGCAACGGCTTCGCCGCGGACGCGGGGAGCTTGTTGCCCCACGCGCGCATCGTGATCTCGCGCGCGGCGGAGCGGCCGCGGTTGCTGCGCACGATCGTGACGAGCCAGCGGCCGACCCGCTCCTCCTCGCCCGCCTCCAGCGCCAGATCGATGCCCTCGAACTCCGGCTCGAGGCCGGCGGTCAGCTTGGCGGCCTCCCGGAACTGAAGCTCCGCATCGGCCCAGCGACCGCCCGTGGCGAGCGCGCGGGCGAGCCACACGGCACGTCGCTCGTCGTGGGCGTGGCGGCGGGCCTGCGCGCGCAAGATGGCGACGATGGAGTCGAGCCAGCCTTCGGCGTGCGCCGCCTTGACCGCGGTCCACGCCGCCTCGTCGTGCCCGTCGCCGGTCAGCGCCTGGGCCAGGGGAGCGGTGAACTGGCGCTGCGCCGCCGCCGCCCGCGCGGCGATGGCCCGCACCTCGTCGTCAGCGGCTTCCAGGCGGGGCAGGAGGCCGACGACCTTCGCCAGTTCGTCCGCGGCCGCCAGCTCGACGATCTCGGCCCGCAACGCCGTCTGGGCGTCCCGGTGCGCGAAGGTCGCGAGGCCCGCCTCGGCGAAGTCGGGGGCCGGGCCGCGAAGCCGCTCGATGAGCGCCCGCTGCTCCTCCTCGGTGCGGGAGGCGAAGTGGTCCGACCAGACGCGGTCCGGGTTGGCGCGGTGCACCCCGCTCAGGGCCGCAACGGGATCGGCGTCGATGACGTGACCGAGCAACGAGGCCGGCAGGGACCCGACCGCCAGGGCGCAGGCTGCCACCGTCGGCGGGTCCGCCAGCTTCGCCAGCTTCGCGAAGGCGCCGGGGGCCCCGCTCGTCACGCGATCGAGCAGGGCCGTGCCCCGCCCCTCGTCCGCTCCGAGGTCCGCCGCGGCGAACGCCAGCCAGGCTCCGGCGAGCTCCGCCGACAGCTCGGGACGCGGCTCCAGGCCGAGCAGCGCCCGCGCCTCCAGCCTTGGAATCAGCTCCTTCGGGAACCGCCCCGAGCCCAGCGCTTCGACGGCGGACTCCCACAACGTCTCCCACGCGCCGACGGCGGCCAGGAGCATCGTCTCCACGGCGTCGGCCCCCGGAAGCTCCGGGAGCGCGGCCAGGGCAGCATCGAACTGACCGTCCCCGGCGAGCCGCAGGGCGCCCAGAGGCTCGCTCCACGGGCCCTCGGCGGGTTCGGGACCGCCTGCGAACACCGAGGCTAGCGAGGGCAGCTCCGAGCCACTCAGCGCCTCCTCGAGCTGCTCATCGGCGCGGCTGCGCCACTGGAGCCAGGCAGATCGCCCGGCGAGCGCCTCGACCAGACCCGTCAATGCCTCGTCCGCGGCGGAAGCGGCAGCCAGCAGACCGCCCCCGGACGCCTTGCCCGGCTGCGGACTCCAGCCGACATCGACGCCGATCCGCATCGTGAACCGGTGGCCTCCGGCGAATCCGCCGCCGCGGCACCGAATCTCGATTGAGCCCGACGCGGCCCGCCGGCCGGCGACCTCGGAAGCCCCCGCGGGGGATGCCTCGTCGGCGAGGAAGCGGACGAGGTCGGCCATCACCTCGGCTGGAGGGGTGCATCGGCGGCCGCCGGGGCCGGAGTACGTGAACCCCGCGCGGACCCACGCCGACGACGCCGACCCGGCCTGCTCGATCGCCTCGGCGATGCGCGCTTCGTCCCCGGACTCGAGGCTGTCGCGCAGCTGTGCGTCAGTCCACTTCTTCGGAGCGGGGGCGACCGCCGCGGTCGAACCGCCGAGGCCGCTGAACAAGGAGTCGAGGCTGGGGGCGCGATTCTGGCGCGCGGTGGGGGCACTGAGCGAGGGCGCGGGGTTGCTGGGAGCGGCGGTCCGAGCCAGCGTCGCCGGCCACGCGGCCGAGTCGGGGTCGCAGACGTCGCAGCATCCGCAGGGCGCCTCCAGGGGCACGCCCAGCGCCTCCCCGATCGCCTGACCGCGGCATCCATCCGCCGACAGCACGCCCGCGGCAGCTTCCCGGGCGGCCGATCGACCGGCCCGCAGGTCCCCGATCGCCCGAGCCAGTTCGTCCGCCGAGGCCGACCACCGGGGTCCGGGCACAACCTGCCAATCGGCCGCTCCTCCGAGGGGCTCGACGTAGGCGGTGACGAGACCGTCGTCGTTCATCGCGACGAGCAGATCGGCGATTCGCGCCGGTTCCCAGCCGAGCGCTCGCGCCAACGTCCGCAGGTCCTGCGGCGCGCGGTCCGTCAGCGCCAGGCGCGCGCGGTCGGCGAGGCTCCAAGAGCGCATCGCCCCCTGGTACGCGTCGTGAAGGGCGCGGTAGCCCGGTTCGCGGTCCACGCCCGGGGGACGGAAGCGCCGCTGATCGGCGACCTTGGCCGCGAGGGCGCACGGGCGGGCGGACGCGAGCGCGCCCACCGCCACCAGAGCGGACAACAGCGAGCCCGGAGCGCGGGCCTCGTCCCCGGAGACGGCGAACCAGCCCGAATCGGCGGGGGCCTCTGCGCTCAATGCGGCCCGGCAGGCCTCCACCGCTGCAGCGTCGATCGTTCCTACGGCGGAGGCGGTCCCCGTGACCGCGAGCGCGGCCCCCGACGGCACCGCCAACTGGGACGGCGTCGCCGCCCCCCCGAGCACGAGCACGGCGCGGCCGGGCACCGCCCCGAAGGCATCGATGAAGGCGTCCACGCCCCGCGCCTTGGAGGACGCCGCGTCGATCGCCTGACGCCACGGACGGGCCTGCAGCCGACGCAGGTCGTGCTCACGCCGCGACAGACCGACTTCGCCCAGCTCGTGGCCGAACTCCTCCCCGAACGCGTCGGGGCCAGCAGCGAGTCCGCCGTCGGTGGGCACCAGCAGCGAGCCGGCCAACGCCCGACGCTCGCCCCCGCACCGCAGCGCTCCGGGGGTGCCGCCCTCGATGGCCGTCTCGGCCGGGGCGTGTGCCGTGGATGCATGCACGTGGAGGAGTCCCCCTCCTCCGGCCGCTTCATGGGCCCGGGTCAGCTGATCGCGCCGCGCCGCGCCCAGGGCGGCCACGGACGACAAGGCATCCGCCTGGGGCACGAGCCAGGCGGCGCCGCCGAGATCCCGCGCCAGCTCGGCCCGCATCACGGACGACTCCAGCGACTCCAGCGACGTCACCACGGCGCGGGGTGCCATCGGCGAGGTCAACGTGCGGGTGCGATCGCGCCGGGCGACGGTGCGGATGAGCAGCCCCGCGCCCAGGCCGCCGGCCCACGCCAGCGCCTCCACGTCGGTCGAGAGCACCACGACGGTGCGCGCGTCCTCGGCGAGGAACGACGACGGATCCGTGAACGGGGCGACGACGTGGTGCGCGCCGCCGTTCCGCCAGGTGCTCAGGATGTCCGCCAGCGGCACTAGTCCACCCGGTAGTTGGGCGCCTCGGCCGTGATGATGACGTCGTGAACGTGGCTCTCGCGGTACCCCGCCTGGGTGATGCGAACGAACCGCGCGTCCTCGTGCATCTGCGGGACGGTCAGGCAACCGGTGTAGCCCATGGCGGCCCGGAGGCCTCCGACGAGCTGGTAGACGGTGTCGGCGATCGGGCCCCGGTAGGGCACCCGGCCGGAGATCCCCTCGGGCACGAGCTTGGGCCCGGCGGGGGCACCGTCGAGGCCGGCGAGCGGGTCGTCGACGTTCTCCTGGAAGTAGCGGTCCGAGCTGCCGGCCTTCATCGCCTCGAGCGAGCCCATGCCCCGGTACGCCTTGTAGCGCCGCCCCTGGTAGAGCACGACCTCACCCGGCGACTCCTCGGTGCCCGCGAGCATCGAGCCGATCATGGCGACGTTCGCGCCCGCGCCCAGCGCCTTGGCGACGTCACCGGAGCTGCGGATGCCGCCGTCGGCGATGGTGGTGACGCCGTACTTCCGGGCGGCTTTGGCGCCGTCCTGCACGGCGGTCAACTGGGGCACTCCGACCCCCGCGACCACCCGCGTGGTGCAGATGGAGCCGGGCCCGATTCCGATCTTCACGCAGTCGGCCCCCGCCTTGGCGAGTGCTTCCACGGCCCCCGCAGTGGCGACGTTGCCGGCAACGATCGCCTGATCGGGGTAGTCGGCGCGGACCGCCGCGACGGCGTCGATCACCATCTGGCTGTGACCGTGGGCGGTGTCGATGACGAGCACGTCCGCACCCGCCGCCACCAGCGCCGCGACCCGGGCGTCCCGGTCGCCGCCGACGCCGACGGCCGCCGCCACGCGCAGCCGCCCCAGCGGGTCCTTGACTGCGTTGGGGTACCGCTCGGACTCGATGATGTCCTTGATGGTGATCAGCCCGCGGAGCAGCACGCCCGCTCCGTCCACCACCAGCAGCTTCTCGATCTTGTGCTCCTGCAGCAGGTCCTTGGCCTGCTCCAGCGTCGTCCCCTCCTGCACGGTGACGAGCCCCTCGGAGGTCATCACCTCGCCCACGGAGCGGTCCAGGTCCCGCTCGAACCGGAGGTCCCGGTTGGTGAGGATGCCGACGAGGCGGCCTCCCGACTCCCCGCCCGCGGTGACGGGCACACCGGAGATCCGATGCTCGCGCATGAGCCCGAGGGCGGCGCGCACGGGGCGGTCGGGGCCGATGGTGATCGGATCGGTGATCATCCCGGTGACCGAGCGCTTCACCACGGACGCTTCGTGCGCCTGGGCGGCGATCGAGAGGTTCTTGTGGATCACCCCGAGCCCACCGTTGCGGGCCATCGCGATGGCCGTCCGCGACTCGGTCACGGTGTCCATCGCCGAGCTCATCAGCGGGATGTTGAGGCGGATCGACTCCGTCAGCTTCGTGGAGACGTCGGCGTCTCGCGGAAGCACCTGGCTGTGCGCAGGCACGAGCAGGACGTCGTCGAAGGTCAAGGCGGTGCGGATGTCGGCGGCCATCGGGGGTCCCTTCGCGAGGCGGACTTGTAGCGCATTGCTGGCCCGCATGCGAGGCTCGCCGCGATGCTGGACTCGACGTTTCCTCCTCGGTTTGCCGACGCCCTCGCCCAGGCGGACGGACCGGCCCGCTGGACAGCCCTCCGCGCGCTCCTGAGGCCATCAGATCCGTTCGACCTCCACCGCGCCTTGTTCACCGCCGCGTGGGCCGATCACGACACCGCTGAGTTCGGCCCCGCCCCCGCCTGGAGCCCCACCGACGAGGAGCTCACCGCCTCCCGCATGGGACCGCTGCTGGCGGAAGGCTCGTTCGCGGAGCTCCATCGCCGATCCGTGGCCGAGCCCGAGCGGTGGTGGCGGTACGTGCTCGACGAGCTCCAGATCACCTTCCGTACGCCCCCCGACCGCATGCTGGACGCCGATGGCGGAGCCGAAGCGGCGGCCTGGCTCCCGGGCGCCAAGCTCAACATCGCCGAGTCGTGCTTCGCCGGGCGGGACCCCGACGAGGCGGCGGTGATCGTGCAGGGCCCGGGCGGTCCGCTGACGACGATCACCCGCGGGCAGCTCCACCGACGGGCGAGCCGGGTCGCGCGCGCGCTCCACGCCCAGGGGTTCCTCCCCGGCGACGCCATCGCCGGCTGCATGCCGATGACCGCCAGCTCGGTCGAGATCTACCTCGGGGTCGTGCTCGCAGGCTGCGTGTTCGTGTCGATCGCCGACAGCTTCTCCGCGGACGAGATCGCGACGCGGCTCCGCATCTCCGGGGCACGCGCGATCGTGACCCAGGACGTGATCGTGCGGGGCGCGCGCTCCCTCCCGCTGTTCGACCGGGTCGTGGCCGCGCAGGCCCCTGCAGCGATCGTGCTTTCGGGCACCGGCGGCCCGCTGTCGGTGACCCTGCGGGACGGCGACTGCACCTGGGAGGACTTCCAGGCGCTGGGCTCGGACGAGCTTGTGGAGCCCGTGATCGTGGGCCCCGACGCCACCACCAACATCCTCTTCAGCTCCGGCACCACCGGCGAGCCCAAGGCGATCCCCTGGACCCAGGTGACCCCGATCAAAGCCGCCGGCGACGCGATCGCGCACCAGGACGTGCGCCCTGGCGATGTCGTCGCGTGGCCCACCAACCTGGGCTGGATGATGGGGCCGTGGCTGATCTACGCGGCGCTCCTCAACGGCGCCTCCATCGCGCTGTTCGAGGGCGCCCCCCACGGCCCCGACTTCTGCCGCTTCGTGCGGGACGCGCGCGTCACCATGCTCGGGGTCGTGCCCAGCCTCGTGCGGGCGTGGCGCACCGACGGCGCCACCGACGGAGTCGACTGGAGCTCGGTCCGCTGCTTCAGCTCGACCGGTGAGGCCTCCGGGTTCGATGATTACCTCTGGCTGATGTCCCGGGTCCCCAACTACCGGCCCGTCGTCGAGTACTGCGGAGGGACCGAGATCGGGGGCGGCTACATCTGCGGGAGCGTGGCCCAACCGCAGGCCCCGGCCACGTTCAGCACGCCCGCCTTCGGCTGCGACTTCGCCGTCCTGGACGACACCGGGGCCCCCACCACGCTGGGTGAACTGGCCCTCATCGCCCCCATGCTGGGGAGCAGCAGCCGCCTCCTCAACCGCGACCACCACACCGTCTACTTCGCGGGCATGCCTCCGGGCCCCTCGGGCCAGACCCTGCGCCGCCACGGCGACCAGATGGAGCGCCTCCCCGGCGGCTTCCTGCGCGCCCACGGCCGCGCCGACGACACCATGAACCTGGGCGGCATCAAGGTCAGCAGCGCCGAGATCGAGCGCGTCGTCGCCGGACTCGACGGCATCACCGAGTGCGCCGCCATCGCCGTCGCTCCGCCCGGCGGCGGACCTTCGGAGCTCGTGTTGTGCGTCGTCGGGGGCGGCCTCGACCCCGACGACCTGAGGGGCTCGGCCCAGCAGGCGATCCGGTCGGGCCTGAACCCCCTGTTCAAGGTCGCGCGCGTGCGCCTCATCGAACAGCTGCCGCGCACCGCCTCGGGCAAGGTCATGCGGCGCATCCTCCGCCGCGCCGAGGAGACTCCATGAGCGCCGCCGTCGCCTTCTCCTACCGCTACGCCCATGCCTCCGGCCTCAACTCCGCGCCCCGACCGGGCGTCGACTGGGGCCTCAGCCTCGCGACCTGCAGCGTCGTCGAAGGGGTCCCTTCCAACCCCTACTTCCTGCAGGGGCGGCTGACGAAGCCGAAGGTCACCGCCGACCTGCTCCTGTGCCTCTCGGACGTGGTCCGCGCCCGCTTCTACGACCCCACCCGCCGCCTGACGATGGACCCGGTCGTCACCTCCAGCTCGGAGCTTCTCCGCTTCGAGGGATTCAGCTCCGACAACGGCCTGTACGCCCGCGTGGACGTGGACGCCATCGAGGCGGACATCCAGGGCCGAGGCACGACCAACGTCGACTTCAACGCACCCATGAGGGTGGCCCTCAGCAAGGTCCGAGACCGGGACACCGTCGACCTCGCCGTGGGCGCCGCCGAGGTCAAGATGGGCGTCGCCGGCAGCGACGACGTCGTGGAGAAGAAGGTCAAGCTGCCGTCCCGGTGGGTGCGCGGCTTCACCGAGGTCCAGGCCTACCAGGCGGGCATGAAGCCGCTGTTCGAGGTCAGCGGGGTCGAGGCTCGACGCTTCATCCGGTCACTGCCGCGGAGCGGGGCGAACGCCCGACCAGCGTTCGTGGTCGGCGCGGGGCGCGGACTCCGCCTCAGCCTGCGGGAGGCGCGCGACTCCGTGCGGATCGCCGGGACCGACCGGCTTCGCCTGCTCGAGGCGATCATCACGAAGGCCGATTCGCTGCGGGTGTTCGCGGGCGCCTCGGGCACCTCGGCGTGGGAACTGACCACGCCGGTGGGCCGCTACACCTTCATGCTCAGCCCGGAGGTCCATCGCGACTTCAGCGGCGAGGGGCAGGCCCTGGATGCCCTCGCGGGCGACGGCTGGGAGCGCGCCCTTCCCCGCGTGAAGGCGTCTCTGCAGTGGCAGTCGGCGCTGGACGTCGACGCGATCGCGGATCGGTCGGGGCTGGAGCGAAGCGAGGTCGAAGGGGCCCTCGCGGTGCTCGCCGCGCAAGGTCAGGTCGGCTACGACCTCCACCTCGGCACCTAGTTCCACCGGCAGCTTCCCTTCGACCTGAAAGCGGTCGAGACGCTCGACCCCCGCCTCGCGGGGGCGCGCAAGCTGGCCGAGGATCCAGCGATTCGGATCGTCGAACGGAACGGCCCCCGGGCCGAACTGCGGATCCCCGGAAGCGCCGCCGACAGCGAGTACCACGTCCGCCTGCAGCCGGACGGCGACCGCTGCACGTGCCCCTGGTTCGCCCGCCACGGCACCGATCGGGGCTCCTGCAAGCACATCCTCGCCGCCCGCATGGTCGTGGACCGGCAGTGCCCCCCCGAGGAGCTCCGCGACCTCGTCGGCACCGGCAAGGCGAAGCGCGTCGCCGAGGCGCTGCGGGGCATGCCGGAGGCGGAGCGAAAGACCCTCAGCACCACCACCCAGGAGCTGCTCAAGGCGAGCCGCAACACGGGCACGTTCACGGGCAGCTCCGCCGAATCGGCCACCGTCTTCGCGCTGGGACCCTGGAGCGCCGGCCGCCGGATCACGATCTGGGACCTGCAGGTGGGGACCTGGCCGAAGTTCGAGTGGCTCGCGGGGCCGATCCTCATCGACCGCCGCCCCCCCTGGGCCGCGGACTGGGTCGAGGCACGCCTCGCCATCGAGGACGGGCGGCCTCTGTTCCAGGTGCTGGAGGAGCTCCGGGACGCGGGGGTGATCGAGCGGCCGGAGGCGTCGGGCAACTGGGCCCAGCAGTTCCTTCGCTTCCTTCAGGCCAACCGCAAGGGCGGCACGGAGCGCTACCGCGCCGGCACGACGGATCTGAACGGAGAACTGCTCCACCTGCTGCGCTGCGACCCGCCCGCGTGGTCCACCGAGGGGGCCACGATCATCGCCCTGCTGGAGGAGCTCATCGCCCTGGGGGAGATGGACCGCGACGTCGTGCTGGACGCCACCCTCGCCGGCGCCACCCGGGGCCACGGACCGGTGACCTCCGCCGGCGTGCTCCGCGCCCACGACGCCCTGAAGCCCACCCCGGCGGAGCGGGATGCGCGCGCGCAGAGCTACCTCGATCTGCTGGGGAGCCCCCACAGCGCGGTCGTCGCCGCCGGACTCAAGGGGGTCAGCGCGGTGCTCAAGACCAAGGCCGTGGATCCCGGGGCGCTGATCGACGCGCTCCGGCCGGGCTGGAGCTGCGCACCAAGACCCACCCCACGAAGGCGCTGCGGCTGCTCGCCCGGGCCGCCGGCAAGGACGCGGACCGCCGGCTCCAGGCGTACGACACGGCCCTCGCCGCCCTGCTCCACGAGCACGCGGACGTGCAGGCGTTGGCGATCCAGACGATCGGCAAGCGGGCCCCTTCCCCCGCCCCCGACCTCGCCGCCGAGATCGCAGCCGCCGCTCCCGATCTGGCCGCCACGCTCCGGGTCGAAGCGGCCGCCGTCATCGCTCGCCCCTTTGCGCCAACGCCTCGGCGATGAGGTCACCGAGCGCTGGCTCCGCCCCGGGCTCCCCGGCCTCGCCACGTCCTTCGCCGCGGCGCTCTGCGGATACCGCTCCGGCGGCAGACGGTTCGCTCACGCCCGGGCTTGCGGGCCCGCGATCTTCATGGAGCGGCGGGTCGAAGCGGTGACCCGCCGAGTCCGCCGGAGCGGCGCCCTTCCGCTCCTGGCGGCCCCGACCCACGAGCCTGCCTGGATCGACCCCCGCGCGCTGGTGCGCCGGCTGCGAACCTGGACCGAGGCGGGGGAACCCATCGACCGCCTGGACCTCATCCAGGCCCTGCTGCGGCTCGCCCCCGAGCATCGGGCCGAGGCATTGGCCGAAGCACCCGTCTCCCCTTCGCTGGAGTGGTCGGCGGTGCGCTTCGCCCTCGGTGGCGACGCCGACGGACTGCAGGCGGCGGCCGACGGCGATCAGCCGACCGTGCCGGAGGAGGTCGAGATCGAGCCCGGGGTCGTCTCCGCCCCCCCGGGCTGCCTCGGCCAGATCCTCGCGTTGTTCGGCAAAGGCCTCGCCCGGCCAGCGCGCGCGGCGGAGCTGCTGATGCCCGGACGCGCCCACACACCGCTGGCGGTGGCGGCGCTGCGGGCCCGCCATCCACGCGCCGAGGCGGTGGCGGGGATCGTCGGCACGGGCCCCGACGGCGCCTCCCCGGGGACGATTCGGTGGCGCATCA
Organism: Pseudomonadota bacterium; assembly: GCA_024229515.1. GTDB lineage: Bacteria > Myxococcota_A > UBA796 > UBA9615 > UBA9615 > JAAESI01. The sequence goes on along the minus strand of JAAESI010000071.1, from coordinate 114,985 downwards.
AGTCGAGCACCAACCGCTGGAAGCAGACCGTCCGCACGCTCGTGACGGAGGCCTCCCCTTCGCTGCAGCTACGCACCCCCGTCCACCTGCCCACCGTGCTGCTGCACCGGGGCACGGGGCGGGTCTGGAACTGGGCCGAGGGGGAGGTCGCGCGAGCCCGCGTTCTGGCCGGGATCTGGCCCGCCTGGCCCGCCTGGCCCGAAGGGCTCTACTTCCGGGGCGCCGGGGTGATCGTGGCGGAACTCGACGCCGCCGCGAGCGCGTGGCGGTCCGCGGCCGGCCACATCGAAGCCGCCGTCGATCCCGACGCGACGTGGACGCCCGGCACGGTGCTGATCGCGGCGACGGCGTTCTGCTCCCGCGACGCCGATGCCCGCGCCATCGCGCTTGACGCGATGATCTCCGCGATCGACGACGGCCGCTGCACCGGCGAGCAGCTGGGGAGCACCTTGCTGGCGCTCCACCGGCACGAAATCCTGAAGCTGAACCGCCTCGGCGACGCCCTCCGGGAAGCGGCGCGGATCTCCCCGCTGCACTCCCACGCCGTCGGCCGCCTGCTCTGCACCTTCCTCGCGGACCTCGGCACGCCGCCCAAGCGGGACATGCACCACCCGCTGGAGCTGCTCCGGGAGGTCCTCGTGGGGGAAGACGCCCCCCTCCCGGAGGCCTGCCGGCCCACGATCGAGCAGGTCACCGGCTCGGGGAAGGCGGCCAAGGCGCTGCTGAAGCGCACCGACCCCGCTGCCGAGACGCCTCGCAAGGCGCTCTTCGCGCTGGCCCTTCAGGGACGCCTGGACCGCGCCCAGCGCTACGCCGCTAGTACGTCCGACGCTTGACGGGGCGCCCGCCGATGCGGTGGGCCGACGAGTACGGCGGGAACTCGACGACCTTGCCGTCCTCGATCATGCGCTGCACGCCGCGCCACCACGCCGACGTGAAAATCTCGGCGTGGTGCTCCAGCAGCACCCGCTGCAACGGCTTGGTGAGGCCGAAGAAGCGGGGAAACTCCGCGGGGAAGATGTCGTTCGGATCGGGCACGAACTGGGGCCGGATCGCCCAGTCGTCGTCGTCGTCATCGTCCGGGGGCAGGTCCTTGAAGCTGAGCCCGGGAAGCAACGCCAGCTCGTCGTAGTCGTAGAACGCGACCCGGCCGTGGCGGGTGACGCCGAAGTTCTTGAGCAGCACGTCACCGGGGAAGAGGCCGCACGCGGCGAGGTCGCGGAGGGCGTCGCCGAAGTCCCACACCGCGGCCTCCACCGCCTCGGGATCGGCCTGCCGCACGAACAGGTTCAGGGGCACGACCTTGCGCTCGAAGTAGGCGTGGCCGACCACCACGGCGTCGCCGTCCATCGTCACGGTCTTGCTGCACGAGGTCAGCAACTCCTCCAGGAGGTCCGGCTCGAACCGCGATCGGTCGAACCGAAGCTGCTCGAACGGCTGCGCATCCACCAGCCGTCCTGCGCGGTCGTGCACGTGCACCAGCCAGTACCGCTGGGTGACGATCTTGTGGGTCACCTCCTTCTCGGGCGGGAAGCGATCCCGGATGACCTTGAACACGCTGTCGAGCCCCGGGAGCGTGAAGCAGACCATCACCAAGCCGGGGGTGCCGGCGCAGAACTCGAACCGCTCGTCCGTGGCGTCGAGGTGGATCCGCAGCTCGCGGTACAACTCGGTCTTGCCGTGCTTGATGTGGCCAAGGCTGAGGTACAGGTCCGACAGCCGCTTGCGGGGCAGCAGCTCGGTCAGGAACCGAACGACGTCGTGCGGTCGGGGGGTGTCCGCGAGGAAGTACCAGCGGGTGAACGAGACCAGCTTGCTGACGTCGTCCTCGTGGAGCAGCACGGCGTCCACGAAGATCCCCTCGGGACCGTTGCGGAGGGCGAACACGACCGGGACGTCGCCGACGGCGAGCCGCAGCCGGCCGACGAGGTAGGCACCCTTGCCCCGAAAGAAGGTCGTGGCGAGGACCTCGAGGGTGCGCGGTCCCCGCAAGCCCCACTCGGCGAGGTGCTCATCGATCCGGTTCGCTGCCCGCGCGGCGTCGGCGGCGGCGTCTTCGTACGGCACCGCCCAGGTCCGATCATGGAGCGCCTTCTCCACCAGGGGAGCGACGTCCGTCGACGGCCCGTACCGCAGCACGCCGTCATCGGAGCCTTCCGGATCGGTCCACTGCTGGCCGACGAACTCCACGCTCCGGTCGACCCCCACGGTGGTGAAGATCCGACGGGTGATGGAGTTGAAGAAGGTCTCGGCGAGGTCTCCATCCTCTCGCTGCTCGATCGCCCGAGCGTAGGCGACGCGCGCGTCTTGCCAGAGCGACCGGTCGGCCACGTCGTCGCCCAGCAGGTCGCGCACCTGCCGCTCGCAGCGGTCCACTTCCCGCCGGTAGAGCAGCAGCCGCTCGGCCGCATCGGCCCGCAATCCGACCCAATCCCGCTCCTCGAATCGCTGCCGGCCCCGCGCGGTCAGGTTGCGAAACGCCCGACGCTGCCGCCCAAAGGCGGTCCGGATCGCTTCACAGCAGGCAACTGAACGCTCATTCATTTTTGCATTGTCGCAGGGTTGACCCGAATTGGGTTCCGGGTACAGTGCCCGCGCTCGCGGGCCCAGGGGGGGGTCCGCCCACAACGGAGCCAGATCATCATGCAGCGCAACTTCGCCGCCCTTCTCGCCATCACCGTCCTCGCGACGGGACTCATCTCCTGCAAGACGTACACGTCGGGCCTCAAAGGCACGACCGGTGAAGCCGCCACCGCGGGCACCACGTACGAAGACGCCCACGCCATCTGGGCCGCCGAGCGCGGCTCCAAGGAAGGCCTCCAGAAGGCGATCGACGCCCTTCAGGGGATCGTCGCCGCCGAGCCCGAGAACCAGGAGGCGCTGATTCTCCTGAGCCGCTCGGTCTACTTCATGGCCGACGGCTACACCGACGACGCCGAGGCCAAGTCGGTGCTGTTCGAAGAGGGCGTGACCTACGGCGAGCGCGCGATGGCCGCGGACGCCGAGTTCAAGGCCCGCATCGACAAGGGTGAGAAGCCCGCCGACGCCGTCTTCGCCCTCCAGAAGGATGACCAGATGGCCATCTACTGGACCGCGTCGAACCTGGGCAAGTGGGCCCGGGGCCAGGGCTTCAGCACCATCGTCAAGTACAAGGGCTACATCGCCAAGATGATGACCCACGCCCTCGCCCTGGACGAGACCGCCTACTACGCCGGCCCGCCGCGCTACTGGGGCGCCTTCTACTCGGTCGCTCCGTCCTTCGCGGGCGGCGACATGACCAAGTCCAAGGAGATGTACGAGAAGGCCAAGGCGATGTACCCCGAGAACTTCGCCACCTACGTGCTGTACGCCGACACCTACGCGGTCAAGGCGCAGGACAAGGCGCTCTTCCGCGAGCTCCTCGAGCACGTCATCAACACCCCCGCGGACGTGCTCCCCGAGATGCTCCCCGAGCAGACCGTGGAGAAGAGGAAGGCTCAGGACCTGCTCAACCGGATCGACGAGCTCTTCGCCGAGTAGTGACCGCCGCAGCGCGGTCCCCCGGTCCGTCGTAGCAACAGGAGATCTTCATGCGCCGTATCGCGATTCCCTCTCTGCTTCTGGCCGCCGCGGCCGTCTTCGTCCTTCCGGGCGAGGGCCGCTCCGGTGACGCCGAGTTCACCATCAACTTCGGCACGGTCGCGCCCGAGGGCACGCCCTGGGCCGATCAGCTGTACGACATCCAGAAGCGGATCCAGAAGGATTCCGAGGGTCGGATTCAGGTCCGCATCTTCCTGGGCGGCACGCTCGGCGGCGAAGTCGAGATGACGCAGGACATCGTGGAAGGCGGACGCCTCCAGGGTGGCGGCTTCTCCACCGCCGCGGTGGCCGAAGGGGCGAACGTCCCGGAGCTGCAGCTGCCGGAGCTCCCGTACCTGTTCCGCAGCGACGCCGAGGCTGATCACATCCTCGACAACGTGCTGTACGAGCCCATCAAGAAGAAGATGGGGCGCCGCGGCCTGCACCTGAACATGTGGGCCATCAACGGCTGGCGGAGCTTCTACACGAAGAACGCTCCGGTCACGTCGCTGGAGATTCTCCGCGGGCAGAAGATGCGCGTGCAGGAGGCTCCGGTGCACAAGGCGATGTACAAGGCCTTCGGCGTGCAGGCCGAGCCGATCGCCGTGCCGGACGTGCTGGATGCCCTGAACCGGGGCGCCGTCGACGGCTTCGACAACACGACGCTGTTCGGCCAGGCCAGCGGCTGGTTCGAGCCGACGAAGTACTACACGCTGTCCAAGCACATCTTCCAGCCGGCGGTGATCCTCTACAGCAAGGACTTCTTCGACGCCCTCCCCGCGGACCTCCAGACCGTCGTCGAGGGCGACTGGCGGGCCGAGCAGAAGAAGGGCCGCGACGGCGTGCGCAGCCTCGAAGCGAGCCTGATCGAGAACTACAAGGAGATGGGCCTGACGGTGTACGAGCCGACGGCCGCGGAGCTCGCTCCGTTCATCGAGGCCGCGCAGACGGTGCACACCGAGATGCGCGACCAGGTCGGTGGCGACCTGCTCGACACGGTGAACGCCGAGCTCGCCACGTTCCGCGCCGCACAGTAGTAGTCTCCCGACGGTGAAACTCCAGAGCGCGCTTGCTGCGGTCTTCGCACCGTTCGACGCGTTCGCGCGTGGATGGAACAAAGGCTGGCGCGCGTTCAAGGACTTCTGCAAGGACGTCCTGCTCCTGAAGGTGGTCTTCGCGCTGATCCTGGTGATCGGCGGCATCTACCACTACATCGCCCGCGCTCTCAGCTTCCTCGACGCCATCCTCGACCGGGTCGAGACCACCGTCATCGTCATCGCCACCTTCGCGATGACGGCGCTCGTGTTCCTCACTTTCGTGGAGCGCACGTTCAGTGGCTTCGAGTTGGGGATCGACAGCCCCACCCGCATCGCCCTGTTCCTGATGCTCGTGATGGCGTTCCTGGGCGCGTCCCTGGCCACCCGGGACGGGCGCCACCTCACCATCGACGCGGCCGATCGGGCGCTGTCCCCGGCGGGCAGCTCGCGGCTGTTCCGGATCGCCACGTTCATCTCCGCGGTGTTCAGCTGGAAGCTCTTCAAGGCCTCCAGCGACGTCGTCGCCAAGCACTTCGAGACCGAGGCACTGGCCAAGCTGACCGTGCCCGACTGGTTCATGGAGTGGGCCAACAACGCCACCGTCTGGGTGCTGAACCACCTCGTGACGATGCAGCTGAAGATCGACGACGAGGAGTGGTTCCAGGAGATCATCGACGCCGGCGCCGCCGTCGACATCCGGCAGAACGCGCTGAAGATCTGGGTGCCCGAGCTCATCCTCCCGGTCGCCTTCTTCCTGATGGCGCTGCGCTTCACCGGCAAGTTCTTCCAGGGCAACGACCCGAACGTCGAGCTGGACGAGATCCCCGCCCGCACGATGAAGGGCAACGCCGGGGGTGCCAGCCGCAAGGACATGCTCCTGGCGGGCCTCTTCCCGGGGCTGCTGCTGGGCATGCTCGCGGGCCTGTGGATGGGGCAGGGCTGGCTCATCGTCGTCTGCGCGATCCTGCTGATGATCTGCGGCGCCCCGCTGTTCGTGGTCATCGGCATGGCCGCGGCGCTGTGCATCACCGTGCTGGAGGACCGCGACCTCAGCTTCGTCGCCAAGAAGATGTTCGAGGCGACGAACAAGGAGGTGCTGCTGGCCATCCCGCTGTTCGTCATCGCGGGCGCGGTGATGACGGAGGGCTCCATCGCCCGCCGGCTGATCGACATGGCCAAGGCGGCCATCGGCTGGTTCCCCGGCGGCCTCGCCATCTCCGGCGTCATGTCCTGCATCGTCTTCGCGGCGATCTCGGGCAGCTCGCCCGTCACGGTCATCGCCATCGGCTCCATCATGGTGCCGGCCCTGATCCAGGCGAAGTACCCGGAGCGGTTCAGCGTCGGCCTGCTGACGTCCGCGGGGAGCCTGGGGATCCTGATCCCGCCGTCGATCCCGATGATCGTCTACGCGGTCGTCTGCTTCCAGGACCCGAGCATCAAGTCCTCGTTCACCGGCGCCAGCCCGTCCGTCAACGACCTCTTCATCGCGGGTATCGGCCCCGGCCTGATGATCGGCGTGATGCTGGCGCTGTGGTCGACCTTCGTGGCTCGCGACAAGACGATGCCGATCGAGGAGACCATCCACAAACTGCCGGAGGCGATGAGCCGCGGCGCGTGGGCGGCCGGCCTGCCGGCGCTGATCATCATCGGCATCTACTCCGGCTGGTTCACGGCCACCGAGGCGGCCGCAGTTTCAGTGGTCTACGCCCTGTTCGTCGAGTTCGTAGCGCACCCCGCGACCAAGGCGATCAACCGCAAGCGGGGCGCGGCAGCCCCGGACGACCCGCTGTTCGAGCTGCCGGTGACGGACCTGCCGCGGGTCTTCCGCGACAGCGCGGTGGTGATGGGCAGCCTGCTGCTGATCGTGGTCCTGGCGATCGCCTTCAACGGCTACCTGGTGTTCGAGAAGATCCCCGACCAGGCCGCGGAGTGGGTGAAGTCCCACGTCGACAGCCGGGTGCAGTTCCTGATCATGGTGAACATCCTGCTGCTGATCATCGGCTGCTTGATGGACATCCTGTCGGCGATTCTCATCGTCGCGCCGCTGCTCGCTCCCATCGCGATCAGCCAGTACGGCATCGACCCGATCCACTTCGGGATCATCTTCATCGTGAACCTGGAGATCGGCTACCTGACGCCGCCTCTGGGGCTGAACATCTTCGTCGCGAGCTCGGTGTTTGACCGGCCCGTGCTGGAGGTGATCAGAAGCGTCGTACCGTTCACTCTTCTGCTCGTCTTCGCCCTGATCATCGTGACGTGGTTCCCGGGGCTGACGAGCATGCTGCTGAGCCCCGGAGGCTGACCATGGAAACCCACGAGATCACCTCGCCGGTCGACGGCATTTCGCTGTTCGTGCGCACCTGGATGCCGCCCGAGGGGACCACCCTCAAGGGCATCGTGCAGTTCAACCACGGGCTCGGCGAGCACGGCGGGCGCTACGAGCGCATGGCCGGAGTCGTGACCGCCGAGGGTTTCGTCGCGGTGGCGGCGGATCACCGCGGGCACGGACGCAGCGGAGGGCTCCGCGGGCACACCGAGGGGTTCGAGCAGTTCGCCCAGGACGTCGCCGCGGTGATGGCCGACGCCAAGGCCAAGCACGGGGACCTGCCCGTGTACCAGTACGGCCACTCGATGGGCGGCATCATCACGGTCCTGGGGAACCTGATCGCCTCGACGGGCGCGGCGGGGCTGATCATCAGCAACCCGAGCCTGGGCGTTGCCTTCGACCCGCCGAGGCTCAAGGTCGCGGCCGGCCGCCTGCTGGCGAAGCTGCTGCCGCGGCTCCGGCTGGACAACGAGCTCAAGGTCGAGCAGATCAGCCGCGACCCCGAAGAGGTCGAGAAGTACAAGAACGACCCGCTGGTGCACCGGCTGATCAGCACGCGCTGGTTCACGTCTTTCGAGGCGGCGCAGGAGGCCTGCAAGGGGCGGGGCAAGGACTTCCCCGGTCCGAGCCTCTGGCTGCTGAGCACCAAGGACGCGATCTGCGACCACACCAAGTCGCTCGCCTTCGCCGCGGACGCGCCGAACGCTGACGTGGTCAAGTTCGAGGGTGCCTTCCACGAGCCTCACAACGACCTGTGCCGGGAAGAACTCGAGCAGGCCGTGACCGCGTGGCTGGGCAACGTGACCCAGCAGGCCGAGACCGTTCGGTACGACGAGGCCGCCGAAGCTTGAACGACCGCTCCGTCCGAGCAGCCGCGCTGATCTGCGCGCTGATCGGCGCGGCTTCCCTCCTGCGATTCGCCCATCCGACGTGGGCGATCGACGACGCCTGGGTCTCGTTCCGCTACGCCCGCAACCTGGTGGTGTTCGGCGAGCTGACCTACGAGGTCGGCGCGCCGCCGGTCGAGGGCATGACCAACCTCCTGTGGACGCTGCTGTCGGCGATCTGGATCGCCCTCGCGCCCGAAGCCGACCCGTTGGGCGGGGCTCGAATCGTGGGCGGGGCCTGCCACCTCGCGACGATCGTGGTGGTGGTGCTGCTGGCGGCCCGGATCGCGGGCCGAGCCGGGGGCAACGCCGTGCTCGCGGGAGCCGTAGCGGGCGGGATCGTCGCGGCGATGGGGAACCTGGCGTACTTCGCCATGAGTGGTCTCGAGACCCCCCTCTGGGGGCTCCTCTTCATCCTGGCCGCGGAGCGGGCAGACCATGTTTGGCATTCCCCGGAGACGGGGTTCAGCGGCGCTGCGGTTGGCCTGGGGGTCCTGCTCGGTCTGTTGGCGATGACTCGGCCCGAGGGGGTCTTGTTGGGGGGGCTCGTGATCGCCGCGATGGCTTCGCGGCTCCGCACCGCGATCCTCGTCGCGGTGCCGTTCGGGTTGATCTGCGCGGGGATGGAGGGGTTCCGGCTGGCGTACTACGGCGAGCTGGTACCGAACACCTTCCACGCCAAGCCCGGGGTACTGTCCGAAGGCGTGGACTACGTCGCCGCGGGGCTGGTCTACGCCACCGGCTTCGTGGGTCTGGGCGCCGCCGGACCGGCGCTTCGCAAGCTGCCCTGGACACGCGCCGCCGCCACCGTGCTGCTGGTAATGATCGCGGGCACGACGTGGTCCGGCGGGGACTGGATGCCCGGTCTGCGACGGCTCGTAGTGCCCGCCGTGGGCGGGGCCGTGCTCTGCGGCGTGGGCGCCGGCCTGTCCGACAAGGTCCGCCTGACGGGGGCCCTCGCGGCCGCCTGGGTGCTCGCCGCGGGGGTCGCGTTCGGCACCGGCTGGGACCACACCAAACAGGTGCCGTGGGAAGCCTCCATGCTCGCCGAAGCGGCCAACCAGACCGATGGCATCGAGCTCGTCGCGATGGCCGACATCGGGCGGTTCGGCTACTTCTTCGACGGCGCCATCCTGGATCTGGTCGGCCTCACGGACCGCCACATCGCCCTGCTGGAGGGCAAGCACGGCGACAAGGCCTGGGACGAGGCCTACTTCCGGGAGCGGAACCCCGGGCTCGTGCTCGCCCGCAGCGAAGATCCGATCGTCGATCCCCTCCGGGGAGACCCCCGCTTCGGCACCACCGAGCACGGCATCGTGCGATCGATGCTGACCCACGGGGGCTACCGCTACCACTCGACCCTCGACCTGGGCCTGCCCCGGGGGCGCTACTGGGTGGTCTTCCGGCGCGCCGACATCACGCTCCCCCCCGAGATCTGGGGCAAGGAGGCGGACAAAGACCTGCGCGACCTCCTCATGGGGCTGGCGGCTCCTTCAGCTGAGTGACGCTGGCGCGAAGCCCGATCAGGGCCGCGTTCCCGGGGAGATGCCGCAGCCCCTCGTCGAGCGCCGCGAGGGCGCCGTCCACGTTTCCGCGGTTGGCCCGCAGCTCCGCCAGCTCGCCCCAGGTCTGAGGCAGGTAGGGGCCGGTCCGCGCAGCCTCCACCAGCGACGCCTCCGCCGCGTCCAGGTGCCCGTGCTCAGCTAGCAGCATGCCCAGGTGGTAGTGGGTCTGCGGCGCCTCCGGGAACTGCATCACCTCCCACGAGAACAGGGACACGTCGTCGCTCCAACGGCCGACCTGGGCGATGTCCCGGGCCCCGAACAGGACCGCCACGAGGACCAGCGCGGGGACCAGCCCGCGCACCGGGAGCGCAGTCGCGCCCGCGGCCACGACCATCGCCAGCCCGGGGGCCGCCAGGTAGGTGTAGCGGTCGGGCATCAGCTCGAAACCGACCGCAGCGACAGCGTGGGGCGCCAGCAGCGCGGCCATCCAGAGCGCTCCTGCGGCCGCGGCGCGGCCCTCGAAGGACGACGCCTTGAGGAGTCCCCAGAGGCCGGTCGCGATCATCGCGGCCAGAATCACGGCATCGAGCACGCCGATCTCGGTGGCGATCGGCCGCATCAGCGACAGATGCTCCTGGAGCACCGCGACCCGCATCAAGCCGGCGAAGGTGGCCAGGATCGGCTCGACCCCGGCCTCCGCCAGTCCCCCCGGCATGCCGATCCCGAGGAGGCGGCGGACGACCATCACCGCCAGCGCCCCGCCCCACGCCCCCGCCGCCAGCGGCCCCCAGGCCCGCGGGGTCTTGAGGGAGCCGAGATCCTTCAGGCCGATCACGATCAACGGCAGCAGCACGAGCCCGGTGAGGGTCGCCTCCTTGCTCAGCATCGAGGTGGCCGCGATCAGCCCCCCCAGCAGCTGCCACCTGGGCTGCACCGCCGTGGCCGCGAGCAGCGCCCCGCCCGCCAGCAGCACCCACGCGAGCGAGTCGAAGCGGGCTGAAACGAAGCAGACCACCTCGGCCTGGACCGGGGCCCACGCGAACCAGGCCGTTCCCACGATGGCGAACAGCCGGGGATCTCGGGCGCCGCCGGCTCGGGCGAGGACGAGCAGCAACGCCGCCAACAGGCCGGCCCCCAGCCCATGCATCGCCAGCGACGTCAGGTGCGGAAGCCACGCTGGCGGAGCGCCGCCTCCCACCACGCTCTCGGCGAGGTACAGGCTCCACCCCAGCGGGTTGTAGCGGGAGCCGCGTCCGATGCCCGTAGAGGAGGCCTCCCCCTCGAACCAGAAGCCGCCCAGTTGGTCGATCGTGAGGAACGGATTGGCCTCGATGACGACGTGGTCGTCCCACACGTAGCCCGCCGCGAGCACCGCGACGAACGGGAGCATCGAGAGCAGGCCCAACAGCGCGGACGTGCGGCGATCTTCGGGCTGCATTCGGAGAAGTCTACCGAGTCCGGCGATCGGGCTTGGTGGCGCCCGGCACTGGGGGCAGAATGCCGGCATGGCTGGAGCGAAGACTGTGATCTCGGCAGGGATTCGCCTGACGGGCGACCTCGCGGGAAACGGAGACGTGCTCATTCTCGGGCGCTTCGACGGACACTTGCATGTCGGGGGACAGGTCGTGGTCGGTCCCGGTGGCGTCGCCAAGGCCGACGTAGTCGCCGCCCGGGTCCGCATCGACGGCCGCCTCCAAGGGCGCGTCCGCGCCACCCAGCAGGTGGTGATCGGCTCGCAGGGCACCCTCATCGGCGATGTCCAGGGGCTGCTCGCGGTGGAGGACGGCGGGACCTTCAAGGGTCGCGTCGACGTCGAGATCGACACCACCGCCGGCGACACCGTCGATCCGATCCGTTCGGTGCGCAGGTCGACGACCCCCGAGGCCGTCACCCCGGTCCTCGGCACAGCCCCCACTCCGCGCCGGCTGGTCGCGGCCCCGTCTCAGAGCCAGCCGGTCATCACTCTGCGCGAGGAGCACACGCTCCGCAGCGAACGCGGTGCCTCCAGCCTCGCTGAGGACGACCGCCCCACGGGCCCCATCGCCCGCCCCATCCTCAGCGTGCCCGTGCGCGAGCGCACCCCGACCCAAGCCTCGTCCAGCCGGCCCGGCGGCAGCGCGGATGAGCGACGCGCGGCCCGCCGGCCCAAGCGACTGGTGACGCGGCGAGACACCAGCCAGGAGAGCGAGCCGACCAACGAGATGCAGCGGGTCTCGATGCGCGACTCCGCCGTGCATCCGCCCCATCCGCCGCGCGCGGAGCAGTCCTCCCGTACCGACTACCCCCCGGTGGTGCGGGCCGGAGGCCACCGCCCCGGCACCGGCAAGGTCCGCCGGCCGACCCCGCCGCGCCCGCTGCTGCCGGTGGTTCATCCCCCGCATGTACACAAAGCTGCGCCGCCGACCCCGAAGCGGCCGAGCAAGGGCGATCGGGTCAAAGACCGCTCCGATCTCACGGACGAGTGGTTCCTCGACGACGACGAAGAACTCCGCCACGGGTAGAGTCGCCCCGATGCGACTCGCCGCCATCGCTCTGACCGCCCTGGCGATCTTCGCGACCGGATGCGGCCAGGGCCGCGGCCAGCTCAAGTACACCGGCTACGAGCAGTACGCCGACGAAGGCGGTCCCCGCGCCTACAAGCGGGCGGTGCGGCGCTGGACCCGCGAGCTCCGGCTGTACAACAAGTGGGAAACCAGCCTCTTGATGAAGGCGACGTTCAAGGCGGCGCCGTTCCGGCGGGCCTGGAGCCACGAGTACGCGCGGCGCTACATCCTCCCCCAGGACGACTACGCCCTGCTGCTGCAGAAGGAGCTCGAGGACGCCTCCCGCTACCACGAGATCGTCGTCGCGGCGTGGGCCGACGACACCCGTCGGGGCGACTTCGTGGGCAAGGATCCGCCCTGGAAGGTCCGCCTCGTCGGCGACGGTGGCCGCACGGTCGACCCGCTCATCCTCCAGCGCATCCGTCGGCCCACCACCGAGCTGCTGTCGCTGTACCCGTACATCACCGCCCACGACCGGGTGTTCATCGCCAAGTTCCCCACCCTGGGGCAGGACGGCCTCCCCCTCATCACCGGCCAGACGGCCGAGGTGAAGCTGCAGGTGGCCGGCGTGGTGCATCGCGGCGAGCTCATCTGGGACCTGCACGGCCCCTGATTGTTGCGCTGCAACAATAGCGCTTGACCTATGTGCAATTGCACATCATGCTCCCCCGCATGATGACGTCTGCGCTCGCCTGGTCCGCCGTCCTGCTCTACGCCGCCATCGCCGGAGCGCTGGCGTGGCGGGCCTCCCGCCGCACCGATGACCTCGACTCGTACGCCGTGGGAAGCCGCGACCTCCCCGCCGCCCTGGTGGGGCTCGCGCTGACCGCGCAGCTGACGTCGGTGGCGACTTTCGTCATCAACCCGGGGCTCGTCTTCCACTTCGGACTGAGCGCGCTGCTGGGCTACGGCGCCGCCGCCGGGCTGGGCATCACCCTGGGGCTGATCGTCTTCACGGGGCGCTTCCGGCGGGTCGGCGCCTCGGTCGCGGCCCTCACCCTCCCGCAGTGGCTGGGGGCGCGATTCGGCTCGCCCGCCCTGCGCGGCGGCTTCGCCGCGTTGTCCCTGGGGCTGGTGGCGTACGCGGTGCTGATCGTGGTCGCGCTGGCGCTGGTGTTGAGCGGACTGCTGGGCGTGCCCGCGGTGGCGGTAGCGGCCGCCCTGACGGCGCTGGCGGTGGCGACGGTCGCCCTCGGAGGCGCCAACGGCCACGCCTGGACCGGCGCCATCCAGGCCCTCGTCATGCTCGGGGTCGCGGTGCTGCTCATCGCCGCCGGGCTGCCCTCGATCTTCGACGGCTCTCTCAAGGAGACCCTCGTCGCGGCGAACCCCGCGCTGATGGGGATCACGAACCCGGGCTCGCCGTGGTTCCGCAACCTGTTCGAGGTGTTCGTCTGCAACTTCGTCGTCGGCGGCGCTCTGGTCTGCCAGCCGCACATCGTGAGCAAGGCGCTGTTCCTCAAGGACGACCGACAGGTCCGCACCTACCTGGCCACCGCGGTCGTGGCCGGCACGGTGTTCCTGGGGGTGCTCGTGGTCGGCCTCTACGCCCGCGCGGTCGTGCCCGCAGCCACCCCCATCGATCAGGTGGTGCCCACGTGGATCGCGCTGCAGTTCCCCGCCACGGTGCAGATCGGCATCGCCATCGGCCTGCTCTGCGCGGGGTTGTCGACGCTGGAGGGGATCCTCCTGGCGCTCGCCTCGATCCTGTCGGTGGACGTGCACCCCGCGTGGCGGCGTCACACCGGTGCCTCCCCCACCGCGGCCCTCGCCTTCGGCCGCCGGGGCCTCATCGCGATCGGCATCGTCACCGCCGCCCTGGCCGCGTACCAGCTCGCTCACCCCACCGCCGGATCGGTCGCGATCTTCGCCCAGTACGGCGTCTACCTGCTGTTCACCGCAGCGTTCGTGCCGCTGCTGGGGGGGATGTTCCTGCGCATGGACGGCGCGGCCGCGTTGGCCGCGGCGGGGGCAGCGGTCGCGACCTACCTGGGGCTCGCGATCTTCGACCTGGGTCCAATGACCAACAACCCCGCCTACCTCGCGACCTGCGGCATCGGCGCTGGAGGCGCGGCCGCAGCGGTGGTGGCGGCGGCGCGGAAGATTCGGGCTACCACTCCCGACGCAGGAGCGTATCCCGCCGCCAGTTGACGTCGTCGGTGTCGGGGCAGTCCAGGTTGTAGTGCAGGCCGCGGCTCTCGCGGCGTCCCAGGGCCGACCGGATCACCAGCTCGGCCACCGTCACCAGGTTCCTCAACTCGACGAGGTCGCGGGTGACGATGAAGTCCCAGTAGTAGCCCCGGATCTCCTCCTGGATGAGCTCGATCCGGGCCAGCGCGCGGGTCAGCCGACGATCGGTGCGCACGATGCCGACGTAGTTCCACATCAGCCGCCGGATCTCGTCCCAGGTGTGGGCGATCACCACGATCTCGTCGCTGTCGCGGGCGCCGCCGCTGTCCCACGGGGGGATCTCCACCGGCGCCATCGACGCCGCGCGGGCGTGCTCTTCCACCGCCGCGTCGGCGGTGCGCATGCCGAAGACGGCGCCTTCCAGCAGCGAGTTCGACGCCAGCCGGTTGGCCCCGTGCAACCCCGTGTTGGTGACTTCGCCCGCCGCGAGCAGGCCGCCGATCAAGGTGCGGCCCTGGAGGTCCACCTTGATGCCGCCGCAGAAGTAGTGCGCCGCCGGGACCACCGGGATCGGCACCTTGGTCATGTCGAGACCGACCGCCATCAGCCGCGCGTGGATCCCGGGGAACCGCTCGGTGACGAAGTCGGCGTCCTCGTCGGTCATGTCCAGGAGCACGTACTCCAGCCCGTCGCGCTTGATCGAGGCGTCGATCTCGCGGGCCACGATGTCGCGAGGAGCGAGGGAGCCTCGGGGATGCACGCCGTCCATGAACGGGGTGCCGTCGGGGAGCCGGAGGATGCCCCCCTCCCCTCGCAGCGCCTCGGACACGAGGAAGTTCTTCTCCTGGGGGCTGTACAGGCACGTGGGGTGGAACTGCACGAACTCCATGTTCGCCATCACCGCACCCGCCCGGTACGCCATCGCCATGCCGTCGCCGGTGGCCAGGTCGGGGTTGGAGGTGTAGCGGTAGACCTTGCCCGCGCCGCCAGTGGCCAGCAGCGTGACGAGGGCCTCGAAGACCCCGACCTTGCCGGTCCGCTCGTCCAGCACATAGGCGCCGACGCAGCGGTCCTTCTGGCCCGGCATCCAGCCCTCGGGACCGCCGGGGCCGTAGCGATGCTCGACTTCCGGCCCCATCACCCCCAGCCGACTCTTGGCGAGGTGGCGGGCGACCCTCCGCTCGGTGATCAGGTCGATCGCGACGTGACCGTCGAGCACGGTGATCTGCGGGTGGCGGTGCGCCGCGAGCATCAGCTTGCGCTGGATCTCGGTGCCGGTGATGTCCCCCGAGTGGAGGATGCGGCGGTTGCTGTGGCCGCCCTCGCGGGTGAGGTCGTAGTCGGGGTGCTCGTCCGCGTCGGCGCGCAGGTCGAACCGCACCCCCCACTGGATGAGCTGATCGACGGCGCCGTGCCCGTCCTTCAGGATCTCCTTGACCCGATCGGGGTCGGCCAGCCACGCCCCCGCTTCGACCGTGTCGTCCACGTGGGAGTCCAGCGAGTCGTCCTGGGACCACACCGCGGCGATGCCGCCCTGGGCCCAGGCGGTGTTGCAGACCCCCGCGTCGCCCTTGGCGAGCACGACGACGGTGCCGTGCTCGGCAACTCGCAGGGCGCAACTGAGGCCCGCGATCCCGCATCCGATCACCAGGAAGTCGCTCGTTTGTCCGCTCACAGAAGCGGCATCCTACGGCGTCGCGGAGCGCCTTGGTATCCTGCCCTGCCCATGCTGCGACTCCCTCCCCTGTTCCCGCTGATTCTGCTCCTCGGCCTGCCCGCCGGGGTGGCCGCGGGCGACATCTACATGGGGACCGACGCCAACGGCGTGCTGACGTTCACCGACACGCCGCCGTCCGGCGAAGAAGGCTTCGAGGTCTACTTCAAGGATCTGGACAGCCGCCCCACCCAGTGGGCCAAGATCGACCGCCGGCTGCTGAAGAAGAACCTCGACAACTACGACGACCTCATCCTGCGGGCAGCCGACCTGTACCTCGTGCAGCCGGAGCTCATCAAAGCGGTCGTGCTGGTCGAGTCGGGGATGAACCCCAACGCCACCTCCCCCGTGGGCGCGCAGGGGCTCATGCAGTTGATGCCCGCCACCGCCGACGGGCTGGGGGTCAGCGAGGCCTACGATCCGCAGGAGAACATCTTCGGCGGGGCCAAGTACCTGCGGAAGATGATCGACCGGTTCGGCGATCAGCGGCTCGCGCTGGCGGCGTACAACGCCGGTCCCGGAAACGTCGACAAGTACGACGGCATCCCGCCCTTCAAGGAGACCCAGAAGTACGTGGAGCTGGTGCTCCGGTACCGGGCTCACTTCCTCGCGGAGCGTCCCGTCCGGCCTCGCTGAGCTTGCTCTGAAGCCAGAGCAGATCGTCGTGAGCGGGCGCCCCCCGCAACGCAGCCTCGACCACCGCCGCGGCATCGTCGGTGCGACCCAGCTGCGCCAGCGCCAGTCCGCGTGCGAACGAGCTGCGGGGCCCCACCCCATGGCGGGCCTCCAGATCATCGAGCACCGCGAGCGCGCCCGCGCCGCGACCGAGGCGGGTGAGGCAGGCGGCGAGGTTGTGGAAGGCGGGGTGGTAGTCCGGATCGACCGCGACCGCGGTCCCGTAGTGCTCCGCGGCGGCGGCGAAGTCGCCGGCCTCCAGATCGAGCTGACCGAGCCACGCGTGCCCGACGCCCAGCTCGGGCGCGATGTGCACCTGGCTCTGGCCCAGCCCTTCGTCCGAAGACCACGCCTCCATCGCCCTTGCCATGCCCATGCCGTGCCACATGAGCACTACGATCGCGAGCGCGGCGCCGCGGCGGTCCGGCAGCAATTGCGCCACCCCGAGCACGACGAAGACCGCGGGGAGGTACAGGTAGCGGCCGTAGCCGCCCCAGCCGGGAACCGCCGCCACCAGGGCCACCGGACCCACCATGCAGACCGTGATCAGCCAGGCCACGAGCAGCAGGGGCGACCGCTCCCGCACCCACCACGCGCCCACGCCCAACGCGACGATGCCGAGCCCCGCGGCGACAGCCACGCCCCAACCCAACCCGCCGTACTCGAACGACAGGTGCCGCAACCCGACCGGACGCGCCCCGAAGATCCCCCGCGCGCCGTCCGCGATCGCGATCGGAGCCAGCCGCACCACGTCGGCGAGCCGTCCGCCCTCGGCCCCGCTGCCGCCCAACGCCAGCGCCCGCATCACGACGCCGATCGCGCCGGCGGCCCACAGCCCCACCGCCGGACGCCGCAGCGAGGAGTCCTCCCGGTGCAGCCAGACGTAGAGGGTGATCGCCGGGAGGGCCAACAGCAGGGTCTCCTTGGCGAGCACCCCGAACAGGAAGCAGGCGGCGGCGAGCACGGGGCGGCGATCCAGGAGCAGGACGGCGCCGAGGCCGCCCAGCGCCATCAACAACTCGGGCTGCGCTGACGGCCAGAAGTAGACCTCCGCCAGAACCGGATGCAGCGCGAACGCGCCGACGCACGCCTCCGCCGTCCACTCCCCCTCGGTCCACCGCCGGGCCGCGATCCACAGCAGCAGGCAGACGCCCGCATGCAGCGCGATCGAGACCGCGTGGAAGCCCTCCGGCTCCCGGTCGAAGACCATCCCCTGCAGCGACACCGCCGTCATGAAGACCGGGCGGTACAGGTCCAGCCGTTCGGTGTTGGCGGCCCCCTCGCGCAGGCCCGAGGCGACTCCTTCGGTGAAGTACCCGGGGATCGCCGCCGGATCGCCCAACGTGGGCGACTCCACGAACACGCGCTGGTCGTCCCAGACGAAGTCGAAGCCGACCGCCGGCGACAGCGCCGCGCCGATGAGCAGGATCAGGAGGGCCACGCGCGCGCTCGGCGGAATCGGACTCACCACTCGGTCGGGCGGGTGTTCCCGGTGAGTTCGCGGACCTCGGGCAGCAGGCTGCGACCGAGCTCACGCACGAGGCGGAAGCCGACGTGGGGGAACACCTCGCGGGCGAGGTGGCCGGCGCGGGTGCAGACCCGAGAGAAGTGCGCGGGTCGGGCCCAGCAGCCGCCACGAACGGGGCGCAGCGTCATCTCGTCATCGAACCAGCCGTCGCACCACTCGCTGACGCTGCCGGCCATGTCCTCCACCCCGTAGGGCGAGCGGTCGGTCGTCGAGAAGGTGCCCACGGGCTCGGGCGCAGGGCGCGAATGCCGGCTGTCGCTGCACTTGCAGAAGCCTGCGTCCTCCGAGTCGCCCCAGGGGAAGAACCGGCCGTCGACGCCGCGCGCCGCCTTCTCCCACTCCGCCTCGCTGGGGAGTCGGTAGAGCACGCCCTCGACCCGTCCCCGCCACTCGGCGTAGGCCCGGGCGTCCTCCCAGCTGACGCCGAACACGGGCAGCTCGGGGGTGAGACGGTCGCCCTCCCGGGTGACCTCCGGCAACGCGAAGCTGCCGTCGTCCTCGAGGCGGAAGTAGGCCTCCGCTTCCGCCGACTCGCGGGGCGCGCGGAAGCGGGCCAGCAGCGGATCGTCCGAGGCGAGATCGTTGATGAACTCGAGGTACTGACCCATCGTCACCGGCCGGCGCGCGATCGCGAAGTCCTGCAGTTCGACCTGCTGACGGGGCAGCGAACCGAACGCGCGCTCGTCGCCGCCCATCCAGAAGGGGCCCCCCGGCACGTGAATCACCTCGGCGGGCAGGGAGCCCACGGGAAGCAGATGCACGTGGAGCCGGACGTGCTCCATGCGGTCGACGAACAGCGGCAGCTCCAGATCGCGGCAGCCGTCCTTGCGCAGCACGAGGTGGTAGCTGCCCATCGCGACTTCGACCTGTAGCAGCGGCGTGGTGCCCAGGAACGTCGGCTCCACCGGCACCAGCACACGATCGTCCTGGCCCATGCGGTGCAACGTCGCGTCCACGCCCGGCGGCGTGGTCTCCAGAGACAGCCGGCCGTTGCCCGCGAGGAAGGTCGCGTAGGTGCCGTCGTCGTACTGCTCCACCAGGGCGCGGTAGGAGCGTTGATCCTTCAAGTCGCGACGCGCCTCGGCGTCGCGGAACTGGTTCCAGTACAGCGCCGCCAGCCCCAGCCGGGCCTCGCGGTTCTCGCCGTCGTGGGCCAGCGCCTGGCCGTAGGCCGTCAGCGCCGCGCCGAACACATCGATCGCCTCGACCTCGACCTTGCCGCACGCCTCCTGGGCGGTCCACAGCTCGCGCTTGCAGTCCAGCGGATCCCACGGCTTGACCCGCGCGCGGAGCTTGCGGACCTCCCGCTCCAGCTCGCGGACCTCCGCCTGCAGCTCCTCGTACCGGGACGCCAGGGTGACCCCCTGGTGCACACGTCGGGCCGCCTCCTCACGGCGCTTGCTGCCCTCGAGGTAGTTCTCGATCTCACCGTACAGCTCCATGGCGCCGGCCGGACGCCGGCCCGGGTCCTTGCTCAAACAGCGGACGGCGAGCCCATCGAGCTCCGGCGGGATGTTCAGGTGGGGCGCCCGCTTCCGCGGCGGCACCGGCGTATCGAACGCCACCGACCGGACCACCTTGCGCGGGTCCTTGCCCGAGAACGGACGGCGGTGGGTGAGGATCTCGTAGAGGATGACGCCCAGGCTGTAGACGTCGCTGCGCTCGCCCACCTCGTCCGCGAGGCCTCGCGCCTGCTCCGGCGACATGTACGCGGGCGTGCCCTTGACCGTGCCGACCTGGGTGACGAGCTCGTCGTCGACTCCAGCCACCGTGCGCACCGACGGCACCTTGTCGGTGTCCCCGGTTCGGCTGATCTCGCCCAGGACCTTGGCCAGGCCCCAGTCCATCAGTTGCACCTCGCCGAAGCCGCCGAGCATGATGTTGCTCGGCTTCAGGTCGCGGTGGATGACGCCGCGCGAATGCGCGAACGCCGTCGCCTGGCAGACGTCCTGGAGGATGCGGAGGAGCCGGAACAGCGTGTAGCGGCGCCGGTCGTCGGGGTCGCCTCGCTTGAGCGACTTGAGGACCTGCTCGAGGGTGCGCCCCTCGACCAGCTTCATCGTGAAGTACACCTCGCCGTCATCGTCGTCGATGCCGAGGTCGTGGACGGGGACGATGTTGGGGTGCTCAAGCTGGCCCGTGATCTGGACCTCTTCGAGGAACCGCGCGACCTCGCGGGAGGTGGCGTTCAGCCCCTTGCGGAGCCGCTTGAGCGCGACCCGTCGGCCGAGGAAGCCGTCGTAACAAACCTGGACGGTGCCGTGACCGCCCTTGCCGATCTCTTCACCGATGCGGTACCGGTTGTCCTCTTGGCGGCGAAGCCGATCCAGCATCGCGCGGGTACCCTCCGCACCGAGCCCCCCCGAGGACTTGCTGGGGCCGGATCCGCCCGAGCCGTCGTTGCTGCCGTCGCGCGCCATAGGCTCCCAAGTCTACCCAAGAAGAAAGGGCCCGGTGGCGAACCACCGAGCCCTTTCGAACGTCTAGGACGCTGAACTAGTACACGTTGTTGGACGTGACCATGTTCGACTTCTCAGCGCGGTTGCAGTTGTACTGCGAGTTTGCACTGTCACCGTCAACGTCAGCGACGCCGATGCTCGTGAAGTCATCCGCGGCGGCCGAGGTGGCGTTGCTCTGCGTGGTGTTGTAGAGGCCACGGACCTTGCCGTCAGCAACCCAACCGAGGTTCTCGAAGGAGACGTAGCCACCGCCCGTGAAGTCGACCTGCGAACGACCGGGGAGGGCCGCGGGCGTGTCGGCAGCACTCGTGAACGCATCCCACTCAGCGTGGTACGCCTTCTCCGCCGTACGAATGGCGTCGAGGTTCGTGGGGAGTTCGGAACGCTTGGCGCGCAGCTGCATCGCCAGGAAGTTCGGAATAGCGATGGCCGCGAGGATGCCGATAATGGCGACGACGATCATGAGCTCGATGAGGGTAAAGCCCTTACGCATATTAATTCTCTCTCCGTACTGTTGAACAAACAGGAAACTGAAATCGCTTGCGGACGGGGCTAACTGCATCCGCCGTGCCAACTACGCAAATGGGGCGACGTGCAGCGATTCGTGATTTGGCTTGCTCGAATGGAGTGACGATCTTTGTCACTCGCGGCCCCCAGCCGGTGACAATTTTTGTCACTTGTGGGTTCAAAACAAATCGAACTCAGCGGGTCGGCTCTTCCATTCCGATTTTCTGGAGCCGGTAGCGGAGCGAGCGGAAGCTGATTCCGAGCAGCCTCGCAGCCTCCTTCTTGACGCCCTCCGCCTCCTCCAGCGCGCTGGTGAGCAGCTGCCGCTCGTAGCTCTCCATGAGCGCGTCCAGATCCGCTCCCCCCGGTCCGATGGCGGTGGGGAAGGCCAGCGGGTCGCCGCTGGCAGCCAGGATCTCCGGCGGCAGGCAGCCCGCATCGATCTCACTCGTGCGCGCGAGGGCGACCCCCCGCTGGATGACGTTCTCCAACTCGCGCACGTTGCCCGGCCACGGGTAGCCGGCGAGCAGGCGCTTGACGTCCTCGGACAAGGTCATGCCCGGGCGGCCGAACTCCTCGCCGTAGCGCTCCAGGAAGTGCTGGATGAGCAGGGGCAGGTCCGACAGCCGCTCGTGCAGGGGAGGCAGCTCGATCGTCACCACCTTCAGCCGGTAGTACAGATCGGAACGGAACCGCCCCGCGGCGATCTCTTCGGTCAGATCACGGTTGGTCGCGGCGATGAGGCGAACGTCCACCGAGACCTCCTCGTGCCCGCCGATCTGCCGGATCTTCCGCTCCTGGATCGCGCGCAGCACCTTCACCTGGGTCTGCGGCGGCATCTCGCCGACCTCGTCCAGGAACAGGGTTCCCCCCTCGGCGGAGGCGAAGAGCCCCTCGCTGTTGGCGACAGCGCCCGTGAACGCGCCCTTGCGGTGCCCGAACAGCTCGGACTCGATGAGGTTCTCCGGGATCGCCCCGCAGTTGATCGACCGGAACGGCTTGGCCTTGCGAACCCCTTCGAAGTGGATCGCGCACGCGACGAGCTCCTTGCCCGTACCGCTCTGGCCGGTGATGAGCACGTTGACCGGCGTGTCCTTGACCCGGTCGATGTAGTCGTAGACCCCGCCCATCGCCTGGCTCTTGCCGACGAGGTTGCTGTAACCGAACCGGTCCTGCAGGGCCGCCCGCAGCTCCCGGTTCTCCTCCCCCATCTCGCGCTTCTCGAACGCCTTGGTGAGGATCAGCTTCAGCTCGTCCACGTTGAACGGCTTGACGACGTAGTCGAAGGCGCCGTCCTTCATCGCGGCGACCGCGTTCTCGGTCGTGGCGTAGGCGGTGATCATCACCACCTCGGTGTCCGGGTGGTCGGCCTTGACCGCCCGGAGCACGTCCATGCCGGTCATGCCTTCCATGTTGAGGTCGGTGACGACGACGTCGGCGGGCTCCTCGGCCAGGGCCGCGAGGGCCTCTTCGCCGCTGGGCACCGCTCGAATCGAGTAGCCGCCGCGGCGGAGCATGTTCGTCAGGAACTGCCGCAGCGACAGATCGTCATCGACGACGAGGACCTTCCGCTTGCTCATCCGCTGGCTCCGTCGCCGGTGACTGCTGCTTGCGCCACCGGTCTGTGATCAGTTCGTCCGTGGCGTCGAGACCGTCGTCGGTCTCCTCGTCGATCGGCAGCCAGATGGCGAACCGGGTGCCTTCCCCGGGCTGGCTCTGCACCGTGATGACGCCGCCGTGAGCCTGCACGATGCGCGCGACGATCGCCAGACCCAGCCCCGTACCGCCCGTGCGGGTGGTGAAGAAGGGGTCGAAGATCTTGCCCAGCTCCTCGTCGGGGATGCCGGCCCCGGTGTCCTCCACGAGGATGCGCAGGGCGCCTTCGCCGGGAAGCAGCTGCGGAGCGCCGGTGTGGTCGTCGCCACCGGCCCGGTTCCAGGTGCCTACGAAGCTGTCCTCCGTCGGCTGGCCCAGATCGTCGGCCGTCACCCGCTGGGTCGACAAGTGGAGGACACCGCCCCCCTTCATCGCCTGGCAGGCGTTGTTCACGAGGTTCCAGAAGACCTGGCGCATGCGCGCCTCGTCGATCCGAACCGTCGGGTCGTAGTCCAGGTCCGCTTCCAGCGTGATGCCGTCGCTGAGCCCCTTGGTGTTCACCAGGGTGACCGTCTCCTTGAGCATCGCGCCGATGCGCCCCGGCTCCAGCTCCGGCTCGGCCCCGCGCGTGAGCTGGAGGAAGTCCGTGACGAGGTGGCCGAGCCGGTCCGCCTCGCGCTCGATCAGCCCCATCAGCTCGTCGTCATCGTGCGACAGGTTCAGCTCCGACCGGAGCACCTGCACCGAACCGGTGATGGACGCCAACGGGTTGCGAATCTCGTGCGCGATCGCCGCGGACAGCCGACCGACCGCCGCCAGCCGCTCCTCGCGCTCCAGCTGCTCTTCCATCAGGAGCATGCGCGTGCGGTCCTCGAACACGAGGATATGGCCGTCGATGTCGCCGTCGCTGTTGCGCATGACGGACGCGCCCACGCGCAGGTACACGCGACGGCGGTCCTTGCGGGTCATCCAGCGCTCGAAGGACGGGCCGTGCTGCACGAACTCGCTGGACTCCATCGTCGCCTGGAGCAGGCTCGAGACCCCCTTGAGCACCCTCTCGACCGGCTCGCCCACGACCTCGGAGGCGTACCACCGGACGATCTGCTCGGCGGCGCGGTTGAACGAGGTGATGTTGCCCCGCTTGTCGACCGTCAGCAGGCCGGCGTCGAGGTTCTGCACGATGCGGCCGTGCATGTCCTGGAGGCGGTGCAGCGTGGTCGCGGTCTCGGCCAGCACGCGGCCGGTCTCGGCGTGCTTGCGGGACAGCGAGCCGGACAGGAACGCCAGGAGGTAGAAGCTGACGATGTGGAACGCGACCGTGGAGAACTCTCGGAGCGCGTCCCCCGCCTGCTCGGGCAGGGTCCCCGTGGTCACCCCGTCCCCGGTCCACGTGGGAACGATGCCCGTCCACGTCAGGATCAGACACGCGAGGTACGCCGCCGAATCCAGGCTCGCGACCGCGATGCCGCCCTTGAGCTGCAGCAGGTAGCCGGCCCCGAGCACGTTGAACACGAACAGCCACGTGAACATCGACTCGGATCCGCCGGTGAACAGCAGGACGAGTCCAATGCATGCCGCATCCACGCCGAACTGCAGGTAGGTGAAGAACACCAGGTTCGGCATGCGCTTGGCCACGAGGGCGTACAGCGCCGAGAGCGCGTACAGCGCGATGAAGATCGGGTAGAGCGCCGCGAGGAGCTCGACCGGCCCTTCCCCCTGGAACCGGAGGAAGAGCACCACGCCGAACAGCACGGTGACGGCGACCAGCCGCAGTAGCATGGACCACTGCAACTGCGCAAAAAGCGCTTCGTGTTCGCCGTGAGCCGGCGCGGGGAGAACCGCCGCCGGGTTCGTGACCGGAATGGCTAGTGGCCGCCGACCGTCGAGGACATCGAGAAGATCGGCAGGTACAGCGCGACGACGAGACCGCCGACCACGACGCCGAGGAACACGATGATGATCGGTTCGATCAGGGAGGTGATGCCGTTGACCGCGACCTCGACTTCATCATCGTAGAAGTCCGCGATCTTGGTCAGCATCGTATCCAGCGCGCCGGTGGCTTCACCGACGTTGATCATCTGGCAGACCATGCCTGGGAATACGCCCGATTCTGCGAGTGGTTCAGCGATTGTTCGACCTTCGGAAATTGAATCCCGTGTCTTCATGATCGCCTGTTCAACGACGTAGTTGCCGGCCGACTTGGAGCAGATCTCGAGGGCGTCGAGGATGGGCACGCCGGAGCTGATCATCGTGCCGAGGGTTCGGCAGAACCGGGCCACTGCGACCTTGCGGAGCAGGTCGCCAAAGATCGGCATCTTCAGCAGCATCTTGTCCTTGATGCGGATGCCCGCCTCCGTCTGCAGCACCTGCTTCATCAGGAAGTAGAAGACGATGCCGCCGACGATGGCGTGGATGGAATAGTTGACGCAGAAATCGGAGATCGCGATGAGGATCTGCGTCGGAACGGGCAGCTTCGCGCCGACCTCCGCGAACATCTTCTCGAAGACCGGGACGACCTTCGTCATGATGACCGCGAGGATCAGCACCATGATGATGATGATTGCGATGGGGTAGACCATCGCGCCCTTTACCTTGCGCTTGAGCTTGCTGTTCTTCTCGATGTAGGCCGCGAGGCGGTTGAGAATCGTATCGAGGATGCCGCCGACCTCGCCGGCAGCGACCAGGTTCACGTAGAGCTCGTCGAACGTCTTGGGGTACTTCTTCAGCGCGTCGGCGAAAGTCGCGCCGCCCTCAACGGTCTCCTTGATGTCCTGCAGTTGGCTCTTGAACGTCGGGTTCTCGACGTTGCTGGCCTGAATGTCGAGGCACTGCACCAGCGGCAGGCCGGAGTCGATCATCGTCGCGAACTGCCGCGTGAAGACGACCAGATCCTTCTCACCGACTTTCGGCTGAAGGAACTTCGGCATGGGGATGTTGATGTCCCCGCTGAAATCGATGCCACCTTTCTTCTTGACCGTAGTCGGCTTGATCTTCATCTCGCGGAGCTTGGTCATCACGGCGGCCTGGTTGCTGGCCTCCAGCTCGCCCTTGCGAACTTCGCCGGTCGCGGTGCGCCCCTCGTAGGTAAACATCGGCATAGAAGACGGTCTCCACGTGTGCGCACCTCGCCTACGGGTGCGACTGCGCGACTATAGCGCAGGGCGGGGTCCCTTCGAAGGCCGTGTGGGCCTCCGGGGGGGGGCCAATTGAAGAAAGGGTCCGATGCAGGTAGCATCCGAAGCCGGATTCTCCACTGATTTCCATGGACCAGAAGCAGTTGAGGTTGGAGGGGTTCCCCCTGTGAAGAAGCAGTTCTATCGAGGCGCATTCGCTGCGCTCGTCGCGATTTGCCTGGCGGGGCCCGCGTCTGCCGTCGAGATCCTCGAAGTCGACCCCGACGACGAGACCAAGGGCGTACTCAACATCGGCCTTCGGGACGCTGGCGATGCCGTTCCCGTAATCACCGTCGATGGCAAGGAAGTCACCGTTCAAACCGACGGGCGAGCCCCGACGGCGAAGTGGCAGCCGCTCTTCATGATCGTGGACACCACGAACATCAGCGAAGAGCGCTTGGACAAGGTGAAGACCAACATGAGCGGCCTCGCCGCGCGTGAGTTCAAGAGCGGCAGCAAGTTCGTCGTCATCTCGGACCAACGCGGCGTCGGCGCCGAGGGCACCAGCACGGACTCGGTCGCGGGAGCGATCAAGACCACGCTGGAGTCCTACAAGGTCATCCCGAACCCCGATCCCAAGGGCAAGAAGCCCCACTACTCGACGATCTCCCAGTTCATGGGGCAACGGCTGGGCAACGTGCCCGTTCCCAAGGCCCAGCCCTGGGCGCTGGTCTTCTCCAGCCTCTGCGTCAGTCCTGACGACGAGCCCGCCGAGGCGCTGAAGGGCTTCCGGGGACCGATTCGCATCCTCACCTGGGACTCCGGCCTGCACGAGAAGTGCGGTCCGAACCGCGAGGCCTGGCTCGAGAAGCTGCGCGCGATCCGCGAGATCGAGGTCTACAACCTCGACGACGGTGCCCAGTCCGATCAGGTCGACAAGGCCCGCCAGGGTCGCGAAGACGTCGAGGACGTCATCCTGACCGTCTCGGGCGTGCCCTACTCCGGCGGGCTCATCGCCCTGTCGGTCGAGGTCCCCGGCGTCGAGAAGCCGTACGAGAACACCTGGAAGAAAGACGCTGTCCCGGACGAGTGGGCCCGCCAGGCGCGCATGGAGCAGTCCGCGAAGGTGCGCATCGGCGCCGCCATCGCCTTCGGCATCATGGTGCTCATCGTGATCATGATCGCGATCGTCAAGGCCCGCTCCGGCGGGATGGAGGTCGCCAAGTGGGAGGCCGTGGGCGAAGCCGAGGACCTCTCCTCGAGCATGGACCCGGACGCCTGGAACTCGACCATCTTCCAGCTCACCGGCGCTATGCCAGCACTCAAAGAAGTGCGTGAGGCGGCCCAACTCGGGCCGTCCGAGAAGGCGACCGTGGCGCAGTCCGGCAAGGAGCTGCGCAAGGACGCCGCGGCGCAGCTGGGCGACACCAAGGCCGACGACAAGGCTCCGGTGATGGACGAGGTGCCCGAGGGCTCCGAGGACACCGCCGCGATCCCCGACGGCTCCACCCCGGAGCTCAAGAAGACCGGCATGACGGTGGCGATGCCCGTCCTGGACGACGGCACGGGCTACGACGCCCAGGCCCCGTTCGAGATCGGCGTGCTGCTGTCGGGCAAGCCCGTCGCGCGCAAGACCAAGAAGTTCCGCAAGGTCTTCAGCATCGGTCGCGCCACCGACAACCGCGTCGTCATCCAGAAGGACGACACCGTGCACCGCTACCACGTGGTCGTGCGCCCGGCCCTGGAGGGCAAGGAGTGGTGGCTGGAGGTCTCCCCGACCTCGACCAACCGCACCAACCTCAACGGCAAGGATCTGCGCCCCGGAGGCCGCTACCGGCTCCCCGCGCGCTTCCGTCTGCAGCTGGGTGAGGCCACCGAGATCCGCGGCCGTCAGAGCAAGGGCTAACCAGCCCGCTCGCTACGAAGCACCTCTGTAGGCGCCGCCGCGCATGTTCCGCGCGCCCTGGCTGATCATCGTCTTGAGCTCCTTGGCTTCGGAGCTCCGCGCCAGCGCCATCTCCATGCTGATCAGATCCTGGCTGTGCAGGTCGTACAGCGCTTGGTTCATGGTCTGCATGCCCGTCTGAGCCTGGCCGATCTGCATCTGCGAGTAGAGCTGGTGCGTCTTCTCCTCACGGATGAGGTTGCGGATGCCAGGCGTCGGGATCATCACCTCGCAGGCGACCACCCGACCGGGCCCGTCCGAGCGGGGCACGAGCATCTGACTGACCACGCCCTCCAGCACGAAGGACAGCTGGGTGCGCACCTGGGTGCGCTGGTAGGGCGGGAACACGTCGATGATGCGGTTGATCGTCTGCACGGCCGAGTTGGTGTGCAGCGTGGCGAGCACGAGGTGGCCGGTCTCGGACACGGTCAGGGCCGCCTCGATCGTCTCCAGGTCCCGCATCTCGCCGATGAGCACGACGTCCGGGTCCTCGCGGAGCACGTACTTGAGCGCGGTCTTGAACGATTTGGTGTCGGGGCCGACCTCGCGCTGATTCACCACGGAGCGGCGGTGCTCGTGGAGGTACTCGATCGGGTCCTCGATCGTGAGGATGTGCAGCGGCGACTCGTTGTTGATCTGGTCGACCATCGAGGCCAGCGACGTCGACTTGCCCGAGCCGGTGGGCCCGGTGACGAGCACGAGGCCGCGAGGCTTGCGCGCCAGCTCCCCGAGGATCGGCGGCAGGCCCAGCTCCTGCAGGCCCGGCACAGACGTGGAGATGGCCCGGAAGGCGCCGGCGACGGCCCCCTTCTGGCGGTACAGGTTCACCCGGAAGCGGCCGATCCCGTCGAGGTCGAGCGACAGGTCGAGCTCCCGCTCCTCCTCGAACCGCGTCGCCTTCTCTTCACTCAGACCGCTGCAGCAGAGCCGCTCCGTGTCGTCGTTGTTCAGAGGCGGCGTCTTAATCCGGATCAGATCGCCGTCCACCCGGAGGATGGGGGGCGAATTGGCGGTGATGTGGAGGTCGGAGGCCCCCCGGTCGGTCATCGTCCGGAGCAGCAACTCCAGCGTGAGCTCGGAGGTCTCCACTAGTCCTCGGCGGTCATGCGGGCGACCTCGTCCAGGGACGTGACGCCTTCACGGAGCTTGTTGATCGCGGACGCCCGCAGGGTCTGCATGCCCTGGCGGATGGCCTCACGCTTGACCTCGAGGGTGGAGGCGCCGTTCAGGACGAACTCCCGCAGCTCTTCGGTCATGGTCATGATCTCGTACACGGCGATGCGGCCGCGGAAGCCGGTGCCGTTGCAGGAGCGGCAACCCGCGCCCTTGAACACCGTGACCTCGTCGACCTCGTCGGGGTGCACGCCCAGGTCCAGCAGCACCTGCGGCGGGACCTCGATGGGCTCCTTGCAGTCCTGGCACATCTTGCGCGTCAGACGCTGGGCCGCGATGAGCACGACGGAAGCGGCGACGAGGAACGGTTCGATGCCCATGTTGAGCAGTCGAGAGATGGACGACGGCGCGTCGTTGGTATGCAGCGTCGACAGCACGAGGTGGCCCGTGAGCGCCGCCTTGATCCCGATCTCCGCCGTCTCGAAGTCCCGAATCTCACCGACGAGGATGATGTCCGGGTCCTGCCGCAGGAACGACCGCAGCGCCGAGCTGAAGTTCAGCCCGATGTCGTCGTGCATCTGCACCTGGTTGATGCCGAAGAGGTTGTACTCGACGGGATCCTCAGCGGTGGAGATGTTCACGTCCGACCGGTTGAGTTCGGACAGCACCGAGTACAGCGTCGTCGTCTTGCCGGAACCGGTCGGGCCCGTCACGAGGATCATTCCGTACGGCGTGTGAATCGCCTTCTTGAACGACTCCAGGGTCTTCTCTTCGAAGCCCAGCTTCGTCATGTCGAGCTGGAGGTTCGACTTGTCGAGCAGCCGAAGGACGATCTTCTCGCCCCAGAGCACGGGCAGCACGGAGACGCGGAAGTCCATCTCCTTGTTCTTGCCCATCTTGAGCTTGATGCGGCCATCCTGCGGGAGTCGCCGCTCGGCGATGTCCAGCTGGCTCATGATCTTGATACGCGAGGTGATCGCGTGCTTGAGCTTCACCGGCGGCTTCATGACCTCGTACAGCATCCCGTCGATGCGGTACCGGACCCGAAGCTGCTTCTCGAAGGGCTCGACGTGGATGTCGGAGGCGCCCTTGCGGATGGCGTCCAGGAGGATGAGGTTCACGAGCTTGATGACCGGGGCGTCGCCCGCGGACTTCTCAAGGTCGAGCTCGTTGATGTCCTCGTCGGCGTCGACGATGTCGACTTCGTCGTCGTCGAAGTCGAGCATCACGTCGTCGAAGGTGACGTTGGATGTGTAGTACTTCTCGACCGACGCTTCGATGGCCTGCTCGGAGGCGACCACGACCTCGACGTTGTATCCGGTGAGGAACTTGATGTCGTCGATGGCGAAGATGTTGGACGGGTCCGCCATCGCCACGATGAGGGTCGAGCCGGTGCGGTTGACCGGGATGACCTGGTGCTTGAGGACGACTTCCTTGGGGATGAGCTTGATGATGTCCGGCTCGATGTCGAACTCGTTCAAGTCGATCGAGGGGACGCCGTACTGCTTGCTCAGGAACGCGGTGAGCTCGTTCTCCTCGATGAAGCCCATCTTGGTGAGCTGGTAACCGAGGCGTCCGCCCACGGTCTTCTGCTCTTCGATCGCCTGCTGCAGCTGCAGCGGGGTGATCAGCTTTTCGCGGAGGAGGAGTTCACCCAATCGGCCGCTGCCAGATGCCATCGATACGCTCCTTCGGACTTCTGTCCGGCTGGTGAGAGTACCACGGGCCTGCCGGGGATCAGTCAGTCGGGCAGAAGGTCCAGGAGCCCGGCCCGGGGGACGTGGTTTGGAAGCCCGCGCCGGTGTTGCTGGGGTAGACGTCCGGGTCGTTGTCGTCGCAGTCACCGTCGCAATTGGTGACGCCGTCGCCGTCCTCGTCGCTGCTCTCGTCGACCTCGCCGTCGCAGTCGTTGTCGATGCCGTCGGTGCAGTCCTCGACCGCGTCGGGGTTGACCGCCGGATCGCCGTCGTCGCAGTCGCCGGGGGTGAGGACGTAGCCGTCGGGGAGCTCGCCGCAGAAGAACTCCTCGGAGTCGGAGTCGCCGAAGCCGTCGCCGTCGCCGTCGGCGTCGAGGTAGCCGGGGGTGTCGCCCTCGGTCACGTCCTCGTCGATCTCACCGTCGCAGTCGTTGTCCTCGCCGTCGCACAGCTCGGGGGTGCCCGGATTGACCGTGTCGTTGAGGTCGTTGCAGTCCAGCTCTTCGGGGAAGCCGTCGCCGTCCTTGTCCTCGCCGCCGTCGGGGCAGGCGACTAGAAGCAGGCACGCAGAAAGCGTGAGCAGGCGAAGAAGCTGAGTCATGACCGTCCCCTCGTGTGCCCCCACGGCACAGGGCCAGCTTACGCCGCCTCAGGCGTCGTACAATCGGCTCAACGCCGCCGCGTGGGCCGCGGGTGAGTGGTTCTGCACGAGCGCCTCGCGGGCGCGGGCGAGCGCGTCCTTCCGGGCGGTGGCGTCGCGGACGAGGTGCAGCGCTGTCTGCACGAGGGCGGGCACGTTCTCCTCGGGCACCGGCGTGGCGAGGCCGCTGTCGGCCAGTCCCCCGACCTGGAACCCGACGACGGGGGTGCCGACGGCGGTGGCCTCCAGCGCGACCATGGGGAGTCCTTCGCGGCGGGACGGCATCAGGAGCACGTCCGCGGCCTGCAGCACCTCGCCGGCGTCGTCGCGGGGCCCCAGGAGGCGGACGTCGGTCATCGCCTCGACCCCCGCGGCGAGGGAGCCGGACCCGGCCACGAACAGCTTGGCGGCGGCACTGCGGGTCTGGAGCGCGGCCTGGATCGTCGCGAGCAGGTCCGCCCCCTTCTCCAGCTCGAGGCGGCCGCAGAACAGGAAGCAGCGGTCGTGCTCGGTCAGGGCGAGGCGGCGGCGGGCGCGATCCCGCGGACCGAGGCCCTCGACGAACCGATCGGCGTCGAGGCAGTTGGGGAGCACATAGGCGCCCGGGAGCCCCTCGGCGGCGGCGGGGTGCACCGCGATCACGGCGTCGACTGACGCGAGCAGCTTGCGCGCCATCGCGACGCGGCGGCTGTCCCGATCATCGTTCTCCACGAAGCCGTGGTTGGTGTGCACGTGCCGGACGCGGGCGAGGCGGGCGGCGGCGCGGCCCCACAGCAGCGCGCGTTCGCCGTGGGTGTGCAGGACCGCCCCCCGGCCGAGGGCGCGGACAGCGCGGGACAAGTCCGCGACGGCGGCGGGAGCCAGGAACGTGTCCGCTTCGCGCACCGCGTGGGGGATGCCGAGGGCGGTGAAGCGGTCCGGTACGGGGGAGCCGGCGATGCGGCGGCCGATCGCCAGCCACGAGCGCGCATCCACCCCGGCCCTGCGGAGGGCAAGGATCGACTCTTCCATGGAGCGGGGGGCTCCGCTCAGCTCGCCGGGCCAGGCGAGGGCATGCAGGACGGCGGTCATCAGCGGCGGACTGTAGCGCCTCAGGCGGGGGCGAGCGAGTCGGCAAACGCCGTCAGGCGGGCGGCCTGTTCGGCCCACGAGGGCAGCGGGGGCGGCTCCCGTCCGGGCCCCTCCTGCGCCCGCCGAACCGCGTCGCGGAAGCCCTCGGGGCCGTCGCCGAAGAAGACCGCGTCGCCGGCGACGCGCTCGACATCGGGCAGGCGGGTCGAGGCCACGGGGGTGCCGCTGGCGAGCAGCTCGGGGAGCTTGAGGGGGGAGAGGCTGTCGGTCCAGCGGCCGCGGGCGTACGGCAGCAGCACCACGTCGGCGGCGGCGAGCCAGGCGGAGAGGTCGTCGTAGCCGACGGCGGGGAGGTGGAGCACGCCGTCGGGCAGGGGCCCCACGGCACGCCCCAGCAGCACCACCCGACCCGGCAGATCGGCCAGCAGCGTGGCGTCGATGCGGCCGTCGATGCGGCCCGCGAACAGCAGGATCGGCTCCCCCTCGGGGAGCGCCTCGGGGCGGGGGCCGGGGTTTCCGAAGTGGTCGGCATCCACGCCGTGGGGGAGCACCAGGCGCTCGCCCTCGAAGCTCGGCACATCCAGCTGGGGACCGGAGACGACGAGCCCGGAGGCGCGCTTCAGCAGCAGCTCTTCGCGTTCGGCGATGGCGGCATGGCTGTAGCCGGGCCACTGCACGAAGTCGTCGACCCGGTAGTAGATCGCGGACGCCTCCCCCAGCCGGCCCACGACCCCCGACGCGATCGGCACGGAGATCACCAGGTGCGGGTCCTTGAATCCGACCTCGTCGATCCGTCGCCGGACCAACGACGCGAGCGCGGCGGCGGGCCGGGGCGGGAGCGGCGCCGCGTACCGGGTCATGCGCTCCGGCGGCAGCGCCCAGGGCGAGACCAACGCGGCGCCTCCCCAACTGCGGAGCTTCTCCATGGTGCGGCGCACGTCGGCGCGGGTCGGGCGGGGCCGGCGCATGCCGAACGTCTCGACCCAGAGCACGTCCCGCTCCTGGGCGATCTCGGCGAACAGGTGCTGGCTGGAGGACGGCCACCGCCCCCAGTCATCCGAGAACACCACGAACGGGCGAAGCACCGGCACCGCAGGAGCATAGTGGCTATCTTCGCCGCCTGATGGTGGTCCGAACCCTCTTGCTCTGCAGCCGTCCGCCGTGGCCGCTGCGGGGCGGCGACCGCGTCCGCACCTGGCACCTCGCCCGGGCGCTGTCGACGATCGGTCCGGTCGGGGTCGTCGCCCTGCGCGGCACCGACGAGGATCCCGCCGCGATCCGGGCCGGCGCCCCCTTCGTCACCGACTGGTGGCTGCCCGCCCTGCGCAAGCCCGAGGCGGCGCTCCGGAGCGCCGGCGCGCTGCTCGAGGACCGACCCCTGCAGCAGGCGATCTACGACGCGCCCGAGGCCCGCGCGGCCGTCCGGGAAGCGATCGCCGGCGGCGTCGACGTGATCGTCGCCCACCTCGTGCGCACGGTTCCCTGGGTCCCCGATGACTCCCCTCCCCTGGTCGTGGACGTGCAGGACGCACTCTCGGTGCAGTACGAGGCGTCGCGGGGCAAGGGGCGAGGCTGGCGGGGCCTGGCGATGGCAGTGGAGCGAGGCCGCATCGGCAAGGCGGAAGCAGCTGCCCTCGCCCGCGCCGACCTGACCGCCTTCATCTGCGGGCGGGACCGAGACGCGGTGGTCAATGGCAGCGGCGCCCCCACCACCATCGCCCCGCCGATCGTCGATCTGGAGACGTTCCGTCCGCGAGACGTGGAGCCCGACGCAGGGGTCATCGGCTTCCTCGGCAACCTCCGCTCGGCGAGCAACCGGGACATGGCCGTGCACATGGCGCGCAAGATCCTGCCGCTGGTGCGCTCGGCGCGCCCCGAGGCGACGCTGCGCATCATGGGCATCGAGGCGGGCGCGGACGTGCGCGCGCTGGCGAAGCTCCCGGGGGTCACGGTCGTCGGCCCGGTCGAGGACGCCGCCGACGCGCTGGCGCGCTGCTTCGTGACGGTGTGCCCGCTGCGGTTCGGGAGCGGGGTGCAGAACAAGGTCCTAGAGTCCCTCGCGGTGGGGACCCCGGCGGTGCTCACGCCCGAGGCGGCCGGCGCGATCGGTCCCCGCGCGGGGGATGCCATCGCCGTCGGGAAGCTGGACCGGAGCTTCGCGATGGCCATCGTCGAGCTGCTCGCCAACCCCCAGGACCGGGCTCGACGCAGCGCCGCGGGGCGGGCGTTCGTGCAGGCGGTGCACTCACCGGAGGCGGCTCCAGCCGAGTTCCTCGCGGCGGTGAAGGAGCTGGCGGCGCGCTAACGCGCGATGCCGTCGATCTGGACGGCGCACACCTTGTACTCGGCGGTCGCGGTCACGGGATCGCCGGCGTCGTTGGTCAGCCGGTTCGTGTTCGACTCGGGGAAGTGCAGCGGCATCCAGACGCAGCCCCGGCGCATGCGCGGGGACACCGCCACGGTCGCCTCGATCGCCCCCCGCCGGCTCCTCACCGTCACCACCTCACCGTCGTTGAGGCCCCGTCGGCGGGCGTCCTTGCGGTGCATCTCGACGAAGTTGACCGGCTGCTTGGCCATCGGGCCCGACGCGCGGCGGGTCTGGGTCGCGGCGTTGTAGTGGTACAGCGTTCGGCCGGTCGACAGCACCAGCGGGTACTCCTCGTCGGGCAGCTCCTCGGACGGCCGGTAGGCGACCCCCTGGAACTCGACCTTGCCGATGAGCGGGGCGCCCTGGTGCAGCGTCGGCGTGCCCGGGTGATCCAGCGTCGGGCAGGGCCACTGCAGGCCGCCCTCGGCTTCGATTCGCTCGTGGCTGATGCCGGAGAACTTGTCCGTCAGCGCCGCCATCTCGGCGTAGACCTCGGCAGGCCCGCTGTAGTGGGGCATGGGGTACCCGCAGGCGCGGGCCAGATCGCAGATAATCTCCCAGTCTGGGCGCGCCTCGCCGGGGGCCTCCACCGCCTTGCGCACCCGCTGAACGCGGCGGTCGCTGTTGGTGAAGACGCCGTCCTTCTCGGCGAAGCAGGCCGCCGGGAGGATGACGTCCGCGAACCGGCACGTTTCGTTCATGAAGATGTCCTGCACGACGACGAACTCCGCGTCGTTCAGCCCCACCTCCAGGGCGCTGCAGTTGGGCTCGCTGATGACGATGTCCTCGCCCATCACGTACAGCCCCTTGATGTCGCCCTTGTTGAGGGCCTTCATCATCACGTTGAGGTTCAGGCCGTCGTGCGGCGACAGGGGCACGCCCCACGCCTCTTCGAACCGCTTGCGGGCCACGGGGTCCTGCACCCGCTGGTAGCCCGGGTAGAAGACCGGCGAGGCGCCCGCGTCGTTGGCCCCCTGCACGTTGTTCTGGCCACGGAGCGGGTTCAAGCCGGCGGACCGCTTGCCCAGGTGGCCGGTCATCGCGACGAGGTTGGCCAGGGAGTAGACGTTGTCGGTGCCGTGCGAGTGCTCGGTGATGCCGAGCGTGTAGTAGACGCCCGCCTTGTCGGTGGTGGCGTACCAGCGCGCGGCCGTGCGGATGTCCTCGGCGGGGCAGCCGGTGATGGTCTCGGCCCACTCCGGCGTGGTCTCGGCGACCGCCGCCTTCACGTCCTCGAAGTCGACCGTGTGGTTGGCGACGAAGGCCTCGTCCACCAGCCCTTCGGCGATGATCACGTGGGCCATCGCGGTCAGCAACGCCACGTCGGTGCCGGGCCTGAGCTGCAGGTGCAGGTCGGCGATCTCGGCCAGCCAGATCTTCCGCGGATCGGCCACGATCAGCTTGCTGCCGTTGCGCACCGCCCGCTTCATCTCCATCGCGATGATGGGGTGCGCCTCGGTGGTGTTGCTGCCGATCACGAACATCAGCTCCGTGTCCCGGATCTCCGGGATGGAGTTCGTCATTGCGCCCGCTCCGAACATGGTCACCAGACCGGCGACCGTAGGAGCGTGTCAGGTGGCCGCGCACTGGTGGCAGTTGTTCGTGCCGAACGCCGCTCGGCTCAGCTTCTGCACCAGGTAGTTCTCTTCGCCGGTGCAGCGGCTCGAGCTCACGAAGCCCAACGCGTCGGCGCCGTATCGCTCCTTCACACCCATCAGCCCGGCGGCCGTGACCCGAATCGCTTCGTCCCACGTGGCCTCGTGCAGCTCGCCGTCGTCGCCGCGAATCAGCGGCACCGTCAGGCGATCGGGGTGGTTGATGAACTCGGTCGCGAAGCGCCCCTTCACGCACAGGTTGCCGTCGTTGACGGTGGTGCCCGGGGGCGGGCTGCTGACCCGAACGACCTCGCCATCGCGCACGTGCAGGTCCAGCTGGCAGCCGACCCCGCAGAAGTTGCAGGTGCTCCGGACGGTCTCCTCATCGGCGCCAAGCAGGCCGAGGGCCCGCTTCTCGCTCATCGCGCCGGTGGGGCAGGTGTCGATGCAGCCGCCGCAGAGCTCGCAGCTGCTGTCGAGGAGGCCGACCTGGTCGGCGGTCGCGATCGTGGTGGAGGAGCCGCGCATCGCCAGCGTGATCGCGGAGACGGCCTCGACCTCGTCGCAGTACCGCACGCAGCGGGCGCAGGCGATGCAGGAGTCGGGGTCGAAGTGGATGTACGGGTTGGGGTCCTCGCGGCCCGCGCGCGGCGTGCCGATCGGGGGAAGCGTCGGTCCGGTCCCGAAGGCCTCGACGTGAGCCCTCAGTTGGTTGCCGAGAGCACGCTCCGCGGGGAGGCCGTCGGCGTCCAGGGTGTGGTCGGCGCAGTACATCGACAGGAGCACCTGGCGGTGCCGCTCGACCCGGTCGGTGCTCGTGTGCACGACCTGCCCCTCCATCGCGGGGTAGGCGCAGGCGGGCTGGAGGCGGCGCTGGCCTTCGACCTCGACGAGGCACATGCGGCAGCTGCCCATCGGGTCCAGCCGCGGGTCGTGGCAGAGCGTGGGTACGTCGGCCCCGGCGCGCGCGGTGGCGGCCAGCAGGGTCGATCCGGTCGGGACCTCCACCTCCTCGCCGTCGACGACCAGCCGGATCGTGTCGCTCATTCGTCGATGGTCCGATCTTCGAATGCGGCCGGGAAGTGCTTCATCGCGGTCGTCAGCGGCCAACTGGCGACCATCCCGAGGCCGCAGATCGAGCCCTCGTCCATCTCCCAGGCGACGTCCTCGGCGTGCTCGAGGTGGGAGGCGTCGCCGGTCTCCAGGTACCGGTCCAGAGACTGCCGCTGCACGACGCAGCCGACCCGGCAGGGGGTGCACTGGCCGCAGGACTCATCCTCGAAGAAGACCAGACCGTGGCGCGCCGCCATCGCCATGTCGATGGTGTCGTTCAGGACGACGAGGCCGGAGCTGCCGAACATCGAGCCGGCCTTGACCAGCCCGCCGAAGTCCAGGGGCGTATCGCGGAAGCTCATCGGGAGGAAGCCGCTGCTGGCACCGCCCGGACTGAACGCCTGGGGCGTGCCGACGTAGCCTCCGGCGGCCTCCACCAGCTCGTCCAGCGTCACCCCCAGGGGCAGCTCGTAGACGCCCGGACGGCCGACGTGCCCGCTGACGCAGTACAGCTTGCTGCCCGGTTCGGTCTTGCCCTGGGCCGCGAACCAGTCGCCCCCGCGAGTCACGATCGACGGCACGCAGGCGAGGGTCTCGACGTTGTTCATCAGCGTCGACTTGCCCCAGAGGCCCGACTCGGTGGGGTACGGCGGCTTGAGCCGGGGCATGCCCCGACGGCCCTCGATCGCCTCCAGCAGGGCGGTCTCCTCGCCGCAGATGTAGGCGCCGTGCCCCTCGACGATGCGGATGTCCAACCAGTCCAGGTGGTCGGCGGCGGCGGTAATGGCGCCTTCCAGGGAACGGATGCAGTCCTTGAACTCGCCCCGCACGTAGATGAACAGCACCGCCGCGCCCGCCACGTAGGCCGCGATGGCGGCGCCTTCGAGCATCAGCCCGGGGCGCCGGAGCATGACCTCGCGGTCCTTGAAGGTGCCCGGCTCGCCCTCGTCGGCGTTGACGACAACGTAGCTGTCCCCCGGCGGTTGGGTGCGGACCGCGTTCCACTTGAAGTGGGCGGGGAAGCCGGCGCCGCCGCGCCCTTGCAGGCCTCCGGCCTTCAGCTCAGCGATGACCGCGTTGGGGCCCAACTCACGGGCGCGGGCGAGCGCCGAGAAGCTGAAGTCGTCGTCGCCGGCGAGGTTCATCGGGAGGTCGGTATCCGCGGGGCTGATCGACCCGGGCTCCCCCCACAGGAGCGCCTCGTGGTCGGCGTCGAGCCCCACGGGGGCGCGGTCGCACTGGCCCAGGCAGCTGACCTCTTCGACCTCTTCCCCGGTGGCCCGGAGGGCGGCGACACGGGCATCGGAGCCGGCCAGCTTGCAGGTCAGGCCCTGGCAGACGCGGGTTCGGCGCCCGGGCTTGCGCAGCAGGCTGTAGAAGGTCGAAACGCCGTACACATCCGCATCGGGAACCCCCGTCTGGGCGCCCACGCGGGCGGCGGTCCCGGCCGCGGCCCCTCCCTCCTCCTGGAGGAGATCGAGGACCTGGAATCGGCGTGCTCCCTTGCGTTCCACGGGTCGTGATCTAGCACGAGGCGACCCGCCCGGCGGCTCAGCCCGAGGGTCTCGACCCCACGTCGGCCCTCAGGGCCCCCCAGGCGAGGGCGAGCCAGAACGCTTTCTGTTCGATCGTCGAGACCGTCGCCGCCCCCAGCGCCGCCAGCACGAGGACCGCGAGCGCCGGTCGGGGAGCTCCCCGGAGGGCGAGCACGAGGCCGAGCACGAAGAGGAACAGGCCGATCGGGCCGGTCTCGGCGGCGAGCTGGAGGTAGTGGCTGTGGGGATCTCGAGCGGGCTTGCTGTGCAGCCCCCCGGCGCCCATGCGGGCATCGCGGTAGGGGGTGTAGACGGCGGGCACGGCCCCGGCTCCGACCCCCAGCTCGGGGTGGTCCAGGATGATGTCCAGCGTGTTGAGCCAGATGGCGTCGCGGCCGGAGGTGAGGGCTTCGCGGTCGGCGTGGGGTAGCGGCTCCCTCACGTCCGGCCGGGCCAGGATCAAGACGGCGCCGACGACCGTGGCGAGCACGGCGACGGCCGCGAGGCGACGGCGGATCTGCGGCGCTCCCGGCCACACCGCGACGGCCAGCGCCCCCGCGGTGGCGAGCCAGGCGCCTCGGCTCCCGCTCAGCCCGAGGGCCAAACCGATGAGCGCGATCGCGGCCCACGCCTCGCGCCGGCCCACCGCGACGGCGAGCACGAGGGCGAGCGCGAGCTGCCGCCCCTGGAAGTTGGCGTCGCCGAGCCCGACTACGAGGCGGCGCGCGGTCGGCTCCGCCAGCAGCAGGGTCGCGATCAATCCCAGGGCCAGGGCCGCCCCCCCGGCGACGCCCCCACGCACGACCGAACGGAGCACAGCACCCCGACGGGGAGCCAGCGCCAGGGCCCCCAGGAGGACCACCTCCTTGCCGAGGTGACCGACCACCCGCTGCGTGGCGGCGAGGTCGGCGCTCCACGCGAGGCTGGCGGCGCACCACGCCGCCATCACGCCCCAGACCACCATCGGAGCGGGCACCGAGTTCGCCGAGGCGTCCCCTCGGCGCTCCAGCAGCACGGCGACGACGAGGCCCACCGAGACCACCGCGGAGGCCCGCACCGGCAGGCTGGGGTGGAGGAGCCCGAGGATATCGCCCCCGAGCGCGAGCGCCGCGTACGCCGCGACGAGGAACTCGAGCATCACTCGGTGCCGACCACGTCGACCACGGCGCTGGAGCGGTCGCGCGCGTCGTCCCCGAGCCGGACCCGGGTGGCCGCGGCGAGGAAGAGGGTGCCCAGCACGGCGGCGTGGACCACGACCATGGGGGCCTGGCCGAAGCCGCTCAGGCCGACCACGCCGGCGAGCGCGACGGCGGGGATGGCGGCGGTCGCGCCGACCGCGACGAGGGTGCCGAAGCGAGGCACGTAGAGGCCGCGGTAGAAGATCACGCGGTACAGGAAGGCGAGCCCCGCGAGCAGGACGAGCTGCCACGCGAGGGTCAGCGCGAGGCCGGCCAGCATGCGCGACAGCGCGGCCGCGGGGAGCTGCTCCGCGAGCCACTCGATCACCTCGGTGCCGTCCAGCGACAGGCTCCCGTAGCGCTCTTCCACCGCCCCCCACGCCAGCGGTCGGGGGGACTTGTCCCGGCGATGCACCACGAGCATGCGGGCGCCGACGTGGACCAGCGGCCGGAGCTCGCCCGGCTCCATCGGCACGTCGCCGTAGGCGAGGCTGTCGGTGGTGGGGTCGAGCCAGACGAGGAAATGCACGGCGTCGTACAGCTTCGGCGCGCCCGCGGCCCGCGCTTCGCCGCCGGCGATGGTGACTCGGGGCATGAGGTACAGCGCGCTGTGTTCGGCCTCGCTGAGCCAGCCGGCGCGCTCGAAGTACCACTGCGCGGTGAGGATGGCGGCGGCCAGGGTCGTCAGGACGACGAGCAGCGCAAGCGCATGCATGGGCGGTGTGCGGGCCGCGCGCGGGTAGATGGCGAACCCTCGAAAGGGACCCGCGACCAGTTCGCCGAGGCTCGGAGGGGCGGTCGGATCGCTCATGGACCTGCTCGGCAGGATAGACTCGCGCGCCTCGCCATGGTCGAACCGGTCCGATTCGTACATCAGCTGATGATCTCCCCCGTGCACACGCTCGGGCGGGAGGCCAACCTCGCCGAGGTATCGGATCTGATGCGCAACCAACGCATCCGGCACATCCCGATCACCGCCGCGGACGGCACGCTGGCGGGCCTCGTGACCCACCGCGATCTGCTCGCCCGCGCCTTCGGGGGTGGCGAAGACCTGCCCCGGAGCATCCGCCGGCCGTACCTGGAGTCGATGCCGGTCAGCGACATCATGGTGACCGCGGTCGAGACGGTGGCGCCCGACGCGGATCTGGCGCAAGCGGCCTGCCAGATGCTCGCCCGGCGGCACGGCTGCCTGCCCGTGGTCGAGGACGAGCGGGTCGTCGGCATCCTCACATCGTCCGATTTCGTGCGCTACGTGGCCGGCTGCGGCCCGAACGAGGAGACCCCGTGAAGCTGCTGAGCTGGAACGTCAACGGCATCCGCGCCGTGTGGAAGAAGGGCTTCGCCGACTACCTGGACACCTGCGGCGCCGACGTCGTCTTCCTGCAGGAGACCAAGGCGAACCCGGACCAGCTCGAAAAGGACATCCGGGTCCGTCCCGGCTGGGGGAGCAGGTTCATCACCGGCGCCCAGAAGGGGTACAGCGGCGTCGCCGTGTACTGGAAGAAGGAGACGGTGGGCGAGCCGGACGAGTTCTTCGAGGGGCTGGGGATCGAGCGATTCGACGTCGAGGGGCGGGCCGTCGGGGTGCGCTTCGGCAAGCTCGTCGCGTACGGCATGTACTTCCCCAACAGCGGCCGGGGCAGCCACCGCGTCGCCTACAAGATGGACTTCTGGCACGAGGTCTTCAAGCAGCTCGCGGTGCTGCGGGCGGACGGCCTGGACGTGGTGCTGTGCGGCGATCTGAACGTCGCTCACACCGACCACGACATCGCCAGGCCGCGCGAGAACGACAACACCGCCGGCTTCCTCCCCGAGGAGCGGGCGTGGATGGACCGGACCCTCGCCGAGGGCTGGGTCGACACGTGGCGTCACGTGCACCCGCACACCCGCGAGGTCTACTCGTGGTGGAGCTACCAGACGATCGCGAGGCCGAAGAACGAAGGCTGGCGGATCGACTACTTCCTGGTGGACGAGTCAGCGACGGACCGCATCCAGGACGCGACGATCGAGGACCAGGTCGAGGGTTCGGATCACGCTCCGGTCACGCTGACGATCGAGATGCAAGGCGCTCCGGGCTGAGAGGCGAAGCCCTCGAGAGCGCGTCCAGCGCCGCGCAGCGCGCCCAAGCGCGCGAAGTCGCCAAGGAAGCTCCGTGGATCGTCCGGCGGCCGAGGCCACAGGCCGCGTTTAAGCGGCTGCCGGCCGGTGTACCGCCCTGCTGCAACACTCTTCCACTTCGAACCCGGTCGAAGCTCCAGGCGGTGCGCGGGCACCGCTCGACTGTCAGCAACCCGCGAGAGTCCCAAAACCTCCGCGGTCCGGCGCAAGAACAGAGCCGCGGCATCCGATCGCTCTCGCGGCATCCGCGGATGCCGGAACACCTCGGCATCCGATCGCGGATGCCGCGTCATCGATCGGATGCCGCGATCTCACATTCGACGGAACCGCGGACGCGTCCAGACGGACGGACGCCAACGTGTGTCGAGCGGTGCCCGCGCACCGCTTGGAGTTGCGGACGGCCCCCAGAGGCAGAGCGTTGGCAGCGGGGGTGTACGACGTCTGGCAGCCGCTTAACCGTCGCTTGTGATCTCGGCCGCCGGACGATCCACGGCGCTTCCTTGTGACTACGCCGCGCGGTAGCGCGGCTGCGCGACGCTGGACTCCCCTTCGGGGGCTGGACGCCCCTCGGAGAGGAGCGTCTTGCCTCACGCGTACGAGTTGTTGATCACCTCTCCCAGTCCGCCTGCGCCCGGGACGATGTACTGGACTTCGTTGATCCCGACTTCCCCTTCCATCGTGCCCGGCTTCGAGGCCAACACGTCCTCAGAGCTCAAG
The DNA here is from genome assembly GCA_024229515.1 of Pseudomonadota bacterium. Lineage (GTDB taxonomy): Bacteria > Myxococcota_A > UBA796 > UBA9615 > UBA9615 > JAAESI01. The sequence continues at coordinate 72,377 of JAAESI010000071.1, read as the reverse complement.
CCCCGGTCCACGCGCAGCGCGTAGATGTGCGCGTGGGGGTGATCGGCGGTCACCCGGGCGATGAACTCGGGCGTGATGATCAGGTGCAGCGTGATGATCCGGGTCGGCTGGCCGGGCAGCGTCTTGATCAGGCCGATGGCGTCGCTGATCGACGAGCCTGTCGCCCCCATCGGATCGGGGAGCATCACGATCGCCCTGTCCACGTCGCCGCCGAACTTGCTGCCGCCCAGGTCGACGCCGATGACGCGGCCTTCCTCGTCCGTGCGCCGCTGCATGTAGATGTGGTCCACCCGGAGGCCGGGGGAGAAGCAGAGGTCGTTCAGCAGCGCAAACCCCTGGTACGCCGGCAGCGTGCCCGCGCGGGCCACCCCGACGAGGATCGCCCGGCTCTCCGGATCGATGATCTGACCGCGGTACGCGGCCCCCTCGACGGCCCCCTCCATCCGCGTGCGGACCTCCGCGTTCTGGCGTGGGAACTGCTCGTTGACGACCGCCTGGAAGAGCACGCCGTAGCAGCGGTCCAGCAACCGGTTGGCGTCCGGCTGCCGCGTGTCGGGGTGCCCCAGGCGCGACAGCATGCTCAACGCACCGACGTCGCTGAGGATGTGGACGTGATCCCCGTAGGCGTGGTCGATTTCGGGGGCCTGCCAGGCCAGCTCGGCGTAAGCGGAGTCGCGCATCAGTTCTCCTCTGAGGACGGGGCGGGGAGCAACCCCACCGCGTCGAGTGTATCGGCGGTCCATGACAGGACGCGCAAGACCGCCTCGAACGAGCCGTCCGACGCCATGCGCGCGATCAGGCCCAGCGTCGCCGGCTCCCCTGTCGGCGTCGTCGTCGCGCCCGCGGCGGCGATCACCTCGGGCGTATCGAGCACCCGCAGGAGCACGCCCAACAGCTCGGGATCGCCCGCGTAGCGGCCCGCGATGGCGACGACGTCCAGATCCGGGTCGATGGCCAACAGGGGCGAGACGTGGTGGGCGAACGTGTTCGACTCCGACCCCTCCGCTGCCAGCAGCACCGCCCACCGCAGCAGCCAGTCCGACAGCGTCGCGTCGTGCTCCGCGAGGGTCCGCCGGATCGGCTCCGCGAGCCTTCCCAGGGGGCTGCTCGGGGCCCCCTCCCCGGTCGTCGGCGACAGCAGCACGTCCACGATCTCCAGCAGCACGTCCACATCCGCCACGGCAGGGTCGTTCGGCACCACGTAGGCGCCCACCACCACGAGGGCGCGTCCCAGGCCGGGCTCGTCGACCACCTCCCGGGCGTGGGTCGCCAGCGGCTCCAGCAGCTCGCCCCGGGCTGGCACCACCAGCAGATCCGCCGCGTCGGGAATGCGGTTGTGATCGGAGTCCAGCGGCACGCGGAGCCCGTCCAGCAGCGGGATCATCGTGTGCAAGGCGCCGGACTCGGCCAGCGGCACCAGCGCCCGCACATGTTCGTCCAGATCGGGATGCACGCCGTCACAAGCGACCGACGCCAGCGAGAGCACGAACTGCACCAGCCCCTCGGTCAGCAGCAGCGACGCCTCCACCGTGTCCGGGTTCCAGCCCGCGATCGTCTCCAGCAGCCAGATCGCCAGGTCGTCGACCTCGAGCAGCCCGCAGCTGACCGGGGCGTGGGCCTCGTCCAGCAGCAGCAGCAGCGCCTCCAACGCCGAGGTCCGGTCGTCGGCCGGCGTGATCGGCACCCCGTACACGTCGACCTCGACCAGGGACTTCACCTGCGCCGCCAGCGGCTCCAGCGTGCCGTCGACGTACAGCCCTCCGAACGCGGCCACGAACCGGTCGCGGATCACCGGGTCGTCGAGGATCGCGTCCAGCGGCTCGACCATCGCCGTCAGCGGCGCTTCCCCCTGCAACGACGCCCGCGGCGTCACCACCGCCTGCAGCAGGGGCACGATCGTGTCGCCTCCGTCGGCCGTCTGCGCGGCGGCGAAGTAGCTGCCCCAGTCCGACGCGAGGTGGTCGAACACGCCCGCCTCCTGCTCGGCCACAAGGTAGCCCCAGGTGTCCAACGCATCCGCCAGCTCGGGCATCGCCCCGAGGGTGCCCAGCACCTCGGCCACATCGTCGGTGCGATCCAGGTCGAGAATCGCGCCCGCGAGGGTCGAGGTCACCGGCAGCAGGGGCTGGATCATCCCCGCCTCCACCGCGTCGGGCGCCGCGAACGCTCCCCCACCGTCGGCGTACGCCGCCTCGACCTCAGCCCAGGGCCGGCCGTGACTCCACTCCGCCACGGTGTGCACCGAGTGCAGGAGGAAGACGTCGTGCTGCTGCAACAGGTAGGTGGCGTCTCGAAGCTGCTCGACAACGTCCGCATCGGCCGCCAGCCGGTTGATGAGCTCGGCCGCCTCTAGCGAAGCGACCGTACCGGTGCGCGTGGGCGACGTCTCGAGCGCCTCGACCAACGGCTCGAAGCCGTCGAATCCACCGGTCAGGTTGAGGCAGTCGAACAGCGCGCGAAGCTCACCGGGGGTCTCGACGTCGAGCCCGTCCACGAGGCTGACCTCCAGGCACGCGTTCGTGGCGAGGCTGGGGTCTCCGTCGGGGGTCTCGGATTCGGGGTATGCGCCGCCGGAGCACGCCACCACGCAGGCAGCGATCAGGAGCGGCGCCAGCCTCATCAATCGATGGCGAACCGGGCGCCGAGGAAGATCAGCGGCCCCCCGGTGAACGCCTTGTCGTAGCGCACCAGCCCGGTCAGCTCGCCGAAGATGGAGACGACGTCGTTGATCCGGTACCGGGCGCCGATTCCCGCGTCCGCGAACACGAAGAAGCGAATCTGGGTGACCAGCGGCGAGACGCCGAGGTCCAGCAGCGGGTACAGGCCGAACTTCTTCTCCAGGTCCAACAGCTCCACCTGGGCGCCGACGCTGAAGAGGCCCGCGTGCTGCACGCCGCCGGACAGGTCGATGATCGCCGCGTACGACAGCCGCAGCCGGCCCGACAGCCGGTGGTCGGTCTTGCCCAGGAAGATCTCGATGCCGCCGCCCTGGTCCATCCACGAACCGGTGCCGCCGCCCTCGCGGAGGGCCCCACCGAAGTGGAAGCCGGTCTGGTCGAAGACGCCCACACCACCCGCGAGCGCGGGCGCCGGAAGCACGAGGAGAGCGATGAGGAGGAGGAGGGCTCGGCCGAGCATGGCGCGCAGTATACGGAAGGCTAGGCCGGCGCAAAGCGCTCCCGAATTTCGGTGATCGTAGGCGCTTCCAGCGCCACCCATTCCTTGCCCATCCAGACGTACCGGCCGGTGGACGGGTCGATCATCAGGTTGGCTTCGATGGGGAAGTACTTGTTGTACTCGTCGACCTGCTCGCTGAGCTTGCCGAGGCCGCAGTCGCTCAGGTGGCGGGCCCACCCGCGCTCGAAGTCGATTCGCTGCTCGGCGTCGTAGTCGAGCTTCTCCTTGTGGAGGCGGCGCTTGTGCTCGACCTCGCCGATCCGGTCTCGACCCTCGTGGTCCAGGAGGTTGTAGCGGTGCTCCCGCCCCTCGGCGTCGATGCGCCCCTCCCCCGCCGCGATCCAGATCTGGTCGCGTCGGGCCTCCAGGTCCTTCCAGAACTTCGCGAACGCCCGGTCCAGCTTCTTGCGCCGGATCGCAAAGGCGGGGGCTCCCGCGCGCGCGCGCACGCGATCCTCTAGAGAGATCCCGAAGTTGAACGAGAAGTTGTCGAGCGAGAAGACCCGCGCTTCGTCTGCCATGGCTGAACCCTAGTGTGCCCAAGCAGAAAGGGCGACCCCTCAGGGGCCGCCCTCTCAGGCAAGCGATTGCGGAGAGCTACAGGTTGGAATCAACCGTGTCGATCTCGGAGTCGGCCGTGGTGAACAGCTCCTTGATCTTGCCGCCGAACTGGACCGCGATGGCGATGCAGACGACCGCGATGGCGACCAGGATGATGACGTACTCGGTCATGCCCTGACCGCGCTCGTCGTTGTGGAGGGCCTGAAGCTGTCGAACGATAGCGTTGGTCATGTTTCTGTCCTTTTTCTGGGTCCAGCCGAAGCCGGGGTGAATCACATGTTCGAGTCGACGGTGTCGATCTCGGCGTCAGCCGTCTCGAAGAGGGCCTTGATCTTGCCGCCGAACTGGACCGCGATGGCGATGCAGACGACCGCAATGGCCACGAGGATGATGACGTACTCGGTCATGCCCTGGCCGCGCTCGTCGCGGTGAAGGGCCTGCAGCTGGCGAACGATAGCGTTGGTCATGGCTCGATTCTCTCCGTTGTGGGGCGTGGTTTTCCCGCCACCGACTTTGAGATTTTGGTTCGTAATTGTTGCGAGGGTATGGAGCGGGGTGTGTTCTTTTCGTTGTCAAAACCGTGTCAAATGTTGCGACGCCTCCACAACTATTGCGGTCTCGGAGCACCAATCTGCCCCCCTTGCTAGGATTCCCCCGTGTCGTACACGATTCTGATTGTCGAGGATGACCAGCGCATCGCTTCGGTCGTGCGGTTTCACCTCGAGCGCGAGTCGTTCGAGTGCCACCACGCGGCGGACGGTGACAAGGGTCTCAGCCTGTACAACGAGCTCCACCCGGATCTCGTGATCCTCGATGTGATGCTCCCCGGCCGCAGCGGTTTCGACGTCTGCCAGGCCATCCGGAGCAGCGGCGGCACCCAGCCCGCCATCCTCATGTTGACGGCCCGCGTCGAAGAGGTCGACGCCGTCATGGGGCTGACCGTCGGCGCCGACGACTACGTGCGCAAGCCGTTCGGGGTCAAGGAGCTGGTCGCCCGCTGCCGGTCGCTGCTGCAGCGCCGCGACGCCCGAATCCAGGCCGAATCGGTCGCCTCCGTCACCCCCGTCGCCGGCCCCAACCCCGGCTCCATCGAGCCCGGACTGCCCGCGGGCATGGGCGACATCGGCGAGGAGAGCGTCGTCACCCCGGCGCCCATCATCCGCCCCCCGATCAAGATCGATCCCGGCCGCCGCGAGGTCCACGTCCACGACGACGTGATCGAGCTGACACCGACCGAGTTCGACCTCCTCTACTTCATGGCCCGCAGGCCCGGGCGCGTGTTCACGCGTGAGGAGCTGCTGGACCATGTGTGGGGCTACGACCACGCCGGCTACGCCCGGACGATCGACTCCCACATCGCCCGCGTACGCCGCAAGGTCGCTGAGGCCGGCGGCCCCCGTGACGTGATCCAGACCGTCTTCCGAGTCGGCTACCGGTACCGCGACGACCCCGACGCCTGATGGCTGACGACGAGGGCCCGCTCCAGACGGAGCCGGGCCGTCCCCGCCGACGCAAACGCAAGAAGCGGCTCGAACCCGAGTCCACCGTCGTCCGTTTCCGCAAGGCGCGCAAAGCGTTCGACGAGGCGCGCGACGAGCCTCCACGGCAGGAGCAGGAGCCTGCTCCCGGCGAGACCGCCACGATCCGGCAGCGGTACACGCTGCACGTTCCCGAGCCGCCGCCGGCTCGACGCTCCCTGTTCCGCCGCCTCCTCATCACGACGTTGGCGGTGCTCGCGATCTACGGCGGACTGACCCAGCTGCTGGCCTACCGGCTCGGCGCCAACGTGCTGTCCGAAGCGTTCCAGCAGCAGCTCGTGACCCCCGCGCTCATCGCCCTGGAGGACTCCGCGGGCACCCTGCTGGCCGAGTCCGCCGCACCCGGCACCATCCAGAGCTGGCTCGACCAGCGGTACGCCGCGTTCCCCCGGATGAGCGTCGCGGTCTACGGCGCCGGCGGCCGACGGCTCGCCCAGCGGGTCGGCACCCCGGGCGCTGCGCCGGTGGTGATGCACGAGGACATCAAGGCCTCCCTCAAGGACGGCAGCCACAAGCGGGAAGCCGTCGGACTGGGCTTCGTCGCCGTCTCCGCGGTGCGCGGCGGGGGCCCTCCGATCTCCGGAAACGGAGACATCATCGGCTACGTGCGCGTCGCCGCCCAGCCGTCGACGGCAGCCACCCGCAACCTCATCTGGGAGGCGAGCTGGCGCTGGGCCTTCCCCGTGTTCCTGCTGTCGGTGCTGATGGCGTTCCTGGGCACCCGGTCGATCACCGGGCGCCTGCGCGAGGCGGAAGCGGCCGTGGGTCGCATGGCGGCGGGCGACATGTCCGCGCGCATCCCGGTGGCGGCGATGGACGAGGTCGGGCGCGTCGGCCTCACCTTCAACCGCACCGCCGATCTGCTGCAGCGGACCGTGCGCGAGCTGGAGCAGACCGACGCCACGCGGAGGCGGCTGGTCGCCGACTTCGCCCATGAGCTCAACACCCCCCTGACCAACGTGCTTGCGTACCTCGAGACCCTGCTGATGGCCGAGGAAGAAGGGGGCATGGACGGCACCACCCGCAAGGGCTTCCTGTCCGTCGCCCACGACGAGGCCAAGCGGCTGGCGCACCTCGCGCGCGATCTGGAGACGCTGACCAAGCTGGAGGCCGGCGGGCTCGTGATGGAACGCGACCTGGTCGACGTCAGTCGGCTGGCCGTCGAGCTGGCCCGGCGCGTCATCCCGCGGGCGGAGCAGCAGGGGCTGGAGGTGTTCACCAACATCGAGCCCGGCGGCGAGATCGTCGGCGACCGCATGCGCCTGGAGCAGGTCGGCATGAACCTGCTCGAGAACGCGCTGCGCTACACCCAGAAGGGGTCGGTGACCGTCTCGGTGACCGTGAAGGAGGCGGGCGTGACGCTCGGCATCACCGACACCGGCATCGGCATCCCCCCCGAGGACGTGCCGCGGGTGATGAGCCGCTTCTACCGGGTCGATCCCTCACGGCAGCGCAAGACCGGCGGCAGCGGGCTCGGCCTCGCCATCGTCGGCGGCATCGTGGAGCGCCACAACGGCACCGTGAACGTCGAGAGCGAGCTGGGGGTGGGGACCACCATCAGCCTGTGGCTCCCGGTGGAGGGCTCGGTGGCCGATGTAAGGGCGCCGATCGCCCCCGATACGGAGACGATCGGCGATCCAAACGGCTGGAAGTAGGAGGCCCGTAAGCCGAGTCTTGTCCCGGGGGGTGTTGCCACCGTCCCATGGGCGATCATTCCTCTAGGCCCGCCGTCTCTGACGGGCTCCAGCAGCCTACCCGGACCCAAGAGCGAGCAGCTCCATGAGGGTCCCTATGTGGCCTTGCTCCAGATGGGGTTTACCTGGCCTCCCCGGTTGCCCGAGGAGCCGGTGCGCTCTTACCGCACCCTTTCAGCCTGGCCGACGGGCGAACCCGTCATCAGACCGCCACCGGCACGTTCGACCGGGCGCATCCGACGAGGCGGTTTGACCCGCCCCGGTGGACTTCTCTCTGTTGCACTGGCCTTCAACTTACGTCGACCGGGAGTTACCCGGCACCCTGCTCTACGGAGCTCGGACTTTCCTCCCGCTGCCGAAGCAGCCGGCGACCGCCTGGGCCTCCCTTCCAGCGGGGCAAACCTGCCTCCCCGCGAGGCGGAGTGCAAGCCTGTAGGGTTCGGCGATGGAGCACGTGCTGCCGGTTCAGGTCTATTACGAGGACACCGACCACAGCGGGGTCGTCTACCACGCCAACTACCTCAAGTACTTCGAGCGGGCGCGTGAGCACCTGCTCGGCGTCGAGGAGCTGGTCGCCCTGTGGGAGACCGACCGGGTCGGGTTCGTCGTCTACAAGGCGTCGATGACCTTCAAGGAGGGGGCACGGTTCGGGGATCAGGTCGACATTCGCACGACCGTGCGGCTGGCCAGCCCCTACCGAGCGGTGTTCGTGCAGCGGGCGTTCCGCGGCGACGCGCTGCTCGTGGACGGTGAGATCGAGCTGGCCTGCGTGGACGGCGACAACAAGCTCGTGAAGCTGCCCGGGATCGTTCGGGAGCGCTTGGCGTAGGATCGCCGGCGATGCGAACGACCCGCCTTTTCCTGCTGCTGCTGCTCCTGTCCTTCGGCCTGATCGCCTGCCCCACGACCCGGGGCGGCACCGGCGACGACGACGACAGCACCGACGACGACGACGACGCCAGCGATGACGACGACGCCTCCGACGACGACGACTCGGTCCCCAACACGGAGACGGACTGCGACGACGGCGTCGACGAGGACGAGGACGGCGCCACCGACTGCGCCGACGACGACTGCGCCGACGTGGCCCCCTGCTTCTGGCCGGACGCCCTCGACCACACCGGCGACTTCGACTTCACCGGCTTCGAGATCGAGTGCGACATCGGCATCCCCATCGACATCGACGTGGACGACTGCCGCACCACCTACAGCTCCGCGCTGAGCACCGAGACGGGCGCCTGCCCGACCTGCGACCGCACCTTCGAGGGAGCCTTCACCTACTCCGAGGACAGCTGCGCCGAGCTGCTGGACTCGACCTCGCCCACCTCCGGCGCTTTCGGCGTCAACTTCACCTCCGCCACCGACTGGGAGTTCTTCGCCCAGGGCGACGACGGTGTGTGGGAGAGCATCGGCACCACGACGGACGACGGCGCGGGGAACCACAGCATCACCGGCGCGGACGTGGTCTCCGGCAACCCGCCCGACTGCGGCGTGGATGACGACCAGGATCTGGGGAGCCTCGCGGTCACCCTGGTCTGGCGAGCGTCCGGGAAATGACCCGCACCGCCTTGCTGACGTTGCTCGCCGCCGCCGTCATGGCCGGCTGCTACGACGTTCAGTTCGGCGGCAACACCGACGAGGTCAACCTCGTGCCCGGGGACGATGACGACGACGCCTTCGGGGGCGACGATGACGACGCCTCCGACGACGACGACGCCAGCAGCGACGACGACGACGCCTCCGACGACGACGACGCCACCGACGACGACGACCTCTCCGACGACGACGACACCACCCCGCCCCCGCCGGAGACGGACTGCAGCGACGGCCTCGACAACGACGGCGACGGCCTGCGCGACTGCGAGGATCCCGACTGCGATCTGATCGCCCCCTGCGATCAGCCGACGGCGATCTTCCACACCGGCAACGTCGTCTTCAATGGCAGCGAGATCGAGTGCTACGTGGCCGGCTGGCCGTTCGACGTCGACGTCGACGACTGCCAGACGACGTACAGCTCCTCGATGGGAGCGCCCACCACGGTGCCGGCCTGCGCCGTGTGCGACGCGACCTTCGAGGGCCCCAACAGCTACTCCGTGGACAGCTGCGCGAGCCTCATCGGACAGGCGTCGCCCACCTCGGGAGCCTTCGGGCTGATCTTCACGAGCACGAGCCAGTGGGAGTTCTACGCCCGCAACGAGGACACCGGGCAGTGGGAATCGGGCGGCTTCGCGGTCAACGACGGCAGCGGCACGTACACCTTCACCGCGTCGGACACGGTCTCGGGGTCGCCCCCGGACTGCGATTGGCCCACGGATCAGACGCTGGGCACGATCACCCTGACGCTTACGTTCGCCGCGAACTGAGCCGAAGCGCTAGAGCTCCAGCGTGATGCTGCTGGGCAGCCCGCTGGTGGTCACGGTCGCCTGGACCAGGGACAGCGTCATCGTCGTCACGCCGATGGCGGCGGTGAACTCGAAGCCCGCGCCGGCGTTGTTGACCCACTCGTACAGCCAGATGCTGCTGTTGGACCCGACGTAGTCCCAATGGCCGGGGCCGGTCACGGAGATCGTGGAGGGGGCGTCCAGGCAGTCGGCCTGGGCGTGGGTGTGGAAGTCGACGACGAACTCGAGGTTCCCCCGCTCGTCGAGGTCGAGCGCGCCATCCATGCGGTGGTAGCCGCCCAGGCCGTTGGGCGAGCAGACGTCGGTCACGGTGACCTCGGAGGGCTGCCCCAGGTCCGTGACCAGCGTGGTGAGGGTCCACTGGCCGTCCGCCGGGCTCGACGGGATCGGGATGCGGGCCAACTCGAGGACCGTGGGGCCGTCGTAGCTGACCGGGTTCCGGGGGTCGGTGGGGTCGTAGGTCAGCGTCAGGTCGTCGCCGTCCAGCTCGTAGAGGTAGACGAACGTGCCCGCCAGGCCGAGGTCGAAGACCAGCTTGGCGTCGGGCTCCTCCAAGGTCAGGGGGCCGGTGGCGCTGACGTAGTTCAGCGGGGTGCCGGCGTCGATGGCGGAGAAGGAGTAGACGAACAGACCGGCCGAGTCCGTGCTGCTGAAGAACTCGAAGAAGCCGCGGATGAACAGCTCGATGTCGCCGCTGGGGAGCGTCACCGTCGTCTCGGTGCGGGTGCCCGTCACGGGGGCTCCGCTGACGACCTGCTCGACCTCTTCGATCTGCCAGTAGCCGACGAAGTCGCTCATCACGAAGGGATCCGGCCCGGCGCTGTCGTCGTCGTCGCCGATGGCGCTGTCGTCGTCGTCGCCGATGGCGGAGTCGTCGTCGTCGGTGGCGTCATCGTCGTCCGTCGCGTCGTCGTCGTCGGTCGCGTCGTCGTCGTCGGTCGCGTCGTCGTCGTCGTCGGTCGCGTCGTCGTCGTCCGTCGCGTCGTCGTCGTCCGTCACGGTCGAGTCGTCGTCGTCGTCGGGGCAGCCGACGAGGAACATCAAGGCGGTCAGGAGCAGGAACAGATGTCGCATGCGGCGATTGTAGGAATCGCTCGAGGGGATGGCTGTCGCATGATGGTGTGAATTCACGATCGGCATGGGGCGCTCCTCCGCGACACAAGTGGTCGCCCGTACCTCTTCGGAGATTCGCGGCGGAGCCTGAGAAGAAATCGTGACGGCCCCCACTCTTGACGGTCACGTCCCCCGCAACTACTACGCAGCCGATGTCCGACGCACTCCGCCGAGCGCTCCGCAGTGTGACCCCCGCGCCCGCGCGGCGGGTGGGCGAGCGCGCGCACGAGGCGGGACGGGTCGCCCTCGCGGGACGTGACACCAACCTCGACGGGTGGTCGTTCGCGGTGACCCTCGGATCGGGCCGCTTCGACGTCGAACTGTGGCCCGGGGACGCCGAGTGGGAGTGCGACTGCGAGGCCCCCACCGACGGCTGCGCGCACGCCTGGGCCGCCACCCTCGCCCTCGCCGACGGCACCGAATCGCTCGCCGCGGCCGCCGCGCCGGCGCGGCTCGTGATGCTCCTGAAGGCAGGTCCCCACGGCATCCACCTGGACGTGGCGGCGGCCCGCGGCGAGCAGATGCTGGAGCTCGGCGCCGCCATCGGCGAGCTGACCATCGGCACGATGACGCGCCACCTGATGAAGCTGAGCGGCGACTGGGCCGGCGATCGCATCCCCGGACGCAGCCACAAGCTGCTCCTGGCGTCCCTCCTGGAAGCCGACGAGGTGCGGCTCAACGGGGACCCGATCACCGTCAGCCAGATCCCGCTGGATGTCGTCGCGCGGGCCGAACCGACGGGCGCCGGCTGGCGCCTCTCCCTCACCGATCCCGACGGCGTCGACGCCACCTTCAAGGGCGACCCCGTGCTCCTGCTGTCCGAGGGCATCCTCCGCCCCCGCGGCTTCGGCAAGCTCACCCAGTTGCAGCAGCACAAGCTCCGCGTGCCGCTGCTGTTCCGCGACGACGAGGTGCCCCGACTGACCGCCGAGTGGCTCCCCGCGCTGGCCAAGGCGATCACCGTGATTCGCTCCGATGGGCTCCCCGAGGTCCAGGCCGGGGGGCTGCGCACGGAGCTGTCGTTGATCGCCCGCGGCCCCGTGCTGGAGGCCTCCGTTCGCGTCGTCTACGGCGACCCCGCCGTGGCGGAGGTCATCGGGCAGGAGATCTTCCCGCTCGGCGGCATGACCCGCCTGCCCGTGCGCAACCGCCGAGCCGAACGCGACGCCATCACCCGCCTCGACGCCCAACTGGGCCTCCGCCCCGGACAGCGGGTCCGCCTCGAAGGCGAGCGGGCCGTCCGGTTCGTGCAGAACAAGCTCCCCGCGTTCAAGGGGCACGTCGCCGGCAAGGACGCAGCGAAGCGGTTCAAGCTCAAGCGCAAGACCCTCGAGCCGGTCGTCTCCTGGGGCGAGAAGGGGCTTCACGTCAGCTTCCGGTCCGGCGGCGCGGCGGTCGGCGCCGACCGGGTGCTCGAGGCCTACCACTCCGGCAGCGGCGTCGTCGCACTGCAAGGCGAGGGCTGGGCCCGGCTCCCCGGCGACTGGCTGGACGAGCACGGCAGCCTGCTCGCGTTCGCCAGCAGCGGCTCGGGCCGCCACCTCGCGCCGGCCGCGGCGCAACTGCTCGAGTCGGTCGGAGCGGAGCCGCCCCCCGATCTTCGTGACCTCGTCGACGCCTTGCGCGACGGCGTGCCCGATCTCGATCCCCCCGAAGCGCTCGAGGCCGAGCTCCGCCCCTACCAGCAGGACGGCTACCGGTGGCTCCAGTTCCTCGCCGCGCAAGGGCTCGGGGGCGTGCTCGCCGACGACATGGGGCTGGGCAAGACGGTGCAGACCATCGCCAGCCTGCTGGCCGATCGCGGCCACGGCCCCTCGTTGGTGGTGGCGCCCACGTCCGTGCTCCGCAACTGGGAGTCCGAGACCGCCCGGTTCGCCCCCGACCTCGCCGTCGCGGTGCTGCACGGCAAGGGCCGAGCGAACATCGACCTGGGCAAGCAGGACGTGGTCATCACCTCGTACGCGCTCATGCGGCTGGACGGTGATCGGCTGGCCAAGGTCCGCTGGCGCACCGTCGTCCTGGACGAAGCCCAGGCGATCAAGAACGCCGACTCCCAGACGGCCAAGGCAGCCCGACGCCTCAACGCCGAGCGGCGGCTGGCGCTGACGGGCACCCCGATCGAGAACCACCTGCGCGAGCTGTGGTCGCTGTTCGAGTTCCTCAACCCGGGCTTCTTCGGCACCCGGAAGCGCTTCGACGAACGCTTCGGCACGGGCTCGCCCGCCGCCTTCGCCGCCCTGCGCGCGCGGGTCCGTCCGTTCGTGCTCCGCCGGCTCAAGTCCGAGGTCGCCAAGGACCTCCCCCCGCGCACCGAGACCGTGCTGCGGTGCGCGATGTCCGAGCCCCAGCGGGCCGCCTACGAGCAGGTACGTACCGGCGCCCAGGGGCTGACGGAGCGCATGCAGGTGCTCGCCGCGCTGACCCGATTGCGCCAGGCCGCCTGCGACGCGGCGCTGCTCCCCGACGGCCCCGAGGCCCCCTCCGGCAAGTTGGATGTGCTGATGGACGCGCTGGAGACGGTCGCGGACGAAGGGGGGCGGGCGCTGGTGTTCAGCCAGTGGACCTCCCTGCTCGATCGCGTGGAGCCGAGGCTGCAGGGCGCGTCCCTGGACTGGGTCCGGTTGGACGGGTCGACCCGCGACCGCGGCGCCGTGGTCGACCAGTTCCAGGCCGCCGACGGGCCCCCCGTGTTCCTCGTCTCTCTCAAGGCCGGCGGTACCGGGCTGAACCTGACCGCCGCCGACCACGTCTTCCTCCTGGATCCCTGGTGGAATCCCGCCGCGGAACAGCAGGCCGTCGACCGCGCCCACCGCATCGGGCAGGACAAGCCGGTGTTCGTGTGGAAGTTGGTGACCGCCGACAGCGTGGAGGAGCGGGTGCTCGCCCTGCAGGCCCGCAAGCAGGCGATGGCGGACGCCGTGCTGGAGGGCGCGGACGCGGCGTTGCGCCTGACCGATGACGATCTCGCCGCGCTACTGTGCTGAGCGCATGCCGCTGTACAACTACGAGTGCACGACCTGCGGGGCTCAACTGGAGATCCTGCACGGCGTAGGCAAGACGAAGTCGTCCTGCGGGCTCGACTGCCAGCGCCGGGACGCTGGAGCCTTCGGCCAGGGCACCGTCCAGGTGGTCATGGCGGCCGCCAACGTCGCCACCTCCAACCGCGGCCGCAAACAGCGCGAGGATCTCGCCGCCGCGGCCGCCGGCGGCACCCTCCCGTCCTTCGGCGACGTCAAGCGGGAGGCGCTGCGGCAGAAGGCGCTGCGCCACCTCGGGGGCGAGCTCACCGAGCGGGACCTGGACAAGCTCCGGGACAAGGGCGTCACCGTCTACCGCAAGGACGGCAAGGACAGCTGGGCCAAGACCGGCGGCGGCCCCGACACCGCCAAGGCACCGGCCAAGCTCACGAAGCCCGACTCATGAGGCGCCTCGCCGCCCTCGCGGGCCTGCTGATGCTCCTCGGCGCCTGCGACGAGGGGCCCGAAGACCCCGACGGCAGCGTGCTCGAGGGGGCCTGCGACACCAACACGCTCCACTGCGTCGATGACTCGACGATCCAGCACTGCGACGCCGGCACCTGGGGCGAGCCCGAGGAGTGCCCGCCCGAGCTCGCCGGGGACCCGCCGCTGGAGGTCGAGGTGACCACCTACTGCACCGACGACGGGTGCCGCCCGGGAGGCTGAGTGAACCGCTCGTGGCCGCCGCTGGTGGGGGCATTCGTCGCAGTCGCCGTGGTCCAGGTCGTGCTGTTCCAGGCCTGGGGCACCCCGCCCCTGCGGTACGACGAGGTCGGCTACCAGGCTGCCGCCGACGGCTTCACCGCCTGGGCCGGCGACGGCTTCCCCACCCCGATCCCCGCGGACGTCGGCCGCATCGCGGTCCACAACCCGGGCTACGGCGCCGTAGCCGGACTGATCCAATGGCTCTCCGGCACGCTCCCGGGCCCCCTTCGACTGCTCCAGCTGCTCGCCGGGCTGCTCACCGGGCTGGTGGTGTTCCACGCGCTTCGACGCCGGGTGCCGGAGACCTGGGCCCTGGTCGGCGCGCTGGCCGTCTGGCTGCATCCATCAGCCCTGTTCTTCCGGCTGACCCTGTGGCCGACGGCGTTCGCCACCGGGCTCGTCGCGCTGGTGCTCCTGTGTGCGCTGCGCCTGGCGGACGACCCCGACGATCGCTCACGGCAGTGGGCCCTGGGCCTCACCTTCGCTCCCCTCCCCTTCTTCGCTGCTCCTTCGCTGGCGCTCCTGCCGGCGCTCCTGGCGTGGCCGGGGCCGCGCCGAGGGTGGCGGGTGGCGGTGCCGGCCGCCGCACTCTGGATCCCGTGGATGCTCGGGCTCTCGCTATTGCTCCAGACGTTCACGCCGATGGACACCTCCGGCCCCTGCAACGTCGCGCTGGGAAACCACGAGCTGATCCGGGCGGATGCCTCGTCCCTGTGGGGAAGCCTCGCCGAGCGTGAGTCGTTCGAGGCGCTGCGAGCCAGCGCCTGCCGCCACCGCGACCCCCTCGCAGAGCTGCGCTGCGAGGCCCGCTGGTGCAAGGACGTCGCCGCCGCCACGGTTGCATCCGATCCGGGCGCAGCGGCCGGGCGGGCCCTGCTCCGAGTGGGGGCCACGTGGCAGGTGGACGCTTTCGCCGTTCGCCACTTCGAGCTCATCGACCGCGGGGTCCCGGCGGGCCTGGAAGCCCTGGTCACCGCGTCACACTTCGGATTGCTCGCCCTCGCCCTGGTCGGCCTGCGGACCCGCGAGGGCCGCGCCGCCTGGATCGCGATCGCGCTGTGGACGGTGCCGGTGCTGCTGAGCGTCGGCTTCACCCGGATCCGCCAGCCGCTGCTCCCCGTGCTGGTGTTCGCGGCCACCGCGGGGGTGGACTACTGGAAGGCTCAGGGGAGCACTTCGTCCTCTTCCTCGGGCTCGGGCTCGGGCTCGGGAGAGCGCACGAACACCAGCTTGGTTCGGTCCAGCTCCTGAAGGATCCGGGCTGCTTCCTGCACGTCTTTGGCGTGCACGGGGTCGACGATCTGCTCGTTGACCTGCAGCTGGTAGGTCAGGCGCGCACCCCGGCCGACCCCCTCCCAGACCACCGACACGTTGATCGGTCCGGCCGCGTGGGTCTCGCTGTCGGGGATCGCACCGAGGGTGTAGCCGTCGGGAGCCAGGAACGTGCGGTTCCACCGCTCGTCGATCAGATCGAGTCTCAACGGAGTCTTCCTCCGCCGGACTGGCGTCAGGCTGACCAGCTCATGTTCGACCCGCAGCGGAATCTCCATGAGCGCGGTCTCCCCTTCGATCGCGAGCGACTCGCCCGCCGCCACGGACGCCCACAGCTGGACGAAGTCGCGGCGGTCATCTTCCACCGTGACGCTTCCCTTCCGCGGAGCGCGCTCGATGACGCGGCCCACAAACCGTGCTTCCCAGGTCTCGAGGCTCACGCGATTGCCCGGCGCCACCGCGTTCCGCGATTCGAGCCAGGAGTCCCACGAACGTCGAAGCTCGATCGCCCGGTCGCCCTGGAACGCGACCGTCAGGTTCATGTGCACCGATCGCTTCTGAAGAGAAGACACAACGCCGACCCAGTGGACCATCGCGTGCGCCGCGTCCGACGCCAGCGGCACCAACTCGACCGAATCAGCCGTCATCTGCACGGTCTGCACCCCGGCCAGTCGCGCGGACGTCCCCTCGGGCGCCGGCACGAAGCCATCGTCGAGCACGAGCCCCAGGCCCGGGACGAGCACCCCGACGGCGTCGAACGGAGCAAACCCCGCGGCCGACGGCGGCGCCCCGAGGTCCCACGACAGCATCAGGGGAACTCCGCCGACCTCCTCGAAGAGCACGCAAGCGAGCACCCACCGCTCCAGGGGCAGCAGCAGCCGCTCCTCGGCGTCGCTCGGCTCTCCCCAATCCAAGCCCATGCGCCAGAAGTCCCCCCACTCCAGGTTGGGCAGTCCGGCGAGGTAGCGGGCCAGCCGCTCGGTCGGGTCCTTGATCTCGGGGTGGCGCTTTCGGGCGGTTCTGACGTACGTCGGGACCGTCGACCGCCAGGCTGCGCGGTGCTCCTCGAGACCGGCCTGGAGGATGCGACCCGCGGCCAGGGGGTCTGGGTCTGTCGAGACGAACAGCGAGCGGCGCGTCGAGTCACGAAGCGGCTCGTCGGGCGGCGGCCGGACATGCTCGCGACGCAGCACGAGGCCGGGCCCCCAGGCAGACCTCCGCGGCGTGAGGGATCCAGCCCGACTCGTCGGGGTAGAAGCCCAGGTAGTCCCACCCCGCGGCGACCAGATCGTGCACCTCCAGGGCGCGCTCGGCGGCGGTCCCGTCAGAGGTTGCGCGCCCCGCGAGCCAGGCCTCGATCGCAGGGGTGGGGGCGACGTGAGACTCCCACAGCTCCGACAGGGCCTCCCCCAGGTGACTCCAGCTCGGGCTGTTCGACCAGAACAGCGTCGGGAGCGAGCCGACCGGGGGAGCGGTCGCGGAGTCCAGGCGCACCGGCGCGAGGTCTCGGAACTCGACCTGGAGGGTGCGGAGTTCCTCGGTCGTGGACTCCTCCACGGGGAGCTCGAAGGGGCGCTGTTCCAGGCGCAGTTCCTCCACCACCGGCACGACGATCTCGACCGTGCACCGGCTCGTAGGCACGCTCGTGTGGGGCTGGTAGGAGCCGGCGATGAAGCCCGGGACGCCACCGAGCACGGAGTTTCGGATCACGCTCCTCACGGCGAGACGCCCGGTGCGACCGCCCGGGGGCGTGAGCAACACGGCGCGACGCCCCGCGAGGTAGCGCTCCCCATCTTCGACTCCACGCACGATGAGGCGCTCGCGGCCCACCTCCTCGGTCCCCGCGGGTTCCACCAGGCGGGCCTCGAAGTCGAGCACCGCATCCAGCCCTTCGGAGCCGACCGAGCCCAGCCAGAGCGCGCGCGGAGCGGCCGCTGCGTCCCGGATTCGGTAGACGGTCTCGTGAGTCACGGTGACGGTGTCCATCGCCCCGGCGTAGCGGTACTGAACCGACTCCGACTCGATCACCATCGGCGCCAGGGCCGCCCGGCTGGAGCGGTCCTTCCACCAGTCGTGGGAGCTGTCGAAGTGCCGGGCGGGCACGTCGGAGTGCCGCCACGGGGAGTCGCCCGCCTGCGCCGTGGCGGCCGTGATCAGGGCGAGCAGCAGCACGGCCCGCCGGGCGCTCGAAGTCATGGAATTTCCTCCCCTCCTCATCGTACCGAGGCCAGGGAGGGCCGGCGGAAGCCGACCTTTCAGACTCCTACTGGAAGACGAACGGGGCGCAGGTCGAGACCCCCGCGCCGACGATTCGGTAGTTGTGGCTGGGGATGATGATCTCCACGTCGCCGGTGATGCGATCGAACCGGTGGACCTGGGAGATCTGCGACCCGTCGAACGGGTCTTGCCACGTCACGAAGATGTAGAAGCGGTCGCCCCAGTGGGCGAAGGCCCAGGCCCGAAGCTGGCCGTCCAGCGGCTCGATGGCCCACTCCTCGGCGTTGAGGCCGGTGAACTTGTCGATGCGCGCGATCATCGAAGAGGCGACGCCGGGGAAGTAGGCGAAGGACTCGGCCGCTCCGGTGCCGGTCAGCTCCGGCCCCAGCTCCGACGGCGTGAGGCTCCCCACGGGGCTCACCTGCGCGGTCTCGGGATCGATCGCGCCGAGCCGACCGGTGAGGTGCTGGCTCATCGCCGTGGCGGTGCCGCCAGCGATGTACAGCGTCTCCGCTTCCCCGCCGATCTCGTCGGAGACGAAGCCCATGCCGAACAGCTCGAAGCCCTCGGAGCCGCTGACCCAGGGGGACGGCTGGCAGTTGTCCACGTTGTTGATCGGCACGTGGAAGATCTCGCCGCTGGTGTAGAGCACCCAGGCGACCCCGTTGCGGTCCAGGGACATCGAGAAGGGGGTGCCCTGGCCGACGCCGCCGCCCCACCCGGCGAGCTGGTTCCCGGCGGGGCATCCCAGGGTGCCCAGCTCGGTGAAGGTGAAGGCGTCCTCCCACGGGTCGAAGCTGAGGAAGCGGTCGTCGCGGTCGACGACGTAGATCAGGTCGGTGCCCTCGCCGCAGTCGTCCTCGCACTGGCCGAGCACGCAGCCGCCCAGGCCGCAGGTCTGTTGAATCGAACCGAGGGTGCCGTCGGGGTTGCAGCCGACGACGTTGTCGCCGTCGCAGGCCCGGCCCATGAGCGGTTCGCAGGCGACGCAGCCCAGGTCGAGCGAACAGACCGAACCGCAGAGTTCCTGATTGTACCAATAGCCGCCTTCGCAGGTCTGGAACATGCCCTCGAGGCAGCGGCTGTCCCCGACGGGGGCGCATTCGACGTCGGTGAAGCGGGCGGGGTCGAGGCCGATGATCTCCTCGCCGGTCGGACAGCCGACGAGGACGAACACGGACAGCAGGAGCCAAAAACGACGCACGGACCGCATCCTAACGGACTGGCCGAACCACGCTGCGGGCCATTCTTGGCTTTGTAACAGGTGCCCGGCGGTAGCCTGGATCCATGGTCGCTCGCCCCCTCGCGCTCCTTCTCCTGGTCCTTCCCGCCTGCACGCAGCTGGTGGTCGACGACGTGATCGGCATCGACGCGGAGGCCTGTGCCCCCTGGGCCGAGATCGCCGACCACCCGATCTGGGCCGACTTCGCGCGCACGCAGCGCGCCCCGCGCGTACCCATCGACGCGTACGTGCGGGCATCGCTGGAAAACGTCCCCCTCGCTGGCGTGGACGTCGAGTTCGAGCTTCTGGACACGAGCCTGGGGATGATCCGGACCGAGGACATCGAGGCGCTCTTCACCCCCGACTGCAGCCTCCCGCTGGCCCCGATCGAGTCACTCGCCGAGGGCGACGGGCCCCTGTCCCTCGCGACCGACGACAACGGCCACGCGATGATCTGGGTCGGAATGCGCGAGCGCATCGAGTTCCCCTCCGAGACGGTGGTCCGGGTCTCCGCCGGGGGGGACGAAGCGACCGTCCGCATCGTCGCTGACTGACGCGCGACCGCGGCCAGGGCCGCTGCTACATTCCGTAGCCCCATGGTTGCCTACCAGGACGAAAAAGCTGCACGCCGCGCCGCCGGGCTCCCCAAGCCGCCGGAAGACAAGCGACGCCCCGACCCGCCGGACGGGTTCAACATCATCGGGCAGCGGGTTCCGCTCCTGGATGCGCGCTGCAAGGTCACCGGCCAGACGGTGTACTGCGACGACATCCAACTTCCGGGGATGCTGATCTGCAAGATCTGGCGGTCGCCGTGGGCCTACGCGCGGATCGACTCGATCGACACGAGCAAGGCCGAAGCCCTCCCCGGCGTGCACGGCGTCATGGTCGGTACCGAGCTGCCCATCAAGTTCGGCGTGCTCCCGATCAGCCAGGACGAGACCGCGCTGGCCGTCGACAAGGTCCGCCACCTGGGCGAAGGCGTCGTCGCCGTGGCCGCTGACACCGAAGCGATCGCCAACGCCGCCCTGGAGCTCGTCGACGTCCAGGTCACCGAGCTGCCCGCCTTCCTCAAGAAGCAGGACAGCGTGCGCGACCTGCGCGAGGGCGAAGAGAAGATCCACGAGCACATCCGCTTCGAGAACAACATCCACAAGCGGGTGAAGCAGTCCTTCGGCGGTCCCGAGGAGGCCTTCGCGGCCGCCGACTACGTGGCCGAGGGGAGCTTCGAGTTCAAGGCGGTGACCCACGCCTTCACCGAGCCCATCGCCGCGATCGCCCACTGGACCCCGGACCAGCGCATGGTCCTGTGGACCAGCCAGCAGGTCCCGCACTACACGCACAAGGCGGTCGCCAAGGTGCTCGAACTGCCGATGCACCAGATCCGGGTCATCAAGCCCGCGGTCGGCGGCGGCTTCGGCGGCAAGAGCGACCCCTTCCCGCACGAGATGGTGGTCTGCCACCTCGCCCGCAAGATCGGGCGGCCCATCAAGATGCTCTTCGATCGCGAGGAGGTCTTCTTCAGCAACCACGGACGCCACCCCACCGCCACCACCGCGAAGATGGCGCTGGGCAAGGACGGCAACATCAAGGCGTTGGAGATCGACGCACTGATCGACGGCGGCGCCTTCGGCAGCTTCGGGGTCGTCACCTCCTACTACAACGGCGTGCTGTCCCACGGCCCCTACCGCCTCCCCGCGTTCAAGTACCAGGGCACCCGGGTCTACTCGAACCGCCCCGTCAGCGGCGCCATGCGCGGCCACGGCAGCGTCAACAGCCGGATGTGCACCGAGGTGCTGCTGGACGAGCTGTGCGAACAGGCCGGGCTCGATCCCATCGACACCCGCCTCCAGAACGTGCTCCCGGAGTTCTCGACCCTCATCAACGGCTTCCGCATCACCAGCAACGGGATGAAGGAGTGCATCGAGACGGTCGCCCGGAAGTCCGACTTCAAGGCGAAGTACCGGAAGCTGCCCCCGGGGCGCGGCATCGGCATCGGCTGCGGCTTCTACATCTCCGGCTCGGCGCTCCAGATCCACGCCAACCGGCTCCCCCACTCGACCGTGCACCTCAAGGTCGACATGGACGGCGGGGTCACGGTCCACACCGGCGCCGCCGACATCGGCCAGGGCAGCGACACGATGACGGCGCAGTGCGTCGCCGAGGTGCTCGGCTTGCCGATGAGCATGTTCCGCGTCTACGCCGTGGACACGGACATGTCGCCCATCGACCTGGGCTCCTACAGCTCACGCGTCACCTTCATGAACGGGCTCGCGGCCAAGCGCGCCGGGGAGGCGCTGCGCGAAAAGCTGATCGCCGCCGCCGCCAAGATCTCCGGCTACGCCCCCAAGTCCTTCGACATGCGCGAGGGCTGGGTCTACAACCGGCACTGGCCCGAGGCCTCGGTGAAGTACGAAGAGGCGCTGGAGGAGGCCCTCGCGGGCAAGGGGGCGCTGACCGTCTCCGGCTCCTACACCTCCCCCCCGATGGGCGTGACCACCTACAAGGGTGCCGGCGCGGGGCTGTCCCCGACCTACTCCTACACCTCGTACGTGTGCGAGCTCGAGGTCGACACCGACACCGGCTTCATCCAGCCGATCAAGGTGTGGGCGGCCCACGACTGCGGGCGCGCCCTGAATCCGCTCAGCGTCGAAGGCCAGATCGAAGGCTCCATCCACATGGGGCTGGGTCAGGTGCTGTGCGAGGAGATGGACTACAACGGTCCGAACCTGCTCAACGCCAACTTCCTCGACTACCGCATGCCCACGTCCTCGCAGATGCCGGAGCTCGACGTGACCCTGGTCGAGTCCATCGACCCGGAGGGGCCGTTCGGCGCCAAGGAGTGCGGTGAGGGCGGCCTGGCGCCGATCCTCCCCGCGGTCGCCAACGCGGTCTACGACGCGGTCGGGGTGCGGGTGCGGAAGCTGCCGTTGACCCCGGACGTCGTGCTCGCGGCGATCGAACGGAAGGCCCGCGCCGACCGGAAGGCGGCCAAGGCCGCTGGGAGCGCCTGATGGATCTGCCCGCGTTCGAGTACCACCGCCCCTCCACGCCCGCGGAAGCGGCGGCGTTGATGGCCCGCTTCAGCGATGACGTCGACGTGGTCGCGGGCGGCACGGACCTGCTCCCCAACTACAAGAACCGGCTCAACAACAAGGGCCACGTCGTCTCCCTCGCTGGGCTCGACGGCCTGCGCGAGTGCACGACGTCCCGGCTGGGGGCGCTGACCCGGCTGGTGGAGATCGAGCGCTCCGCCGAGCTCGCCGCGGCCCTCCCCGTCCTGGTGCAGACGGCCAAGGCGATCAGCTCGCCCCCGCTGCGCGAGCACGGCACGGTCGGCGGCAACCTGATGCTGGATACCCGCTGCTACTACTTCAACCAGAGCCCCATGTGGCGGGCGAGCAAGAACTTCTGCCTCAAGGCCGAAGGCGGCCAGTGCCTCGTGGTGCCGGCGAGCAACGACCACTGCTACGCGACCTACAGCGGCGAGCTGGCGGCGGCGCTGGTGGTGCTCGGCGCGGAGCTGGAGCTGCTGTCGTCCGAGGGCGCGCGCACCGTGCCCGTGGCCGACTTCTTCGAGGACGAGGGGATCGTTCGCTTCCGCGACCGCAGGGCCGGCGAGCTCCTCGTCGGCGTCAACATCCCCGACGCCGCCCAGGAGCTGACGGCGGGCTACAACAAGCTCCGCATCCGCGACTCGATCGACTTCCCCAGCCTCGGCGTGGCGGTCGCATACCGGCTGGACGCCTCCGGCGCGCTGGACCGGCTGCACGTCTGCACGACGGCGCTGCGGAGCAAGCCGGACTCCCTCGATGAGGCCGTCGCCGGCTTCCTCGGACGCACCCCCTCGCCGGATCTGGCCGCGGAAATCGGCACCGCCTGCATGAAGGCGTCGGTCGCCTACCGCAACGTGCCCCTGGACCCGAAGTACCGCCGCAAGATGGTGGCGGTGTTCGTCCGCCGCGTGCTCGGACGGCTGGACGAGCGCTGGACGAGCTGATGGCGGACGACCCCAAAAAGAAGAAGAAGAAGGCCGACCCCGCCGACTCGCTGTCTCCGGAGGACATGGCCGCGGCGCTGGACGAGGCGATCGGAGACGACGCCGACGACAGCGACGACGACCTGGACATGGAGATCGACGGGGACGGGGACGACGACGACGCGACCAGCCAGGCGGCGATCGCGGCGATCATCTCGTCGGCCCACCTCCCCACCGCGGAGGCCTCCGAGGAGTCCGAGCCGGAAGAGCCCGCCGCGGCGCCGGAGGAGCCCGATCGGCCGGAGCTGTGGGTGCCCGTCGAGGACGTGACCGCCGGCGACATCGAGCTGATCGCCACCGAGGAGCCGATCACCGAGGACACCCTCTGGGACCAGGTGCAGGACACCGAGGTCGACGACATGGAGATCACCGCCGCCGCCCAGGTGGAGCTCAAGGATCCGTGGGCGCCCATCGGCAACGAGCCGCTGGACCCGGATCCGGGCGTGCTCGCGGTCCCGCCGCCCCCGCCCCTGGAGCTGCCCCCTCCCGTGGCGTTGCTCCTGGAGTCGGGCGAGGCGCAGCCGATCGCCGCCGCCCCGGCCGCGACGCCGGCGAAGACCCTCCCCTGGCGCGGGACGGCCCGCATCGAGAGCCCCATCCTCCCCGATCAACTGTACGTCGCGGACGTGACGCAGGAGGGGAGCCACTTGCTGGTCGCCGCCTGGGAGCTGGCCGAGGACGCCCCCGGAGGGCGTCTGCTGCGCGTGCGCCTCGCGGACGACGGAGCCGAGATCGAGCTGGAAGCGGCCGCCCCTCATGAGCCGTCGGTCGCCCTCGAGGTGACGGTCGCCGGGCACACCCTGTCGGTGCGCGCGGCGTTGACGATCGAGCGCGGGGAGCGGGGACTTCGGCTCGGCCGGGACGTGCTCGCGGGCCGCTTCATCGTGGACCCGTCGACGTCGAACTGGCCGAAGCCGGAGGCCTAGAGAGCCTGCGCCGCGACGATGGATCCGTTGCCCGAGACCGGGCCGTACAGGTGCCCCCCGTCGGCCAGGTTGATGCCGTCCAGCGTGCCGCCGGAGGCGTAGAAGATCGTCTGGGAGTTCAGCGACAGGCCGCGCACGTCCGAGTCGCCGGGGGCGGTCCAGACCTCCGCCAGGTCGGCTTCGTCCAGCGCCACGAGGGTGCCGTCGGCGCGCGCCCCCAGCAGCAGATTTCCGCCGAGCGCGAGGGCCTGGAAGACCTCGTCCGGCTCCGCCTGGGCCACGGGGTTGCCCGAGGTGGTGAGCAGGCCCAGACCGCCGGTGCCGCCGAAGACCGCGTAGCCCACGGAGCCGCCGCTGACGACCAGATCGTCCACGGAGCCGTCCGTGTCGTGGTGCCAGGACTGGCTGAGGTCCGACGAGGAGTAGGCGGTGACGCCGTTGGGGCCGCCGACGTAGACGCTGCCGGAGGCCCCCACGAGGCGGGAGATGGAGGCGGTGCCGGCGGCCGAGTGCGTGACGTCGCCGGTGTCGGGGTCGATGCGGTTGGTCGGATTGCCCGCCAGGAAGAGCGCGCCGTCGACCACCGTGAGCGCGTCGTCGGAGGGGTCGCCGAGGTCGAACAGGTCGATGTTCCAGAGCTCGGCGCCGTCGGCGATTTGAATCGCCACCAGGGCTGAGTCGGTGAGCACGAAGATCGCCCCGCCGACGGGTCCCGCGATCGCGATGACGTCGGTGGCGAACGAGACCGGCGGGTCCCAGAAGTCGGCCCCGGCGTCGCCGTCGTCGAAGAGCTTGACCTCCTGGCCGCTGGCGACGAACACATCCGAGCCGTCCGCGATGATGCGGACGTTGTTGGACGGGTCGATGGAGCCCGACCAGATGACGGACGCACCCGCCTCCTCGGTGGCGCCGAAGCGCTGCACGGCGCCGCTGCTGGTGCCGACTACGACCGGCTCCCCGTCGTCGTCGTCGAGGATGGGGCCGCAGGCGGCCAGGATCCCGGGGAGGATCAGAAGGAAGAGGTGGGTACGGTTCATGAGCGCGCGTTCCAGGAGCAGCTAGAAGCCGGGGACGAAGTAGATGCGGCCGGCGTTGCCGCCGCCGGCGTCGGAGAAGGGACTGGCCACGAGCACGTCGTCCGCGCCATCGCCATTGAAGTCCGGCACCACACCCACCGCACCTCCGAGGAAGTCGCCTCCGGCCGCGCCGACGACGAACGCGTCAGCGGACGAGGAGGAGACCATTCCGGAGTAGGACGTCAGCGGACCGTAGAACATTTGAAGCGTTCCCTGATCTCCGCCGCCGGAACCGTCCCAGCCGGGGGTCGAGGCGAGCAGGTCGGGGATGCCGTCGCCGTCGATGTCGCCCAGCGCGCCGCTGAAGCCAGCCTGCTCGGTGGTGGCGGAGCCGCTGACGTACAGCTGCACCGCGCTCCACGCCACGGCCGAGGCGGGGGGGCTGGCGGCGCCGCGGAGCAGACCCAGCCGGCCGGTGTCCGAGGCGACGCCGGGGGCGCCGATGAGGAGGTCCCCGTAGGCGTCGCCGTCGGCGTCCCCGCCCAGGAGGAACTCGCCCACTCCGTCGCCGCCGTCCCCGATCCAGGAGCGCAGCGCGGAGTTGAACGTGAGGGAGCCCGAGAGGCTCCCCGAGCCGGCGAACAAGACCACCCGGCCGCGACCGCCGTCGTAGTTGGGGGAGCCGATGGCGATGTCGGCGAACCCGTCGCCGTTGACGTCGCTGCCGGCCAGCGCCTGGCCCGATTCGATGTCCGCGTCGGCGCCCACCAGCCGCACGTCGCCAGCGTCGGCGGTCACCTCGGAGGGCCACGTCGCCGCGCCGTACACGACGATGGTGCGGCCGCGGAGGATGCCCCCGCCGGAGTCGTACCAGGGGCAGGTGAAGCCGAGGTCGCCGACGCCGTCGCCGTTGACGTCGCCCAGCGCAGCGACCGCGGTGCCGCACTGCTCGGTCGACAGGCTCCCCTCGAGGTGCACGTCCGCGGCCCCCGGAGGCCACGTGCCGCCCGTGACGGCGGCGCTGCCGAAGAAGACGTAGACGCTGCCGTTGGGAGGCGAGGCGGTGTTGAACTCAGGGGCGCCGATGATGAGGTCGTCGTAGCCGTCGTCGTTGAGGTCGCCCTGGTCCACCGACCAGCCGAGGTACTCGCCCGAGGTGGTGCCGGTCACGGTCGCAAACGGAGCCACCGCGGCCGGCGGCGAGGCGGTGGAGAAGGACTCGCCGAGGATCAGGTGCGCGCGCCCCTGGCCGCTGTTGTAGCTGCCGCTGCCGCTGAGCACGTCGCCGTAGGGGTCGGCGTTGTAGTGGCCGCCGGAGGACAGCACGTCACCGAGCCGTTCCTGGGTCTCCGAGCCGGTGACCGTCGGCACGAACAGCGACGCGCTCATCTGCCCGCTGTAGCCGTCGTCGGCGGCGCCGCTGCAGTCGTCGTCCACGCCGTTGGGGAGCTCGACGGCGCCGGGGTAGATGTCCGGGTCGGTGTCGTCGCAGTCGCCCGCGCAGGCGCTGACGCCGTCGCCGTCGCCGTCGTCGTCGGTGTCCTCGTCGACGAGGCCGTCGCAGTCGTCGTCCACGCCGTTGCACTGCTCGGGCGCGTAGGGGTGGGTGGAGGCGACGTTGTCGTCGCAGTCGGGCTGCACCTTGCAGGTGGTCCAGCCGTCCCCGTCGAGGTCGAAGTCCTCGTCGGCGAGGCCGTCGCAGTCCTCGTCGTCGCCATCGCAGACCTCGACCGCCTCGGGGTGGATGGCGGGGTCGTCGTCGTTGCAGTCGACGCCGTTGCAGCCGGACCAACCGTCGCCGTCGTCGTCGAAGCCCTCGTCGACCACGTCGTCGCAGTTGTCGTCGATGCCGTTGCAGGTCTCGGGGGCGCCCGGGTAGACGAGGGCGTTGGAGTCGTTGCAGTCGACGGACGCGAGGTGGCCGTCGTTGTCGTTGTCGACGTCGACCTCACAGCCCTCGTCGATCTCGCCGTCGCAGTTGTTGTCGGCGCCGTCGCAGATCTCGTCCGCGCCGGGGAAGACGGAGGCGTCGATGTCGTTGCAGTCCTGGTCGGCGCCGCAGGTGTTGAAGCCGTCAGCGTCCTCGTCGAAGCCTTCGTCGACGGTTCCGTCGCAGTCGTTGTCGGCGCTGTCGCAGATCTCGCCCGCGCCCGGGTAGGTCGCGGAGCTCAGATCGTCGCAGTCGACGGTCTCGTCGTACCCGTCGTTGTCGAGATCGTCCGGCTCATCCGGGGGGAAGAGCAGGTCGCATCCGGAGGTGGCTAGAGCGAGGGCGACGAAGACAACGAGGGAGGCGCGCACTCCTCCATGGTACCCGCCTCGCCCGGCAAGTCCTCGGGTCGAACGATGTACCCCGCGAGCGCCGACGCCATGACCACCAGCGGGCTGGCGAGGTAGACGTCACCGGGCCCCGATCGGCCGGGGAAGTTCCGGTTGATCGCGGAGACCGTCACCTTGTCGGCCGTGTCCGACACGCCGGGGCCGGCGTTGATGCAGGCGCCGCAGGAGGGCTCGATCGTCTGCACGCCGGCGGCGGCGAACAGATCGGTGTAGCCCTTGGCCCGGGCGTACTCCTTGATCTTCTGGCTCCCGAACTGGATGTAGGCATCGACCGTATCGGGCACCCGGAGACCGTTGGCGACGGCCCCTTCGAGCACGGACGCGTACAGGTCCATGTCGGTCATCTTCCCGCCCGTGCAGGAGCCGCCGTAGGCGATGTCGATGTCGATCCGCTCGCCGAGATCGACCAACGGCACGCCGTTGCGGGGGTCGCCGGGGGTGGCCACCATCGGCACGATGGCGCTGAGGTCGATGTCGAAGGTGGCGGCGTACTCGGCGCCCTCGTCCGACCGGAGGAAGCCGGCCTCGATGGTCTCCCGCGCGAGCCCGGGACGGACCGCCTGCAGGTAGCGGACGACCTCCTCGTCGGGCTCGATGACGCCGGTGAAGGCGCCCGCCTCGACGGCCATGTTGGTCAGCGTCGCGCGCTCGTCGAAGTTGAGGTGCTTGAGCCCCGGACCGGCGAACTCCAGGACCTGCCCGATCGCCTTGCTCTCCTTGATGTAGGGGAGCGCCATGATGTGGAGGATGACGTCCTTGGCGGTGACGTCCGGGGACGGCTTGCCGGTCATCTGGAAGCGCACCGACTCGGGCACACGCACGCGCACGTCCTTGGCGTACCAGGCGTTGGCCATGTCGGTGGTTCCGACGCCGAAGGCGAAGGTGCCGAGCGCGCCCGCGGTGCAGGTGTGGGAGTCGGTGCCGACGACCACGTCGCCGGGCAGCGCGATGTCCTCGAGCACGGCGTTGTGGCAGATCGCCTCGGACCCCTTGGTGCCGTCCGGGTTCTGGATCTCGTCGTAGAGCCGGACGCCCTGCTTGGCCGCGAACGCGCGCTGCGAGGTGGCGAGCCCGTCGGCCTTCTCCAGCAGCCCCAGCTTGCGGTGCTTGGGAGCCATGACGTCGCCGAGGAAGGTGAGGTGGTCGCGGAAGGCGTAGACCGACTCGGGGTCGGTGACCTTCGCGTCCTCGCCCAGCGCCTGGCTGAACAGCGAGTCGCCCATGGCGGTGGTGTAGTCGTGGCTGAAGCGGGTGTCGGCGCGCACGAAGAAGGCGTCGCCGGGCTTGACCGCGTCCAGGCCGAGGGTGCCGGTGGCGGCGTCCACGACGGCCTTGGAGGCGAGGATCTTCTCCGCCAGGTTCATGGGCCGCGCGGCGGTGGTGATCTGGGGCGGGGTGACCTGACCGGCGAGGCGGGCCTTGTTGTAGTTGAACAGGCCCCCGTAGCGGACGATGTCGGTGGCGATGGGGTCGAGCCCGGCGGTGAACTCGGACAGGGGGATCGACTCCCCGGCGCGGATCCGGTCGATGAGGCCGAAGTCGTTGGACGTCAGCAGGCCGATGTTCTGCGAGTTCTGGCCGTAGATCTTCTCCACGGAGCGGGCGATGACGAGGTCCACGCCGGCCCACAACTCGCTGTAGGGGGCGGTCTCGCGGGAGCTCCCGCAGCCCTTGCTCAGGCCGGAGACGATGACCTTGAAGCCGCCGCCTCGGAGGTCGCCCGGCTTGACGGTTCCGCCGCGGAGGCCGACCAGCGAGTAGTGGCCCAGCGTCTCGTCGTAATAGAAGCAGACCCAGCCGGGGGTGATCTCGTCCGTGGAGATGTTGTCCACGAGGCTGTCGAGGGCCGGGATCCCATCCAAATCGTTGCCGTCCAACTGGTAGCGGAGCAGCTCCGGGTCGTCGGTGAGGAACAGGATCCGGCCGTCGAAGCGGACGGGGTCTTGGCGGAGGGTCGGTTCAGTCACGGGCGTTCCGCTACTGTAGGAGGGTGATTCGCACCGGCCAGGGCCGACGCGGGTTGCCCTGATTAGCCGATGAGCAACCCCAAGTGAAGCCCCTGAACGATCGGGATCGGCTGCTGGAGCGATTCCACGCCAGCGTCGACCACGGAGACGTGCGTCGCGCCTCCCGACTCCTCGCGAAGATGGAGTCCGGGCAGGACGACGGCGAGGCCGCGTTCGGGCGGTGGCGGCTCGCAGCCATGGACGAGGACCTGACCGCCGCGTTGAAGGCGGCTCGCCGTGGCGTCGAGCGGTTCCCCGAATCGGCCGATCTCCACCACGCGCTGGGTTGGACCCTGCTGGAGACAAGGCAGATCGAAGAGGCCGTCGGCCACCTGGAGGAAGCCTGCTTCCTCGACCAGGACTTCGCGGATGCCTGGTACGACCTCGCGGTCGCGCGCGAAATGACGGGTGATCTGGCGGGCATGCGGGCGGCGTTCACGGAGGTCTACGAGATCGACACGGCCCCCGAGCAGCCCCCCCTGCGGTACGCGGACGAGCAGATCAGCAAGTGGGCGGATCGCGCGATGGCGGCGCTGCCAGAGCCGGTCCAGGAGGCCGCCAAGGACGTGCCCGTGTTCGTGCAGGACTACCCCGACGTCTGGATCCTGGACAACGCCCCCTGGGACCCCCGCCTGCTGGGCCTGTTCGACGGACCGACGTGGGCCGATCTGCAGGCGACGGACTCGATGATGGGGGTCCAGGGCGGCCCGCACGTCTACCTGTACCAACGGAACCTGGAGCGGGTCTGCCCGGACAGCCGCACGATGGCGGAGCAGGTCCGGATCACGCTCCATCATGAGGTCGGCCACTTCCTGGGGCTCGACGAACACGATCTGGACGAACGAGGACTGGCCTGATGCTCGAGGGACGAATCGCGGTGACGGGCTCGACGGGGTTCGTCGGCAAGTACCTGGTGCCGGCGCTGCTGGAGCGGGGCAACACGGTGAACGCGTTCTGCCGCCGCGCCGACCGGGGCAAGCCGCTGAAGGTGGCGGGCGCGGACCTGGTGGTGGGCGACCTCATGCAGCCCCCGACGCTGGTACGCGCCTTGAAGGGGTGTGAGGCGGTCATCCACCTGGCGGCCGTGGCGGACTCCTCGGACGAGGACCTCAACCACCAGATCAACGTGGTCGGCTCCCGGAACCTGGTCGCGGCGGCCCGAGAGGTCGGCCTGACGAGGATTCTGAACGTCTCCTCTACGTGCGCGGGAAGGAAGCTGCAGGACGCCTATGGACGCACCAAGCAGGAGGCCGAGGCCGAGTTCGCGGACCCGTCTCTGGCGGTCACCCACCTGCGCCCGACGATGATCTACGGGCACGGCTCCAAGGAGTTCGACCTGTTCGCCCAGGTGGTGGCGAAGTTCTCGCGCGTGCCGATCCCGGGGCGGGGCAAGTCGCTCATGCGGCCGGTGTTCGTGCACGACTTCGTCGACTTCGTGCTCCGCCTGCTGGATTCACCGGAGACGGCGGGGCGGACCTACGACGTCGCCGGACCGGAGCCGCTGAGCTTCGACGACTTCATCTACGTGCTCGGTCGGGCCCAGGGGACGGAGTCGCGGGCGCTGCACGTGCCGGCGCCGCTGGCGATCGGGGGGGCGCGCATCCTGGGGCGGCTGCAGCGGCACCCGTTCATCAACGTCGACCAGGTGATGGCGTTCCTCCAGGACACGGAGGTCGACATTCAGCCCGCGCGGCGCGACCTCGCGTGGGATCCTCGTCCCCTGGAAGAGGGGCTCGCCGAGCTCTATGGAGGCAACGCATGACGGTTCTGCGCCTGCTGCTGATGATGATGGTGCTGGTCCCCGCCGGGGCGCTGGCCCAGGGCGACGCCCCCGATCCGGAGCCCACCGAAGAGCCCGAGGCTGAGCCCAGCCCGGAGGCCGAGCCCGTCCCCGAAGGCAGCGAGGTGCTGGACGACGGCAGCGAGCCGTCGGCGCCGGACCTGCTCACGCAGAAGATGCTCTCGACGGTGGAGGCGTACTACACGGGCGTGGGCCAGGAGCCGACGCAGCAGGAGCTGGACAGCGGCGTGGAGTCGATCCGGCTGCTGCTGTTGGACGGCGTGTCGTTGGCGCGCATCTCGACCGCGGCGGATGAGGCGGTGCGCCTGCACACGCCCGGGCGGCGGGTGCCGTTCGAGGTGGCGGTTCCGCTGCGCATCCGACCGGGTGTGCCGGACGGAGAGCCGCCGCTGAGCGCCCCGGGGCTGGAGACGCCGGCGCCGCTGACGGAGTCGGAGAACCCGGACGAGCTCCCGGAGGTCACGCCGTTGAGCCCCGAGGAGGAGGCCCGGCTGCTGGCGGAGCGTCAGGAGCGCTCGGCGAAGCGGGCCCGGATCCGGCTGTACCGGCAGTGGCAGGAGCGGACGAAGAACCGGCGCAGCTTCATGGCGGCCGGCGTGGCGTCCTTCGCCAGCGGCTACGGCATCGGGTTCGCCCACGCCGGCGCGCTGGTGCTCAACGGCGCGGTGCCGCACTACAGCGCTTGGGTCACGGCCATCCCGGTGGTCGGCAACATCACCCTGGCGGTGTGGACGGGCGCGCAGTACCCCATCGCGATCGTGTGTGCGATCGCGGAGTGGGCGGGCGTGGCGATGATCATCGCGGGGCTGGCCCACAAGGTGGACTGGCCGTACGAGCGGGACCCGACGGCGATGCGGAACGGCAAGAAGAAGCCGCGAGGCTGGATCGCGTTCACCCCGACCGGGGTGCAGGGGCGCTTCTAGCCAGGGGTCGGGCCCAGCGCGTCGCTCCAGGCGGCGAGCGCGTCGGCGAGCTCGGTCGCTCGGGTGCTCTGCAGGTTGTGGCCGCCCGTCTCGAAGCGCAGCGGCTCGCAGTCGGGGGTGCAGGCGATCAGCGCCTCGCTCACGCTCTTCTGGACGGCAGGATCGTCCTCAGCCCAGGCGACGAGCAGCGGCTTGTCCAGGGCGGCCAACTGCGCCGCCACGACGCTCGGATCGAACCCCCCGCACAGCCGCGCCGACCGGAGGAGTTCGTGGTCGGCGAGGTGCTTCGAGAACCCCGCCAGTCGCGCCACCGGCCGACCCACCCACAGGAGCAGGCGTCGCATCCAGGGGTGCAGGTCAGCGGCCCAGATCACCAGGCGGTAGGCGCGCGGGAAGATGCTGCGGTGGAGCCGCGGTCCGGCCGAGTTCACCAGGGCGACGGCCCGGATCCGGTCGGAGCTCGTGGCGGCGTCGAGGGCCACCGGCCCGCCCATGGAGTGGCCCAGGAGCAACGCATCGTGGAGGTCGGCGGCGTCGCAGAAGTCGCGTACGACCTCGGCCAGATCGCGGAGTGTCCGGCCGCCCTGGGCGTGCTGGGGGCTCTCCCCGAAGCCCGGGAGGTCCAGCCGAATCAGCCGCACCCGGCCGGCGAGGGCGGCGTCGAACCAGCGAAAGTCCCGGGAGCTGGCGGGCAGCCCATGAATCGCGATCACCGTCCGGCCGCTGCCGGTGTCGGTGTAGGCGAGGGCGCCGCGGTCCAGCTGGATCGTGGTCCGAGGGGGGTCCAGCGGGGTTTCGGGGCGCACGGCGTCAGGGTACGCCGGAGCGTTGGGACAGCGTCACCGACACACCGCTGGCGCTGGCTCGACCCCGGGCAGTTGGCACAAGCGGGTCAGCCAGCCGGCCGGGTCGGAGCCGGCGACCGAAGGATCGAGGGGCTGAACGAACCCCGTGACGTATTCCATGTCCAGCGGATAGGGAAGTTCGGTCGCAACCGCCAGCATGCCGCGCGCGAGTTCACCGAGCCGCTCCTCGTCCACCCCCGCGGCCTCGCCGCCGAGGTTTCGGCCGAGCGCGCGGGCCAGGACCTCCGATGCCTCGTCGGTGAGAGCTCCGCCGTCGATCGCCTCTTGGAGCGCAGCGGCCTGGCCAGACGGATCGGACGTGATGAGCTCACCGCCATGGTGGAGCATGGACGCCCACGCCTCGAGGTGGTAGGCATCCGAGTCTGGATCCCGCCCGACGCTTCGCCGATGGACGGCATCGGGCGGCACACGACCAGTCAGCTGGATGCCGGGGTAGAACCACGCGTCCACCTCCCCGATCTGGGTCTCCTCACGCTCGCCCTGGTCCCCGACCGCGTGGAAGGCTCCGATCGCGATCGGGACGACCAGCATCGGCACTGCGACCCACCGCGCGCGGGTCCCCGCCACCAATCCGGCCGCCAGCGCCAGGCCAAAGACGTACAGGCTGTAGACGGGCGTCAGGTACGTGCTCGCGTTCAGGGGCAGCGCGTCCATCTGGGGCCGGAGGTTTCGCATCTCCCGGGGCAAGGCGTCGTCGACCCCATGTCGGCTGAGGAGGATGAACAGGCCCCAGGTCAGGGGCAGCGTGAGCGCGGCCGCGATCCGGAGATCGGCGAGGCCCCGATCACGTGATCGCCACGCGAGGAGGGCGGCGGGAAGCGCCGCCAGCCAGGCGGCGGCCCAGATGCGTCCAGACAGAAGCCACCCGGGGCGCATGGTGGGGCCGTCGGGGCTTGCGGGCTGCAGGAACATCGCGGGGGCAGCGAGCCACCCGTTGGCCAGACCCACGTGGGTGGTGAAGCCGTGTTCAGACGCCTGCGCGGCTGGGCGAAGCATGAGGTTCAGGAGGTTGCTGGGCGCCATGGTGTCCCAGAAGGTCCCCGTGCGGAGAAGTACGACCGCGTGGGCGCCGACCAGGAGGGGGAACCCGAGGAGCCCGGCGCCGGCTGCCCGGAGCCCCCGCCATCCTCCGGTCGCGGCGGCGAGCAGAAGGGCCGGAGTGGCGATGGCCGCGCTGCGCACGTGCCATGCCCCGAATGCGAGCAAGAAGCCGCCAGCGAAGGCCCACCGAGCATCTCGATCGGCACGCGCCGCCAGCGCCGTCGCCGCGAGGCCCCATGTAGCGGCCGCGGGGTGACCGCCCACGCCGCGGACCCACCCGTCCTGGATGAAGAACGGGAGCGTCATCAGGAGCACGGGCCAGGCGACGGCAGCTACGGAGCCGACAGCGCGGGCGAGGAGGTCGCTCCCCGCCCACGAAGCCAGCGCCAGGTAGGCGATGGGAATCGCATACCAGGCCAACGCGTGGTCGCCGATCGCCCGGTAGGCCAGCGAGGACAGCACCGGGTCGACCACGAGCGAGCCCTGGTAGGGGATCAGGTTGTAGTGGAAGACAAGATCGGCGCCGTGAAGCCACAGCTCCCGGCCGATGGTGGCGGGGATGGACGCTTCGCCGTCGAAGTAGAAGCTCGGGTGTGCGCTAAGGCGCCGCAGCGCGGCCAGGGCTACGACGCACGCCATCGCGGCCCAGGCCGCCTGAGCCCGCCACCCACCTCCTGGCGCCGGCTCCTCGGTGGGCATTCTTTGAGTTGCGCCTGAGCTCTAAGCGAACGCCGACAGCCCCGTCACGAACCGGCCGATGGCCAGCGTGTGGATGTCGTTGGTGCCCTCGTAGGTCTTGACCGACTCGAGGTTCATCATGTGCCGCATGATGGGGTACTCGTCGGTGATCCCCATGGCCCCGTGGATCTCACGGGCGACGCGGGCGGCGTCCAGCGCGATGTCGACGTTGTGGAGCTTGGCGACGGACACCTGCGTGGGCGTCATCGTCTTGTTGTCCTTCATGGTGCCGAGGCGGTGGCAGAGCATCTGGGCGTTGGTGATGTCCACGGCCATCTTGGCGAGCTTGCGCTGGGTCAGCTGGAAGGCACCGATGGGCTTGCCGAACTGGGAGCGCTCGAGCGAGTAGCGGCGGGCGCTGTCGAAGCAGGCCTGGGCGGCGCCGATGGCTCCCCAGGTGATGCCGTAGCGGGCCTGGGTGAGGCAGCTCAGCGGCCCCTTCAGGTTCTTGGGCGAGTGCGCGAGCATCGCGTCGGCGGGGAGCTTGACGTCCTCGAAGACCAGCTCGCCGGTCAGCGACGCGCGCAGCGACCACTTGCCGTGGATCGTCGGGGCGGAGAAGCCGGGGGTGCCAGCCTCCACGACGAAGC
Source organism: Pseudomonadota bacterium (assembly GCA_024229515.1). Lineage (GTDB taxonomy): Bacteria > Myxococcota_A > UBA796 > UBA9615 > UBA9615 > JAAESI01. The sequence continues at coordinate 37,176 of JAAESI010000071.1, read as the reverse complement.
CGCGGATGGTGTCGTTGCCGTCGTCCTCGCGGACCTTGGCCCACACGATCGCCAGGTCGGCGATCGGCGAGTTGGTGATCCACATCTTGGCGCCGTTGAGCACCCAGCCGTCCGAGGTGCGCGTCGCCCGCGTGAGCATGCCGCCGGGGTTGGACCCGTGGTCGGGCTCGGTGAGGCCGAAGCAGCCGATGAACTCGCCGCTGGCGAGCTTCGGGAGGTACTTCTGCTTCTGCTCCTCGGAGCCGTAGGCGTGGATGGGCCACATGACCAGCGAGCCCTGCACCGACGCCGCGGACCGGAACCCGCTGTCGCCGCGCTCCAGCTCCATCATGGCGACGCCGTAGGCGATGTTGCTGAGCCCGGGGCAGCCGTAGCCCTTCAGCGGGATGCCGTAGAGGCCGAGCTCGCCCAGCGTCCTGAGCATCGGCCGCGGGAACGTCGCGTCCCGGTGGTGCTGCTCGATGGTGGGCAGGACCTGCTCGTCGACGAAGCGCCGGACCATGTCGCGGACCATGCGTTCCTCGTCGGTGAGGAGGCCGTCGAGGTCGTAGATGTCGAGTTCGGCGAAGACGGAGGAGGGTTCGTTCATGAGGGACTCCGGGCCGGAAGGCGGCCGGATACTAGGGAGCGTCCGGGGGGGTGTCTACCCCGAAGCAGGGGGGTCCCTTAGAGTGGCCCCGATGCCGTCGAGTGACTGGGCCAGGTTCTGGGCCGCCCCCCACCGAGCGTGGGCGGCCAACGAACGCACGCGGGTCGAGAACGAAGAGACCGCGCGGGCCGTGCTGCACCTCGCGAGGCTCGACCGGGGAGACCGGGTCATCGACTTCGGCTGCGGGCACGCCCTCGGCACCGGGCTCTACCGAGACCGCGGCGTCGAGGTGGTGCTGGTCGACCAGTCGCCGCACTACCGCGCCTCCGCCAGCCAACGTTGGGACACGGCCGTCCACGACCTGGCGTCGATCGCGGACCTCGAGCCCGCCAGCGCCCAGGGCTTCACCGCCTTCTCCGTGGCCCAGTACCTGACCGAGGCCGAGTTCGCGGCGCTCCTGGCGTTGGCCCGGGACAAGCTGAAGGCCGGCGGAGCGCTCGTGCTGGGCGACGTCATCCCGCCGGGCACGGGGCTGCGGGAGGACCTGCGTGACTTCCTGCCGCGCACGATCACCCCGCGCACGCTGGCGGAGCGGCTGTGGAGCACGGCGACGCTGCTGGCCTCGCCGTACCGGGCGATCCGGGCGCGCCACGCGCTCGCGACCTTCACCGATGAAGCGATGACCTCCCTGTTGCAGGCCCACGGCTTCAGCGCCCAACGCATCCCCAACATCGGCCCCAACGAGGCCCGCGTCACCTGGGTCGCACGCAAGCGGTGAGGAAGGTCGTCATCCACAAAGCCGGCTCGTACAACCGGCTGACGCTCGAAGAACACCCCGACCCGGCGCCCATCGGCGATGACTGCCTCGTCGAAGTGTCCGCCGCCTCGGTCAATTTCGCCGACTGCATCGTCCGCATGGGGCTGTACTCCTCCGCCAAGGAGTTCGTCGGCTGGCCGATCACCCCGGGCTTCGACATCGCCGGCACCTGCGACGGCCACCGCGTCTTCGGGGTGACGCTGTTCGGCGCCTATGCGTCCCACGTCGTCGTGCCGCCCCACCAGCTGTTCGACATCCCCGAGGGCTGGACCGACGAGCAGGCTGCCGCCTTCCCGGCGGTGAACCTGACCGCCTGGTACGCGCTGAAGCACCTGTCGCGGCCGCTGGAGGGCGAGACCGTACTCATCCACTCGGCCTCCGGCGGGGTCGGGGGCGCCGCCATCTCGATCGCCAAGGAGATGGGCGCCCGGGTCATCGGCGTGGTCGGACGGGCGCACAAGGAAGACCTGGCGCGGGCCCGCGGCGCTGACGAAGTGATCGTTCGGGAGCGGGAGGACGTCTGGATCCGGGTCGATCTGGTCGACGTGATCCTGGACGCCAACGGGGGCCCGAGCCTGCGCGACAGCTACGCCCACCTCGCCCCCGGGGGCCGGCTCGTGGTCTACGGCGCGGCGACGATGTTCAAGCGCGGCCGCGGCACGCCGGACTGGCCGAAGCTGGCCTGGAGCTTCCTGCGCACACCCCGCTTCTCCCCCCTCGATCTGGTGACCGCGAACAAGAGCGTGCTCGGCTTCAACCTAAGCTACCTCTTCCCCAACGCCGCCCTGCTGCGGCGGGGCATGGAGGAGCTGCTGGCGCTCCACACCGCCGGGCTGCTCCCCCACCCGACGATCCAGACCTTCCCGCTCGAGGACGTCGCGGATGCGCACCGCGCGATCGAGACCGGCGACACGGTGGGCAAGCTGGTGCTGACCGTCTGACCGTTCACCGGTCGATTCCGACCGTTCGGCGCCCGCGGCGTCCGCCCGCCGCGCAACAGGCAAGAGATCGGCGATCCCGGCCGTAGCTTCTGTGTGTCGACGGCGCTGATGCCGCGACGCAAGCCGGAGCCGCCATGACTGGTCTCGTCCTCATCGCCCTGACCCTCACCGTCCTGATGCCGACCGCCGTCATGGCGATTCCCCTTCCCGCCCCCATCCTCACCTTCTGCTGAGCCAAGGAACATGCACGAAATGACCACCACCTCGTCCTCCCGCCTCACCCGCCCGCTGAACGACCGCGTCTTCTTCGGCGTCTGCTCCGGCATCGCCCGCCGCTACGGCTGGGACCCCGTGCTCGTACGCGCCGCCTTCCTGCTGACCGCCCTGCTCGGCGGCCCCGGCCTGCTGGCGTACCTCGTGCTCTTCTTCGTGATGCCGCAGGACTCCGCCGCGTAGGCCAAACCGCTAGACTCGAAGGGCATGCGGACGCTCCTCGGCCTGCTCATCTCGCTCGTGCTCCTGCCCCTGTCCCCCGCCGCGGCGTCGGACTACTCCTGGTGCATCGACGCACCCGAGATCGTGATCGGGACTCCGCGGGCCCCGGGCTGCAACGCAACCGGCGTGGAAGTTCCTGGGTGTGACCGACAAGCCCGCTCCTGACCAGACGAAGCGGCGGATCCTGCTCGCCCTCCTCCTGTCCTTCGCGGCAGCGCGACTGATCCTGATCGCGGGTGCTCCGACCCAGCTCTACCACCCCGAGGAATACGTCAACCTCCGCCTCGCCGCAGCGGTCTACGGGGACGCTGACCTCTGGCCGGCGCCACCCCAGTGGGGGACCCGATCGATCTTCGTCGGCTCGCTCTACGACTACCAGTATCAGGACTTCGACGGAGGAACGCTGGCGGTCTCCTTGGTGCTGGTCCCGCTCGCCGGCGTCTTCGGACTCACCGCCTGGACCGTGAAGCTGGGTGCCTTGCTGTGGGCCTTTGGCGCTCTGCTCGCCTGGCTCGCCGTCGCTCATCGGCTGTTCGGAGACGACGGACGCCTGTGGCTGGCGGGCGCGCTCGTCGTGTCCCCCGCCCCCCAGCTGATCATGTCCTGCATCCACTGGGGCAACCACGCCGAATCGGTGCTGTTCCCACCGCTCATCATCTTGCTGCTGCTCACCGCCGGAGAGGCCGCCCGGCGGCGTGCCTGGGTGCCGTTGGTGTTCGGAGCGGGGGCGATCGCCGGGTTCGGCATCTGGTTCTCGCTTCTGAACCTCCTCCCGGTGGCTCTGATCCTGGTCCTCCTCCCCCTCGCGCTGGGCATCCGCGCCCTCGCGGGAGTTCCGATCTTCCTGGCCGGGGGGGCCCTGGGCTTCCGCCCCTGGATCGGCCGAAACTTCGAGTTCAAGCTGGATGACTTCGGTGCTCAGGGGACCACCCTCCGGGACCTGGCAGGCGGCACAGCAAGCCCCGGTTCGATCGCCGAACACCTCGACGTCCTCCTCACGAGGCCGCGCTACGCAGGCTGGGATCTTCCCGGCCTGTGGTCCTGGAGTGACACGCTGCAGGGCCCGATCGACGCGTGGACCCGGGCGGGAATCGCGGGCGGCGCGATCGTCGCGATTCTCCTCGCCGTCACGGCGCTCAAGAGCACCACCGACCGCTCCGCGGTCGCCCGTCGCCTCTACGTGGCGTTGATCGCCGCGATCTGCCTCGTCGCGCTCCCCGTCCTTCTGGACATGCAGCTCGAGCTGAAGGACCGCCGCCTCGCCCCCGCCTACGTCTTCGGACAGGTTGTGGTGGGCCTCGGGCTCGCGTCGATCTGGTCCCACTCCGAGCGAGGCCGGATGCTCGCCATCGGCGCTGCAGCGCTGCTCCTGATCCCGAACGCAGTGGGCCAGATCGGGCTGGTGACGTCCTGGGACCGACCTGACGATCGACTCCAGCCGTGGCTTCACTTCGCGCTCCCGACCCGCCATCCCAGGGACCGCTTTCAAGCGGGCGTACCCACGCTGACAGCGCATGAGCTTCCTCGGTTCAACCGGGTACTCGACCACCTCCTCACGACCTCGAACTCCAACGGTCGCAAAGAACTCGAAGGGTTCCGGATCGCGTTCGCGAGCGGGACGGCCCAAAACGACGGGCCCCTCGTTCGGTCCATCCCCGACTGTCCGGGGGAGGATGAGCTCGGGAAGGCGGGGGCTCCGGCGCTCTACACCGAGCAGCAGGCCACGGCGCTGGGCATGGGACTCGCCGTCCGCTGCACCGGCAGCGCGGAGCTCGCTGCGGACCAGTGCGAGTTCCTCCCCCCCGACCTGCAAGCGTCCTGCCGGGAGGGGGTGCTGACAGCGCCGCGGTGAGCCCTACTTCGGCGCAAACGGCGGCACCACGAACCAGACGTGGGAGACGCCCAGAACCGCGCCGTTGCCCATCATCGAAAGCTCCGCCACGAACACCTGAATCTCGGCCGTCTCCGGCGCGAAATCGTTGGCGTTGGGGAACACATCCCAGCAGACGCCGTTGCCCGGGAGCACGTCGACGTGGCCGTCGTCGTTCCCGTCGCCGTCCAGGTCGACCGTGGTCAGCCCGGGCGCGCAGTCGGGGGTGCCGTCGCCGTCCAGGTCGGTAGCGGCGGGGTGCACGATGACCGAGTCGATGAACGGAATGGCGTCGCCGTCGTCCCCCGAGGTCTCCGCGAGCACCACCTCGGTGTCCATCGTCACGTCGTCGATGAGCTCCAGGACGGCGCCGCTGATCTCGTCGACCACGTCGGTGTCGCTGCCCGCGCGCACGAACGGCAGGCCCGCGCTGTCCAACGAACCGGCGGCGAGGGCGACCGCTTCGAGATCGTCCTGCGGGTCCTCGTTCTCCTCGTCGGCGGGGTCGTAGGCGTTGATCGCGATGTAGCTGGTGTTGGCGAAGGCCATCGCCTGGCCCGCGGTTGCCGCCGTGTTCGTGCAGCTTCCGCAGCCGTCGGCCTCGTCCGTGATCTGCACGAGCACGCGCACCGAGCCGGCCCGGAACGACGGGCAGCCCACCCCGCCGCTGGTGCAGCCTTCGATGTCCTCGACCGGGCACGCGGTCGGATCGACGATGCACTCGGCCGACTGGAACACCCGCTCCTGCCCGCCCCCCGCGGTCGAGCCCGGGATCGAGTCCGCGGTGGCCGAAGCCGAGGGCTGCACGCTGAGGTTGTTCACCGTCGGATCCGCGAAGTACGGAAGCCAGTCGAACGGCGGCTCGTCCGTGCCCCCGAACTCGCCCGAGCCGGTGTAGAGCGACGGCACGCAGGAGTAGATGGCGGGGTCGTGGATGCAGGCCCCCTCCAGGCTGCAGACCTCGTCGCTGCTGCAGTCCGCGTCCTCCAGGCAGGCGTTGCCGGTGCCGCCGCAGGTGAGGCCGTCGATGACCTCCACCGCCGCGTCCTTCATCGCGTCGATCTCTTCGCCCATGGAGCCGGTGTGGTCCATCAACACGTACAGGTCGACCAGCTGGTAGTTCGTCGTCGCCCCCACCGTGTTCACGTCCGGCCAACCCTCGGTGCGCGTCGGCGCGACGAAGACGATGTCGCCGTTGTTCGCGGGGTTGTCGTCCGGGTCCAGAGCGTCGGTCCCCAACGCCAGTTCGACCAGATCGCTCGTTCCGTCGCCGTCGGTGTCCGCCGACGTCGTCGACGTGCCCATGCCGTTCTCGAGCGCATCGCTGATCAGGTCGTCGTCCGAGTCCACGTCCAGGTAGTCGGGGATCGTGTCCCCGTCGGTGTCCACGCTGCGCTCGACCTCGTCGCTGATCCCGTCGCCGTCGCTGTCGAGATCCTGGAAGTTCGGGACCCCGTCGCCGTCCGCGTCGTCCGCCGTCTCGTCCTCGTCGGGGATGCCGTCGCCGTCGCTGTCGTCGTCCTCGAAGTCGGGGGTGCCGTCGCCGTCCGTGTCGCCTTCGCCCTCGACGTCGTCGGGGATGCCGTCGCCGTCCGTGTCGGGGGCGGGGGTGTCGTCATCGTCGTCGTCGTCGTCGTCGTCGTCGTCGGTGAGATCGTCGTCGTCGTCGGGAGCGCCGTCGTCGTCATCGTCGGCTGCGTCGTCGTCGTCGCGGCCGTTGGGCGACTCGAACGGGACCGAATAGCAGCCGGAGACCAGCAGCAAGAACACGAACCAGACGGACATCACACGCGGCATGAGCACTCCAGACGGCAGAAATATACCGATCGGTAGATTCCTGTCGACCGCTCTCAGTGTGCCTCGATCAGCGCCCGCCGCGTTGGTATTTCCGCACCATCCGGGCGTGTTCGGCGTACGTCTCGCTGAAGTGATGCGTGCCGTCGTTGCGGCTCACGAAGAAGATCGCCTTCGTCTCGGTCGGGTTCAGGACCGCGTCGATCGCCTCCACCCCGGGCCCCGCGATGGGGGTCGGCGGCAGCGCGGGGATGACGTACGTGTTCCAGGGATGAGGCCGGCGGATGTCGCTGCGGCGGATGTTTCCGTCGTAGTTCACGAGCCCGTAGATGATCGTCGGATCGCTCTCGAGCTTCATCCCCCTGCGCAGCCGGTTGTGGAACACGCCCGCGATCAGGGGCCGCTCCTGAGCCGCGCCGGTCTCCTTCTCGACCACGCTCGCCAGAGTCGTGACCTCGTAGGGGGTCATCCCAATGGCCTCGGCGGTAGCCCGCCGCTCGGCGTTCCAGATCTCCTTGTAGCGAGCGATCTGGGCGCGCAGCAGGTCCTCCTCGTCGGCGTCGCGCCCGAACGAGTAGGTCTCGGGCACGAGCAGCCCCTCGAGGTGCTCGGGGGGCGGGTCCATGCCGAGCCCCAGGGACTCGATGAAGGCCGCGTCGCGGGCCAGCTGCGTGTAGCGCTCGGCCGAGCCGCGTCCGGCCTCTTCGGCTTTGGCGCCCATCTCCTCGATCCGAAGGCCGGGCGCGATCGTGACGGAGTACGTCACTTCGGCTGCGTTCAGCAGCACATCCAGCACCTGCTCCGGCGTCTGGTCCGTCCAGAACCGAAACTCGCCCGCGCGCAGCCCGGGAGCCGCCTTCTTCCACCGCAGGAACAGCGCGAACTTCTCCGAGTCGGTGATCACGCCCTCGTTGGCGAGCAGGGTCGAGATGGTCTGGGGACCCGAGCCCCGGGGGATCTCGAGGATCCGCTCCTCGTGTTCTCCCGAGGGGACCTCCGCGATGAACGACTCGACCTGCGCCCAGCCCCACCACATCGTCGCCCCGAACGCGATCACCGCGATCAGCACCAGCCAACCGAGGACCCGCAGCACGCCGCCGCCTTTGCCTGCCATCAAAAACTCTCTCCCTGGGGGCTCGAATCCAAGTGCGCCTGGAGGATCAGGACCGCGGCCACCTGGTCGATGACCTGCTTGCGCTTGGAGCGGCGCACGTTGCCGGACAGCAACGCCCGCTCCGCCTGCGCCGTCGTGAAGCGCTCGTCCACGAAGACCACGTCGACGCTCTCGTCCAGAACCCCCGACAGCGACTCCACCATCCGACGCACGGACTCGGCCTCGGGCCCCTCGCTGCCGTCGGTGCGCAGGGGGAGCCCCACGACGACCCGGCCGACCTGGCGCTCCGCGACCATCGCGGCCACGTACTGCACGTCCTTGCGGCTGCCCACGCGGGCGTAGGTCTCCACCGGCTGCGCGATCACGCCGAGGGGATCCGAGACCGCGATTCCGATGGTGCGGGTGCCCACGTCCAGGCCGAGGCTTCGGCTCAAGGGGGCCAGACCCAGTCGCCGGCGGGGCCGCCGTAGATGCCCATGTCGGCGCGCGTGCCGTCGGGGTCGTTGAACCCGACCCGGGGATCGCCGGTGTCGATGCACGCGGAGCCGACCTGGAGGGCGAGGTCGTCGTTGGTCCAGTCGCCGTCGTTGGTGAGCGACACGAAGGCGGGATCCGACGCGATGTTGTTGATCGGGAGCACCAGCGGTCCGGAGGCCGCGCCGTAGGCGCCAGACGTGTTCCCGAAGACGTCGTTGTATTGGAAGTCCGCGGGGAAGGCGCTGCCATCGCTCCAGGCGCCGTAGCCCTGGTTGAACGCCACGATGTTGTTGACGTACGTGCCCGTGGAGCCGAACGCCGAGACCACCCCGAAGTGGATGCCCGCGCCCGCGGGGCTGTCGTTGTAGACGACGACGTTTCCGGCCACGAGCGTCGCGGTGCCCTGCGCGCCGGTGACCACGATCGCGCCGCCGCCGGCCGAGCCGGTGTTGTCGGCAAACACGTTGTTCAGGATCGTCTTGTGGTTGGCGTCCACGACCACCGCGCCGCCCTCGATCTCGCCCACGGGGTCGTCCGAGTCGTCGGTCTGGTTGAGCAGGAACGTGCTGTTGACGACGCTGAGGGTGTCCTCGCCGCCGTCGATGAAGATGGCGCTGCCGTCGCCCGCGGAGTTGCCCTCGAACCAGCTCGAGGTGACCGAACCGAAGGTCTCGGCGAAGAAAATCGCCCCGCCGTCGTTGCCGTCGTCGACGCCGCCAAAACCGCAGCTGTTGCCCTGGAACTCGAGTTGCGCGAACGCCACCTCCGAGTCCTCCACGAAGATCGCGCCGCCGGCGCCACCGGCGCTGCAGGAGTTGCCTTCGAAGAGCACGTTGCCGATCACGAGGTAGGAGTCCGACGCGAACAGGCCACCGCCTTCCAGCGCCGCCCCCCCTTCGATGCTCATGTGCAGCAGCGTCACCTCGCCGCCCCCGGGGATGGAGATCGCGGAGTCGGCGCCGTTGGCGTCGATGACCACCGCGCCGCGGTCTCCCGGGCCCCGGACGAGCACGTCGCCGTCGATCACGAGCGTCTCGGCGTAGGTCGCGGGCTTGAGCCACGCCTCGTCGCAGGTGGCGCTGTCGATCGCCTCGTCGATGGCCAACTGGGCGCCGGGCCAGGGGCACTCGAAGGTGCCGAAGGTGGTGCAGCCGGAGCCGGAGACGTCGTGGCCCCAGACCGGGCAGTCGCAGCCCTGGTTGACGGTGCCGTCGCAGTCGTTGTCGACGCCGTCGAAGCACTCCTCGTCGGCCCCGCCGTAGATGTCGGGGTCCTCGTCGTCGCAGTCGAGGCCGCACTCGACTTCGCCGTCGCCGTCGTCGTCGATCTCGTCGTCGGGCACGACCGTGTCGCAGTCGTTGTCCTCGCCGTCGCACTCCTCGGTCGCGCCGGGGAAGGTCAGGTCGTTGTCATCGTCGCAGTCGTCGCACAGGGGGAAGCCGTCGATGTCGACGTCCACCTCGTCGACCGGCACGACGCCGTCGCAGTCGTTGTCGACGCCGTCGCAGACCTCCGGGTTCCCGGGGAACGCGGTGGCGTCGGTATCGTCGCAGTCGAGGCAGGCGAAGACGCTGTCTCCGTCGTCATCCACCTCGAGGTCGGGGACCACACCGTCGCAGTCGTTGTCGAGGCCGTCGCAGAGCTCGTCGGCGCCGGGGTACGAGACGTCGGAGGCGTCGTCGCACTCGGCGCAGGCGAGGAACGTGTCGCCATCGGCGTCGACTTCATCGGCGGGCAGCGTGCCGTCGCAGTCGGTATCGACCCCGTCGCAAAGTTCGGTGCCGCCCGGGACGATGTCGGGGTTGGTGTCGTCGCACTCGGCGCAGGCGAGGAAGCCGTCGCCGTCGTCGTCGACCTCGTCCCCGGGGACGATCGCGTCGCAGTCGTCATCCAGCTCGTTGCACGCCTCGGGGGCGAGCGGGTAGCGGAGGGGGTCATCATCCGCGCAGTCACCGGCGCAGACGTGCCAGCCGTCGTTGTCGCTGTCGAGCTCGGACGCAGGGACCTCCCCGTCGCAGTCGTCGTCGGCGGCGTTGCACAGCTCCGTGGCGCCCGGGAACTGGAAGGGATCGTCGTCGTCGCAGTCGCCGGCGCAGGGGGGCACGCCGTCGCCGTCCCCGTCGTCCTCGGCGCTGAGGTCGCCGTCGCAGTCGTTGTCCTTGCCGTCGCACAGCTCGGGAGCTTCCGGATAGACCGTGTCGTCGTCGTCCGAGCAGTCCCCCGCACAGGCGGCGACGCCGTCCCCGTCGAAGTCGGACTCGTTGGTCGGGAGCAGACCGTCGCAGTCGTTGTCGACGCCGTCGCAGATCTCCGGAGCCCCGGGAAACGTGGAGGCATCCTCCTCGTCGCAGTCCTCGTCGCCCACGAAGCCGTCCCGGTCGATGTCCAGAGCCGCCAGCAGCCCCTCTCCTGACAGCGCGATGTCGTGCGTGGTGGTCCCCAACACGTTGGAGAGGGTCAACGACAGCACGGCCAGGTGCGGGCCGGGGGTGGTGGGCTGGAAGCGGACCGAGACGAACGTCGGCTCGTCGGTGCCGAGCACGGGATCGGGGGTCTGCACGACCGCGAACGGCGCGCTCGGAGGGTCGAGGGTGGCGGTCAGCTCGGCGGGCCCGCCCCTGAGGATCACGACGTCCAGCCCCTCGTCGTCGGCGCCGCCCACGGGGGTGTCTTCGAAGGCGAGCTGAGATCGCGAGAGATCGAGCACGAAGCCGCTGCCACAGGCAGACAGCACGAGCGCGCTCGCGCACGCGACGATCAGCCCCCGGATCGTCTCTGTGGCCATCACGGGCGGGAGTGTACCAGCGGCTCGAAGCGGGCATGATCGCCGCCATGAACGACGCCTCCGCCACCGCTTTTGTCGTCAGCCAAGGCGAAGAGCTGCTCACCGGTCAGACGGTCGACACGAACTCGGCCTGGCTGTGCGGCAAGCTCACCGACCTCGGCTTCCGGGTCGTCGGAGCAGCGACCGCGGCCGATCGCACCGACGCGATCGCCGACGTGCTCACCCGGGCCGTGGCGAGCGCCGACGTGGTGGTCTGCACGGGAGGCCTCGGCCCCACCGAGGACGACCTGACCGCCGAAGCCGCGGCGATCGCGTTCGACGACACCGTCGCCCTCAACCCCGAGGCGCTTGAGCAGGTCGAGGCGAAGTACCGCGCCGCGGGGCACACGATGGCCGCCGCCAACCGCCGGCAGGCGATGCTCCCGACGCGGGCGTTCATCGTGCCCAATGGTCGCGGCACGGCGCCGGGCTTCGGAGTGACGACGGCGGCCGGCACCCGCCTGTTCTGCCTCCCCGGCGTGCCCTCGGAGATGAAAGCGATGTGGCACGAGGTCGTGCGGCCGGCCCTGGTCGAAGAGGGCGGAGTGGCAGCCCCCCGGCGGTTCTTGTTCCGCGTGCTCGGCAGGGGCGAGTCCCAGCTGCAGGACCTGCTCGGGGACGTGATCGCCGGCTTCGACGGGGTGGTGCTGGGCTTCCGCACGGCGATGCCGGAGAACCAGGTCAAGCTCGTCGCCGATCCGGAGGTGCCCGCGGACCGGTTCGACGCGGCCGTCGACGCGGTGCGGCTGCTGCTCGGCAAGGACGCCTTCAGCGAGGACGAGGACGTCTCCCTCGCCGCCGCGATCGGCGAGCTGCTGGTGGCGCGGGGCGAGCGCCTGGCGCTGGCGGAGTCCTGCACCGGCGGGCTGATCGGCCACCTCTGCGTCACCGAACCGGGCAGCAGCCGGTGGTTGGAGCGGGGCTTCGTGACGTACTCCAACGCCGCGAAGGTGAGCGAGTTGGGGGTCCTGGAGTCGACCCTGGAGGCCCAGGGCGCCGTCGCCGAGGAGATCGCCGTTCAGATGGCCGCAGGCGCGCGTGAGGCGGGCGGGGTCGAGTGGGGGATCGGCGTCACCGGGATCGCGGGGCCGGGCGGGGGCACCGAGGCCAAGCCGGTGGGCACGGTCTGCGTGGGCATCGACGGACCGGCGGGGAGCCGGGTGCGCACGCTGTTCCTGCCCGCACGCGGCCGGGACATGGTCCGGAGGTTCAGCGCGGTGATCGCTTTGGACATGCTTCGGCGGCAGATTCTGCGGTTGAACTGACCGAGCCGGGACGGTTTCCGTCCCGCCTGAAATCCATTCTCTTCCCACGAATTGGCCTTGCGCTGGCCGCCCCGCCGGAAGATAGTTTGAACCTACAAGGGATCGGCTTGACCTGAACGGGTGTTCAGCCTAGGCTGCAAGCAGCAGCAGCGGACGGGGATCACCCGTCAAGCGATCCCGGAGGCACCGATGATGACGAGCAAGAGCAAGAGCAAGACCCAGACCAGGACCGAAGCAAGCCGCCAGAAGGCGCTGGATCTCGCGCTCGCCAGCATTGAGAAAGATCACGGCAAGGGCGCGATCATGCGCCTCGGAGATGCCGAGGACCTCTACCAGGACCTGGACGCCATCTCGACCGGCTCGCTCGGCGTGGACATCGCTCTGGGGGTTGGTGGACTGCCCCGCGGGCGCGTCGTCGAGATCTTCGGACCGGAGAGCTCCGGCAAGACGACCATGACCCTCCAGGTCATCGCGGAAGCGCAGAAGAAGGGCGGCCTCGCCGCGTTCATCGACGCGGAGCACGCGCTGGACGTGACCTACGCCCGCAAGCTCGGGGTCCGCACCGACGACCTCCTCATCAGCCAGCCCGACACCGGCGAGCAGGCGCTCGAGATCTGCGAGACGCTGGTCCGCAGCGGCGCCCTCGACGTCATCGTCATCGACTCGGTCGCGGCCCTGGTGCCCAAGGCCGAGCTCGAGGGGAACATGGGCGACTCCCTCCCCGGCCTCCAGGCCCGGCTCATGAGCCAGGCCATGCGGAAGCTGACGGCGCTGGTCAGCAAGTCGCAGACCATCGTCATCTTCATCAACCAGCTCCGCATGAAGATCGGCGTCATGTTCGGCAGCCCCGAGACGACCACGGGCGGAAACGCGCTCAAGTTCTACTGCTCGGTCCGCATCGACATCCGCCGCATCGGCTCCATCAAGCAGGGCCAGGACATCATCGGCAACCGCACGCGGGTCAAGATCGTCAAGAACAAGGTCGCCCCCCCGTTCCGCAAATGCGAGTTCGACATCCTCTTCGGCCAGGGGGTCTCTCACACCGGTGAGCTGATCGACATGGCGACGGAGTCGGGCCTGATTCGCAAGAGCGGCTCGTGGTATTCCTATGCGGAGGAAAGGCTCGGGCAGGGCCGTGAGCAGGCCCGGCAGTTCCTTGAAGACAACCCCGAGGTGGCCGAAACGATCGAGGCGCAGGTGCTCGCTGAGCACGGCATCGGCATCGAGACCCCTGCCGCCATCGAGGGCGCACCGGTCGCCGAGGCCTAAGCCGCCTCGAACCGCTTCGGTGCCGGGCGGAGGCGTGAGCGGACCGAAGTGGAAATCAACGACATCCTCAAAGTCGCCATGTCCCGTGGCGCGTCCGATGTGCACCTCCGCGTCGGCATTCCCCCGATGCTCCGCATCCAGGGCTCCTTCCAGCCGCTCCGCGAATACAACCGGCTGACGCCTGAGCACACCGCGCAGTTCGCTGCGTCGATGATGAACAAGGCGCAGAAGGAGAAGTTCGCCGAGACCATGGAGCTGGACATGGCCTACGGCGTGCGTGGGCTGGGCCGCTTCCGGGTCAACATCTTCCGGCAGCGCATGACGCTGGGCCTCGTGCTGCGGACCATCAGCAGCAAGATCATGGGCTTCGAGGAGCTCAACCTCCCCAAGGTGCTGGAGAACATCTGCCAGGAGCACCGCGGCATGGTGGTCGTCACGGGCACCACCGGCTCGGGCAAGTCGACGACCCTGGCGGCGATGATCGACATGATCAACAGCACGCGGTCGGGGCACATCCTCACCATCGAGGACCCGATCGAGTTCATGCACCGCGACAAGCGCTGCGTGATCACGCAGCGGGAGGTCGGCACCGACACGCTGAACTACGCCAACTCCCTGCGAGCGGCTTTGCGCCAGGATCCCGACGTCATCCTGGTCGGTGAGATCCGCGACATCGAGACGATGGAGATCGCGTTGGAGGCGGCGGACACGGGCCACATGGTCATGTCGACGCTGCACACCATGAACTGCGCCGAGACCATCACCCGCATGGTCAGCATGTTCCCGCCCCACCACCAGGACGGCGTACGCCTTCGCTTGGGCTCGGTGCTCAAGGGCGTCATCAGCCAGCGGCTGGTCCCCCGCGCCGATGGCAAGGGCCGGGTCCCCGCGCTGGAAGTGATGGTGAACACGGGCCGGATCCGCGAGTACATCGAGTCCAAGGAGCGGACCAAGGAGATCACCGACGCCCTCGCGCGCGGCCACTCCACCTACGGCACCCAGACGTTCGACCAGTCGCTGTACTCGCACTACAAGGACGGCGCCATCAGCTACGAGGACGCGCTCAAGTTCGCGTCCAACCCGGACGACTTCGCGCTGCGGGTTTCCGGGGTGGTCAGCTCCGCGGACCAGTTCGGGTAGGCCAACGCTCCCTGAAGGACTATCCTCCGCCGTCCCTCAGGAGAGTTCATGAAGGTCGCCCACATCCGCACCCGCTTCCTCGAGTTCTTCGAGGCCCGCCAGCACACCATCGTGCCCAGCTCTTCCGTCGTGCCGAGCAACGACCCCACGCTGTTCTTCGTCAACGCCGGCATGGTCCAGTTCAAGGACGTGTTCGTGGGCAAGGAGCAGCGGCCGTACAGCCGGGCTACGACCGTGCAGAAGTGCATGCGCGTCAGCGGCAAGCACAACGACCTGGAGAACGTCGGCTTCACCGCGCGGCACCACACGCTGTTCGAGATGCTCGGCAACTTCAGCTTCGGCGACTACTTCAAGAAGGAAGCGATCGCGTACGCGTGGGAGTTCCTGACCGTCGAGATGGGGCTCCCCGCCGACCGGCTCCTCATCACGATCTACAACGACGACGATGAGTCCTACGACCTGTGGCGTGCCCAGGGCGTGCCGGACAACCGCATCGGCCGGTGCGGCGAGAAGGACAACTTCTGGTCCATGGGACCGACCGGCCCTTGCGGCCCCTGCACCGAGATCCACTGGGATCTGCAGAGCGACTTCGTGCTCGACAACGAGCCCGACCCCTGGGGCTATGGGCACGACGCGGGCCGCTACATGGAGATCTGGAACAACGTCTTCATGCAGTACGAGCGGTACAAGGACGAGAACGGGACCATCCAGCAGCGCGATCTGCCCCGTCCGTCGGTCGACACCGGCATGGGGCTGGAGCGGCTCGCCGCCATCAAGCAGGGCCACAAGAGCAACTGGGAGATCGACGAGCTCCAGGCGATCATCCAGCGCGCCGCGGGCATCGCAGGCGTCACCTACGGCCCCGACGAGCCGACCAACCAGAGCCTCCGGGTCATCGCCGACCACGCGCGGGCCTCCGCGTTCCTCGTCGCCGACGGCGTCATGCCCAGCAACGAAGGCCGCGGCTACGTGCTCCGCCGCATCATGAGGCGCGCCATCCGCTACGGCGTGAAGCTCGGCATCAACGAGCCGTTCCTGCACACCTGCGCCGACCTCGTGGTCGACATGATGCAGGCGAGCTACGCCGAACTGACCGACCGCCGCGAGTTCATCCACAAGGTCGTGCTCAACGAGGAGACCACCTTCCGCGAGACCCTCGACCGCGGCCTCGCCCTCCTGGACGAGCAGTTCGCCGGCCTCGGCGAGGGCGGCGTGCTCGGCGGAGAGGTCACCTTCACGCTCCACGACACCTTCGGGTTCCCCCCCGACCTGACCCAGATCATCGCCGGCGAGCGCGGCCTTGGCGTCGACATGGTCGGCTACGAGGCCTCCATGAAGCAGCAGCGTGAGCGCAGCCGCGCCGCGTGGAAGGGCACCGGCCAGGAAGAGGTCGGCAGCGTCTACCTCGGCTTCGGCGAGTGCGCCGGCAGCGCGTTCGTCGGCTACGGCGGCACCGTCGGTCGCAGCGAGGTCCTCGGCCTCGTCGTGGGCGGCGCGAGCGTCGAGTCGGCCGAAGCGGGCACCGACGTCGAGGTCATCGTCGCCGAGACCCCGTTCTACGCCGAGTCCGGCGGGCAGGTCGGCGATCACGGCGTCATCGCGGGGGCTGACGGGCTCGTCCGCGTCACCGACTGCGTCAAGCCCGCGGGGCCCCTCATCGTGCACCGCGGGACCGTGGCCGAAGGCGCGATCCGGGTCGGCGAGACCGTCGACTTGACCGTCGATGCGAGCCGCCGCGGCGACATCATGCGGAACCACACCGCGACCCACCTGCTCCACGCCGCGCTCCGCTCCCTGCTGGGCACCCACGTGACGCAGAAGGGTTCGCTGGTCGACGGCGAGAAGCTCCGCTTCGACTTCTCCCACTTCGAGGCGATCCCGGACTCGGCCGTGCGCGACATCGAGGACCTGGTCAACGAGCAGATCCTCGCCAACACGCCCCTGGACGTGGCCGAGTCCACCATCGCGGAGGCTCAGGCCCGCGGCGCCATGGCGTTGTTCGGCGAGAAGTACGGCGACGTCGTGCGGGTGGTCGAGGTCCCCGGCTTCTCCGTCGAGTTGTGCGGCGGCACGCATGTGGCGGCCACCGGTGAGATCGGCCAGCTCAAGCTCGTGCACGAGGGCGGCATCGCCGCGGGCGTGCGTCGCGTCGAGGCGCTGACCGGACGCGGAGCGTTCGGCTACCTCCGCGGGCTGGAGTCGCAGGCCAAGGCGATCGGCTCCCAGCTCCGCAGCAAGGGCGACGAGAGCGTCGCCAAGGTGGGCAAGCTCCTCGAGGACCAGAAGGCCCTCCGCAAGGAGATCGAGCAGCTCAAGCAGAAGCTCGTCGCCGGCGGCGGCGCGGGCGGGGGCCCGGAGGCGCGCGATGTCGCCGGCGTGAAGGTGCTCGCGACCGAGGTCGAGGGCGCCTCCGGCAAGGAGCTGCGCGGCCACGCCGACCTGCTCCTGGACAAGCTCGGCAGCGGCATCGTCGTGCTCGGAAGCCGGGACGGGGGCAAGGTCAGCCTGCTGGTGAAGGTCAGCAAGGACCTGACCAGCCGCGTCTCCGCGGGCGACCTCGTCAAGGAGCTCGCCCCCATCGTGGGCGGACGCGGAGGCGGACGCCCGGACATGGCCCAGGCCGGCGGCCGCGAGCCGGGACAGCTGGGCGCCGCCATCGACCGAAGCTACGAACTCGTAGGCGCCGCCCTCGCATGAGGTAGGCTCCGGGAGGGGGGGCGCAGGGGATCCATGGGGATGGACGCGCCGGATCATCCGTTGATGAACCTGCTCTGCGGTGTGGCCGCGGACGGGCTCCCGTGCGGGCTGATCGTGCTCGACGCCGACGGCGTCATGATCTGGCAGAACGCCGAAGCTCAATCGATCCTGGGGGAACCCGGTCAGGACTCCCTGGCCATGGGGCGCAACGTCGCCGAGCTCCCCAACGTCGATGACGCCGGGCTGCTGCCCATCCTCAAGCAGGTGCTCGACGGTCGCGAGCTGCGCAACGTCGTCGCCGACCTGACGACCCTGCGGGGCAAGCGGGTCAGCCTGTCCGTCAACGCCGGCCCCATCGACGACGAAGCGGGCGTACGCCAGGGCGTGTGGCTCGCAATTCAGGACCTCGGGGAGGACGGCGCGCTGGCGGGACGCCTGCTGTCGGCGCAGCGCATGGAGTTCATCGGAGTCGCCACCACCGGCGTCATCCACGACCTCAACAACCTGCTCACCGCCCTCGGAGGCACCCTGGAGCTGCTGCGCTCCGGCGCCGAAGCCGACCCCATCCTCTTGGGAGCGCTGGACGGCATGATCCGCCGCTCCACCGACGTCACCCGCCAGCTGCTCCGGGCCGCTCGCCCCGAGGCTGAGCGCTTCGAGCCCCTGGACCTGAACACACCGGTGCGCCAGGCGGCGGACCTGCTGCGGCACTCCTTCGGCAAGGAGATCCGCGTCACGCTGGACGTACCCGGCGCTGCCGTCGCCGTGGTCGGCGATCGCACCGCGTTGCTGCAGGCGATGTTCAACCTCGGCGTGAACGCCCGCGACGCCATGGGCGGCCGGGGGCAGCTCTTCCTCGAGCTCGCCGTCGTCGCCGACATCGAGTTCAACCGGTCGCAGGATTGGGTCGGCCGCTACCACGCCCGCTTGCGGGTCAGCGACGACGGACCCGGGATCCCACCGGAGGTCCGAGACCGGCTGTTCGAACCGTTCTTCTCCACCAAGTCCCCCGACCGGGGGACCGGCATGGGGCTGGCGGTGGTGCATCGCGCGGTCACCGACCACGGAGGCCTGATCACGATCGGCGATCTCCCCGACCGGGGCGCGGTGTTCGAGATCCTCCTGCCGATGTACCCCGGCCCGGTCGACAACGATGAGCCGACCAAGGCGCTGTCGGTTCCGTCCTACATCTTCGACTTGAACCGCCCGCCGCTGAAGGACAAACGCATCCTCGTCACCGATGACGAGGCGTCGCTCCGCCTCCTCTTGGACACGGCCCTCACCGGACGGGGCGCCACCGTGGAGACCGTCGCCAACGGTCGCCACGCGGTGGAGGTGATCCGCGAAGCGATGGAGGCGGGACGGCGGTTCCACGGCGCCGTCGTCGACCTCCGCATGCCCGGGGGCGACGGCACCGAGGCGATCCCGCTGATGCGGGAAGCGGACCCGAGGCTCAAGATCATCGCCACCTCGGGCCTGCCCCCCACAGAAGCCGAGGCCGAGGACCTGAGCAAGGACAAGGCGAAGTTCGTGGGCAAGCCCTTCCAGCTGTCGGAGATCATCGATCTGCTCGTGTTGTCGTGACCGAGCCGGCCGACTACCGCGTCCCCGCGGGGCGCACCGGAGTGATGCTCAACGCCAACGCCGGGCGGGTGCGCCGAAGCACCGCCCGCGCCATTGCCCGCGCCTGCCCCGACGCCACGATCTTCTGGACCCGTTCGATGGAGGAGGCGGAGGACGCCGTCGAGGCCGCGATCGAGTCCAACATCGACACCCTCTTCGCCGGGGGCGGCGACGGCACGATCATCGATCTGTGCAACCGCCTCCTGCTGTACGAGAACTCCCCCCAGCTGGGGATCCTCAAGCTCGGCACCGGCAACGCCCTCGCCACCTGGGTGGCGGCGCGGCCCATCCCGCTGGACCTGGCCGCGTGGCACGACGGCGAGGCCTACCGCCCCCGCGAGCTGCGGTTCGTGCGGGCCGAGGATGAGTCCTTCCCGTTCGCCGGCATGGGCTGGGACGCGGCGATCCTCAACGACTACAAGTGGGTCAAGCAGCACCTCAAGGGCACGCCCTTCGAGGCGAAGCCGTACCACCTGCCGACGTACTTCGCGGCCGCGTTCGGGCGCACGGTCCCCCGCCTCACCGTGCAGCGGGCGCCCCCCCGGGTGCACGTCGAGGTGCTCGAGGGCGAAGCCTGGCGGGTCGACAAGCTGGGGGAGCGGATCGGACGGGTCTACGGCCCTGGCGAGGTGCTGTACCAGGGCCCCGCGCACATGACCGCGTTCGGGACCACGCCGTACTACGGCTACGCGATGCGCATGCTCCCCCACGCCGAGCTGCTGCCCAGCCACTTCCACCTGCGCGTCAGCGCCCTGAGCATCCCCAAGGTGGTCAACCAGCTGCCGAACATCTGGATGGGCACGTACGAGGACGAGCGGCTGTACGACTTCGTGGTGCAGACCGTCTACGTGCGGTACGACGACGAGGTCCCCTACCAGGTCGGAGGGGACGCCCGCGGCATGCGTCAGGAGCTGGTGTTGGGGCTCTCGCCGACGTCGCTGCCGGTGGTGTCCTTCGAGGGACCCGACGGCTCGTCGTTCTGAAGCTGCTTGCGGGCTCGGTCGGCCCAGCGGGTGTCGGCGAAGTTCGTCAGCACGATGCCGAAGATCACGGCTGCTTCATCGCGCTGCGCCGCGGCGAGATCCGGGTCCGTCTCCTCCTCGGCCATCTTCATCATGCAGACGCCGCGGCGGTACTGGGAGCGCGCCACCAGCGGTGAGTGGGGGTACTCCTCGATGGCGAGGCGGTAGCGGCGCTCGGCCGCCCTCCACTCCTTGCCCTTCCAGTAGAAGTTCCCGATCTGGATGGCCGCGCCGGACAGGCGCTTCTCCACCTTGCCCCGCAGGCGTGTCACCTCGGGCGTGTACTCGGACTCGGGGAAGCGCTCCTCGAAGCCCTCGAGGCGGCGGAGGCCGCGGCGGCTGTGAGTCTGATCGCGCTGCGCGATCGTCGGCGCGAGCTTGAACTCGGCCCGCGCCGTTCGGTAGACGACGTAGTCGGTGTCGGGGTGGCGGGGGTGCAGCCGGGCGAAGCCGCGGTAGGCGTCCACCGCCTCGATGTAGGACGACTTCTCGTACAGACAGTCGGCGACCTTGAGCTCCGACAGCACCGAGTACTGGTTGAACGGGAAGTGGTTCCGCACCCGCTCGAAGGTGATGATCGCCTCGTCGTAGTACCCGCGCTTCATCTGCCGCAGGCCCTGGTTGTAGAGGGTCTCCGGATCCTCGGGGGCGCGGACGCGGCCCTCGGGCGCAGGGGGCACACGCACCTGCGGCGGGCTCTGCGCCAGAACCGGCGCCGCCACCAGCAACGTGAGCGTGATCATGATGAGTCGCAAAGCCATCGCGCGGCGCATCTTGCAGACCTCGGGTCCCCTGGGCAAGCTTCGTACCCCTGCAGCCGCGGTTTGACACGTGCAGGGCGCTCCTTAGGGTCCTCCAAACCCGGAGCTGACCGTTCCCTTCCGTCGAGGATGACCGCGTGACCGAACACCGCCCTCTGGACTTCAGCACCTTCCTCCTCAGCCTGGGGACCTCCGCGCTCGTGCAGCTCGGCGAGGCCCCGGATCCGACCCAGGGAGGCGACCCGTGTCCCGACCTGGCCGGGGCCCGGCAGACGATCGATCTGCTCGCGCTGCTGGAGCACAAGACCCGCGGCAACCTGGATGATAAGGAGCTCAAACTCCTGAACAACCTGCTCACGGACCTGCGGACCCGCTTCGTCCACGCCACCAAGAAGGAGTGTTGAGATGCGAAGCGACAAGCTGACCGTCAAGAGCCAGGAGGCCCTCGCCACCGGGCAGCAGATCGCGTCCGACAACGGCCAGCAAGAGGTCGATGTCGAGCACGTGATGCTGGCGTTGCTGCACCAGGAGGGCGGCGTCGTCCCCGCGATCGTGGCCAAGGTCGGCGCCGACGCCTCCGCGCTGGACAACGCCCTGAAGGAGTCGATCCAGCGGCGACCGAAGGTCGACGGCGGGCGTCCGTTCGTCAGCGACCGGCTCCACAAGCTGGTGGATCTGGGCCTCAAGGAGGCGGGCAAGCTCAAGGACGACTACGTCTCCACCGAACACCTGCTGCTGGCCACCACCAGCGACAAGCGGGACGCCGGCAAGGCGCTCGCTTCGGTCTCCCTGACCCGCGACGCGGTGCTCCAGGCGCTGCAGTCGGTGCGCGGATCCCACCGGGTCACCGATCAGGAACCCGAGGGCAAGTTCCAGGCGCTGGAGAAGTACGGACGCGACCTCACCGACATGGCCCGCCAGGGCAAGCTCGACCCCGTCATCGGACGCGAGGAAGAGGTCCGCCGGATCATGCAGATCCTGTCCCGGCGCACGAAGAACAACCCCGTGCTCGTGGGCGAGCCCGGCGTCGGCAAGACCGCGATGGCCGAGGGGCTCGCCAACCGGATCGTCGCCGGCGACGTGCCGGAGAACCTCAAGGACCGCCGGGTCATCGCGCTGGACATGAGCTCGATGGTCGCGGGCGCCAAGTTCCGAGGCGAGTTCGAAGAGCGGCTCAAGGCCGTGCTCAAGGAGGTGCAGGACTCCGACGGCGAGATCATCCTGTTCATCGACGAGCTCCACAACATCATCGGAGCGGGCAAGACGGAGGGGTCGATGGACGCCTCCAACATGCTCAAGCCGGCGCTCGCCCGGGGCGAGTTGCGGTGCGTCGGGGCGACGACCCTGAACGAGTACCGCAAGCACATCGAGAAGGACTCCGCACTGGAGCGGCGCTTCGCCAAGGTCTTCATTTCCGAGCCCAGCGTCGAGAACACCGTCGCCATCCTGCGCGGCCTCAAGGACGTCTACGAGGAGCACCACGGGGTGCAGATCCGCGACGCCGCCCTCATCGCCGCGGCCCGGCTGTCCCACCGGTACATCTCCGACCGCTTCCTCCCCGACAAGGCGATCGACCTGATGGACGAGGCCGCCTCGGCGGTCCGCATGCAGGTCGACTCCATGCCGGAGGAGATCGACGTGCTGGATCGGAAGATCCGCACGCTCCAGATCGAGAAGCAGGCCCTCCGCAAGGAGCGGGACCGGCAGAGCAAGGAGCGGGTGGGCGCGATCGACGGGGAGCTGGCGAACCTCACCGAAGAGTCCGTCGCGCTCAAGACGCGCTGGACTGCGGAGAAGGAGAGCCTCGCCGGCCTCCAGGGCCTCAAGGCCGAGCTCAACGCCGCCCGTGGCGCGATGGAGCGAGCCGAGCGCGACAGCGACCTGACCAAGGCCGCCGAGCTCAAGTACGGCGCCATCCCGGACCTGGAGAAGGCCCTCGAGGAGGCCGAGGCGGTCCTCAAGAACAAGGGCGAAGGCAGCCTGATCGTCGAGGAAGTCACCGAGGAGGAGATCGCGGCGGTCATCGCCAAGTGGACGGGCATCCCGGTCAGCCGGCTCAGGGAGTCGGAGATCGAGAAGCTGCGCCGCATGGAGGACGTGCTCCGCAAGCGCGTCGTCGGCCAGGACCCCGCCCTGGAGCTCGTCTCCTCGGCCGTCCGCCGGGCCCGCGCCGGCCTGCAGGAGGAGTCCCGCCCCATCGGCTCGTTCATCTTCCTGGGGCCCACCGGCGTCGGAAAGACCGAGACCGCCAAGGCGCTCGCGGAGTTCCTCTTCGACGACGAGACCGCGGTGGTGCGCATCGACATGTCGGAGTTCATGGAGAAGCACTCCGTGGCCCGCCTCATCGGAGCGCCTCCCGGCTACGTCGGGTACGACGAGGGCGGCGTGCTGACCAACGCGGTCGCCACCCGGCCCTACTCGGTCGTGCTCTTCGACGAGATCGAGAAGGCGCACGGGGACGTGTTCAACATCCTCCTGCAGATGCTGGACGACGGCCGCCTGACGGACAGCCACGGCAAGACCGTCGACTTCCGCAACACCGTCGTGATCATGACGAGCAACGCCGGCGCCCACGCGATCATGGAGAACGCCGGCAACCGGAAGAAGATGCACGAGGTCGCCATGGCGGCGCTCCGCGAGGGGTTCCGCCCGGAGTTCCTCAACCGCATCGACGACATCGTCGTGTTCAACCCGCTGACCCGCGCCGACATCGGCCGCATCGTCGACATCCAGATGGGCTACCTGCGGGGCCTGCTCGCCAAGCGGGAGATCACCATCGAACTGGACGAGCCGGCGACCCAGCTCATCGGCGACCTCGGGTTCGATCCCGCCTACGGCGCGCGGCCGCTCAAGCGGGCGATTCTGCGGAACTTCAAGGACCCGCTGAGCCTCGCCCTGCTGGACGGCAAGTTCGGCGAGGGGAGCCACATCACGGTCGGCGTGAAGGAGGAGACCTTCACCTTCACGGCGACCACGAAGGAGTCGTTGAGCGCCTGATTGGGGCGACCCGACTCTTTTTGTCGGGAAACGCTCAAGATCGCGCACCGGACAGCCGATACTGAGCGTGGATGAACCGGGGTAGCAACACCGAATGGCCGATGGCGGGCGCTCCCACAGAGGAGCACACGCTGTTCACCACCCGCGGCGCCTCCACTGGCGAGGGTGCCGGGCTGTTCGCCGTTTCGCAGCGTCCAGCGCTGCTGGTCCAACGCGGACCGACGGTCGGTGACTGGTTCCCCTTCCCCGAAGACGCCGACTCCATCGAGGTCGGCCGGGGCGAGGTCGCCACGTTCCAGGTCAAAGACGCTTCCGTCTCCCGCTGCCACGCGCGCTTCACCCTGGTGCGGCACGAAGCGGCCCCGCTGGAGGTGTTCGTCGAGGACCTGGGCTCCACCAACGGCACCCGGGTCGGCGGCGAGATGGCCGAGGGCAAGGTCAAGATCGCCGACGGAGACCTCATCCGCATCGGCGACGTGGTGCTGCGATTCCGCCTCATGGACTCCGCCGACGTGGCGTTCCAGGAGGACATCAGCCGCCAGGTCCGCAACGCCCGCAAGGACACCCTCACCAGGCTCTACAGCCGCCGCTACATGGACGAGCAGCTTCCCGGGCTGATGAAGGCGCACCGCCGGAACAAGCAGGTGATGTCGCTCCTGATCATCGACCTGGACCACTTCAAGGCCATCAACGACAACCACGGCCACCTCGTCGGCGACGAGGTCCTGTGGCGCGTCGCCGAGTCGGTGCGGGCGACCGTGCGCACCGCCGACTCCGCCGTCCGCTACGGCGGCGAGGAGTTCTGCGTGATCCTCCCCGGCACCGACCGCCCCGAGGCGGCCCGCGTGGGCGAGCGTCTGCGCGAGGCGGTGGGCAAGCTCAACCTCGACAGCCTGAGCCCCGGATTGACCGTCACGGCGTCGATCGGCGTTGCCGCCCTGGAGGAGGAAGAGGAGCTCCACGAGTGGCTGCAGCGGGCCGATCTGGCGCTCTACGCGGCCAAGCATGCCGGCCGGAACCAGGTCCGCATCGCCCCTCCGACCGCGCCCACCGACCCCCAGGAGCGGACCGATCCGACCCCCGTGGTGGAGACGCTTCAGCGCCCCACGGTCCAGGTCAAAAAGAACAAGAAGAAGTAGCGGTCCCTACCAGGGCCGAGAGTCGATCTTCGGGCAGCCGTCGCAGCCGCGCGTCTCGAAACACCCGCCGCGACCGATCGGACGCGGCCTATCCATATCCAGATCCGTGTAGCCATCGGACGTGACCTGCTCCCACGGGTGCAGAGCAACCTCCGGCTCCTGGCCGAACCGGTCCAGGCGGGTATCGCAATCGATGCAGCGGGTCTGCAGAGGCGCCGTCAAGGCGTCCGCGTCGGGGGCGGTCGTTCGGTAGACGATGACGTCGCAGCGGCACTTGGGGCAGTGCGCCACGGGGAGCTTCACGAACCCTCAACCCAGGACAGCAAGCGCTGGTGCCCGGTGGGGGGCAGGTCCTTGAAGCCGACGCCCATGCCGGGGTGCTTGATCCGCACGCCGGGCGCACCGGAGTTGGTGTTCCAGCGGACCTCGCCGCCGACCTCGAGCGCATCGCCGCCCGGGAGCTTGAACTCCAGCGCCAGATCCGTCCCCGGAGGGAGCGGAACGGGAGTGTCGATGAACATGCCGCCGACGGACAGGTTGCGCGCGGTGTAGAGGTACACCTCGTCGCTCTGCTGGACCTTGACCTCGACGATCAGGGGCCGGCGTCGGCGGCTGCGTTGCTCTCTGCCTTCCATGAGGCGCCCCGAGTTCGAGAGATTGCAGCCGATCCGGCCGCATGCTATCCCATCGCCGCCTTTTTGGGCATTCGTTCCCACCCCCCAACCGAGTGAGACACGCGATGGCAGGCCATTCCAAATGGGCCAACATCAAGCACCGCAAGGGCGCCCAGGACGCCAAGCGGAGCAAGCTCTTCAGCAAGGTCGTCAAGGACATCATGGTCGCTGCCCGCGTGGGCGGACCGGATCCTGACGCCAACCCGCGCCTACGCCTCGCGATCGCGAAGGCCAAGGCGGTGTCGCTCCCCCGCGAGAACCTCGACCGCGCCATCAAGAAGGGCGCCGGGCTGCTCGACGGGCAGACCTTCGAAGAGGTCATGTACGAGGCCTACGGCCCCGGCGGCGTGGCGCTTCTGATCGAGGTGCTGACCGACAACCGGGCCCGCACGGGGCCGGAGATCAAGCACCTGCTGAGCAAGCGGGGCATTCCGTTGGCCGCCTCCGGCGCGGCCGCCCACAGCTTCAACCGGGTCGGCCGGCTGCTCGTCCCTCATGACTCGATCGAGGAGGAAGATCTCCTGATGGCGGGCATGGAGCACGGCGCCGACGACGTCACCGAAGACGTCAACGACAACGGCGATGACGTCTGGCAGGTCGTCTGCGAAGTCGGCGACCTCGAGACCCTCCGAGAAGGACTCGAGGGCGAGGGGGTGAAGCTCGAGGAGTACGGGCTGTGGTGGATCCCCACCGTCTCCGTCCCCGTCGAGGGCGGCGACGCCGACAAGCTCCTGGCCCTCATCGAGGTGCTGGAGGAAAACGATGACGTGCAAAACGTGCACGCCAACTTCGAGATCTCCGACGAGGAGATGGAGCGGATCGCGGCCACTTGAGCGCTCTCCCCGTCCGCGTGTTCGGGGTCGACCCCGGCGGCTTCTGCACCGGCTGGGGGCTGGTGCAGCGGACGGGCAGCCGGATCGAGCACATCGACAGCGGACTCATCCGCCCACCGCGCAAGGCCGTGTTCGCCGAGCGCCTGGCGTTCCTGCACAAAGAACTGACCGCCGTGCTCGCCCGTACGAGCCCCGATCACTTCGCCATCGAAGCCGTCTTCCACGCCGAACATGCGCGCTCCGCGCTGCAGCTGGGGCACGCCCGGGGGGTGCTCGTGCTCGCCGCCGCCCAGGCCGGGCTGACGGTCCGTGAGTACCCGCCCGCGACGGTGAAGAAGGCGGTGACGGGCAGCGGCGCGGCGGACAAGGAGCAGGTGCGACGGATGGTCGAGATGCTGCTCAAGGAGGAGCTGGACGGGGCCGCGGACCGAACCGATGCCTTGGCGGTGGCCATCTGCCACGCGCATGTCGGAGACTTCAAGGCGAAGGTCAAAGCGGCCGAGGATGCCGCCAAGGGAGGCGGTCCCAAGAAGCCGCTGCGGAAGGTGCGGGGATGATCGGTCGACTGCGAGGATTGCTGCTGGCCACGGAGCCGGATCGGGTGTTGGTCGAGGTCGGCAGCGGCGTCGGCTACGAGGTGCTGGTGGCGCCGCGGGTGCTGATGGAGCTGCCCGCCGTGGGAGCCGAGGTGACGCTCCACATCCACACCCACGTGCGCGAGGACGCGATCACGCTGTACGGATTCGGCACGGAGCCCGACCGGCGGGTGTTCCGGGTGGTGCAGTCGGTCAGCGGGATCGGGCCGAAGCTGGCGCTCGCGCTGGTCGGCACGGTCGAGCCCAAGACCCTGGCCGATGCGATCGCCCGGGACGACATCGTCGGGCTGACGCGGATCCCGGGCCTGGGGAAGAAGACGGCGGCGCGGCTGTGCCTCGAGCTGAAGGACAAGCTCGGCAAGCTGCTCCCCCATCCGAGCTTGTCCGCGAGCCTCGACGGCGCGACCGTGACCGCGGATCCGCCGGCGGTGGAGGATGCGACGGCCGCGTTGGCGGCCCTCGGATACAACGCGCGGGAGATCAAGAAGGCCCTCGCAGCGGCCGACCCGACCGCCGAGGACACGGTCCAGACCCTGCTGCGGCGCGCGCTCAAAGCCCTGTCACCCTCATGAGGAGGCCGCTGGCCGCGTTGAGCCTGGCGCTGCTGGTGGGGTGCGGCGGCAAGGCGGCCCCGCCCGCGCCGACCTTGGATTCGGCTGGCTTCGAGGTCGCCTACTGCACCGGCGGCGGGGGGACCGCCGCAAGGCGATGCACCAGACGCACATCCGCCGAACAGTCGCAGAAGGCGTCCGGCATCGGTTCGCCGCGCACCGCCGCTTCGGCCGCGTCCACCAGCGGCCGCTCGATCGCCCCGTCGATGTCGGCGATGAGCCGACGAGCTCCCGCGATCAGGAGCGCCGCTTCGTCCGGCCGTCCGTCCTGGCTCTCCAGGACCGCCTGCCACGCCAACACGAACGCCTCACCCCGCCACTCCCCAATCGCTTCGAACCCCCGCCGGGCGAGCTCGTAGAAGTCGCGAGCGCCGGTGACGTCGCCGCGCAGGTGCTGGGCCTGGGCGCGGCGGGGGAGCAGTCGGGCCTCCGGCGCGCAGGGGAACGCCAGCATCAGCGATGTCGCCCGATCCAGATCGGCGACGGCCTCGTCAACACGGCCCTGCTCCAACCGGAAGGTGGCGCGGTGCTCGTGCATCAGCAGCATCGCGTGGGGACGGCCGATCTCGTCGTAGGCGGCCTCCGAAGCGGCGAGGTACGCCTCCGCGTCCTCCAACCGAGCGCCCTGGTGGGCGTTGCGCGCGAGATCGTCGGGCGCGGCCGCGAGCCATCGGAGCGCGCCGCCCCCGTCAGCCTCCGCCAGAGCCCGGAGGTAGGCCTCATCAGCCTCCTCGAGCTGGGCCAGGAAGGCGTGGGCGTGGCCCAGGTAGCGGAGGATGTGGATCCGGAAGTCGAGATCAGTGGCGTCGTCGGCGAGGCCCGCGGCGCGGTCCAGCAGCAACACCGCCTCCCCCATCCGGCAGCTCAGGAGGCGGCCGATCCCCTCCTGGGCGGCGGCTTCGAGGCGGAGGTAGGGTCGCCCGGTCGCGTCGGCGGCATCGCCGGCGACGGCGAACCAGCGATCCGCTTCGGCGTGCCGTCCAGACAAGCTCAAGAAGCGCCCCAGGCGCGTACCCAGGGCGGCGATCTGCTCCTCGCGGAGGCCGTCGACGACGAGCACGTCTTCCAGCACCGCGCCGGCCGCGTCCATGCGTCCCGCGTCCATGAACCGCTGGCACAGCTCATCGGCCTGCTGGGCGGCTACCTGGGGGTCGGCGGCGAGCAGGCGAACCCACCGGCGGTAGTCGTCTTCGAGTTGGAAATCGCCTTCTGCCATGGAGGCGCACACATCGTATCCCGACCGCTAGAGTGAGGCCGTGGACCGTGACCTGAGCCCCGACATGCAGCCCGACGCCGAGGAGATCGGCGACGAGCTCAGCCTCCGCCCCTCCACCCTGGACGAGTACGTCGGGCAGAAGGCACTGCTGAGCAACCTGCGGGTCTTCATCGAGGCCGCCCGCCAGCGGAACGAGGCGCTGGACCACGTGCTGTTCGCGGGCCCCCCGGGGCTGGGCAAGACGACCCTGGCGCACGTGATCGCGCGCGAGATGGGGGTGCAGATCAAAGCGACCTCGGGCCCGGTGTTGGAGCGGGGCGGCGATCTGGCCGCGATCGTGTCGAACCTGGATGAAGGCGACGTGCTCTTCATCGACGAGATTCACCGCCTCAACCGGACCGTGCAGGAGGTCCTGTACCCCGCGATGGAGGACTACGAGATCGACATCGTGCTGGGGGCCGGACCCGCCGCGCGGGCGCTCAAGTTCACCCTCCCGCCGTTCACCCTGGTGGGCGCCACGACCCGCGAGGGGCTGCTCAGCTCGCCGTTCCGGGCCCGCTTCGGCTACGTCGCCGTGCTCGATTTCTACACCGCCGACGAGCTGGCGGCGATCGTCCGCCGATCGGCCGGGCTGCTCGAAGTGCCGATCGTGGACGAAGCCGCGCTGGAGCTGGCGAAGCGGTCGCGGGGCACCCCCCGGATCGCGAACCGGCTGCTGCGCCGGGTCCGGGACTTCGCGCAGGTCGAAGGCGACGGCTCGATCGACACGGAGGTGGTGGCCTCGTCGCTCAAGCGGCTGGACGTGGACCGCGCCGGGCTCGACAAGATGGACCGTCGCCTGCTCACGACGCTGGTGGAACGATTCGCGGGCGGCCCCGTCGGCATCGAGGCGCTCGCCGCCGCCGTCGGCGAGGAGCGCGACACCCTCGAGGACGTCTACGAGCCGTACCTCGTCCAGCAGGGCTACATCGTGCGCAGCCGCCAGGGCCGCCTCGCCGGCTCGCTGGCGTACCAGCACCTCGGGATCCGCACCCCGCCGGGCAAGACCGGGCAGCTCTTCTGACCGTGATCCGTTCGCTTCTTCCGTTGGCGCTGATGGCGCTGTTCGTGCTCCAGGCTCCGTCGTGCACCCGCACCTCGGACGCGGGCCTCGCCGTGATCACGATCGTGGTCGATGGGCACAAGGTGAAGGCTGAGGTCGCCCGCACGCCGCAGGAGCAGAGCCGCGGGCTGATGTACCGCCGCAGCCTGGGCACCAACGCCGGGATGATCTTCGTCTACGACGAGCCCAAGAAGCTGAGCTTCTGGATGAAGAACACCTTCGTGCCGCTGTCGATCGCGTTCCTGGATGCCGACGGGGTGATCGTGGACATCCAGGACATGCATCCGCAGTCGGAGGTATCGCACCCGAGCAAGGCGCCGGCGCTGTACGCGCTGGAGGTGAACCAGGGATGGTTCGCCGAGCGGGGCATCGAGGTCGGGGCCAAGGCCGAGTTCGAGCTGCCCCAGCCGTGAGGCGACGGGGGTTCCGGCTCGCCGGACGCGCCTGTTTCGGCGGCGGACCGGCGGTGGTGATCGTGACGCCGGGCCGAGCCGGGGCGGGCTGGCGGTGGGCCGTCGGCGGCAAGCCGATGCGGCCGATGACCCCCGAAGACCACGTCCCCCTCCCCCACCGATCGACCCTCGGCGGGCGCGCGACGATGCCGGAGCACCTGCTCGCGGCGCTCGTGATGCTGGACGTCGACGACATCGACCTGCGCTTCGCCCACGGCGAAGCGCCCCTGCTGGATGGCAGCGCCCTGCCCTGGGTCCGAGCCCTCCGGGCCGCCGGCTTCCGACCGAAGCCGCCGGGGCTGCAGGTCGACGTCTCGTTCCACGGAACCACCGTTTCCTGGAGCGGGGGCACGGGACCGGCAGGGGCCCGGACGTTCATCGACGCGGATGAGGCCCGCGCGGTACGGCACCTCTTCCCCGGAGCGCGCCCCGGGGACGCGGTGGTCTTTCGCGACGGCGGCGCGCTGTACGGCGGGCGCCCCCGGATGGCCGACGAGCCGGCGTGGCACAAGCTCCTGGACGTGCTCGGAGACCTCGGCCCGTGGCGCGCCCGCGGCCGGCTGACGGGGTCGATCGAGCGCATCGATCCGGGGCACGCGAGCAATGGGGAGACGCTGGCGCGCGACCTCCGCGACGGCCGCCTACATTGGGCGCCGTGAGCAGCAACGCCGTCGCCTGGAACCTCGCCGGATTGAACCGCGGTTGGGACGAGTACCCCGACTGGATGGACTTCCTCGCGGAAGACTCCCCGGGGCGCGCGTTCAAGGCGATGCAGACCCGCCTGTACCGCGACGTCATCGGTGATCTGCTCGACGCGCCGGAGCCCATGCGGGTGCTGGACGCCGCCTGCGGCATCGGACGGTGGGCGATCCCGCTGGCCCACGCGGGCCACACGGTGGTCGGCATCGACGCCTGCGGTCCGTCCCTGGAGGCCGCCCGGCGGCACGTCGCCGGCGCGGGCGTCGGCGATCGCGTGACGCTCCGGGACGGTGACATCGACTCCGCCGACCTCGGCGGGCCCTACGACCTCATCCTCGCGATGGAGTTGCTCTGCTACCTGCCCGACCCGGCGGCGACGGCGGCCCGGTTGGCCCCGACCCTCGCCCCCGGCGGGCACCTCGTCATGTCCGTGGAGGCGTGGCCCGGGGCGCTCCTGGCGGACCCCGGGGGGCTAACTCCGGCGGAACTCACCGAGGTGGTGCGAACGCGCACGATCGCGGTGGAGAACGACCGCTTTGTCAGGCTCCTCGCGGCCGACGAAGTCGCGGCTATACTGCGCGGCGCCGGGCTCGACGTCGTTCGATCGGAGGGGTTGTTCCGGGTGCTCGACGGCCCCCTGATGGGGTGCGTGGACCCGGAGCGGCTGTCCGACCGTGCCTACGGCGACGACCTGCTGGAATTGGAGCGCACGCTCGGGAACGACCCCGATCTCGCTCCGCTGCCCCGTGCCCACCTCGCGGTGGGCCGTCGAGCGAGGTGACCGTGCGATGCGCGTGATGTTCGTCTTCAGCCCGCGGTACTACTGGCCGTTCGTCAGTGAGGGCGACAACTACCTCGTGCCCCAGTCGCTGGTGTACCTCGCCGCGACCATGCGGGCCGCCGGCCACCAGGTCTCCGTCTACGACTGCATGCCCCTGAAGATGGGCTGGCGCTCCCTCGAGAACGCGATGCTCGAGGAAGACCCCGACGTGCTGTGCGTCGGCGAGAACCACGCCCTGTACGCGCACGAGGCGATGCGGGTCATCAACATGGCCGCGGACGTCATCCCCCGAGCCAAGCGCGTGGTCGGCGGAGCCCACTTCACGAATCTGTACAACAAGTACATGAGCGAGAACCCGATCGACTTCTGCGTCTGCGCCGAAGGCGAGTACACGCTGCGCGGGTTGGTCGAGGAGATCGGGCAAGCCAAGCCGGACTACAGCAAGGTCGCGGGCATCGTCTACGTCGAGGGCGAAGGCGAAGAGAAGCAGTTCATCAAGACGCGCGCCCGCCACCTCATCGAGGACCTCGATGAGTTGCCGATGCCGGCCTACGACCTCGTCCCGATGGACAAGTACGGGACGTCGCGGCTGTCGTTCAGCCCCGGCGGCGCCACCATCCACCACAGCCGCGGCTGCACCGCCTCCTGCAGCTTCTGCGTCTGGT
This sequence comes from Pseudomonadota bacterium, assembly GCA_024229515.1. GTDB lineage: Bacteria > Myxococcota_A > UBA796 > UBA9615 > UBA9615 > JAAESI01. The sequence goes on along the minus strand of JAAESI010000071.1, from coordinate 4,713 downwards.
GGACGCAGATGGCCCACCGGGACGAGGGCGAGGACGGCCACATCAGCCTGCGGCCGCGCTGGCGCACCAAGTCCGTGGACAAGACGATCGCCGAGATCGAGGAACTCTACTACAAGCACAACAAGCGCTCGTACGTCTGGGTCGACGAGTCCTGGAACATCGACGCGCGGTGGAACGACCAGTTCGCCGAGGAGATCATCCGCTCGGGGATGGACATCAACTGGTTCGCGTTCATGCGGTCCGACTGCATCATCCGCGACGAGAAGCGCGGGATTCAGGAGAAGCTGGTCGCGGCCGGGCTGCGCCACCTCTGCATCGGGGTCGAGCGGGCCGAAGACGAGCGCCTCAAGGACTTCAACAAGGGCTTCTACAACAACGACCAGTTGCGGGAGACGTTCCGAATCCTCGACAAGTACCCGCAGATCTTCAAGCAGGCGACGTTCATCGTCGGCACCAAGTACGAGACCCGCGAGTCCATGTTCCGGCAGGCCGATCTGGCCAAGGAGCTGAACGTCGACTACCCCGCGTTCCACCCCATCACGCCGGTCCCGGGTACGCCCCTGTTCGACGACGCGATGCAGGAGGGTTGGATCACGCTGGACGACTTCACGGAGTTCGACTGGATGACTCCGATGATGGACAGCGACTACATGACGCGGGAGGAGATCTCGCGTGCGCTGTACGACATCAACCGCAAGTTCGTGACGCCCAAGTGGCTCCTCAAGGGGCTGATGAGCGGCAACAAGTACAAGCGCGACATGTACGCGTGGTGGCTGAAGGTGGCGATGGGGGTGACGTTTGATTCGATCAAGCAGCGCATCAACCCCATCAAGGAGAACACGTACACCAACCTCGTGAAGCCTGAGTGGTACGACACGTAGGCCTTTCCTTCGCGCTGCTTTTGGTGTGCGGCTGCACGCCCCAACTGGCTGACGACGACGATGACGACGCGACGATCCCGGACGGGTGCGTCGAAGCGGGCGCCTGCGATCTCGTGCTGTGCGACGAGCCCTCGATTCAGGGCGGCTACGGCTTCGACAGCTTCGTCCCGATCGACGACGGCGGCACCATCAACATCGGTTGGGGCGACCAGGGGGGCGGCTGCGGTTACCACATCTGGGTCGGCGCCGAAGCCCGCGGCCTGTGTCCGATCGTGTTCCTCAAGTGGGACCTGGAGATCGGCGGCGAGCTGGCCCTGGACGGGCCCACGCGGCACGTCGGCATGAGCGCGGGGCCCGATGACACGCGCCAGTTCTGGGGCGAGCGGCTGCTGCTGCCGGTGGGGCTGTACCCCGATGACACCGACCCCGACCGAACCGAGTTCTGCCCCGACGACGCCGGAGGACTCGGCCCGCTGGACCTCGCCGAGGACGTGGTGCTCATCACCACCGTCACCGACCACGACGACCGCACCGCCACGCACCGGCTCGCGGTGGACCCCGTCTGCTGTGAGTGAGGCGCCGCGGCGACGCACAGCGCTGCTGGCGGGGCTGCTGGCGGTCCTCGTGGGGGCGGCGCTGTGGGCGTGGCGCGATGGGCCTCCCGGCGTGCCCGCGCCGTCGCCCGACAACACGAACAGCCTGCTCGTTCCGAGCGCGCCGATCGAGGTGCCGCTGCTCGATCCGGTCGAGTACGACGGCTGGACGAAGAAGCAGTGGAGGGCGCACCGCACCGGCGAGGTCGCGAAGCAGCCTGGCCTCGCGGGCGGGGGCTACGAGCCGTTCGAGCCGCTGTTCGGCCAGATCGCCGATGGGCTCCCCTGGTGGGGCCTGGACGGCCAGTTCTGCGGCGGGCCCGGCGAAGGCAGCGCGCGCGGACCGTCGGATGAGTCGCGGTTCTTGTCCAACCCGTTCCTCCTCGTCGCCGTGATCGAGGGCACCGCCGTGACCAACGTGGGGCCCGAGTGCTTCGCCGTCTGGCCGCGACCGTCGGGGCTGCGGCACGCCCCCGAAGGCGGGGAGGTCACGTACGACCTGAACCGATTCGCAGCCGAGAAACAGCAGGCGGGGGTGACGTTGCGGCGCAAGCTCGAGCTCAACACGATCAACGCGCGCGACTGGGGCTTCCGGTACGTGCAGACCCTCGACCACGCCAACCTGCTCCCCGAGGATGGGAGTTCGCTGCTGGCGGGAGGGCCGGTGGAGTTGCGTGCCTTCATTCACCCCGGAGGCAGCTGCCAGCAGCCTCAGGGTTGCAACAACGGGAGCCCCGAAGAGCCCAACCTGCGGTTCCGCGTGGATCGGCCCCCCGCCCACATCACCGTGGTGCTGTCGCCGACGAACGCCGGCGCCGCCGATCCCGACGCCCGCACCTTCACCGTGCACATGAAGTGACGGACTGGAGGTCTGAATGAGCAGCCCCCCCTCCCCCTCCGCCCCCGCGGAGGACGCATGACAGGCATTGGACTCGACTTCGGAACCACCAACAGCGCGTTGGCGCGGCTCGCCGGGCGGGGGCGGGCGGAGTTGGCGCAACACGAAACGGCCAGCGGGCGGACGACCTCGGTCTTCCGCTGGATTCTGTTCTTCGACCCCAACGGCCAGGAGCCGGGGCAGCCCGCGCCCCACACCTGCGGGCCCGACGCGATCGCCCACTACCTCGACTGCGACGGCGAGGGCCGGCTGATGCAGTCCATGAAGTCGCACCTCGCGAGCCGGGGGCTCACCTCCACCGGGGTGTACGGCAAGAAGTACACGCTGGAGGAGCTGATCGGCGGCATCGTGCGCGACCTCCGGCGCTCGGCCGAACGCACGATGGGCACCCTCAGCGGGCCGGTCGTGGCGGGCCGACCGGTGCGGCTCGTGGGGGCCAGGTCAGCCGAGGACGACGCCTTCGCCGAGGGCCGCCTGCGGGAAGCGCTCGCGCTCGGCGGCTTCGAGGACATCAGGTTCGAGCTCGAGCCCGTCGCCGCCGCGTGGCACTACGAGGCCAGCCTCGACCACGACGAGGTGGTGCTCATCGGCGACTTCGGCGGCGGCACCTCCGACTTCTGCCTGCTGGAGGTCGGCCCCTCACACCGCGGAACGGGCGGCAGCGAGCGCGTGCTCGGCACCGCCGGCGTGGGGCTCGCGGGCGACGCGTTCGACCGGCAGATCCTCCACCGCCTCGTCTCCCCCGAGCTGGACCGAGGCTCCGACTACCGGTCGCTGTTCGGCCAGGAACTGCCCATCCCGTCCTGGGTCTTCCGCTACCTGGAGCGGTGGCACCGGCTCAGTGAGCTGGCCTCCCCCAAGAACCTGCGCATGCTCCGCGAGTACGAGCGCACCGCGCTTCATCCGGGCCGCATCGAGGCACTGATCCACCTCGTCGAGTCGAACCTCGGCTACGCCCTGTACCGCCGCGTCGAGGCCGCCAAGGTCGACCTGTCCGCGGAAGAGCAGACGACGATGGCCTTCAGTCACGGCCCCATCGAGCTGGCCTCGCCCATGGCGCGGGCCGACTTCGAAGCCTGGATCGCCTCCGCCATCGGCCAGGTCCAGACCTGCGTGGATGGGCTGCTCAGCGACTGCGGAGCCGACATCGGCGACGTGGACCGCGTCTTCCTCACGGGCGGCTCGGCCCAGGTGCCGGCGGTGCGGCGGCTCTTCGAGGACCGCTTCGGCGCCGACCGGGTGCGGTCCGGCGATCACCTCACGTCGGTCGCCTCCGGGCTCGCGCTCCTGGCCGGCTGAACCCGATCGCATCATCGTGTGACTGTCGGATGCCGCTCCGGAACCCAAAATGAGGCCATGCGCACCTGCCTTGTCGTGCTCGCCTGTCTGGTCCTCACCTCACCTCTGAGTCACGCCTCCGCCCCGTCCGAACGATTCGTCGATCAGGAGGCGGCCGCGACCCTGGACCGGCTGGATGCCGGGGAGCTCCCCGAGGGCACCCACATCGTCTTCGCGCGGGTGACGAGGCGGTCGCACGGGGATGACCTGGTCCCGCGGGCCCGCCTCCGCCTCGTTCGCGCCGAAGCCCGAGGGGATCGAATCCACTTCAAACCCACCCGCCACAAAGTCGACTACGTCGGCTGGCTCCCGGCGGGGCCGGGGGTCTGGCGCCTGCCGGTCACCTGGGTCGGTGAGGGCTAGGTGTGGCAGAGCTTCGATGAGCGACTCTCCCTGGATCTGTTGGACCCGCTGCTCCTGCCCGGCGCCTTCGAGAGCCGGCGGTTCCTGGACAGGCCGATGGGCAAGCGGAGCGACCGGGAGCGCACGCTGGTTCGGTTCGCCGATACCATCGCCGACGACCACTACAAAGCGAAGCCCTCGACCCTCGAAGCGATGGCTTGGCTGGGCCGACTGCGCCGCACCATGTCGGGCATCGAACCTTCCGAGGAGAAGCTCCGGCGCGTCGCCGCTCAGGCGGCCGGGCCCGCCGTGACCACCCTCGAAGGCTCGCAAGTGGTCCGTGTTCCTCGGCCAGTGCGGCTCCCTTCCCACCGATCCCACGGTGCTGGTGGATGTCCGGATCGACGAGGACGGCCGCGTCGAGGACATCGCGCCCGACAGCTCCGAGGCGGCCGGCCGGCTGATCGGCCAACTCGAGCTCTGGCCCCCGTCCTCCCCCGAGGGAAGCCGCGGGGTGGTGAGGACCCTCGGGCTGTCGTTGCAGGACGTCGAACCGACGGGGGCGGACTGGATGAACTTCGCGCTCATGAGCATCACCGAGGGCAGCGCCGAGCCCAGGGCTACTACGCCACACCGCCGCCCACGCCCGAGTGCGAAAACG
>JAAESI010000070.1 GCA_024229515.1 Pseudomonadota bacterium | reverse complement strand
GGGAAGCGATGATCGGTGTGAACATCCTCAATCGCATGACCGAGCTCGGGATGCCGGAATCGCGGGCTGTCCGAAGCTGAAACTCCGAGAGAGCCGCTCAGTGGCCCGATCCGGCCTCGCTCGGAGCCGTGCAACAACGCCCCGGGTCGTCGTCGGCGCTGGGTTCGTAGACAGATTCGCAAGCGGCCGTGAGGGCGAGGCAGCAAGACAGCAAGAGGGTGCGTGCGGACATGGGTGGTTCTCCTTCGAGATCCACCGTTCGCAACGGCCGTGCCAGAGGCGCGACAGCGTCTATGTCAAGCGATCACATGTCCGCCGAGGGGGATCTTGAGGGTGCGTGCACCGTCCGCGCACCGTGCGTGCACTCAGCGACGAGGTGCGGTGCGGTCCACTGGGCAAACCGGTGCGCAACCCCAACCCCGCTTCCGGGCGGTCGGGGCGCCATGGACCGTGTGAAGCCCGGGTGGACCGGCCCCCCGTACGTCGTTCAGCACCCACCCCTCGACGCACTGGTGGAGCGTGACCTGGTGTTGGCCGCGCAGTTTGACGCAGCGGCCGGTCCCGTCACGCTCCGCGGGTCACGGCAGGTCGATCTGCCCCGCGATCAGATCCCGCTCGTGGATCCACGGGTCCATCGTGACGTAGCTGGGGATCCCCAGGAAGTCGAAGCCGACGCCGCCGTAGGCCTTGACCCCGCCCCGGATGGTCCAGTCCACGGCGTCCGTCCCGACCTCCGCGGCGGCCTTGACGTAGAAGTGCGTGCTCACCTTGGGACCGGCGATGCCGTACAGGAGCAGCTTGGCGCCCGGCTTGAGTCCCACCTTGACGAAGCCCTCGGCGGCGATGTCGACGGTGGTGGGGGCGGCGGTCGCGAGGAATCCGTAGCCGGCCTGCAGATCGGGGCCGGCGTCCTGGCTCCAGACCGCGTCGAAGCCGCCTTCGGCCTGCACGTCGAAGCCGGTCTCGAGCTCGAGCGGGCCGGCGAGGTCGATCTCGCCGCGGAGCTTGATGTCGAGCTTGACCGTGCCGGCGACCGGCAGGGCGCCGGCCATGAACAGGAACGGCCGCTCGACGACGCCGAGCGTCCGTTCGCCCATCACGCGGGTGATCGGGATCTCCGCTTCGAGACGGAGCGACGCGGTCGCCGTGATGCCCATGAGGAGGTGGGCGTTCGTCGGCTGGAGGCCGTCGAAGGTCGCGTTCGCCTTCAGCCGGGGCGTGATGTCGAGCGTGGCGGTGGGGACACGGAGGATGTGGTGGCCGTTTTCCGCCTCCAGCACCAGCTCGGCGCCGGAGAAGTCGAGGGTCGAGCGCTCCTGCGAGGGCAGAAGCAGGTCGACGTCCAGCTCCCCTTCGAGGATCGCGTCACCCAGGCTGGCGGGGGTCGTCTCGGCGACGGCGTCGAGGCCGTCCCACTCGACCGCGTCGACCCAGACGAGGTAGCCGCCGCTGCGCACCCCCGCCAGCAGCATGCCCGCCTCCGGCGCGTACTCGGGCGCGCACTCGAACCACAGCTCCAGCTCGGTCCGCTCCTCGTTGGGGATGGCGTGCGCGAAGCAGGGGTCGGTCTCGGGGAGCATCAGCTCGGGCGCGTAGACGAAGTCGGGGTGGGTGACGCCGTGGGGGTGCTCCTCGGGGCCGTCGCCTCCCCCTCCGAACGGGTCGGTGCCGGGGCCGCCGCCGGGCTGGAGGTCCACGCTCGGATCCGTCCACTGAGGGCCCGGCGTGCAGCCAGCCAGGAGGACGAGGAGGACGAGGAGGTCGAGGGTGGGGCGCATTGAGAGACTCCGTTCAAGGAGGAGCATCGCGGGCGCCGGGTCACAGCGTGGTAACGATCGGTCATTGCGCCGATCACGTTTCTTGTCCCCAATATCCGCAGTGCCGGATCCATGCCTCCGCGTCCTCGGGCGTGATGAGATGCATGCCCGCGGCGATCGCGGCATCCAGCGCCTGAGTGGTGCGTGCCTTGGCGTTGTTGCACGGCTCCGAGCGAGGCCGGATCGGGCCACTGAGCGGCTCTCTCGGAGTTTCAGCTTCGGACAGCGTGCGATTCCGGCATCCCGAGCTCGGTCATGCGATTGAGGATGTTCACACCGATCATCGCTTCCC
>JAAESI010000069.1 GCA_024229515.1 Pseudomonadota bacterium | reverse complement strand
TCTCACTCGACATCCTCGGTTCAGCCCCGACTCGGAGTGTCACAGGACGCTGAACCCGACCAATCACGCCCCAGGTTGGAGAGAGGGCATCGGCTCGGCCAGTTCGCGTTCACGAAAAGCACTTTGTCCGGCCTACACGCCTACACGCACGGCGATGAGGGCAAACGGGGTTCGCTTCATGCGGCGGATGATACCGGGGCCTACAATCGGTCCGTGGGTCGTCTCCTGCCCTTTGTGACGCTCGTCACCCTGCTCGTCGGCTGCGGCGGCGGGGCGTCGTTGACGATCCACAACGGCACAGCCGAGGCGTTGACCGTCGAGGGGCTGTCCGACGGCTCCGTCAGCGTCGCCGCGGGCGCCCTCCACCAGGTCCGGGGCCTGGATACGGAACTTGCGTTGAGCGCCGGTTCGCACTCCGTGAAGGTGCCGATGCTCAGCCCCGGAGGCGGGGCGATCTGGTCGATCGGGGGCACCGGCTGCTTCGTCGAAGGTGACTTCACCCAGTACTACGAGCTCCCCCCCGACATCCCCGCCCAGGCCGCGCTGGTGGGCATGCTCCCCGCCGGGGAGACGCTCTACGTGAGCGACTCCAAGGTGTTCGCGCAGCCCGGGCAGCGGCTCCCCAAGAGCCACGGCGGAGGCGCCATGCGTGCGCTCGTGCAGGTCCCCTGCGACGCGACCGTCAGCCCGGAGATCGCCCGTGCGTGGATGGAGATGACGCTGGCGGACATCCAGCCCAGGTAGAGCAAGGCGTCGCTGCGTCCTTGGGTCCCAACGGCATCCCGTTGGGGCAACGCCTGGCTAGCCGCGTCGCCGTCGGGCGAAGCCGACCAGCGCGAACAACGCAAGACCGAAGCTCCCGGCCGAGCCGGCGCTCAGCGACGCGCCGGCGTCGGGGCAGGCGCAGTCGGTCGTGCTGTCGTCGTCGTCTCCGGTGGCGTCGTCATCGTCGTCGTCGTCGTCGTCGTCGTCCGCCGAGCTGTCGTCGTCGTCGGTGGCGTCGTCGTCGTCGGTGGCGTCGTCGTCGTCGGTGGCGTCGTCGTCGTCGCCCTTGGGCGGGTCGTCCGGATCGAGCGGGTCGGTGCCGTTGATGATCTCGTCGCCGTCGTCGATGCCGTCGCCGTCGGTGTCGGGCTCGAGGGGGTCGGTGCCCAGGACGAGCTCGTCCTCGTCGCTGAGGCCGTCGTCGTCCGAGTCCAGGTCGAGGTAGTTGGGGATCCCGTCCTCGTCCGCGTCGCCGTCGCCCTCCTCCTCGTCGGAGAGGCCGTCGCCGTCGGAGTCGTCGTCGTACCAGTTGTCGACGTCGTCCTCGTCGGGGTCGTTGTCGGGCTCGCCGTCACCGTCCGCGTCCCCGGCGATCTCGTCGGCGGTGCCGATGCCGTCGCCGTCGTCGTCCGGATCGTTGAAGTCGGGGGTGCCGTCCTCGTCGGTGTCGTCCGGGGCGGCCGGGTCCTCACCGACCTCCTCGAGGTCGCCGAGGCCGTCGCCGTCGGTGTCGCCTGAGAGCGGGTCCGAGCCGGCGGTCGCCTCGTCCTCGTCCGACAGGCCGTCGTTGTCGTCGTCGTCGTCGACGCAGTCCGCCTCGAGGTCGCCGTCGGTGTCGACGAAGCCTTCGTCCGTCACGGTGTCGCAGTTGTTGTCCTGGCCGTCGCATACCTCGGGGTTGCCGTCGAAGTTGAGGATGTCGGCGTCGTCGCAGTCGCCGTCGCACTCGGTCTGGCCGTCGACATCGTCGTCGATCTCGTCGCCGCCGAGGGCGTCGTCGCAGTCGTTGTCGGCGCCGTCGCAGACCTCGGGGTTGCCGTCGAAGTTGTTGATGTCGGCGTCGTCGCAGTCGCCATCGCACTCGGTCTGGCCGTCGAGGTCGTCGTCGATCTCGTCGCCTCCGAGTTGGCCGTCGCAGTCGTTGTCGGCGTCGTCGCAGGCCTCGGCGTTGCCGTCGTAGTTGTTGATGTCGGCGTCGTCGCAGTCGCCGTCGCACTCAGTCTGGCCGTCGAGGTCGTCGTCGAGCTCTTCCGCGGACAGGAAGCCGTCGCAGTCGTTGTCGGCGCCGTCGCAGACCTCGGTGTTGCCGGCGAAGTTGTTGATGTCGGTGTCGTCGCAGTCGCCGTTGCACTCGGACTGGCCGTCGAGGTCGTCGTCGACCTCGTCGGTACCGACGAATCCGTCGCAGTTGTTGTCCTGGTCGTCGCAGACCTCGGCGTTGCCGACAAAGTTGTTGATGTCGGCGTCGTCGCAGTCGCCGTCGCACTCGGTCTGGCCGTCCAGATCGCCGTCGAGTTCGTCCCCGCTGAGGAAGCCGTCGCAGTCGTTGTCGGCACCGTCGCAGACCTCGGTGTTGCCGTCGAAGTTGTCGATGTCGGCGTCGTCGCAGTCGCCGTCGCACTCGGTCTGGCCGTCGAGGTCGTCGTCGAGCTCGTCCCCGCTGAGGAAACCGTCGCAGTCGTTGTCGGAACCGTCGCAGACCTCGGTGTTGCCGGTGTAGTTGTCGATGTCGTTGTCGTCGCAGTCGCCGTCGCACTCGGTCTGGCCGTCGAGGTCGTCGTCGAGCTCGTCGCCCCCGAGGAATCCGTCGCAGTCGTTGTCGGCGTCGTCGCAGACCTCGGTGTTGCCGGTGTAGTTGTCGATGTCGTTGTCGTCGCAGTCGCCCTCGCACTCGGCCTGGCCGTCCAGATCGTCGTCGATCTCGTCGGTCGGGATCGTGCCGTCGCAGTCGTTGTCGAGGCCGTCGCACAACTCCGGGGCGCCGGTGTAGATGGTGGCGTCGTCGTCGTTGCAGTCGGTGTTGTCGAAGTCGCCGTCACCGTCGTTGTCGGGGTGCTGGAGCTCCACCACGCCCACGTGCCAGGCGAGGCAGTCGCCGCCGGAGGGCTCGGCGATGAAGAGGTCCGCGCTGAGGTCATCGGCCGGCAGGTGGGAGGTGACGGTGAACGTGCGGTCGTCCCACATCGCGCCGTCGGAGCCGTTCCACGGATCGGAGCTGGGGTCGTACGAGGTGCCGTTGAAGCCGTTGGAACCGTCCGCCGCAGCCTGCCCGTCGCCCACCATCAGGTGGAGCTCCACGAGGCTGGCCGTCTCGGGGTTGGCGTAGTTGATCACGTCGATCGTCTCGTCCACGGTCGAAGCGACCGCCGTGCCGTCCCAGATGACGACCTGCCCCCAGTGGGTCGCGTTGGCCTCCTGGTAGATGATGACGAGGGAGACGCCGTTGGCATCGGACGCCGGGGAGTCGCCCGCGTTGCCGACCACGTAGCTGCCGTTGCCCGTGACAAAGGCGGTCACGTCGGCGCGATAGCCCCAGGTGCTGGTGTAGCTCCAACAGGTGCCGCCGCCGGTGCCGATCAGCGTGCCGTCGATGGGGTTTCCGTCGATGGTCGCGGTGGGGTCGCCGCTGGTGTTGCCGGTGTTGGACCAGTACATGAGCGCTTGGACCACGGTCGCGCCCACGGGCACGTTGCTGATGGTGATCGTGCCGGTGACGGCGTGGCTGCGGCGCGTGGCGGTGGCGATGCCGTCGCTGGTGACGCCGTAGCCGGCGCCTTCGAGGTCGAAGGACTCGCCCAGGGCCTCATCGCCGTTGGCGAAGGCGACGGTGGGGAGCAGGAGCGCCAGGGCGCAGGCGGTCAGGGTGGTGGAGCGGATCATCGGACACCCCCGTCCCTGGCATGGGCGAGGACGACGTCCCCAGCCCACTCGAGCTCGACGGCTCCATCGGGGCGGACGAACGCTTCGATGCTGTCGGCGTCGACGGCTGTGCGCTGCCCCTGACCGACGATGTGGAGGCCGCGCTCGCTGACCTGCAGCGCCCCGAAGGTGCGTCCGTGGATACGGTTGAAGGCGGCCTTGGCGTCCGCGTCCGTCGGATCCGCCTCGTGGGCGGCGCGGGCGGCGTCGAGCTCCGCCTGGTCGGCGGCGCTCAACTCGAACACATACGTGCCCGCGAGCACGGGGAGGGACTGGGACTCGGCGTCGACCGCGACGGGCGGGGCCGCGTCGGGAGCGGGCTCAGCGGCACAAGCCGCCAGGCCGAGGGTCAGAACGAGAACTGCGAATCGAGTCAAAGGGGACCTCCGAGCCCAGTGAGTTACCCGCTCGGAGCGATCGTAGCAAGGGCACCTCCCTCCTGGTGCCCGCTAGCAGGCTGCTGAAAAGGCCCCGTCCAGCGATCGACGGCCAAGCCAGCACGTGAGATCATGTCGCATGCGCGGCAAGACACGACCCCAGCCCTCGATGCTCGCCCTGGTGTCCATCGAATCCCTCGTCCCCGTCCGGCATCCGCTCCGTGAGGCGTTGTTGCACGGCTCCGAGCGAGGCCGGATCGGGCCACTGAGCGGCTCTCTCGGAGTTTCAGCTTCGGACAGCCCGCGATTCCGGCATCCCGAGCTCGGTCATGCGATTGAGGATGTTCACACCGATCATCGCTTCCC
>JAAESI010000068.1 GCA_024229515.1 Pseudomonadota bacterium | reverse complement strand
CGCCAATCCTGACGTGCCCCGACTCTGCCCTGTCGCGGTCCTGCGGGAGCTCCGGCGCCCGGGTGATTCGTCCTGGCATCACGCCTTCGCGTGCGCGCTCCTCGGCGCCCCGGCGGAGCTTTCGCACCCCGTCGCGGCCTTCCAGCCTCGTCCGAACCGCCTGGACAACGCCGGTACCGCGGACTCTGTCCAGTCGCTACTCCAGCGGGACGCCGACAACTGGTGGATCGTCCCCGTTCCCCCCGGGGCGCGGGCACCGCCGCCGAGCCCCGTCAGCCTCGTCGCGAAGACCAACGGTCGGGGTCGGCTTATCTGCGACGACAGCAGCCGATCCCGCTCGGGGAAGGTACGCGGGCCGAACGGCGCCTGCGACACCAGTCGCCTGCCTTTCCCGGCCACCGTGTCCATCCCGGGGGTGGCGGCTTGGCTGCGTACTGCGCCCAGCCCGGCGCCGGGCCAGTCCGTCTTCCTCATGTCGTGGGACATCACGACGGCCTTCCGCCGCATCATGCTCTCGGCCCAAGCGCGGGGGGCCGCGTCTGTGCGGTGGGCGGGCCGCACGTACCGCGTCACCACCTGCAGCATGGGGTCGCGGTGGTCGTCCAGCGCCATGAACGCCATCGTTCACGCGGTGGCTAAGAGCCTCCGCCGCGCGGATGGCCGGGCCCGCGTCGTGAGTTACTGCGACGACACGCTGGGCTACATGGTCGGCACCAGGGCGGAGGCAGACGCCTTCCGCCTGTCGGTCATCCGCAGATTCTCCGCGCTGGGGCTCCCGATGGCTGAGGCCAAGTGCCCCCCGCCGGACACCTCGATTCAGTGGATCGGCCTCTCCATCTCAACGGCCGGCCCAGAGGCCACCATCGGCTACACCCCCGCCCTGGCGGAATCCCTCGAGCAGGAACTGGCATCCGTCACGGTCCGCGGGGCCGTGTCGCCTCCTTCTTTGCGGGGCCTGCTGGGTCGCCTTGGCTGGTTGGCGTGCGTCGCTCCGCCGGTCGGGCTCTGGCTACGCCGGCTGCGCCAGGCCCTCTCGGGGGCCGCCTCGGGTGCCCGGTTCTCTCGGGCCGCGGCCTCGGGCGCCGACCGCTTACGCAGTCTTTTCGTACGCCGCGTCTGGCCCGTCTCCGACGTGTGCCGCCGGGCGTTCCCGGACAAGTTTCCGGCCGTCACCCTAATCACGGATGCTTCGTCCTCTCGGGGCGGCGCCGTCGCCCTCGCGGCATCGTCGGTGGTCAACGGCGTCCTGCACGACGGTACGCGGGGCCGTGGCCTCCTCCCCACGGCACTCACCGTCGAGTACGACGCCCGCGTGCCGGCGTCCACGAGGTCGGAGCTGCTCACGGTCGTGCAGGTGGTCCGTTCCAAGGCGAACGCTCTCGCCGGCAGGTCGGTGCGCCTGTTCTCGGACAACATGGCCGCTCTGGCCGCGTCCCGCGGGAAGGCCAGTTCCGTTTCGGCGCACGCCGACGACCTCGGCGAGGCCCT
>JAAESI010000067.1 GCA_024229515.1 Pseudomonadota bacterium | reverse complement strand
TTCCAAGGGTGTTAAAGCATGGTCCTTTTAAAATAGTCTCTTGGTATCCCGGCTGAATTAATTTCTATGGGCGCCTATGGTTTACTAAGGAGAAAGTTTATATACTATGGTGAACAATGTTCTCATGGTTAAACCATGCTGGCCATACGGTTCCATCGATGCCTGGGAGCCATAATGCGGGCATTATGGTCTTTAAGCATATTATCATGGTTAAGCATGGTTGAAGCAAAATGCTTCATATGGTTGAAGCAAAATGCTTCATAATGCTTCATGCAGGTATATTGCGGCGCAATAGACCCATAGTGAGAGAGTATTCCTCTGTCTATAGGTTATGCCTACGCCCCACTCTATTAAACTATGAAAAGGGGGTTTTCTCATATATAGTAATAGTAATAATATGTTATGTTAAGTTATAATAACTTGACAAACCAGGGTTTTGTGTTATAATAGTATTTTAAGTTGGGGTTTATCATGGATTTATTAGTTACTTCTGGTTCATCTTTTGATATAGTATTCGGACTATTGTTCTTTATAGTTATACTTACAACCACAAACCTACATAGAATAATATCGTCCAAACTGAAAAGACTAATAAGGAGAAGTAAATGAATAAACCATGTGATTGTGGTAAAGAGGGTAAAATGGTTGAATGTGATTGTGCTAAATTAGGTATATTCACATGTAGTTGTAAATGTAATTGTAAGACAAAGGAGAAATAGTATGGTTAAGTTTGT
>JAAESI010000066.1 GCA_024229515.1 Pseudomonadota bacterium | reverse complement strand
GGTCCCGGCTATCTCGCCCGGTTCGATCCCAGCTTGAGTTCCCGGGCGACGAGGCGAGATAGGCGGCGTTGGGGTGTCCCATCCCGGCGCGACGAGCGGGAGCGGGCTGGGGACGGGACACGAGCGCGACCTTCGTCCCGCCGCGGGGGTGAGAGCGAGCAGCAGCGCGGCTTGCGGGCCGGGACACGGCCTGTTGGCGAGTCCCAGCCCGGCCAGCGTGAACGCTCAGAAGGGGATGTCGTCGTGCTCGTCTTCGGGACAGACCAGCGGTGGGGGTACGCCATGCAGCTCCTCCTGGTGCCGCGTGATCGCGTCGCCGTGGGCGTGCCAGATGGCCTCGGCGAGGCGCTCGACGAGGTCGAGGATCGTCGCGGCCTGGTCGGCCGTCCAGCTCGACGGGACCTGGATCTGCTCGCTGTCCATCACGCGGCTCCTTGGACGCCCTGGTACAGGGGGTGGCTCTTGCAGACGCGCTGCATGAAGTCGCCGTCGATGGTGTCGATCCCCGCGATGGCTGCTTGGATCAGGGCCTGGAGGGCGAGCTGGTTGATGGAGCGGGGGTAGCCGCGGCTGGCCTGGAAGATCCGTTTGACGGCGTGGTCGCTGAAGACCTTCGCGTCGACGTTGGCGCGCTGGAGCTGGTAGGCGACGTACTGGCGCGCATCCTCCAGGCCGTAGGGTCGGAGCTGCCAGGTGAAGCCGATGCGGCTTCGCAGGGGCGCGAGCGAGGTGACCTGCAGCGTGTGGAGGAGCTCGTCGGTGCCGGCGAGGACCATGCTGAAGTGGTCCTGCTCGTCCAGGTCCGAGGCGGTGAGGCGTCGCAGCACATCCATCACCGGTGCGCGGAGGCCCTCGGCGTCGTCGAGGACGAGGATGGGGTGTGGTCCTTCGGCCTTGCCGAGCTCGACGAGGCGGCCTCGGACCTGGTCGAAGAGGTCGGCGGTGTGCTGGCGCATGGGCAGCCCGAGCTCCCGGCTGAGCGAGCGCAGGCAGCCGTGCGGAGTGCTCGGCAGGGTCGTGGGCGCGACGACGTGGTAGCGCGCCTCGTCCAGCTCCTTGACGAAGCGCCGCAGCGTGATGCTCTTGCCCACCCCAGACGGTCCCGTCACCAGGGTGATCCCCTTGAGCTCGAGCCACATCTGCAGTCCAGCGAGCAGGTCGCGCTGGCTGCTGCTGTCGTACATCTTCGTGGCCCACATGTACTTCGAGAACGGCGCCTTCGTGAAGCCGAAGTGACCGCGCAGGCGCAGCTTCTGGCGGCGCGTGAGCCCGTCGTGATCCGCACTCACG
>JAAESI010000065.1 GCA_024229515.1 Pseudomonadota bacterium | reverse complement strand
CAGTGGTGGTTATCAAGATTCAGATGCAAGAAATGCCATTTCAGTTTCAGGTGATTTATCTTATAATGCAACAACGGGTGTTATATCATACACAGCAACACCTCATTTCAGTGGTGCGTATGCTGACTTAACAGGTAAACCTACATTATTAACTAATCTCGACGGAACTGTAAAACAAGATATCATTCCTGATACTAATATTGCTTATGACATTGGTTCTGATACAAAAAGATTTAAAGATTTATATTTAAGCGGTAACACAATTTCACTTGGTTCAGCACTAATGAGTGCTTCATCATCGGGTGGTATTTCACTACCTAGTGGAACTACAATTGGACCTGCTACTTATGGTGATTTTAGACCAATAAAAATAACTGACGGCAGAGGTATTAATCCAAACTTTAATGGAAATCCTGTTGTTGCTAATTCTACAATCATTGACCAAGCAACTTATTTAAATGCAGTAGGCTCATTTCCTGATACTAACTTTGTTCCGAGTGTTTATTCAGCAACACAAGATGGAAGCAATAATATAACTGCTATAACTATAGTAACTGCAAATGAGTATGGTTCAGAATTACAAGATTATCCTGGAATAAACACTGATTACTTGATGGCGATAGATGCCGGAATTGATATAACTAATCCTGCTGAAATTGCCGCTTCATCACAACAGGTTGAATTATCGGCGGGAGTAATATCAGCGAGTATTGGTGGGACTTCATTTGATGGAGCATATAGTTCACTTAGTGGTAAACCAACGATACCTACAGCAGTAAGCGAATTAACTAACGATAGTGGATTTATTACAACAGATACTGACACAACATACACAGCCGGTTCAGGATTAACACTAGTCGGCACAGAATTTTCAAATACGGCTCCAGACCAAACAGTAGCATTAACTGGTTCTGGTGCAACAACTATTACAGGAACATATCCTAATTTTACTATTGCTAGTACAGATACAGATACAAATACGACATATACGGCAGGAACTAACGTAACTATAAGTGGTGCTAATGAAATATCATCTACAGATACAAACACAACTTATACAAGTGGAGACTTCACACATAATTCCTTAAGTGGTGTTTCAGCAAACGAACACATTGACTGGACAACAGACCAAGGTTCAACTAATATACATGCGAGTAATTATACAAATACAGATACAAACACAACATACACAGCAGGCACGGGATTAACATTAGTTGGCACAGAATTTCAAAATACTTCTCCAGACCAAACAGTATCCTTAACAGGAACAGGTGCTACTACAGTCACAGGAACATATCCTAACTTTACGATTGACAGTACAGACACGATTATACCACCAGGGCAAATGCTAAACTGGGACACAGCATTTGCCTGGGGAGACCACTCAACGCAAGGATATCTAACTTCAACAACTGCTCATTATACTGACAGTGATGTCGATACACACTTAAATACAGGCACAGCAACAGCAAACCAAGCCCTAGTGTGGACAGGTACTGATTACGATTGGGTTACATCTACTGATAGTGACACAACTTACACAGCAGGTACAAATATAACTATAGATGGTTCTAACGTT
>JAAESI010000064.1 GCA_024229515.1 Pseudomonadota bacterium | reverse complement strand
CCCTGGACGAACGCCGAGTTCGAGCAACTCAAGGGCCGGATCTGGCGGCAGGGCCAGACCTCCCAGAAGGTGGAGGTCGTGATCCCCGTGACCTTCGCGGACGTCGCCGGAGAGCGGTGGTCCTACTGCACCTCGAAGCTGCGGAGGCTCCGCTACAAGAAGTCCATCGCGGACGCCGCCGTCGACGGCGCGGTCCCCGAGGGCAACCTCCGTACGCCGGCCCAAGCGCAGCGGGATCTCATGGCCTGGCTCGAGCGGCTGGCAGAGGGAGAGAGCGAGCCCATAATCCGTCAGGTGATCCGCGTCCCGCTGTCCGATGAGCCGGTGGAGAACGCCCGCCGTCTGGCCCGGTACGGCGACTTCTCGGCGATGAACAACCGCTGGAACGGGAGCAAGAGCGGCACCCTCGCCGACCGGCTGGCGACGGACCCCGAGGAGTGGTCGAACTACCACACGCTCTACCGCGAGGCGCGAAGGACGTGGACCGTCGTGCCGTACCAGGAGGTCGCCCGCTGGTTGGGGAAGATGGAGGGGCTGACGGTGGCGGACTTCGGCTGTGGGGAGGCCCTACTAGCGGCCGAGGCGGGCGACCGACACGTCATCCACTCCCTCGACCACGTCGCTATCAACGACTCGGTCCTGGCCGGGGACATGGCGCATACGCCGCTGGACGACGAGGCCGTGGGGGTCGCCGTCTTCTCGCTCTCTCTCATGGGCGCCAACTTCAGCGACTACCTGCGCGAGGCGCACCGTGTCCTGGCTCTCGATGGGCGGTTGGTGATCTGGGAGGCGTCGAGCCGCTTCGACGACGCGAAGCGGTTCGGGCAGGACCTGCGGAAGCTGGGCTTCGGGGTCTTCTTGGTCGAAGAGCGGGGTCGGTTCACGCACATCGAGGCGATGAAGCTGGATGTGGTGCCGGAGGAGGGCTTCCAGTTGCGGTTCCGGGGACTGTGATCTGCGCCACGAGCTGGCGCCGGCCTCCGCAGCCGGCACAACGGAGGACATCAACGAGGAACGTGCGACGTAGGAGCTGCGCCCACGGGACCCTGCCCGCCGGCGCCAGCCCGCCGGGCCGGATGTGCGAGCAATCCGCGTCGGCCTCGGGGTGGGGCACGACAACATCCCGCACCGAGGACGAGGGGGCCAACACGCCGTGATACCGGATCAGGTTCGCCCGCGGGATCGGGATCAGCGCCGGCAGGCGGCCCCAAGAACCTCAGGTTCCTCGAGCTGAATGGCTTGCAGAGCCTGGATCCCTCCACCAAAGAGATCCTCGAGACTTGTACGTGTTCTGCGATGTATCCTCGCTGGTGAGTCGAGCTCGCGTTCACAGCGGGAATCTCTGCCCTGCTAGCATCTCCCTGCACCACTCCGAGGGGGAGTCATGAAGCGAAGTCTGTTGTTGTCCTTGCTGGCCCTGTGCCTGCTTGTGCCTCTGCCTGCCCTTGGGCAAGCCTCCGCGGAGGCCCTGGCGAAGTGCAAGGCCATCACGGACGCCATGCAGCGGGTCCAATGCTACGACCAGTTTGCTGGCGGCTCCGCCGCCCCGGCTTCCGAGTCCCCCGCCCCCGGCACGACGACGGTGGACTCCAAGACGGGCATCACGCTCGCCTACATCCCGGCCGGCACCTTCCTGATGGGCTCGCCGACGGGCGAGGGGGTGCGCGGTTCTGACGAGACCCAGCACGAGGTGACCCTGAGCCAGCCCTTCTGGATGGGCACGACCGAGGTAACGAACGCCCAGTACCGCCGCTTCGTGGATGCCACGGGCCGCCGGGAGCCGAAGTACAGGGACGACTCGGACTACAACGCTCCGGACCAGCCCGTGGTGGGGGTGTCCTGGCACGACGCGGTGGCCTATGCGTCCTGGGCTGGGATGTCGCTTCCGACGGAGGCCCAGTGGGAGTACGCGGCGCGGGCGGGCACCACCACGACCTACTGGTCCGGAGACTCCGAGTCGGACCTCGCCCGTGTGGGCTGGTACGACGGCAACTCGGACCTCAGCCTGCACGCTGTCGGCGAGAAGCCCGCGAACGCCTGGGGCCTGCACGATGTGCACGGCAACGTCTGGGAGTGGACCGCAGACTGGTACGGGGACTACCCAGGCTCTTCCCAGACCGATCCTGCGGGTCCTGGAAGTGGCTCCCTCCGGGTTCGCCGTGGCGGCAGCTGGAACTACGACGCCAGCCGCACGCGGGTCGCCGGTCGCACCGCCACGTCCCCCGGCCACCGCTACTACAACCTCGGCTTTCGTCTCTTGAGGAGCGTGTAGGCCGGACAAAGTGCTTTTCGTGAACGCGAACTGGCCGAGCCGATGCCCTCTCTCCAACCTGGGAGCGGCGTGTCTTCCGGCTGATGGTGAAGCGGGGGCTGCTTGGGAAGACCGAGGACGAGTACCTGCCGAGCGCGCCCGAGGTGGACCCTGACCGCCAGCTGGAGCTGAGGTTGTTCGAGGCGTCGGCCAGTCTGCGCAT
>JAAESI010000063.1 GCA_024229515.1 Pseudomonadota bacterium | reverse complement strand
TTGTGGCCGTTGTACTCGGCGAATAGGTCAGCAGGAATGTTACCAGAAATAACCTCAACAGCATCTTTATCAAAGAAGATGTTGGTCTTGGCTACGTCTTGAGTATTCATTGCCACAACAGTTGCGCCGCTCGTGATTTGCGTATCCACGTTAGCAGAAGCTGCCTCAATCAATGTCAGACCTGGGTCGTCCTTAGCAATAGGCTTAGGATAAACAGTAATACTCGTTCCCGACTCAATAGCAACAATAGCGAATGTGCGAGGGGACAAAGTATTATTCTTATCAGAAGCGCCGACTGCCATTACTGGAACGCCGTCATTCTCAAACGTAATCTTGTCACCAACTTCATAATCAGAAGAATCTGCAACCGGTAGAGTCGCTGTGCGATAATCCACGTTAGTAACTGCGCCAGATACCTGGTTTACGCTACCGCCTTCAGGCTTAAAGCTTTGCGTTGCTGTAACAGTCGTTGCAGTAACCACACCACCAGTATTAACCGGCAAGAATGAACCA
>JAAESI010000062.1 GCA_024229515.1 Pseudomonadota bacterium | reverse complement strand
TCACTGGTTAGTATCACCGATGCTAGCAACAGGTGATATGAGCATGGGTGGTCTTAACTTCATCAAGCCAATCACTAAGCCAGTAGTTAGTGCGATTAAAGAGCCTCTATCAACATTTGGCGACACTGTTGGTGGCATCATGCTTATCGTTCTAGGTATTGCGACTATCTTCGTAGCTATCACGGTAATGGGTAAGCTAATGAAGAGCCTGATGGTTGGCCGTGCTCGTGAGATTCTAAAGAATGCAATTGGTCGTGGTCCTATCCACGGTATCGCTTCTGGCTCTATCGTTACTATCCTTGTTCAGTCTTCTTCTACGACAACAAGCTTGATGGTTCCACTAGTAGGCTCAGGTGTTCTTAAAGTACGTGACGTTTACCCATTCACTCTTGGTGCAAACATCGGTACATGTATTACGGCTCTACTTGCAGCTACAGCAGTATCTGGTGAGTTCGCAGTATTCGCACTACAAATTGCTCTAGTACACTTGGTGTTCAACATCATGGCAACGGTATTCATCTTCGGTA
>JAAESI010000061.1:0-25000 GCA_024229515.1 Pseudomonadota bacterium | reverse complement strand
GTGATTTCAACTAGTTGAGGCGCAGCTGGATCCGCCCGATTGATCGGCTCTTCCCGGTCGCCTCGTCAACATCGACCACCGCACCGTGGAATCTCACGTCCCCGGTGGCGGCTTCGAAGCGAGCGGAGCGGCTGTTGAGGAACCGTCCGAGGCTCTGCTCGACCTTCACGCCGATGATGCTGCGGTGGGGTCCGCACATGCCCAGGTCGGTGATGTAGGCCATGCCCTCGGGGAAGATCTGCTCGTCCGCCGTCTGCACGTGCGTGTGCGTACCTACGAGGGCGGAGACGCGGCCGTCGAGGTACCAGGCCATCGCCATCTTCTCGGAGGTCGCTTCGGCGTGCAGGTCCACGAGGATGACGTCGGCTTCATCCTTGATCGACTCGATGAGGCGGTCCGCGGCCTGGAAGGGGCAGTCGGTGGGGGGCAGGAAGATGCGCCCCTGGAGGTTGATGACGGCGACGGTGATGTCGCCGCAGCGGACCACGGACAGGCCCGTGCCCGGGTTGTCGGCCGGGTAGTTGTGGGGGCGGAGGACACGCTCGTTGTCCTCGAGGAGGTCGTGCGCCTCCCGCTTGTCGAACGTGTGGTTGCCCCCGGTCAGCACGTCGGCGCCGTAGCCGAACAACTCGTCGACGATCGACGGGGTCATGCCGAAGCCGCCAGCGGCGTTTTCCGCGTTGAGCACGACGAAGTCGACCCCGTGCTTGGAGACGACCCCGTCGAGGCAGTCACGGACCGCACGACGGCCCGGACGGCCAAAGACATCTCCTACGAAGAGGACCTTCACTGCGCTACCTCGCGTATTGGACCACCCGCGTCTCGCGGATGACCGTAACCTTGATCTGGCCGGGATACTGCAACTCGCTCTCGATCTTGCGAGCGATGTTCTGCGACAGCATGACCGCCTCGGCGTCCGTGACCTCAGCATTCTCGACGAGCACCCGGATCTCGCGCCCCGCCTGGACGGCGTAGGACCGGTCGACCCCCGCGAACGAGTTACTGATGCGCTCGAGGTCCGTGAGGCGCTGGGTGTACGTCTGCATCATCTCGCGTCGAGCCCCGGGGCGGGCCCCCGAGATGGCGTCCGCGGCCTGCGCCAGGACCGCGTAGACGGTCTCCTGGGGGACCTCCTCGTGGTGGGCGGCGATCGCGTTGCAGATCTCGCGGTTCTCCCCGTGCTTCTTCGCGAACTCGGCACCGATCAGGGCGTGGGAGCCCTCGGCGGTCTGGTCCAGCACCTTGCCGATGTCGTGGAGCAGGCCGGCGCGCTTGGCCTTCTTCGTGTCCAGCCCGAGTTCGTCGGCCATCATTCCGCAGATGAAGGCGACCTCGATGGCGTGCTGCCACTGGTTCTGGCCGTAGCTGGTGCGGTACTTCAGAGCGCCGATCAGCTTGAGGATCTCCGGGTGGATGCCCGTGATGCCGACCTCGTCGGCGGCTTCGTCGCCGGCGGCGCGGATGACGCGGTGGAACTCGGACTCCGCCTTGCGCACGACGCCGTCGATCCGGCTGGGGTGTACGCGGCCGTCCTCCAGCAACGTCTCCAGGGCTCGCTTGGCGACCTCGCGGCGGATCGGGTTGAACGCCGAGATGACGACCTGGTTCGGGGTGTCATCGATGATGAAGTCGACCCCCGTCGCCGCTTCGAGAGCGCGGATGTTCCGGCCCTCGCGACCGATGATGCGGCCCTTCAGTTCATCGCTCTCCAGGCTGACGACCGACACCGTGCGCTCGCACACGTACTCGCCGGCGTACCGCTGAATGGCCAGCGAAATGAGGTTCTTGGCCGTCGCCTCGGCCCGCTCGTTGACCTCCTCTTCGACCTCCTTGATGCGGCGGGCGAGCAGCTCGCGGGACTCGCCCTCGACCCGGGCCAGCAGCTGTTCCTGGGCCTCCTCGGGGGTCAAGCCGGACAGCGTCTCCAGGACTCCCGAGGCCTCGGACTTGAGCTTGTCGGCCTCCTCCCTGGCCGCGTCCGCAGCGGCGCGACTCTCGCTGATCTGGGCTTCCCGACGCTGCAGGTCTTCCTCGCGGCGCTCGGCGCGGGTGGCGCGGCGGTCCAGCTCTTCGGCGCGGTCCTTGAGCCGGCGCTCGTCCCCCTCCAGGCGGCTGTTTCGTTGGCGGGTCTCGTCCTCGAGGCGGGTCTTCTGGGCAGTCGCTGCTTCTTCGACGCGCGCTCGCTGCTCAGCGGCATCGGCTTCGAGGGACGATCTGAGCTCGGCGGCGGTTTCCTTGGCCTCCAGTTCGGCCTCTTTGCGGGCCTGCGCGACCTTCGTGTCCAGCTCCCCTTCCAGGGACTCGACGCGCGAGGCGGCGACCGCGGCGGTGGCGTTGGCGGCGTTCAAGCTCCGGGTGAGGACGACTGCGGCGACGGCGAGAATGGCCGCAACGAGCCCGAGCGCGATCGAGATGGGTTCCACGCAGCACACCTCCGCCCGACGGCGGCCGCCGGGTACGGTTCAGCAGGCTCGACCCGACCGTCTCGATCAGCTGTCGCTGGACTCCGGAGCCAGTTGGCCCGCGGTGGCAGCAGATTGATCGAGGAGCGTCACGAGGGACTGCAGCCGCCGGTCCACCGAATTGGCCATGTCCTGCCCGCGTTCACGGACGAGGAACAGCTCCGATGCGATGTTGAGGGCCGCCAGGATGGCGTGGTCTCGCTGCACCGCCGAAGGACGGTTGCCGGAGACTTCGCGGAGTTGGGAGTCCACGTAGGCCGCGACCTCACGCACATGCGAGGGGTCCCGGTCGCTCTGTAGCGCATACCGTTTGCCGAGGATTTCGATCTGGACGACCGGCAAGGGTAGCTCCGAGGTCTTTGTGTCTGATCCCGCCAAGTGATGGACGGGTCGAGGTTTTTTCTAATTCCGTGAAACCTTAAGCGATCCCCGCTTCGGCGTCGAGGGCGGCAGCGTCGGCGCTGTTTTGCCCCCGGCCGACGTCGCCCGCACTGAACAAGGCGTCGACGAAGGCCTCCGGTTCGAAGTCGCGGAGATCGTCCACGCCCTCCCCGATGCCGATGAGCTTCACCGGGATGTCGAGTTCGTCGGCGATGCCGAGGATGACTCCTCCGCGGGCGGTTCCGTCCAGCTTCGTCAGCGCGATCCCGGTGACTCCGACGGCGTTGGAGAACTCCCGCGCCTGGGCGATGGCGTTCTGGCCGTTGGTGGAGTCGAGCACGAGCAACACCTCGTGGGGTGCGCCGTCGTGCACCTTGCCGATGACCCGGTGCACCTTCTGGAGCTCCCGCATGAGGTCGGTCTGGCTGTGCAGACGTCCGGCGGTGTCACAGATGACGACATCGGCGCCTCGGGCAACGCCTGCGGTCACCGCGTCGTGGGCCACCGCCGCGGGGTCGCTTCCCTCTTCGTGTCGCACGACCTCGGCGCCGGAGCGCTTGCCCCACACGACGACCTGGTCGATGGCGGCGGCGCGGAAGGTGTCGCCGGCGGCGATGACGACCTTGCGGCCGGCGGTCACGTGGCGGGAGGCGAGCTTGCCGATGGTGGTGGTCTTGCCTGCGCCGTTGACGCCGACGACCATGATGATCAGCGGTCCCGACTCCGGCTGAGCCATGCTGCCGGCGTTCGCGACGAGCAGTTCCCGGACGCGATCCGCGAGGATCTGACGCAGACGGGCAGGGTCTTCGAGCTCCTCCTTCGCCGCCGCGGCCTTCATCTCGTCCAGCAGCGACGTGGCGGTGCGAACGCCGACGTCCGACGTGATGAGGAGCTCCTCGAGCTTCTGCCAGAGGTCTTCGTCGATCTTCTTGCCGCCGAAGAGCTCGTCGAGGCCGCCGATCATGCGGCCCTTCGTGCGAGCGAGCCCGTCCACGAGGCGCGAGAAGAGGCCCGACGCAGGGGCCGGCTCGGCCTTCGGCGCAGCCTTGGCGGCGGGCTTGGCGGCAGAGGGCGAGGGGAGCAGTTCGGCGCTGGCGCCGCCTTCGACGGAGTCCCAGTTCTTCGAGGAGCCGCCCTTGAGGACGAGGGCGGCGACGCCCCCGAGGACGACGACGGCGACGATGATTCCGATCACGATGGGCGACATGGCGGCGCATCCTAAGGGCGCGGCCCCGCTCAGTCCATCCGAACCGAAACCACCGAGGAAACACCGGGACGCTGCATCGTCACGCCGTAGAGCACATCCGCGATCTCCATCGTCGCCCGGTTGTGGGTGATCACGATGAACTGCGTCTCCGCCGCCATCTCGCGGAGCATCTCCCCCATGCGGCGGGAGTTGGCGTCGTCCAGCGGAGCATCGACCTCGTCCAACAGGCAGAACGGCGACGGCTTCACCTGGAAGATCGCGAACACGAGCGCGATGGCGGCCATCGCCTTCTCTCCGCCTGAAAGCAGGGTCAGGTTCTGGAGCCGTTTGCCCGGGGGCTCGACCACGATGTCGATGCCGGTCCCGAGCAGATCGGACGGATCGGTCAGGTGCAACTCGGCGCGGCCGCCGCCCACGAGGCGGGGGTACAGGGCCGAGAACCGGGCGCCGACCTGGCCGAACGCCTCCTCGAAACGCTCGCGGGTCTCGTGCTGGATCTTCGCGATAGCGCGCTTCAGGTCCGCCAGCGCGGTCTCCAGATCGGTCTTCTGCGCTTCCACTTCGCGGTAGCGCTGGTCGACCTCCTGGAACTCGGCGTCGGCGGCGAGGTTCACGGGGCCGAGACCGTCGATCTTGACGCCGAGAACCGTCGCCCGCTGCTGCAGCCGCTCGAGCGCCCCCTCGCCCACGAGGCGGCCCTCTCGCACGACGATCGCGTCGTCCCCCTTCAGCTCCACGGTGACCGAACCGGAGGCGGCAAGCTCCGCCAGCACCGGATCGACGTCCAAGTCGAATTGTTCAGCCGCGCGCGCGCGCACCCCCGCGAGGGCGGTTCGGGCTTCGGCGGCCACGACCTCCCCCGCTCCCAGCTCCCGGCGCACGCGATCAACCTCCGAGCGGAGGCCCCGCAGACCCTCCTCCGCGGCCTGCCACTGCCGTGAGGTCTCCTCCCGCGCGGCGGCGGCGGCCTCCACCTCGGTGCCGAGGGTCTCCAGCTCGGCGACCAGCTCGTCGTGCTCCCGCGTCAGCGACTCGATGCGGTCCTGGAGGTGCGTACGGCGGGCCTGGGCCGTCTGCTGGTCCGACTGCAGTCGATGCAGGCGGCGGTTGGCGTCGTCGGTGTCCTGCTCCAGCCGGCGAAGGTCACGCTGCACCGTCGCCGCCGTCTGCTGGGCCGACGCCAGGGCGATCCGGGCATCCGTCGAGGCGAGGGACGCGGCCTCGAAACGCTCCTCAGCCACGCCGGCGGCGGCGCGGGCGCCCTCGATGATCGCGTCCTGGGTGGCCCCGCTGCGTTCCGCGTCGGCGATGGCACCCTCGACACCGACCAGCTCCTCGGCGGCGGTCGCGAGGGTCCCTTCCAATCGAGCTCGCTCCTGATCGGCCTGGGCGATCGCCGCGGCGGCTCGGTCGCGGGCCCCCCGGGCGGCGTCGAGGTCTCGCCGGCCCGTCAGCTCTGCAAGTTCGGCTTCATGTCCGGCCGCCGCTGCCGCCGCCTGGCGAGCGTCGGCCTCGGTCACCGCTTCCTCGGCTGACGCGAGTGCGGTCTCGGAGGCCTTCACCGCCGCTGCTCGGGTCTCCACCTCACCGGCCAGATCGCGCGCGGCACGGCGTTGCGCGAGCAGACCGGGACCGGCGTCGGGGGGCCCGAGGCGCAACCCGCTAGCGACGTGCACGGATCCGTCGACGGGGCCGGGGCGGGCGCGGTTGAGGAGTCGGCCGACGACCCCTTCGAGCCCCGGCGGCACCGTGACCGCCGCCGCCAGCGAGTCGGGCAAGGGTGCGGGACCGTCGGACGGCACCAACAACACGCGCCCCGCGAGGCCCCCCAGCGCCACCGCCGCAGCCGCGACGTCATGGACCACGAGCCCCTGAAGGCAGTCTCCCAGGGCCAACTCCACCGCCGCCTCATGCTCCTCGGAAGCGGTCACCAGGTCCGCAACCGTCCCGAGCACAGACTCGCCCAGGCGCTCGGCAGCCTCGCGAGGGCCGTCACCGAAGCCCTCCAGCCCCTCGATCAACTCGGTGAGGGAGCGAAGCCTGGCTCGGGCCCCGGCGTGGGCATCCCGATCGGCACGAAGGGCTCCGCCAGCCGCCTTGGCCGATCCTCGGGCGGCCGTCGTCGCCTCCTTGGACGCCAGCAGCGCTTCGGCAAGCTCGCCGCGACGGACCCCGGCGGCCGACAGCGCGGTCTCGGCAACCGCTACCGAGGACTCCAACGCAGCCTGTTGGGCACGCTCCCCTTCGATCTTCGCCGCCTGACCCGCCAGCTGCTCTGTCGACTCGGCGATGCGTCGCTTCAGCAGTCCGGCGAGGTTCGCCTTGCGGGCCGCCTCCGCCATCACCGCGAGCTGCCTGGCCTTGGCCGATTCGACCTCGGCGTGGGCACGCTTGGAGGCTTGCCGGAGCAGGGCCTCCTCCGACGCAGCCGCTCCGAGTGCCGCCTCGCGGGAGGCCAACCCATCGCGGGCGGCGGTGACTCGGACCCGGGCCTTGTCCAGTTCGCGGGCCGACGTGCGGTTGCGCTTGCCGAGCTCACCGAGCTCTTCGTCCAGCCGGGACAACCGTTGGCCCACCGACTGCAGCTCCTCGGTCCGCAGTTGCGCCTCCTTGGCTCGCAGCTGCCGCTTGGCGTCGGCGCTGCCGCGACGGTCCCGCAGCTCCTCGTGGGCTCGGCGGGCCGACGACGAACGCTCGCGCAGCGCCGCGGACTCGCCGGAGGCTACATCCAGCGCCTTCGTGGCAGCCGCCTCGGCCGCCTTGAGCTCTTCCAACGAGCCACCCGTCCCGCGCAGACGCTCGCGGTGCCCCAGACCGGCGCCCAGGAGCGCGCCGAGGGCCGCCTGCCGCCACTCGGCGCGGAGGTCGCGGTACTTGCGCGCGCGGTCGGCCTGGGCCTGCAAGGAGCGGCGCTGTCGGCCCATCTCTGACATCAGGTCCGCGACCCGAACGAGGTTCTCCCGCGTCCGGGCCATGCGCCGCTCGGCCTCGGCCCGCTGAACCTTGAACCGGTTGATGCCGGCCACCTCGTCGATGAGGACACGGCGCTCCTCGGGGCGGGCGTTGATGACAAAGTCCACCCGCCCTTGCTCGATGATCGAGTAGGCGCGCGCGCCGACCCCGGTGTCGAGGAACAGCTCGACGATGTCCTTGCGACGGCAGGAGGCCCGGTTCAGCAGGTAGTCGCTGTTGCCGTCCCGGAACAGCCGGCGCCCGACCTCGATCTCCTGGAAGCGGGCGTACTTGCCGCCGAAGCTTCCGTCGCTGTTGTCGAAGGCGATCGTGACCTCGGCGCTGGCCGACGGCCGACGCCCCTCCGCGCCCGCGAAGATGACGTCCTTCATCTTCTGGCCGCGCAGCGTGCTCGGGCTCTGTTCGCCCAGCGTCCACTTGATGGCGTCGATGACGTTGCTCTTGCCGCAGCCGTTGGGCCCCACGACCCCAGAGATCCCGGGGCCGAGCTGAAGGGTCGTGCGCTCGACAAACGACTTGAAGCCGCGCAGTTCGATCCTGCGAATCCTCATCCGGGCGGCGGCCTACTTCTCTTTGAGGAACAGGTCCTCTGCGATCAGCTGCTGATCCCAGTAGGCCGCGAGCTCACGGCCCGTGAAGAGGTTCGACCACGGCGACGGCGAGCCCACCGTGATCGCGACCTCATCGAGGTGGATCCTGGCCTCCGCCTGGTACTTGCCCAGGAGGAGCCACGTGGTGATGAGGCGTGCTTCGAGCTCCTCCAGCTGAACATCCTCGTCGCCCTGGACGCCGCGGAGGCTGAGGCTGAGCTTCGCCCGCGTCGGCCGGCGGTGCGACTTGTCCTGCGTGCCCGCCACTCGCTTGGAGTCCACCGTCACCGAGATCGGATTCACGCCGCGGTTCACGAGCTCGAAGAACAGCACGTCCTGCAGCTCTTCGGCGGTGTTGAACTCGGTGATGCGACCGGCTTTGAGATCGGCGCGGAGCCGGATCTCGTGAGCCCGCCGCTCCTGCTGCGCGAGGGGCAGTTCGGGCGAGGTCGACGGGGTCGGCGTGTCGATCGTGCCCGTCTCGGGGGGGGGCTGGCGAGCCGCGATGATCTCGGACTCCAGCGGATACTGGGTCTCGGCGATCGTGGAGACCCACATGTAGCGGAAGAAGATCGCGGTCCCCGCGAGGAGCACGATGACGCCCACCCGCCACCAGTTCACGGCGCCGACTGCCAGCGCCTTGCTGACGACGATGCCGTCGTCGTACCGGCCGAACCCTTCCAGCAGGCTCGTGTCCGAGTCCCGCTTCTCCATCCACTGCGCGAACGAGACGGGCACGTCCGCGGGGGTCAGCTTCGGGGCGGAATCCTCCAGGTCGGGGATCGTCGAGCCCGGCTGGAGGGCGGGCATCTTCGCGAGGCTGGCGGGGCCGGAGTCCGCCTGGATGCCTTCGTAGGGGAGCGTGTCCGCCTCGTCGTCGAGCGCATCCAACGCCTCGGGCTCGACCATGGGGAGCTTGTCGTCCGACGCCGGCGTGGGCCGCACGCCGCGCGACGTCATGACCCCGCTGAGGCCTCCGGGAACGAGGCCGGGGGACTTCTCCAGCCGACCGATGTGGCTGGGAGCCGGCTTGGTCGGCGCGGCCCCGGGCGAGGTCGCCACGCGGGCGGGCGCGCCCGAGCCGACCTGATCGAGGAAGTCGGCGAGCAACCCATCGGCGCCGTCGGCCTCATCCGCGGAGGCATCGGCGAAGTGCTGGAACAGGTCGCTGCCCGAGCTGCTGCTGCCGGCATCGTCCGTCAGCGCGTCCGCGAGCGCGGCTACCTCCGACGCCGGGCCGAACTCGCCGCCGTCCACCGAGATCGGGGTACCCGAGCGCAGCAGTCCCCGCTGGGCGAGCTCCAGCAGCGTCGAGAGTTTCTTGGCGGTGAACTCTTTGCCACCTTTGCGGATCTTGTATTCAGGCATCGAAATCAGCGGACCCAGCAATTCTTGCCGGCCCGGTGGGGCGTCCGTAGGATACGCCGCCTCCATTCGGGAGCCAACGGAGACAGTTCATGGCACGCATTGCGGTCATCCCCGGCGACGGGATCGGACCTGAAGTCATCGACGTCGGAGTGAGCGTGCTCAAAGCGCTCGCCGAGGTCCGCTCGAACCTCGATCTGACGTTCGAATGGCACGATTACAGCGCCGATCGATACCTCAAGGACGGCACGGGCTTCCCTGACCACGATCGACGCGA
This sequence comes from Pseudomonadota bacterium, assembly GCA_024229515.1. Taxonomy (GTDB): domain Bacteria; phylum Myxococcota_A; class UBA796; order UBA9615; family UBA9615; genus JAAESI01. Next base: position 15,745 of record JAAESI010000061.1, on the reverse strand, counting down.
AATTGCCGCGCGGTGTGACGCTATCTACCTGGGAGCGGTTGGAGATCCGCGGGTCCCGAACAGCGCCCATGCACGGGAGATCGTGCTCGAAACCCGGTTCGGGCTGGACCTGTACGTCAACCTGCGGCCCTGCAAGTTGATCGACGCCCGTTTCTGCCCGCTGAAGGACAAGACACCGGAGCAGGTCGACTTCACCGTCTTCCGTGAGAACACCGAGGGCGCGTACGTCGGAATCGGTGGATTCCTGCGCAAAGGCACCGCTGACGAGGTCGCGCAGCAGACCTCGGTCTGCACCCGCGCAGGGGTCGAGCGCATCATGCGGACGGCCATGGAGTTCGCCCGGAGCAAGGGCCACACCAAGGTCTGCATGGCCGACAAGAGCAACGCGCTCCGCTACACCGGCGACCTGTGGCACCGCGTCTGGACCGAGCTGAAGGCCGAGTACGACGATCTGGAGCATCGGCACCTCTACATCGACGTGCTCGCGATGGAGCTGGTGCGGCACCCCGAAGACTTCGAGGTCATCGTCACGGGCAACCTGTTTGGCGACATCGTCACCGACCTCGGGGCCGCGCTGCAGGGAGGCCTGGGCATGGCCGCATCCGCCAACGTGAACCCCGAAGCGGGGATCGGGATGTTCGAGCCGGTGCACGGCAGCGCGCCTGACATCGCCGGTCAGAACAAGGCCAACCCCATCGCCGCGGTCGTCACCGCCGGGTTGATGCTGGACCACCTGGGGTACGCCGAGGAGGCCACGATCATCGACCGCGCAGTCGCCGACGCCATCGCCGCGGACGCCACCACCGCCGACCTCGGCGGGAGCATGAACACCGCGGAGGTCGCCGACTGGCTGCTCAAGCGGGTGGTCGAGTTGGCGTAGGCGAGGCAAGTCCCTCGTGCTATTGAGCCCGCCCAGCCTCATGATTCAAGACAGGAGCATTCGATGAAGACCACGAAGGAAGTCGTTTTCCTCTCCGGCAAGCGGACTGCTTACGGTTCGTTCGGCGGAAGCCTCAAGAACCACTCCGCCACGGACATGGGCGTGGTCGCGTCCAAGGGCGCGATCGAAGCGGCCGGCATCGAAGCCGGCGACATCGACCACACCATCTTCGGCAACGCCAGCCAGACCGCCGGCGACGCCATCTACCTCGCGCGGCACATCTCGTTGAAGTCGGGCGTGCCGCAGGAGGTGCCCGCGCTGACGCTCAACCGCCTCTGCGGCTCCGGCTTCCAGAGCATCGTGACCGGCGCCGAGCAGATCCTGCTGGGCCAGGCCAACTACGTGCTGTCGGGTGGCACCGAGTCCATGTCGCAGGCGCCGTTCGTCGCCCGCAAGATGCGCTGGGGCATGCGCCTGGGCCAGGACGAGAAGCTCGTCGATTCGCTGTGGGAGGCGCTGTACGACCCCCACGTCGAGCTGGCGATGTCCGGCACGGCAGAGAAGCTCGGCGAGCAGTACGGGGTCACGCGCGAGGAGTGCGACGCCATCGGCTACCGCAGCCAGATGACCTACAAGGCGGCGATGGAGTCCGGCTTCTTCGGCACCGAGATCGTGCCCACGATGGTCAAGAAGCGGCGCGAGATGGTGCCGTTCGAGGTCGACGAGCACCCCCGCCTGGACGCCTCGATGGAGTCGATGGCGAAGCTCCGGCCGGTCTTCAAGAAGGGCGGCCTCGTCACCGCCGGCAACGCTTCGGGGCTCGCCGACGGCGGCGCCGCCGTGGTGATCGCCGACGGCGCGACCGCTCGGGACCGCGGCCTCAAGCCCATCGCCCGGCTGATCAGCTGGGGGGTCACCGGTTGCGACCCGTCGATCATGGGCATCGGCCCCGCGGAGTCGAGCCGCAAGGCGCTCGCCGCCGCCGGCCTCGGCCTGGACGACATGGACGTGATCGAGGTCAACGAGGCGTTCGCCGCGCAGTACCTCGCCGTGGAGAAGGAGCTCGGGCTCAACCGCGACAAGGTCAACGTCAACGGTGGCGCCATCGCCATCGGCCACCCCCTCGCCTGCTCCGGCACGCGCATCACCGCGACGCTCATCCACGAGCTGCGGCTGCGCGGCGCCCGCTACGGCCTCGGCACCGCCTGCATCGGTGGCGGCCAGGGCATCGCGGTCGTCGTGGAGGCCCTGGATGACTAACGACTCCAAGTGGATCCACGACTGGAACGACCACGACAACAACGCGGTCGCGGACTGGCGCGTCGGCCTCGAGTTCTACGACGAGAGCCTGCGTGACGGCATCCAGAGTCCGTCGGCGACGGATCCCTCGATCGGGGACAAGGAGCGCGTGCTCGCGCTTCAGGACGAGATCGGGATCCAGCACACCGACATCGGGCTTCCGGGCGCGGGTCCGCGGGCCGTCGCGGACGTCACCCACCTGGCGAAGTTCGCGCGTGATGGCGGGTTGAAGATCAACCTGACCTGCGCGGCGCGCACGCACCCCAACGACATCAAGCCGATCATCGAGATCTCCCAGAAGGTGGGCGTCCCGATCGAGGTGATGGCCTTCCTGGGGAGCTCGCCCATTCGGCTGTTCACCGAAGGCTGGGACGTCGAGCGTTTGGAGACCCTGACGCGCGACGCGGTCCGGCTCGCGGTGAGCAACGGACTGCCCTGCACGTTCGTGACCGAGGACACGGTCCGGTCGGATCCGGCGACCCTGAAGCGGCTCTTCCGAGTCGCTCTGGACGAGGGCGCCAAGGGGCTCTGCATCTGCGACACGGTGGGACACGCCACGCCCTCGGGCGTGCGCAACCTGATCCATTGGGTCAGTGAGACGGTCGGGGAGCTCGGGCATCCCGACACCGTCATCGATTGGCACGGTCACAACGACCGCGGACTCGGCCTCATCAACGCCATCGCGGCGGCGATGCACGGCGCCAAGCGGGTGCACGGCACGATTCTCGGCGTCGGGGAGCGGGTCGGGAACACGCAGATCGACCTGCTGCTGGTGAACATGCGGCTCATGGGCGTGGAGTGGGAGGGCGACCTCAACAAGCTCCGCGACTACGCCGAGCTGGGCGCGCAGGCGACGTCGACGCCGCTGCCGTTCAACTACCCCGTCTTCGGCACGGACGCGTTCCGCACCGGCACCGGGGTGCACGCGGCGGCGGTCATCAAGGCACTCAAGAAGGGCGACGCGGCCCTCGCCGACGCCGTCTACAGCGGCGTTCCGGCCCACATGTTCGGCCTGGAGCAGGCGATCGAGGTCGGCCACATGGGCGGCCGAAGCAACGTCATCTACTGGCTGCAGTACCGCGGCATCGAGCCCGTCGAGGAGCTTGTCAACGCCGTGTTCGACCACGCCAAGAGCACCAGCCGGGTGCTGAGCAACGACGAGGTCATGGCCGTCGTCGAGGACTGGCGCGCTCAGTCGGCCGCGGGCTCCGTCACGGACCCGGGCGGCGAGGCTTCAGCTTCCCTCTGAGTCTCGGCGTCGATCGCTTCGGCGCGAGCCACGCGATCCCTCCGCTCCTGGAGCATCCCTTCTTCCTCCGCCCGATCCTGCAGCGCGCGCCCGCGTGACTGGCTGTTGATCACCATGTGGTAGGCGACGAACAGCATCAGGAAGATGCGGATGATGAAGTCCGCCTTGGTCGGGAGCTCGGGGATCCGCGCCATCGACAGCAGGCCGACGACGGCCAGATCGAACGCCTGCACGACGACGTAGGCCGGACGCAGCAAGCGCAGGCCGGTCTTCTCGAAGCCGCGGTTGAGGAGGATCACCGCCGCGACGACGAGGATCAGCTGTTCGGAAGCGAGCGAGTCCACGGCCCGTGTCTACGGCGTCAGGACCCGGTTGTCGATGAGCCGCACCGATCCGAACTTCACCGCGAGCGCGAGCACCGCGGGAGCTTCGAGGTCGCAGATCGTGGACAGGTCGTCCGCGTCGACCAGTTCGACGTAGTCGATGTCGGCCAGCGGCTGCTCGCGAATGAGCACCGCCGCCGCCGCGACGATCGCCTCCACGCCCCGTTCGCCGGCGGCGACGAGCGACTCCGCGAGGTCCAGCGCGCGATGCAGGACCTGGGCCTGGGTGCGCTGATCCGCGCCCAAGCGGGCGTTCCGCGACGACATCGCGACGCCATCGGACTCCCGCACGATCGGCATGCCGAGGACGTCGACGTCGACGTCGAAGTCCCGCGCCATGCGTCGAAGCACGGCCAGCTGCTGGTAGTCCTTGCGACCGAACACGCCGACGTTGGGGCGGACGAGGTTGAACAGCTTCAGCACGATGGTGCAGACGCCTTCGAAGTGGCCCGGGCGGCTCGCGCCGCAGAGCGGTCCGGCGATGGGTCCGGGCTGGACGGTGGTCTGGAAGCCGTCGGGGTACAGCGAGGCCTTCGTCGGAGTGAAGAGCACGTCGACGCCGACGTCGCGGCACTTGGCGGCGTCCCCGGCGGCGTCCCGCGGGTAGGTGTCCAGGTCCTCGTTGGCGCCGAACTGCAGTGGGTTCACGAAGATCGAGGCGACCAGGTGCTGCCCCCGCTCGCGGGCCTCCCGCATCAGGGACAGGTGCCCCTCGTGGAGGTAGCCCATGGTCGGCACGAACGCGATCGTCTCGCCGCGGTCGCGGACGGCACGGGCCCAGGCGGCCATCTCGGACGGCGTCTCGAAGACCTGCATGGAGCTCGACTCAGGCGGTGGCGGCGTCGGTGTCCGTCGGGCCGTACTTGCCCGAGGGCGCCTCCTTGACGGGGCCGCCGCGACGCTTGCGGTGGAAGCTGTGCTCGTCCTGCGGGAACGCGCCGGTGCGGACCTCGTCGATGAACGTGCCGATGGCGTCGTTGATGACGCTGCCGAGATCGGCGTAGCGCTTCACGAACTTGGGCTGGAAGTCGGGGTCCATGCCGAGCAGGTCCTGCACGACGAGCACCTGGCCGTCGCAGCCGTCGCCGGCGCCGATCCCGATCGTGGGGATGTCGAGCGCTTCGGAGATCTTCGTCGCGAGCTCCTTGGGGATGCCTTCGAGCACGAGCGAGTAGGCGCCCGCTTCCTGGACGGCGAGCGCGTCGCGCATCAGGCGCTCGGCAGCGGCGTCGCCCCGGCCCTGGATCTTGAAGCCGCCCTGCACGTGGTAGCTCTGCGGCGTCAGGCCGATGTGGCCCATCACCGGGATCTGCGCGTTGACGATGGCCGCGATGACCTCGACCCGCTCGGCGCCGCCCTCGAGTTTGACCGCGTGGGCGCCGCCCTCCTGCACGAGCCGACCGGCGTTGCGGACCGCCTCGGCGGGGCTGACGTGGTAGCTCATGAAGGGCATGTCGACGACGACGTGGCAGCGCTTGGTGACCGAGGTCACGCACGCGCCGTGGTACGCCATGTGGTCCACGGAGACGGCCAGGGTGTTGGCCTTGCCCTGCATCACCATCCCGAGGCTGTCGCCCACGAGGATGATGTCGATGCCGGCACGATCGACCAGTCGCGCGAAGGTCGCGTCGTAGGCTGTCAGCATCGTGATCTTGGTTCCGTTGCGCTTCATTCGGCGCAACGCGGGAACAGTAATCGGTGCGTCTGCACGCATGGCTTCGTCCTCCGATCGCACGGCCCGCAGGCTCGCCCGTCGTTTTGTTAGCGGAGGCCCTCGTCGTTCCGGAGGGGACGACCTGAGTCTGTCTCGGTCCCTGCTACAGGGATCCCAGCGGAATCAGGTGCTTCGTCCCGCCCTTCATGGCGAGAATCTCCTTGATCAGCCACTCCCGGTCCTTCTCATTGCCTACGAAATCGATGCCCGAGGTCTGTACGACGAGGAGTGGCGCGCCACGGTAATTGAAGAAGAAATCGTTGTACAGATCGGACAATTCCTGAAGGTAGGACCGCTCGATGTCCAACTCGAAGTCACGGCCGCGTCGCCTGATCCTCTCCAAGAGAGTATCTACGTCCGCCTGCAGGTAGATCACAAGGTCTGCCGACGGAAGGCGGGCATCCAGGGTCTCGTAGATCTGGTTGTAGAGGGCCAGCTCGTCGCGATCGAGGTTCAGCGTCGCGAACATCCGGTCCTTGGCGAACAAGTAGTCGCAGACGTTGCGCTGGACGAACAACCCGGGCTGCTTGAGTTCCACCTGCTGCTGGTACCGCGTCAGCAGGAAGTACAGCTGGGTCTGCATCGCGTATCGCTTCCGGTCCTTGTAGAACTTCGGAAGGAACGGGTTCTCCACCACCGGCTCGTAGACCGCTTCGGCCTCGAACTCTTCGGCCAGGAGCCGCGTCAGGCTGGACTTGCCGACGCCGATCACTCCCTCCACCGCGATGTACCGGGGGATCTTCACCAGGGGGGTTCTAGCAGGCTCGGGGAGCACTGTCCGGCGGTGTCCGAAAGTGTCCGACGAACCGGACGTTCCCGGACACTCGAGTTTTCGTCACTTGCCTGTTTTTACTGAGTTTTGATTCTGGCACGGGACTCGCAGAAGGACCCGGCATGCGTTGCTACAACCGAACTACTGTCATCGGTCACGTCGGACACGACGTGGTCGTCCGTTACACCCAGGCCGGCAAGCCGGTCGTCAACCTCAGGATCGCCACGTCGGAGCGCCGCAAGGACGGCTCGGAGGTGACCACCTGGCACCGCGCAGTGCTCTGGGACCGGCTCGCCGAGATCGCCCACAAGCACGTGCGCAAGGGGATGCCGCTCTACATCGAGGGGCCGCTCCACAACAAGCCCTGGACCGACAAGGAGGGCAACCAGCGCAACCAGATGGAGATCAGCGCGCGGGAGTTGATCATGCTCGGCGGCCGGGGGCGCCCCGAGGGGGTGTCCGGCGCCCGCGTGATCGAACCCGGTCAACGGGCCCGTGACGGGGAGGAGATCACCGAAGTCGTCGAGGACATCCCCTTCTAGAAGCGGTACAAATGAGTGTGCCGATGCCCAGTGCCGGTCCCGCTCGAAAACAGCTCGCCCTCCCGCTGGGAAACGCCATGGAGCGGACCCCGGCGGCGGTCGATCCCCTGCCCGAGGTGTCCGCCGAAGCGGTGGAGCAGCTGCACCGACGGCTGGGGGAGCTGCTGGACCGCCCCATCGACGTCGTCGGAACCAACAACCGGCGCAGCCTCGTGTCCTGGCGGAACGTCGACGGGATGCTCCGAATCCGGATCCAGCGGCAGTTCGCGCTCGCGGACGACGCCGTGCTTCAGGCCATCGCTCGCTTCATCGACGCGCGTGACGTGGAGGCGCGGGCGGTGGTCCAGGCCTACGCGAGCACCTTCCAGGAGCGGATTCCCAAGGGACGGCCCGTGTTTCAGCCCCCCGCGGGGCGGCACCACGACCTGCGGGACTACCTGTTCCAGCAGAACCGCGAGTTCTTCGAGGGGCAGTTCCGGGGCCGAATCGGTTGGTCTCGGGCGCCGCGCTCGGTGGTCCGGCGACGAATTCGGCTCGGATCCTGGAGCGAAGAGCACCGATTGATCCGAATCCATCCCGCGCTGGATGCGCCCGCCGTCCCGGGCTGGGTCATCAGCTACGTGGTGTTTCACGAGATGCTCCACGCGGCCATCGGGGTGACCGTGTCCGGGGGACGGCGGCGCTTCCACACCCGGGAGTTCAAGACCCGGGAGCGCGCCCACCCCGACTACGAGCGCGCCGAACAGTGGATCGCCCACCACCGAGACGACCTGTTGAGCTGGTGAAGACGGGGGGGGCCCGCGCGCCCGCGTACGCGAAGCAGGTAGGATCTCGGGTTGATGGGTGACGAGGGCAAGGGCACCCCGATTCCAGAGCAGGTCGGCCCCTACAGGGTCCTCCGGGTCCTCGGAACGGGTTCGATGGCGACGGTTGGGCTGGCGGAGCAGTCCGGCCCGGGCGGATTTCGCAAGAAGGTCGCCCTCAAGATCATCAAGCCCGAGTACGCCGAGGACGAGACGTTCATCAAGATGCTCACGCGGGAGGCCCAGATCGGGGGGCTGCTGCGACATCCGAACATCATCCAGACGCTGTCGTTCGACATCTTCGAGGGGCTCTACGTCCTGGTCCTGGAGTTCGTCCAGGGGCGCACCGTCGGCGAGATGCTGGAGGAGGCGGGCGGAGGCCTCGAGCCCGGGCTCACATTGGACATCGGCATCCAGTCCTGCCGCGCGCTCGGCTACGCCCACGGGCTGACCGAGGAAGGCACCGGTCAACCGCTGACCATCGTCCACCGAGACATCAAGCCGGGGAACCTGATGGTCTCCCAGCACCGCGTCGTGAAGGTGATGGACTTCGGCATCGCCCGGGCCACGGCTTCGTGGGCTGCTCTGACCGCTCAGGGGGTGATCCGAGGGACGCCGTCGTACATGAGCCCCGAGCAGGTCCTGGGCAAGGAACTCGACGGGCGGAGCGACCTCTTCAGCGTCGGCTCAGTGCTGTACGAGATGCTGACAGGGGAGGCGCTGTACCAGGGCAGCTCGATGCTCAAGGTGATGGAGAAGGTCGCTCGGGTGGAGGTCGGCGACTCGTTCGACCGCGCCGAGGCGGCCCTCCCCGGCAGCGCGGCGGTGCTGACCAAGCTGCAGTCGCCCCACCCGGACGACCGGTACCTGTCGGCCGAGGAGCTCGGCGAGGCCCTCAAGGGATTGCTCCTGGGAGCGTCGGGGGCCCAGGTGGCGGGGCGGAGGACCGTCAACCGGCTGCGCGCTCTGGATGACCTCTCGCAGGTCAGCGAGATCACGAAGCTGGGGCGACGTCCCGCGTCGAGTTCGCAGCCCGCGGCCCGCGGCGGCGACGACGAGCAGACCCGCGTCAGCGCGAAGAAGGACACGCTCCCCGAGCCCTCGACCAAGAAGAAGAAGAAGAAGAAGAAGAAGCGACCGTCCGCGGCCAAGGCGTCACCGCCTCCCCCACCGGTGGACGGGTCGGTCGAAGAGTTCATCTATCACGAGGAGGAAGAGGAGGAAGAGTTCTTCATCTGGGAGGAGCTGGACGAGGACGGGGAGGCCGCCGCCGCCGCGGCGCCCGCGAGCCAGCCGACTCCTCCGCCGGTGAAGGCGAACGGCCCGGTCACCCCGCCGACGCCCCCGCCGATGCCGCCGGTCGAGGCGAAGAAGGGCCAGGATCCCGAAGAATCTGCCTGGGGCGGCACCCTGGAGGACGACTTCTTCTCCACCGGGCCTCAGCCCGTACTGTCCGGCTCCATGGGCCCCGACGGAGGCCCCCGAGAAGACACGATGTTCGCGCGACGCGAGCCCGAAGTGGTGACCGATGCGGTCGCTCGGGACCTCGTCAAGAACGCGGCCCGCCCCACCGATCTCCACGCGACGGCGGGCCAGGGTGAGGCCACTGACCTGGTCGAGGACGATGAGCTCTGGGAGGACGACGAGGCGGTCGCCACGTCCCAGGAGCTGCGCGAGATCTTCGACGGAGAGGACGACCCCAGCGACGACACCTCGCTGGATGACGACCTGTGGGGCGACGGCTCCCCGGACCAGATCGGTCCCGACATGTCGCCCCACGGTAGCGACGACGATGACCACGACGAGCAGCCGACCGACTCGGGGGTCGGCCAGCTGGCCGACCAGGAGTTCGACCCCGGCAAGTTCACCGTCGCCGATGCGGAGGTCGCCGCCGAGGTGATGTTCGACGACGACGACGACGACGACGGGGACGACGAGACCGCCGAGCTGACGGCCGAACTGGAACTCGAGGAGGACGACGAGGTCTCCCTCATCGAGGCCAAGGACGAGGCACCCTCCCCTGAGGAAGCCGCCGCTGCCGCCGAGGCCGAAGAGAAGGCGCGACTCGAGGCCGAGGAAGCTGCCAAGGCTGCGGCGGAGGCCGAGGAGAAGGCCCGACTCGAGGCCGAGGAGAGAGCCGCGGCCGAAGCCCAGGCCAAGGCCGAAGCCGAGGAGAAGGCCCGACTCGAGGCCGAAGAGAAGGCCCGACTCGAAGCCGAAGAGAAGGCCCGACTCGAAGCCGAGGAGAAGGCGCGGCTCGAAGCTGAAGAGAAGGCCCGACTCGAAGCCGAGGAGAAGGCACGACTCGAAGCCGAAGAGGCTCGCAAGGCGGCGATCGCAACTGCCGCCGAAGACGCCGCGACGGCCCTGGACGAAGCGCGGGCGAAGGTCGCCGCGCTGGGTGCCGGGCTCATCGCCGTCGCCGAGCTTGGGGAGCTGGCGCCCGACAAGGCGCGAGAGTTGGCCGAACTCGCAGCGCAGGCACGCAGCGAGGCGGACGCTTCCCTCGAAGAGGCTGCGACCCTCGTAGCTTCGGCGGCGAAGGCCGAGTCGCCGGACGCGGCCTCGGCGCACCTCGGTACGACCCGAGATCGATGCGCTGACGCACTGGGAGCGGCCGGTCACGCGGTCGCGTTGTCCGAGGAGGCCGGTCGGCTGCTCGGCGACGCGGAACGAGCGGAGAAGGCGGCGCTGTCGGCCGCCCGCAAGGACGCGGAGACCAGCGCCAAGGCCGCCGAGAAGGCGAGCAAGGCCGCGGGCAAGACCGCCGATGGGGCCAAGAAGTCCGCCGCCGGCGTCGAGGATCCGGCCTGCCGCGCGGCCGCCGACGAAGCTGCGGTGGCCGCCAAATCCGCCACGGAGGCGTGGAAGAAGGCGGCGAACGCTTCGTCCGACGCCGCCGATTCGTCGAACTCCACGGCCGCGGAGACCGCCGCCGAAGCCGCCGCCACTGCGGCCGCCGAAGCCAAGACCGCGGCCGAAGCGGCCGAAGCGGCGCGCCAATCCACCATCGCCCTCGCGGAAGCTGAAGCGGACGCGAAGGCGGAGGCACGGCGCGCCGAGCGAGAGGCCCTGAAGAAGTCCCGGACCGTGGCCGACGCGGCCGCCGAGCGCGCCAACGCCGCCTCGGATCGAGCCGCCGACAGCGTGCTCCAGGGCCAGTCCGCCGCGGGTGACGCGAAGGACTCGACCGTTGCTGAGCTTCTGTCCGCGCTTCAAGGCGCCGGACGCCGCGCCGCCGAGGCCGCGACCCTGGCCCGCCGGGCTGCGGAGGAAGCAGCCGAGAGCGAGACCGCCGATGAGGCCGTCCAGGCCGCCGAAGCGGCTGAGGACGCAGCCGAAGACGCCAACGCAGCGGCGGACCGGACCGAGACCCGCCTCGGCGAATTGACCTCCGCGGCGAGGGCTGCCGAAGACGAGGCGGCGGCCCAGACGGCCGCGGTGGAGCGGGCCGGGCGGGCCGTGCGCGAGGCCGAAGAAGCGCTCGAGCAGGCCGACTCCGCCCTCGCCGGACTCGACGCGGACATCGAAGCGCTCGATGCGGGAGGCACCGAGACGAAGACGGCACGAAAGGCTGCCGCCTCCTCCGCGCGCGCCGCGGCCAAGGCCGTGGAGAAGGCAACGGCCGCCGCGACTGCGGCCCGCGAGGCCGACTCCAGCAAGGCGGCCGACAAGGCCTCGGCCAAGGCGGCCGAAGCCCGCGACGCGGCCCGGACCGCGGCCGACGAGGCGGCCGACGCATCGATTCGCGGCAAGACCGCCGCGGCGGCCGAAGCCGAGGAACGCGCCAACGCGGAGGCCAATGCGCTTCGCACGGCTCAAGAAGAAGCGGCCGACGCAGCCGCCAACGCGGCCGAGGCGTCGGTGCTCGCCAGCGCGTACGTCGGCGAGGCCGAGGACGCGGTCACCATCGAGACCAAGGCCGTCTCCAATGCCGTGGAGAAGGTCCGCAAGCTCGCCGGCCAGGTCAACATTCAGGCGGGCGAATCGGCGGAGGCAAGCGCGGAGGCGGCGGAAGCGTCCACGTCCACGGAAGCCGAGAAGGCATCCGCGAGGGCGGGCAAGGCAGCTGCCAAGGCGGTGCGCCTGGGCGAAGCGTGTGCCGCCGCGGCCGCCGAGGCCCAGAGCATCAGCGAGCAGGCCGCAGCCGACGCGAAGTCGATCGCCGCCGCCGTGGCCAAGGCCGAAGGTGCCTGGGCGCGCGCCATGGCCGCGGGGGAGAGCGCCGCCGGCGTGTCCCTCGAAGCTGGCGAGATCGCGTCGACCTGCGACGACCCCAAGGCCCGTCAGGGAGGGGCCCGCGCCAAGGCATCAGCGGACGCCGCCCGTCGCGCCGCCGAAGCTGCGCGCGCCGCCCACGAGGAAGCGCACGCCGCCACCACTCCGGGACCGGCCGAGGAGGCCGCCGGGCGTGCCCAGGATGCGGCCAAGCAAGCTGAAGCAGCGCTCGGCCAGGCGAGCAAGATCCGAGACGACGTCGTCGCCACCTCACAGGCAGAGGCCGAGGAGAAGGCCCGCAAGGAGGCCTCGGACGAGCGGCTGAACGTCGCCTTCGCCCGGGTCGAGGCAGCCGCCTCGCTCGCCCGGTCCTCCGCCGACGCCGCCCGGGAGGCCGCCAAGAGCGCCCCGCGCACCCCCGCCGGGGCCGCCGCCGCACGCGCCGCCGCGGCCGTGGGTTCGGCCGAGAAGGCGGTCGGCAAGGCGTCCCAGATTCTCGAGCGAAGCAAGACCACGAGCGCACGCGCGACGGAGAAGTCGGCCGATCAGGTCGAGGCGCTCGCCACCGGCAGCGAAGAGGCCGCGGGGCAGGCCGCGGAGGCTGAGGCCGAGACCCGCGCTGCGGTCGAGAGCGAACTCAGCGCCCGGGCCCTTGCTTGTGCCGAGGCCGAGCGCTTTGCCGACGAGGCCGCGCTCCATGCAGCCACCGCCGAGGCTCATCGCGACGAAGCCAGCGCAGCCATGGAGGGCATGAGCGCCAAGGCCGGCAAGGCCGCGATCAAGAAGGCCGGAGAGCATGCCGCCGCGGCCCGCATCCTCGCCGACGAAGCGCGTGCGACCTCCGAGGAGGCCAAGGGCGCGGAACATTCCGACGGCGCCAAGGTTGCCAGCGAGGGAGCCGCCAAGGCGTCCGCTTCAGCTCTGGCGCTGGCCGAGAAGGCCGCCGGCGCCCTCGCCGTGGCGCAGAAGGCGGCGGCGGCGGAGCGGGCCGAGAAGGAGGCGTTGGAGAACGCCCGCGCCTCGGCGAAGGACGCGGCCGAGCGCGCATCCGGTGCTCGCACGCGCGCCGAGGCCGCGGTCGAAGCCGCCTCCGCGGTCGCGAAGGGAACCGAAGACCCCGAGATCGCCAAGACCCTCGCCGCCGCGAAGGACGCCTCGCGCCAGGTCACCCGAGCCGCGACCGAAGCGGAGACCGCAGCCCGCGCCGCCGGCGGGGCGAAGGCGGCGTCGACCGCGGGAACGCTCGCGGGGAGCGCGGACAAGGCTGCCGGGCGCGCCGAAGAGAAGGCGCTGGAGGCGGAAGCGTCTGCATCCCTGGCGCAGGAACTGGCTGAGAAGGAGGCGATTCTCAAGAAGGCGCTGGCGGACGCCGACGACGCCGAGACGCGAGCGAGGGCCGCGTCGGAGGCCGCCACCGAGTCGGCGGTGGTCGCCGAGGAGGCCGCCGAAGAAGCACCCAACTCGGGCGCCGCCCAGAGTGCCGCCGAGCAGGCCGCGTTGGCCGCCGGTGAAGCGGCCCGCGAGTCGGCCCGCGCCCGCCGTTCCGCCAAGGCCGCACGCGCTGCCAAGACCGCCGAGACCGCGGCGAAGAAGGCCGGCGAAGCGGTCGCGTCCGCCGACGAGGCGGAAAAGGCGGCGAAGGAAGCGGAGGCGGCGGCGGAGACATCACGGATGGCCGCCGATGGCGCCGCCGAAGACCAGTTGGCGGCGCGCGAGGCGGAACGTCAGGCGGCTCGAGAGCACGAGGCGAAGGCGGCCAAGGCGGCCAAGCGCAAGAAGAAGGCTGCGGCCGCGAAGCCCGACCCCGAGCCGGACCCCGAGCCCGAAGACGAGGAAGAGCCGGAACCCGAACCGGAGCCCGAGCCCGAAGAGGAGTCCGAAGAGGAGGCGCCGACCCCCGAGCCGACCGTCGGATTGCGGGTCGAGGTCAGCGAACCGGCGGTCCGTCCGCTGTCGACCACCCGGCGGCGCAAGCCCGCCAGCGCCACCGACGGTCGCAAGCGCGCACGTCGTGGGCGCGGCCTCATCGCCACCGAGGAGTCGCTGGGCGGTGGAGTCCCGACCACCTCGCCCCCGGCGGCCCACGCCGACCCCGCGCCCGACCTGGACGTGATCGGGGTCAGCAGCGCCGTGCCGCCCGAGCACGCGCCGGTCGAGGAGAACCCGCCGTCTCCGACGCACTTGCCCGAGGTGGACGAACCGGCTGAAGGGCTCGAGGCCCCGGAGCCCGCCCCGGAAGCCCCACCCGAGCCGGAGCCGGAACCCGAACCCGAGGACGACGGCGCCGGAGACTGGCTCGCCGACCTCGGCGAGGGCTCGGGCGAGCCTGACCTGGATCAGCTGGTCGCCGCCCGTCAGGCCGACGAGCTCGGCGAGATGCCCGACGACGACGACGACGACGAACCCGCCGAGGCCAAGAAGGAGCCCGAGCCCGAAAAGGAAGAGGAAGAGGAAGAGCAGCTCCCGCGAGGCGATTGGGACGAGGACTGGAACCCCTGGGACGCCGACGGCGAGGAGCAGAAGGCGCCCGAAGAGGACGACGACGACGACGACGACGACTACGAGGAGATCGAGGAGAAGAAGGCACCGGTTCGGCAGATCGTCGAGGACGACGATGACGACGAGTGGGATCCCGACTGGGATTTCGACGATGATGAAGACGGCGACGAGGACGACAAGCCCCAGAAGATCGTCCGCCGCGCCCCCCGGGCCCCCGCACGGGCTCCCCGTCCAAGCCGCCCCCCGCCGCCCGAAGAGGACGACGAAGAGGTCTGGGTGCTGGACGATGACTAGGTTCAGCGGCAGGATCGACTCGCCGTGACCACGGAAGCCCCCTCCCCAGACCAGTTGACCCAGGTCGGCCGGTACCAAATCATCAAGGAGCTCGGCCAGGGGGCGATGGCAACGGTGTTCCTCGCCGAGCTGCAGACCTTCGGCGGGTTCAAGCGAAAGGTCGCGCTCAAGGTCGTGCGCTCCGAGTTCGCGCGGGACCCCAAGTTCAGCCAGCTCATGGCCCGCGAGGCGATGATCGGCTCCTACCTGCAGCACCCCAACATCGTCGAGACGCTCGAGTTCAACGAGGCCGACGGACGCATGTTCCTGGCGCTGGAATTCATCGAGGGACAGACCGTCGAGGAGCTGCTGCACCAGAACAAGGTGCGCGGCGAGACGGGCCTCCCCCTGGACCTCGCCCTCGAGATCCAGGTGCAGATCCTCAAGGGGCTGTCCTACGCCCACAACCTCCCGTCGCCCGAGACCGGCGCGCGGATGGGCATCATCCACCGGGACCTGAAGCCCGGAAACATCATGGTCTCGCGCCACGGCGTGGTGAAGGTGATGGACTTCGGCATCGCCAAGGCGAAGGTCGCCTGCGCCACCATCACCGCCGCCGGACAGGTGCGCGGCACGCCGATCTACATGGCCCCCGAGCAGGTCATGGGCAAGCCGCTGGACGGAGGGTGCGACCAGTTCGCGGCCGCGACCGTGCTTTACGAGCTGGTCACCGGCGAACAGCTGTTCATCGCCGAGAACCTCTTCGAGATCATGCGTCGGGTGTCCCGCGCGGAGGTGGGCGACGCCTGCTCGAAGTTGGACCGGTACACCCCGGGCCTCGGAACCGTCGCTGCTCGGATGTGGAACACCGACCCCACGGCCCGGTTCGAAGACTGCGCCGAAGCGGCCCAGGCCCTCGAAGATCTGCTCCCGAGGATCAAGGAGGCGCTCGCGCGCGGGGAGAGCTTACAGCCGAGCCCCGAGCCGAGCCCCGAGCCGGACCCCGAGGAGGAGCCGACCGCCCCCGGCAAGCGGCCGAACCTCGCCCAGCTGGGCCCCTCCGACGACCTCGACGAGACGGTCGATCAGGAGGACTGGCACGAGCCTGCCCCG
>JAAESI010000060.1 GCA_024229515.1 Pseudomonadota bacterium | reverse complement strand
GCAAGGAGTCCGGCGCGCACCAACAAGCTCGAGCCGAGAATGGGATGTATCGATTCAAACAGATCGTCGGCCCCCGACTCCGCTCACGGTCCGAAGAAGGGCAGAGAAGGGAAGCGATGATCGGTGTGAACATCCTCAATCGCATGACCGAGCACCGGATGCCGGAATCGCACGCTGTCCCAAGCTGAAACTCCGAGAGAGCCGCTCAGTGGCCCGATCCGGCCTCGCTCGGAGCCGTGCAACAACGCCTCGAATCATAGGGGGCGGACCGACGGCTTCTCTACCCGGCCGCCCCCGGTTCACTCACCCGATCCAGCAGCGGCACCAGCCGCAGGAGAAGCATGGGTCGAAGGAGCTCCGCATCTCCGGCGGGGATCGGGCGGTAGAGCATCGCCGCCGCCGCCATGCCGGCCGCACCGCCGAGGAACTGGAACGCCAGCGCCAACTGGGGGTCCGTGCCCCGCGCTTCGCCGCCGATCAACCAGCCCGCCGCGAGGGTGCCCGCGGCCGCCCAGGCGCCGACTCCGGCCTGCTCGAACCAACGCGACGGCTCCGCGGCCGCGGCGGCCGGGTACCGGTGGGCAGCCAACGCTCCCTCGAGCGCGAGGCCGACCGTCTGGGCGAGGGCCACCGCGCAGGCCGCCCCCATCGCTCCGTAGCGGGGCACCAGCCAGAGGCAGAGCCACAGCTTCACCGACGCCATCCAGGAGGTGAGCCAGACCAGGGAGCGCTGGCCTCCGGCGCCGATCAGGGTCTTGGCCCCCATGACTCCGACCCCCGAGAGCACCATGGGCACGAGCAGGACCCGGAACAGGTCCCCCGCCGGCTTGTATTCGTCGGCCAGCAGCACCTGGACGATGGCCGGCCCGGAGGCGATGGCGACGCACACGGGCCCGATCACGAGCAGGCTGAGCAGGCGGGCGCCCCGCCGGAAGGCCAGCCCGATCTCCTCCCTGGGCGCGTCCGCTCCGTGCATGCCGGCGACCAGCGGGAGCATCACCTGGCCCAGCACCCCGGGAACGCGGGTCACCAGGATCGAGAGCCCCACGGCGGCGGTGAACCAGCCGATCTGCTCGTACGAGGCGGTCGGCTTGAGGAAGAGCAGCTCGGTCCGCTCCCACAGCAGCGCGCCCAGCAGGGTCAGCATCGCCATCTGGACCGCGTAGTGGCGCAGTTCCCACTTCAGCGGACCCGCCGGGACCGCCCCCTTGGGCCCCAACGCGGTGATCAGGGGGGCGGCCTGAGACCACAGCAGGAGGAGGTTGAGGACCCGGGCGCCGGCGAACGCCAGGAGCACCCCGACCACGGGATCGTCCGCGCCCAAGCCGAAGGCGATGCCGATCAGCAGCAGCACGTAGTAGACGGCGTCGGCGATGAAGACGACGTCGAACCGGCGCAGGCCGTGGCAGATGCCGATCACGAACGCGCACCCCGCGATCGCGGCGGCGTAGGGGATGGAGATCACGAGCGCCAGCCGCAGTTCCGCGCCGAAGATGAGGGCGGCGGGGAGGCCCAGGACCAGCAGCGCCACCAGCGTCGCGCGCAGCCAGATCCAGGCGGTCCGCACGGCTGCCCGCGCCTGCCCCGGGCGTCCTCCCCCGACCTCACGGGCGACGAACCGGGTCATCGCGATGCCCAGCCCCCAGACGGCGACCTGGCCCAGGATGATGGCGATCCAGTGCACGTAGCCGAACCGGCCCTGAAGCTCGGGGCCCAGGGCCTTCGCGACCCAGGCCAGCGACACGAGTGTTCCGACGGTGCGGACAGCGAACGACGCCGTATTGAACGTGGCGTCGGCGACGAGGGACGGAGGCTTCAAGAAGGGCGGAGTCTAGCCCCCCAAGCGAGGGTGCGACGGACCGGCTACGATCGCTGGCCCAGTGAGCACCTCCGTTCCCTTTGTTGATCTCCTGCGCATGCACGAGCCGCTGTCCGCGGACTTCGATGCGGCCTGGAAGTCCGTCCTATCCAGCGGCCGCTTCCATCTGGGCCCCGAGACCGCGGCTCTGGAAGCGGAAATGGCGGAGCACGAGGGCGCCCAGTACGGCGTTTGCTGCGGCTCCGGCTCGGACGCGCTCTACCTGGCGCTGCGCTCCCTCGACATCGGCCCCGGCGACGCCGTCGCGACGCTCTCCAACAGCTTCATGGCGACGGCCGAGTCCATCGCCCGCACCGGCGCCAAGGTCCTGTTCGTGGACCCCGACCCGACCACCCGGGGCATGGATCCCAGGGACCTGCGGAACCTGTTGGACGAGCCCGGCGCGGCCGCCCTCAAGGCGATCATCCCCATCCACCTGTACGGCCGCCGCTCCGACCTGGAGGGGATCCGCGCAGCCCTCGCGGACGCCGGCCGCGACGACGTCGACCTCATCATCGACGCCGCTCAGTGCCACGGCTCCCCGGGCGTCGCGTCCGAGACCCGGCTGACCTGCTACAGCTTCTACCCGGCCAAGAACCTGGGCGCCCTCGGCGACGGCGGCCTCGTGCTGACCAACGACGAAGCGCTCGCCGACCGCATCCGCGGCCTCCGCAACCACGGGCGGGCGGGCAAGCACGAAGTCGGCGAAGTCGGGATCAACTCGCGGTTCGACGAGATCCAGGCCGCGGTCCTGCGCATCAAGCTGCGCCATCTGCGCACCTGGAACGCCCAGCGGCAGCAGGTCGCGGCGGGCTACCGGGAAGGTCTGGCGAACGTGTCGGGGCTGACCGTGCCCCCTGACGGCGCCGGCCACGTCTACCACCTGTTCGTGGTCGAGGTGGGCGCCTCGATCCGGGCCGCGTTCGTCGCCGGGCTCAAGGCCCGCGGCATCGGCGTCGGCCAGCACTACCCCGTCGCCTGCCACCACATGGCCCCCTACCCTTCCGACCGGCCGCTCCCTGTTACGGAGCGACTGGTCACCCGCGTCGTCTCCCTCCCGATGTTCCCCGGGATGCGGTCGGACGAAGTGGACGCCACCGTCGACGCCGTCAAGGCAGTCCTGTCGGAGTTGAACGCATGAGCAACAAGAGCCACGCCGCGGTGCTGTTCTCGGGGGGGACCGACTCCACCCTCGCGGCCGCCCAGATGCTGGAGGAGTTCGAGAAGGTCACGCTGCTGACCTTCGACCCGGGCTACCTCTTCTTCCTCAAGAACACGCGCATCCACGCCAAGAAGCTGCAGAAGAAGTACGGAGCGGATCGGGTCGAGCACCAGATCATCGACATCCGCCACTTCATCAAGGAGATCCTGGGGCGCGACGTCGGCGGCGACCTCAAGGAGTACGGCTTCAACATGGCGTCGCTGGTCTGCCTCGGCTGCCGGCTCTCGATGCACGCCTTCGCGATCTACTGGTGCCTCAAGAACGAGGTCCCGTACATCGCCGACGGTTCGATCCGCGCGCAGAACACCATCCCCGAGCAGATGGAGACGGTGATCCGCCGCAACCGCCGCTTCTACTCGCAGAAGTACGGCATCCATCACTTCTCGCCGATCTACGAGGAGTCCGAGTCGGACCTCCGGCTCAGCGAGCTGGGCATCGCCGACAAGGCCAAGCTCAAGAAGCAGTTCATCCTCTTCGACACCCAGGCGACGTGCGCCTTCGGGGTGCCCGCCGACGTCTACGGGCGGCTCTTCTACGGCGTCGCCGTGGGCGACACCCGGGAGAAGGACAGCGAGCAGTACTGCGCCGAGAAGCACCCCGAGATGATCGACACGATCGCCCGGGCGATGCACCACGACGGGCTCGCGGTCGAGGACCAGGTGGAGAAGCTCAAGGACATCCGCCGCGACGACGGCGACCTTGGGCCGAGCCAGACCGAAGGGGCGGGGTCGGCCTTCGACAAGGCGCTCGAAGCGGGCGTCGACGGCGGTCTGCGCGCCTGACCGTGGACATTCTGGGGATCAGCTTCGGGGTCGACACGGCCGCGTGCCTGCTGCGCGACGGACGGGTCGTCGGAGCCGCCCTGGAAGAGCGCTTCACCCGGATCAAGCACGACCGCTCGTGGCCGGCGCGCGCCATCGCGTGGTGCCTCGCCGAGGGCAACACGAGCCTCGCTGAGATCGACGAGGTCGCCTTCTTCTGGAACCCCGCGCTGCAGCTGGACTTCGCCCACCCCGGGCGGGCGTGGCGCTACTCCCACCACGGCGACTACCTGCACATGGTGCCGGCGTGGCTGCTCGGCGGCATGCAGGGCGCGCTCGGCGGGATCCGCTCCGATCAGACGACCCAGACGTTCCACGTGGAAGGGCGCAGCACCCCGTTGACGGTGCGGTACGTCACCCACCACCTGTGCCACGTCGCCGCCGCCTTCTTCCCCTCGCCGTTCGAGGAAGCGGCGGTGCTGACGGTCGACGGGTACGGCGAACGGGCCAGCGCGACGATCGGGTGGTGCGACGCCGACGGCTACCACCCGTGCGAGTCGATGGCGTTCCCCCAGAGCCTCGGCGCCTTCTACGCGGCGATCACCGGCTACCTGGGCTTCCGCACCAACTCGGGCGAGGGCAAGGTCATGGGGCTGGCCCCCTACGGCGACGATCGCTTCGTGCCCGCGTTCCGGGAGATCGTCGGGCTCGGGAAGCACCCCGACACCCCCTTCGACATCGACCTCAGCTGGTTCGAGTACTACCTCGACACCTCGCGCCGGGTGACCGACAAGTTCGTCGCCGCCTTCGGCCCCGCGGCCCCGTCCGGCACCTCGGAGCACGACGAGCGGCAGCGCGCCGTCGCCTTCGCCGCCCAGGCGGTGATGGAGGAAGCGTTGCTGGCGCTCGCGGCGCGCACGCATGAGCTGACGGGCAAGGCCAACCTGGTGATGGCCGGCGGCGTGGCGATGAACTCGTGCGCCAACGGGCGGCTGGAGCGCGAATCACCGTTCGACCAGATCTGGGTCCAGCCCAGCGCCGGCGACGGCGGCACCTCCGCCGGGGCCGCGCTGTGGTCCTGGCACATCGCCCACGGGGGCGGGAACCGGACCGAGTGGCTGGCCGACACCTGGGGCCCGTCCTTCGACAACGACGCCTGCCGGGCCGCCCTCCGCAAGGGCGGCTGGACCTGGACCGAGCCCGACGACGTCGCCGTCGACACGGCCGAGGCGCTGGCCCGCGGGGAGCTCGTGGGCTGGTTCCAGGGACGCGCCGAGTTGGGCGCCCGGGCCCTGGGCAACCGCTCGATCCTCGCCGACCCCCGCAAGGAGGAGAACAAGGACGTCCTGAACTCACGAGTGAAGTTCCGCGAAGGCTTCCGCCCGTTCGCCCCCAGCGCGACCGCGGAGGGGGCCGACTCGCTGTTCGAGATCCCCCCCGGGACCTCGGTCCCGTTCATGCAGAAGGTCCACCCCGTGCGGCCCGAAGCGAAGGCGAACCTGGGCGGCGTGACGCACATCGACGGCACCGCCCGCCTTCAGACCGTCACGCGGGAGGGCAACGCCGCGTACCACGCCCTGATCACCCGCTTCGGCGAGATCACCGGGGTGCCCTGCGTGCTCAACACGTCCTTCAACGTGCGCGGCGAGCCGATGGTCCTAACCCCCGACGACGCGATCCGCTGCTGGGCGACCACCGGCCTGGATCGCCTCGTGCTCGGACCCTGCGTCGTGAGCAAACCCCGATGAGCGGCGAGCATCCTCCGAAGGTCACGGTCGTGGTGCCGTGCTTCAACGAGGAGACGACGCTCGAGCCGACGTTGGACGAGCTGGTGGGGGTGCTCGCCGAAGCCGACTTCACCTGGGAGGTCATCGTCGTCGACGACGGCTCCAGCGACCGCAGCGCGGCGATCACCAACGACTACAACCGCAAGAACCCGGGCGTACACCTGGTCGAGCACCGGCACAACATGGGGTCCGGGCAGGCGATCTGGACCGGCGTGCAACACGGGCGCGGAGAGTTCGTCATCTACGTGCCCGCCGACGGCCAGTTCGACCACGGCGAGATCCCGATGTACGTCGCGCGGGCCGAAGAGGGCGCCGACATCGTCATCGGCCACCGACTCAGCCGGGACGACTACACGCTGTACCGCAAGGCCAGCTCGTTCGTGTTCCTGACGCTCTGCAACACGCTCTTCGACCACCAGTTCCAGGACGTGAACTGGGTCCACCTGTGGCGCACCGACATCTTCGAGGAGCTGCAGCCGCAGAGCCGGGGGGTCTTCTTCCTGGAGGAGATCCTCGTGCGCGCCCGCGACCGCGGCAAGGTCGTCGCCGAGGTGCCGTCGGTGTACCGACCGCGTCAGGGCGGCGTGGCCAAGGGCGGCAAGCCGACGGTCATCGTCAAGACGGTCTACGAGATGCTCAAGCTGTGGAACGAGCGCCGGATGCGCCTCGACTTCAGCAAGGACCGCGGGGGCAAGGCACCGCTTTGCTAGGCCTCAGGCCTCAGGGGGAGCCCGCCTGATCCCTGTCACCTGACGCCTGATCCCTGACACAGCGGAAGCCGATCTTCTCGCTGGGAAGGCCGGGCCGCGCCTGACTCCGACGCAGCGCCGTCTGCTGATCCAGACCGTCGCGCCAGCTTCCTCCGCGCGCCGTTCGCGTCGAGCAGTCGCCGGCCGCGTGGGCCTCCCAACCTTCTTTGCTGCGCAGGTCCTCCAGCCAGCAGTCCGCGGTCCACTCCGACACGTTGCCGGAGAGGTCGTGCACCCCTTCGGGCGTCGCGCCCTTGCGGAACGATCCCACCGGCGCGGTGCGTTCGTGGCCGTCATCGGCGACCTCGTCGAGCACGTTGTGTTCGTAGTTGGCGCTGCCGGCGACGAACTTGTTGCCCCACGGGTAGGTGCGTCCCCGAGGACCGCGGGCCGCCAACGCCCACTCGGCCTCGGCAGGAAGCCGCCAGCCCTGAGCCGCGCACCAGCCGCCGGCCAGCTCCCACGTCACCCGGACGGCCGGATGGCTCCCGGTCTGGCCGTCCGCCGGACCGCCCCAATCGGGGCACGACACCTGCCACCACTGCCGCGGGCAGGCGGTTCGGTATTCGTCGACGGTGACCTCGCGAGCCATGATCTCGAAGGCCGGAACCTCCAGCGGCGGGCTCCGCATGTTGCCTTTGCCCAGTCGAATCTTGGCTCCGTCGATCCCGACGAAGGAGCTGTCCCCCACGGTGGCGGAGGCTGCTGAGGCCCAGGGCGGCGCGGTCGGGGCTCCGGTCGCGAGTCCCACCTGCCAGTCGCGGAAGCTCCCCAGCCACACTCCTGTCTCGCCCGGAATCCCGGGCCCGAGGAACAGAACCGCCGCGTAGATCACGGCCAGCCGGATGGCGGCGACGCCGAGGACCCGGAAAGCGTCGCGCTTGGGCTTGGCGACGACCTCCTTGGGCCGCGAGGTCGGCGGCGGGGTCGGCGGCGGGGGGCGACGCTCCGGCTTGCTCCGTCGAGGCGGCTCGGCCCGCGCCGGAGGCGGCTGGGGCCGGCTGGCGGGCGGACGGGTCGGAGGCGGCTTCGGCGGCGGAGGAAGCGGCTCCATCTCCGCAAAGGGCGACGGCTCATCTCGGCCGGCCGGCTCGATCAGGGGTTGGGCCCGGATCTCGTGATCGGGGGTCAGCTGAGACAGAAAGAAGTCGGACTCCGCGTGCGCCAGCTCGGCCGCGATCGGCTTCGGGAGCGATTCCGTGGCGAGGTCGAACTCGGTCGGCTTTTCGAGCTGTTCGCCCGGGCCGGGACGCATCGAGCCCATGGGCCGGGTCGGCCCCGGCGGCGGCGGCGACGGCATCGCCGAGCGGGTCGCCACGATCGGATCCCAGCCGAACTCGCCCGTCTGGGTGACCGGAAGCTCGGGCACCAGATCGGTGACCCACTCCTGCACCGTCGGGCGGGCGGGGAGGTGCGGCAGCATGCGCCGAAGCTCGGCAGCGATGGTGGAGGCGGACTGGTACCGAGCCATCGGGTCGCGCTGCATGCACCGCTTGAACACCGGCTCGAGCGCGGGGGCGACCTCGCCGATCCGATCCCTCGCCTCCCGGACGTCCCCCTCCATCACCTGCTTCATCACGGTGATGATGTTCTCTCCGAAGAACGCCATCTCTCCGGTGACGAACTCGTACATGAGCGCGCCGAAGGAGAACACGTCCGACCGGGCGTCGATCGCCTTGCCCGCCACCTGCTCGGGCGACATGTACGCGGGCGTGCCCCGGGTGTAGCCCTGCTGCGTCTCCTTGATGTTGGTGGCCGCCTTGGCAGTGCCGAAGTCGGCGACCTTCACTTCGCCCCGACGGCTGATCATGACGTTCGCCGGTTTCAGATCCCGGTGCACGATGCCGACCGCTCCGCCGTCGCGGCCCGTTATGTTGTGCGCGTAGTCTAGGGCGTCGCAGATCGCGATGAGGATGTGCACGACGACGACCAGCGGCATGGGCGTGTTCCGCTTCAGCCGTTGGGTGCGGATCAGCCGCTCCAGCGGCCACCCGTCGATGTACTCCATGGCGATGTAGAAGGCGCCGTCGACCGTGTCGAACTCGTCGATCGTGACGATGTTGGGGTGCTGCAGCAGGCAACCCAGCCGCGCCTCGTTGGCCAGCGACACCATCGGTTCGTCGCCGAGCGACGCGTCCGGCTCGATGATCTTGAGCGCGACCTCCTTGCCGAACCCCATCGGCCCCGGACGGAGGGCCCGGTAGACGCGCGCGGTGCCGCCTTTGCCGAGCAAACTGAGCAGCCGGTACCGCCCGAAGGTCGGGCCGTCAGAGCCACCGCGATCGGGTGTGTCGGACAATAGTTGCAGTGTAGCTTCCTGGAGTAAGGTGGCTCGTATGGTCAGCGTGAGGGTGGTCCAGGTCGTCTACGACGACATCTCCGAGCTCCAGAAGATCTGGCGGCTGTACCTCAAGCATGGCGCCCTGGTGACGCGGATCCTCCCGGTCCCGGAAAAGGGCGAACGGCTCGCGGTACAGATCCGACCTGGATGGGGCGGCGACGAGATCTACCTGACCGGCACCGTGGTCCAACCGTCGTCGGCGATGTCGGTGATGCAGCTGGACGACCTCGAGATCACCGCCCGCGTCGCGCTCGTCTCCCACGGCATCGAAGAGGCCGCGCCGCCGCCGGCCTTCGGGGCGATACCCGCCGTGAGGGCACCCGAGCCGAGCCCCGAGACCGTCACGGGGCCGGCGCGCGAGGCCCCCGCGGAGACCATCAAGGCCCCCGAGCCGGTTCCCATCGCGGCCCCCGAGCCGGTCCCCATCGCGGCCGAGCCGCCGAAGCCCCGGCCTCCGCCCACCATCCCGTCGACACCGAAGCCGATTCCGCCGCCGCCGGCGCCCAAGCCTCGGCCCCCGCCCACGATCGAGTCCCCCAAACCCGCCGGGGCCCGGCCCGGGCGCCAGCGCCGAGGGGCCCGCCCCATGCGGCAGTCGGGCTCATCCACCGCCAACCGCAAGCCGCTCAGCAGCGGCAGCTTCCACAAGGCCCCCCCCAGCAGCCCCACGCTGTCGCGGGTGTCCAAGACGGGCGAGTCGGTCGACATGGACGCGCGGTCGGCCTCGTCGCTGACCGGGCCCGTCAGCCCCGACACCGAGGCGGTCCTGCCTGAGGTGGCCTCGAAGGGGGACTTCGGCCACGAGAGCTGGCGGGACGTACTCCTGGACCTCTTCATCGAACGCGCCACCGGCGTGATCGTCATCCACGCCTTCCGCGAGAACCGCTGGTGCTACCTCGTGGACGGACGGCCGACCCACTACCTGGTCGATCACGCGCACCCCGGCGAGTACCTCAGCGACGCCATCCTCAAGGAGTGTGATGTCAGCGCGGGGCAGTGGACCGAGGCGTTGGTGGGGTCGAAGATCAGCGGCGTCGCTCCCGGCGACTACCTCGTCAAACGAGGGGTCATCACCGAGCGCGAGCTCCACGAGGCGCTGCGGCGACGGGCCGCGGCGATCACCCGCAACCTGCTGACGGCCAACTTCGGCCGCTGGACGTACCACCCGTGGACGCCGGTGCGCGAGCTCTTCACGTGGGAGCCGATCGACGTGCTCCCCCTCATCCTGAGCGCCGAGCGCGCGAACATGGCCCGGATGACGGACGACGAGATCACCAAGACCACGGAGCCGCACCTCGACAAGCACGTCTCCCTCGCGCCCGAGCGGGCCGACCTTCTGGAGCAGCTGCCGCTGGAGGGAGCCGAGCGAAGCCTCGCCCGGGAGCTCCTGCCCGGCGGCTGGACGATGAAGGAGCTGCTCGTCCACGGCGGCCTGACCGAGAAGGACCTGCTCCGGTTCGTCTGGGTGCTGAAGGCGATGGGGTTCGTTCGCCTGCGCACCGACGAAGGCTCCGACAGCAAGCGCAACCGGGCCGAACGAAAGATGTACGTCGCCCTCAAGGACATCCAACGCCGCAAGAACTTCGAGGCGCTGCACTGCCACTGGACCGCCATCGGAAGCGAGGTCCAGGAGGGGCATCGGAAGACCTTGGACGAGTTCAACGCGTCGAAGTTCGCCGGCGTGATGGACCCCCGCCTGCAGGACCTGCTGGACCGCATTCGGGCCCGCGCCGACGAGCTGCTCATGAGGCTGAAGACCAAGAAGGGGCGGGACTCTGTGCGGCGTTCGCTGGTGGGCGAATCGCAGCTGATCATGGCCGCGGACCTGATGCTCAAGCAGGGCGACATGGAGGCGTACAAGAGCAACTGGGGCGTCGCTCGCGTCTGCTACGAGCGCGTGATCGAGCTGGCGCCGCACATCCCCGAGACGCAGGAGGCGCTCAAACGCGCCAAGGAGAAGCTGTTGGATCCGGCGATCTCGAACGCCGCGCTCGGGACGGAACTCAAGGCGATCGACGCGGTCGGCGCCGCCGTGGACAAGCTCGTGCTCTGACCGGTCAGTGGATTCCGGCGAGCTCCGCGAGGCGCCGGACCCGGTCCCGCTCGCCCCCGCCGGCGCGAGCGATCGCCACCGAACCGCGAATCGCCTCCCGCCCGATGACTCCGCAACGCTTCAGGGCGCGCGCGATCCAGGCCAGCTCGTCCTCGGACAGCTCTTCGGTGCGCGAACGAACCAGCTCGATGAGGAAGCGGACTGCCTCCTCGCCGCCGCACTCGCCGACCGCCCAGGCGATGCCGAGGCGGACCTCGGGGTCGGCGAAGCGGCCTCGCAGCGCGATGAGCGCAGAGACCCCATCGGCCCATCCGAGCCGCCCGACCGCGCGGGCCAGGTCCAGGGCGGCCTCGGTGTCGCCGTCGGGGACTTCGGCGCACCAGGCGTTCAAGAGGGGCACGGAGCGGGGATCGCCCCGAAGGCCGATGGCCTGGATGACCGCCCGGCGGCGGCCGGCATCGGACTGGGCGCGGACCAGATCGACCAGCAACTGCTGATCGCGCTCCCGCGCCAGGGAGCCCAGGTGCAGGGCGACGCGGCGGAACTCGGCGTCGTCGAGTTCGCGACGGTTGAGGGCTTCGCGGTGGGCCTGGGCAACGATCTTGTCGGCCCCGCGGTTGCTCGCCATGCGCGGCCGCCCGTCCTCCGAGGCAAGCCACCGAGCCGCCTTGCTCGACCACCAGCGCGCGTCCTTGTCGGCGTACAGGGTCTCCATGACGAGCACAACCTCGCGGACGCCGGCGGGCTCGTCGACGGTCGGTCGGGGGCAGTCCCGCAAGTCGGGGAACAGCGGCGTCTCGGTCGAGCAGCGCACGGCCCAGGCGCGGACTGCGGCCCAGTCCTTGTCTCGTCCGAGGGTCGCCAACGCGCGCGCCGCGGCCAACTGCACGGCGGCGGGGCGGTTGTCCGCAAGGAGGCGGCGGAGGTGTTCGTCGGCGTCGCCGTGGATCAGGCGGCCGAGGCCTTCGGCGGCGATCCGCACCTCGGCGGGGGGCACGCTCCCGGCCTCGGCGTCGATGAGGGCAAAGAAGAGGCGGTCGGCGTCGGGGTCGAGGATCTCGGCGACGCTGCGGAGGGCTCGGAAGCGCAGCCCCGGGTCGTCGGCTTCCGAGGCCAACCAGCGCAGGCGGCGGCGGTCCCGGCGGGTGACGAGGGCGTCCACGTCGGTGCCCGCGAGGCGGAGCTTGAGTCGCCGCTTCAGCGGGGCGGGGATGGATCCGAGGCCGGCCATGGCGCCGGACTGTAGCGCCACGCCCGACCCCGCGCGAGCCGGGACGGTAACCTCCGCGCGTGACCGAAGCGCCGCAGGTTCGCTCCCGACGGGGGCCCGAGATCCTCCCCACGGGGCCGAGCAAGCGGTCCCGGATCTCGCTCCGGGTGACCGTGCTGCTCGGGTACGTCGTGCTCCTCGTCACCTTCGCGGGCGTGTTGACCAAGGTCCTCGTCGAGATGCGCGAGGCCCACCTCAGCGTGGCCATGCTGGCGGACGGCTACCTCCCCCTGGCCCAGGCCCTCGGACGCGCCGAGGCGATCCCCCTGGGGCCCGGTCTGGAGCGGGACACCCTCATCGACACGCTCTACGCCCGACGGGAGACGGAGCAGAACCTCGTCCGCCTCAAGGACGGCCAGATGAAGAACGCCCTGGACGTCACGACGGCGGCGTTGGCGGTTCAGTTGTCGCCCGAGGAGCGGACGGGGCTGGAGGCGATCGAGTCGAAGATCCGCGACGTGCGCGCCGAGATCGCGGGGTACGGGATCCTCCTGGACGACTTCGTCGCGGCGATGGATGCGGGCGAACCGGCGACCGCGTTCGTGCCCGAGATGCTGCAGGACAAGCAGCGCATCAAGGTGAATCTGGAGAACCTGTCGGACCGGGTGGCCCGAAACACCCGACGGGTGACCGCCCACACCCACAGCTCGCAGCGGGACGCCCGCATCGCGGTGACGTCGCTGTCGGCGGTGGTGTTCTCGATCGGGCTGCTCCTGCTGATCGTCACCGGCTACCTGCTGCGGCCGATCCGCCAGCTGATCATCGGCGCTGAGCGCATCCGTGAAGGCAACCTCGACGAGCGGGTGACGGTCCGCTCCGGCGCCGAGGTGGCCCGGCTGGCGCAGGCGTTCAACGCGATGGCGGCGGCGCTTCAAGAACGCGAGACCCACCTCGAGGAACGAAGCATCGAGCTGGAAGCGGCGCTGACCGAGCTGCGGGAGCACCAGACGGCGCTCATCCGGTCGGAGCGGCTGGCGACGATCGGCCAGATGGCGGCGCAGATCGCCCACGAGGTCCGCAACCCCCTGAACGCCCTGGGGCTGAACGCCGACATGCTCGCCGAGGACGTGCGCAGCGGGAGCGCGGACGAAGCCGCGGAGACCGTCGCGGCGATCAAGAACGAGGTGCGCCGGCTCACCGAAGTCACCGAGGCCTACCTGTCGTTGGGCCGGCTTCCCCCCCTTCGATTGGACCCCTATCCGCTGGGCGTGCTCGTGGGCGAGCTGGTCCGCTTCCAACAGGAGGAGCTGGAGCAGAAGGGGGTGACGGTGACGCTGGAGCTGCCCGAAGACCTGCCCGAGGTGATGGTCGACTCCTCCCAGCTGCGCCAGGCGCTGCTGAACATCGTCCGCAACGCCAGCGAGGCGCTCGCGGAGGGAGGCGGGGGAACCCTGACCGTCTCGGCCTCGGCGCTGCCCACCGAAGTGCGGCTGGATGTGGCCGACGACGGCCCCGGCATGGAGGCGGACAACGTCGCCCGCATCTTCGATCCGTTCTTCTCCACGAAGGAGACCGGATCTGGGCTCGGGCTCCCCATCACGCATCAGGTCATCGCGGAACACGGGGGCCGCATCGCGTGTACAAGTAGCCTCGGGGAGGGGACGACGTTCTCCATCTGGCTCCCCCGCAGCAAGGAACCATGAGCACCCGCATCCTCGTCGTCGACGACGAAGAGTCCAACCTGAAGGTCCTAGACCGCCTGCTCGGCAAGGCGGGCTACGCGGTGTCGACCGCCTCCAGCGGGCCCCAGGCGTTGGACGTGCTGCGCGCGGACCAACCCGAGCTGGTCCTGACGGATCTGAAGATGCCGGGCATGGACGGACTGGAGCTGCTCAAGGCGGTGCGGACCGTCACCCCTACCACCGAGGTCATCTTGATGACGGCCTACGGCACGGTCGAGATCGCGGTCGAAGCGATGCGGGAGGGGGCCTACGACTTCATCACCAAGCCGCTGAACCGGCACGACGTCCTACGTTCGGTGCGCAAGGCGGAGGAGAAGGCGCAGCTCGTCGCGGAGAACCGCCAACTCCGGCAGCAGGTGGAAGCCCAGCGAAACGCCACCGGCCCGTTGGGCACGACGGTGGGGCGCAGCGAGGCGTTCCGGTCGGTGCTGGAGACGCTGAAGCAGGTCGCCCCCAGCGAAGCGACGGTGCTCGTGATGGGCGAGTCGGGCACGGGCAAGGAGCTGCTCGCGCGGGCCATCCACAACCTGTCCGATCGCAGCAAGGGGCCGCTGATCCGGGTCAACTGCGCGGCGATCCCGGAGAACCTCTTCGAGTCCGAGCTGTTCGGCTACGAGAAGGGCGCGTTCACGGGGGCGGCGGGGCGCAAGCCGGGTCGCTTCGAGCTCGCCGACGGCGGCACGCTGTTCCTCGACGAGGTCGGCGAGATGTCGCTGGCGATGCAGGTCAAGCTCCTGCGGGTGCTGCAGGAGGGCGAGTTCGAGCGCGTCGGCGGCACGAAGACGGTGGCGGTGGACGTGCGCCTCGTGGCCGCCACGAACCGCGATCTCGAGCGCATGGTGGCGGAGCGCAAGTTCCGCGAGGACCTGTACTACCGGCTGAACGTCATCCCCCTGCGGGTGCCTCCCCTGCGCGACCGGTACGACGACGTGCCTCTGCTGGCGGCCCACTTCCTCCGGGTCTACGCGGAGAAGAACCGCAAGGGGGTGCGGGGGATCACGGACGACGCCCTCGAGGCGCTCCAGGCCTACCGATGGCCGGGGAACGTGCGCGAGCTGGAGAACACCGTCGAGCGCGCAGTCGTGCTCTGCAAGGGCGACCACATCGGGGTCGCGGACCTTCCCGGCCACATGCAGCCGGAAGGGAGCGGGAACGCTCGCAAGCTGGTGTTCGCCATCGGCACGCCGCTGCGGGAGATGGAGGATCTCGCGATCCGGGAGACGCTTCGCTACACCGGCGGCGACAAGAAGCTGGCTGCGCGCCTGCTCGGGATCGCGGCCCGGACGATCTACCGCAAGCTGGAAGACAAGACCGGCGGCGAAGGAGACGAGGACTGAGGCACCCGGCGCCGGACGAGGCCTGGATCGGTCTCGGGAGCAACCTGGGCGATCGCGCGGCGAACCTGCGAGCGGCGATCGACAGGCTCGGCCTCGGCGTTGCCGAAGCCTCACCGGTCTACGAGACGTCGCCCTGGGGAATCACCGAGCAGCCCTGGTTCCTGAACCAGGTCGTGCGGCTTGACTGGGCCGCCAGCCCGATGGCGCTGCTCCACCTCTGCCTCGAGGTGGAGCGGTCGATGGGGCGTCAACGGGAGATCAAGAACGGCCCGCGGCTCATCGATCTGGACGTACTCGTCGTCGGCGGGGCCCGGATGGACGCCGACGGGCTGACCCTTCCGCACCCGGGCATCGCGAGCCGCCGATCAGTGCTGGAGCCGTGGGCTGACGTCGCACCGGAGCTTGTCGTCCCCGGGCTGGAGGCTCCCCTGGAGGCGCTTCGCTCAGAAGCCAAACGCTTGACGGAGCAGCAGGTGAGGAACTTTCTCGAACTTTATTGAGACTGGGTCGCGGTTTTTTTCGTCCTCGGAGCAGCAGCCTCCACGAAAGGACCGAAACCATAGCCAACTTCATCTCCCTCGCTTCGTTGCTCTTCATCATCACGGGCACGGGGGTGGTCAGCATCGACTTGGCCTACAGCCCGCTCGCGCTGGATCCACGCAGCCTCGAAGCCTGTCTGTGCGTACTCGCGGCCGCGGTGATCGCGCTGAGCATCCAGACCGAACGCCTCCCCGCGCTGGTGGTCGCGGGACCCGCGATCGGCATGCTCGGGCTGCTGCACCTGTGGCTCGCAGCGGGCCCCATGCCGGCCGAAGCAAGCCCGCTCGCGATCGTCGCGGGGGCGGTCGAGGTGGCGGCGGCGCTGGCGCTGCTGCCGGTCGGCATGCACGCGAACATGGAACACCCGCGCCTGTCGGACGAGTTCCTGGACGCCAAGACCGATGCCGAGGCAGACGCGGCTGATTACGCCCGCCTGGAGCGGGAGTTCGAGAACCACCGTCGTGCGTCGGACGCCCTCGCCGGCCGTCGCCTCCGCCTCGCCTTCGACCTGGACCGGGTGACGGACGAGCTGCGCGACGTGCGGGCGGCGGTGCGGCCTCCCAAGGACGTGCTGGTGGTGCCCGCCGACATGCATCTCCGCCGGCGCCGGTACCTCCTGGGGATGGCGCGAGACCTGGGCTGGACCCGGAACCGGCGCTTCCCCAGCGGCGTCGCGCGGGCAGCCAACGACGGACGCATCGGCTACATCGACGGTGCCAAGGACGGGCGCGCCGAGCGGCGGGCCTTCTGGGCGATGGAGACGATCGAAGGGGACGTGCCGGTGCTCATCAGCGGGGAGATGCCCGCGTGAGGGCCGTGCATCTGGTCGCGTGGACGATTCCCAAGGGGAGTCGCGTCCTGGAGACCGCCTCGGCTCGATGGCTCTGGAGGAGACTGCGAGATCGGTTCCCTGAGGCCCTCGCGGGGGTCCTGATGCCGGGCCACCTTCACCTGGTCGTGCCGTCGGCCCCGCGTCTGGAGGAGCGGCTTCGACGCACCCTGGCGTGGCACACGCGGAAGTTCGGCCCCGTGGATCGGTTCCGGTTGTGGGAGCCGATCCCGCTAGCAGCGCCGATCGCGGACCGACTGAAGCTCGCTCGTCAGGTCCGATACGTGGTTCTGAATCCGTGTCGGGCGGGGCTGGCGGACGATCCGTTGGACTGGGTCTGGTCGACCTACCGGGATGTCATCGGGGCGACGGTCGAGCCTTGGGTGGATGCGGATCGGCTGGCGAGAGTATTGGGGCGGTCGGGGCCGGGGTTCGTCCGGCAGCACCACCACTACGTGTCCACGGATCCGTCGGTCGCGGTGGGGGGCACGCCGCCGCCGGAGCCGGCCCGCGCCGACTGGCTCGCATCGTTGGGAGACGTGGCGGAGGCGGTCGGTTCGGCGTTGCGGATTCCGGCCGCGGAGGTCGGCGTGAGCGCAGTCGGACGGAGGCTGTTCGTGCACCTCGCGACGCGCCATGGGTGGGCCGACCGAAAGCACCTGGCAGACGCGTTGGGGATCACGAACGGCTCGGTGTGGAGGCTTCTTCAGAGCGAGCCGGAGGCTCAGGCGATGGCCGCGGCGGCGTTGTGTCTGGGCGACCGGCGGCTGCGTTCGGTGCGACGCTGAATCAGGCGCTGACCGCCCTCAGGACTCCCGGAGGAGACGGATCGTCTCCCAAGCCAGCGCTGACCGGCCTCAGTCGAAGCACGGGAGACAACTCCCGATTGGTCGCTGACGGGCCTCAGAGGGTCGGTCGGAGACAACCGGGTCTCCCAAATGACCGCTGACGGCCCTCAGCAGCCCCAGCGGAGACCTCGCATCTCCCAAACCGCCACTGACCGCCGTCAGCGCGGCCGTCGGAGACTCCACATCTCCCAAATGACCGCTGACCGCCGTCAGCGACGCCGACGGAGACTCCACATCTCCCAAATCACCACTGACCGCCGTCAGCGACGCCGACGGAGACTCCACATCTCCCAAACCGCCGCTGACCGCCGTCAGCGCCTACGGCTGCTCTTCGGCCCAGCCGGCGAGGGTCGCGGTGGTCACGCCCGCCACCTTCGTCAGGAACGGCAGGTGCAGCGTATCGATGGTGTCCGTGACCGCGTGGTAGTGCGGCGTGTGCTCGCCCGATCCGGGGAGGTTGTGGGCCTCGACGCAGTCCATCGGCGTGACCGAGGGCATGCCGCCCTCCTGGTAGTTGGTGTGGTCGTCGCCGTAGCAGTACGAGTGGTTGATGTAGTCCTTGTGGGCCACCCCGAGGGCGTCCGCGACGGCGGCCATGTCTTCGACGAGGTGCTCCGACTCGGGATCGCCGAGGATGTCCATGAGGTCGTCGTCGCCCAGGGGCCAGTAGCCGATCATGTCGGGCGCGATGACGCCTCGGACCTCGGCGGGCTCATCCTCCATCCACTCGGCGATGTGCTCTGACCCCCGGCTCTCCTGCTCCTCGGCGGCGGTGAACACGAACCAGATCGAGTACCGGAATTCCTGGTCGGCGAGGAGCCGCGCGGCCTCCAGCACCGCGGCAACCCCGGAGGCGTTGTCGTCCGCCCCGGGGGCGAACAGATCGGGGTCGGACGAGGTCGAGTCGTAGTGCGCCGAGTACATCCACACCACGTCGGGCTCGACCGTCCCCTGCTTCTTGGCGATGACGTTGTTGCAGGGCTCGCCGCTGACCGTGAACGGATCGAGCTCGGCGACGTACCCGAAGTCCGCCAGCCGATCGACGAGGTAGTCACGGGCCGCCTCGTCCCCATCAGAGAAGGTGTAGCGGGTGTCGAACGCGACGAGATCTTCGATCGTCGCCTCCAACTCGTCCTGCGAGGTCTGGTCGAAGTACCGGAGCGGATCGGGCTCGTCGACCGCCGCATCATCGTCGTCGTCCACCGGATCGGTGATGGAGCCGCAGCCCAGGAAGACGGCCAGGACCAGCAGAACGAGGTAGGTGCGCATCGATCACTCTCCGACGCCGGGGAACCTCCGACGCATTGCTCTGTCTAGTTGACCATGACCAGCCCCAACCTGAGCAATGTCCGCATCGCCAGCCCCTGCAGCGCCTCCTGGGACGCCATGGAGGGCGATGGCCGACGTCGCTTCTGCGGCGACTGCAGCCTCCACGTCTACAACCTCTCCGGCATGGAAGAGGCCGAGGCGGTCGAACTGCTCGAATCCTACGAAGGCGGGCGCCTCTGCGTCCGCCTCTTCCGCCGCGCCGACGGCACCGTCATCACCCAGAACTGCCCCAAGGGCCTCGCCCGGGTGAAGCGCCGAATGGCCCGCGTCGCGGTGCTCGCGGCGGGACTGCTGGGCGCGGGCGCGGCCGGAGCCGCAGGCATGCTCGGAGGCGACCCCACCAGCTGCCCCAGCACCGTCACCGAAGCCAGCTGGGTGGAGCGCATCGCCCCCCTGAAGTGGGCTCGCGACGCCTTCGGTGGGCACGACACGGAGTTGATGGGCCGGATGGAGGTCATGGGCGACGTCGCCTTCGACCCCATCCCCGCGATTCCGACTACGACGCCCTGAGCCGCTCCGGCGAGAACGGCGCCAGATCGACGGCCGCTTCCCCTCCCGTGATCTCGTCCGCCAGCGCCATCGCGCTTCCCGGCGCCAACAGGATCCCGTTGCGGTAGTGGCCCGTGCTCAACCAGAGCCCGTCGGGGCCCCCCCGTCCGAGGATCGGGAGGTGGTCGTCCGTGTAGGGACGGAACCCGCTCCAGCTCTCGATCAGCTCCGCCTCAGCCATCGCCGGCGCGATCTCCATGCCCAGGTCGAGCATCTCGCGCAGCCCCGAGGCGGTGACCGCCTTGCGGAAGCCGACAAACTCCAGCGTGGACCCGGTCAGCACCCGTCCGTCCCGCCGAGGAACGATGTAGCCGCGATCCGAGAATACGATCGCCCGGCACGGCGGCTCGGGGAGCCGAAGGCTGATCATCTGGCCGCGAGCCGGCTTCACCGAGTCGGCCGGAAGCCCCACCCCCGGCATGGTCGCGGACCACGCGCCCGCCGCAAGCACCACCGACGGCGCCGTCCGGGCACCCCCAGCACACTGAACCTCGATCCCCCCGGGACCGGACTCGATCCCGTGGACCGTGTCGGTGACGAACTCCGCTCCCGCTCGCCGCGCCGCGATGGGCAGAGCCCGCATGAGCGCCCGAGGCTCGATCTGGGCCTCGTTGGGGAAGTGAATGCCCCCCAGCGCTTCACCCAGGGCGGGCTCCAGCTCCCGCAGTTCCGACGCCGACTTCCAATACGCCGGCACCCCGCGCCCTGAGATCTGCTCACCATGAGCCTGGAGCTCGGCAAGGCCATCAGGACGGAACGTGGTCAACATGCCGCCGCAGCGGTCGAACCCGACCGAGACCCCCGACTGCTCCTCGAGGCGCGCGACCCACTCGGGGTACAGCACCATCGAGTAGGTGGCGAAGGCGTCGAACGGGGTGGGCGCGGGGCCGGCTTCCAGGTTGGGTCCGAGGATGCCGCCGGCAGCCGACGAGGCCTCCGCCCCGGGCACCGAGCGCTCCAACACGGTCACGGACCGACCGCGCAAGGCGAGCTCCCACGCGACGGCGCAGCCGTGAATACCGCCTCCAATAACGATGACGTCAGCAGTCATGGCGCCTACTCCTCCGCCAGTTCGGCGTCGAGCCAGGCCTGGTCGACCTCGAAGTCGATGGCGAGGTCGTAGGTGTAGAAGGCGTTGAAGCTGCAGGGGTTCCAGGCGCAGTCGCCGGTCCAGACCCAGTTGTTGCTCCAGGTCTCGCCATTTCCCGGATCATCGAAGGCGTAATCCATGTCGATCGTCAGTCCGACCATGCTGTCGGGGTCCTCACTGTCGACCTCGTCGACCGTGCGGCTGAGCGCCGCCGTGCCGATCTCCTCCCAGCCGCCGCCGCCACCGAACCAGCCGCCCTCGAAGAACCACCACATGACCGCCTCACCGGCGACCTGGCGCAGATCGGCGCCGAACTCGCCCTCCTCGTCCAGGTCGTCCCCGCCGGGGCAGTCCTCGACCACGGTCATGAAGAGACCCCAGACGAGGTCGCACTGCTCACACTCGTTGGGAACGATCTCCGAGATCGACAGCACCTCGGTGCACGAAGTGCCCTCGAGATCACCGCTGGTGTAGTCCTTCACGATGGAGACGGTGCCGCTGAGGCCGTCCATCCACTCGTTCGGGATCGCCTCGGGCAGCGTGACGACCGTCTCGGGCTCGGGCTCCGGCTCCGGCTCAGGCTCGGGCTCGGGGCACGCCGACAACGCGAGGGACAGCGAAAGGGCGATCAACAGGGGACGCATGGGCATGAACTCTCCGAAAGTGACGCGGAAGCGTCGCAGACGGGCCCACCCTGTCAAGGGGCCCCACCGACCCAATCCAGTTCCCACAGGACCACCCGCGAGGTGCTCGCTCCGTCGACCGCGCGGGTCGCGCGCACGTCCCGGGCGAGGACCTCTCGATACTGCAATCCCTCCATCTCGTACCGCGTCAGGCTGTACCGGGGTCGGGTGGCGCGGAGCAGCGCGCGGGGGCGGGCCTGCAGCGCCCGGTGGTCGTCCTCGAGCACCAGGCCCGCGAGGTCGACGAGGTCGAGCTCCGCGTAGTACCCCAGAGCCCCGATCTCCCAGGTGGCAAGCCGCGAGCCGGGCTCCACCTCGTCCCCGACGTCCCGGTAGAAACGCACCATGTCGCCGCTGCTGGTGGGCACCGTCACCGTCATGGTGACCGCTCCCCCGAGGATCACCGCGCCGGCCATCGCAGGCAGCGCCCACCGCCGGTCCACACCCGCGGCCGCGTACGCCGGGACGCCGACGAGCCCCAGGAGGAGGTAGCGCGACAACGGCTCGTAGCCCTGGACCACGTAGAAGGCCGTCAGCAGCCCCAACCAGGCCAGCGCGACCCAGGCCCGACGCATCGTCTCGGCGCCGCGAACCAGCAGCAACGCCAGCGCCACCCCTTGCCCGACGGCGATCACCTTGAGCGCCTGGACCGCCGCTGCGGGCGGGCTCAACACGCCGGCTTTGATCGCCGCCGATTGGGGCTCGACCTGGCCGAACCAATGCAGCGCGGCGAATCCCCAGCCGATCACCAGGACCACGCCCACCGCCATCGGGGCAGCGGCCTGCCGGATCCGTCGGAGACGCCCGTCGGTGGGGGGCGCGGAGCTCATCCTCCAGCACGCCTCGACACCGAGCAGCACCCCGAATAGACCGAGCTCGGGCCGCAGTTGCACGCCGACGACGACCAGCAGGATCGCCCCCTCGAGTCCCTTGCCCTGCTCCCGCAACAGGAGCCCGAGCACCACGGCCGCGGCGGCCCAGCTGGCCTCCATCCCCGACCACGACCAGCGGCCCATCCAGGCGTCGGCCAGCAGCAGCACCACCGCGAGCCCCTGGAGGCGGGCGTCGTCGGTCAGCCGGCGGGCCAGCGCGAAGGTCAGCACCCCGGCCGCGACGGTGCCCGCGGCGGAGGCGAACTTGAGCGCCAGGGGAGCGAGGTCGGGCCCGAACCCCGCCACCAACAGCGTGCTCACACCGAACCAGAGGGGGCTGCTGAGCGCGTTGACGTTGTGCCCGCCGAGGCTCGGAGCTCCGGTCTCGACGAGGCTGCGCGCGAACGCCAGCGTGATGAACGCGTCGTCTGCGAAGAAGTCGCGGAAGAGAACGCCGAGAACGGCGACGACGACGATGATCCCGGCAGCGGCGGCTCTCACCGCCGAAGCCTAATTGTGGTGCGCGTCCAGCGCACCATCCCTTCGGGACGCGCCCTTCGGCACGCGACGCTTCAGCATCCTGCCTACGCGTTCATCACGTGGATGGCGTGCCCGAGCGCCTTGTTGGCCGCCTCCATCACCGCCTCGCCCAGGGTCGGGTGGGGGTGGATGGTCAGGCCGACGTCCTCGGCGAAGGCGTCCATCTCGATGGCCAGCGCGGCCTCGCTGATGAGGTCGCTGGCGTGCGGCCCGACGATGGCGACGCCGAGGATCTGCCCGTCGGAGGCGTCCGTGATCATCTTCACGAAGCCGTCGGTCTCCATCTGGGTCAGCGCGCGGCCGTTGGCGCCCCACGGAATCTTCCCGATCTTCACCTCGAAGCCCTGCTCGCGGGCCTCCGCCTCGCTGAGACCCGCGGTCGCGATCTCCGGGTCGGTGAAGACCACCGCCGGCACCGTCTTGTAGTCCGCGGCGACGTTCTTGCCGGAGATCACCTCAGCGGCGACCTCGCCCTGCTTGGTGGCGCGGTGGGCCAGCATCGGGTTCCCGGTCACGTCGCCCACGGCGAAGATGTGGGGCACGTTGGTGCGCAACTGCTCGTCGATGCCGATGACGCCGCGGTCATCGATGGCGACCCCCGTCGTCTCCAGGCCGAGGCCCGTCGTGTAGGTCTTGCGCCCCACCGTGACGATGACCTTGTCGCAGATCAACTCCTTGTCGCCGTCCTTGGTCTCGACCGTCACCGCGATGCGACCGTCCTTGTCGGCCCAGCCCTTGGCCTTCGCGTTGGCCAGGGTGGTGATGCCGGACTTCTTCATGGTCCGCTCGACCACCTGGGTCACCTCGGGGTCGAACCCGAACAGGATGCTGTCCATCATCTCGACCACGGTCACGTCCGAGCCGAGCTTGTTGAGCATCTGCCCGCACTCCAGCCCGATGTAGCCGCCGCCGATGACCACGACCGCCTCGGGCACGTGGTCCAGGTCGAGTACGCCGGTGCTGCTCAGGACCTTCTGTTCGTCGAAAGCGAACCCGGGGATCTCGATGGGCACGCTGCCGGTGGCGATGACCGCGTGCTTGAAGGCGACCTCGTAGGCGTCGCCGTCGGTCGGGGCGATGCTCGCCGTGTTCGGTCCGGTGAACGTCGCCAGCCCGGTGACGATGGTGCAGCCGTTGCCCTTGCAGAGACTGCGCACGCCGCCGGTCATCTTCTTCACGATGCCGCCCTTCCAGGCCTGCATCTTCACCATGTCGACCTCGACGCCGGAGATGGTGATGCCCATCGCGTCGGCCTTCTTGGCCTTCTCCACCGTCTTGCCCGCGGTGATCAGCGCCTTGGACGGGATGCAGCCGATGTTCAGGCAGGTGCCGCCCCACATCGACTTCTCCACCACCAGGGTCTTGAGGCCGAGCTGACCGCACCGAATGGCCGCGGGGTAGCCGCCGGGGCCGGCGCCGATGACGAGGACGTCGAAGGAGGTCTCAGGCATGCCGGGCTTGTACCTGCCCCCGCCCGTGCGAGCAACTAAGTTCAGTCTTTACCCATCTTTCGCAATATCGTTGTTAACTCATGTTAAGTGTTAACAATGAAGTTGCCGACGCCTCCGCCGACGCGCCCCGACGAAGGGGGCGCAGCGGCCCGGTTCCTCGCCCAGAACCCCGCGTACGTGCGCGAGGCCAGCGAGCGGTATTGGAGCTGGGACCAACTCCGGCGGCATCCCATCCCGGATCGAACCGCTCCGGAGACGGCCTGGGCCGCGGTGGAGTTGGTCCGAAGCTCCAACCGACGGGAGATTCCGTTTCTCCGAGGCCGGGATGGAGCGACCTTCGGGCTGTGGCTCACCGAGCGGGCCTGGATGACGATGCTTCGAGTGCAGGGCGCGATCGCCGACCCGCTGGCCCTCGCAGAGGCCGCCTTCGGCCACGCTGGCCCGGCCCGCTTCCTCGCCGACGCCCTGATCGAGGAGGCGGTGGAGTCCTCGCTCCTTGAGGGGGCGATCTCGACCCGCCGCGAGGGCCGGAAGCTCCTTCGCGAAGGTCGCCGGCCGCGCGATCGCTCCGAGCGGATGATGGTGAACTACCTCGCCACGGTGAAGATGCTCGCCAGGGTCGCCCACGAGCCGCTGAGCGGAGACCTCGTCCGCGAAATCCACCGCTCCGTGACCGACGGGACCCTCGACGAGCGGCGGCATGAAGGCCGCCTGCAACAGCCGGGAGAGGCCCGGGTTCGAGTCGTCGACGGCGAGGGCAACACGGTGCACAGCCCACCGCCCGCGGACGAGCTCCCCGCGCGGCTGGATGCGCTCTGTCGCTTCGCCAACGAGGAGACGAGCCTGCCGGCCGCCGTTCGCGCGATCCTCCTGCACCACCAACTGGCGTTCGATCACCCGTTCGTCGACGGGACCGGCCGCACCGCCCGGGCTCTGTTCTATTGGTCGATGCTTCGGGACGGTCATCCCCTGGTGCAGTACCCGTCCCTGTCGGCGGTGCTGCGCAAGGCGCCCGTCCAGTACAGCCGGTCCTACGTTCACAGCGAGCAAACGGGAGATCTGACCTACTTCGTGCTCCACCAACTGGACGTGTTCGCCCGAGCCGTCACGGGCTTCGCCGACCACGTCAAAGCCCGCGTCCGCGCCCGCCACGAGGCCGACCAGGCGTTGCACCGGTGGCCGATGCTGAACGTGCGACAGCGGATGGCGATCTCAGCGGCGCTGTGGGAGCCGACCGCTCCCCTCCGCGGGCCGTCGTTCGCAGCGGCCCACGGCGTCAGTCGGGTCACGGCGATGAAGGACTTGCGAGGCCTCGCCGAGGTGGGGTTGCTGACCGAGATTCGACGGGGACGGGAGCTGGAGTACCGCCCCGCTCCAGACCTCGCCAGCACGATCGAGACCGGTCCCAAGGCCTAGCGGCGGTCAGGCCGCTTCTGGGTGCTCGGCACCCCACCGGACAACGCGTTGACGACCACGGACGCGCACGTCAGCCCGAAGGCGCCGGTGACGAACGGCACCGTCCCCTCGACCTGCAACCGGTCGTCGCACGTGTGCGCGCGGTCTTCCTTGGGCGGACAGACGCACTGGAACCCGCCCGCGGCGAGGTCGTAGTGCAGCGCCGTCGGCTTCACCGGACGTTCCACGGTGAACACCGCCATCAACCCCGTGTCCTCCTCCAGGCTCCAGCCGTACTTGCGGCGGAGGATGCCGCGCACGTCGCGCGCGAAGGGGTCGTTGTAGGTCTCCCGCAGGTCGGCGACGCGCAGCTTGGTCGGGTCCAACCGGGCCGCTGCGCCCATGCTGCTGACCGTCGGGATGCCCAAGCTGCGGGCCCGATCCAGCAGGTGGCACTTGGCCGTGATGTTGTCGATCGCGTCGATGATGTAGTCGGCTTCGAACCCCTCGGGGAGCAGCTGGTCGGCGGTGTCGACGTTGTAGAAGAGCTCGTGGCAGACGACCTCGATCCGGGGGTTGATCAGCCGCGCCCGGGCCGCCATCACCTCGACCTTGGGCTGGCCGACCGTGTTCTTCAGCGCGTGGAGCTGCCGGTTCGTGTTGGTGACGCAGACGTCGTCGAAGTCGACCAGGGTCAGCTTCCCGACCCCGCTGCGGACCAGCGCTTCGATGGCGAAGCTCCCCACTCCGCCGACGCCGAACACGACGACGTGGGCATTCAGCAGCCGCGACATCGCCCGATCACCGAGCAGCCGCGCGGTGCGGTCGAACCGACGCTGCTGCTTCGGCAGCGTGTCCTCGGGATCCAGGTTCGGATCGACGGGCGTGGGCTCGGCCCCCTTGCGCGTCTTCCCCGTCTCGCCCGGCAGCGCCGAGCGCATGATTCGCGGCTCGCTCATGCGGCGCGATCTAGCAGGAGAACAGCCGCCGCGCGTTGCTTTCTGTGATCGCCGCGATCTCCTCGACCGACACCCCGCGGGCCGCTGCGACGGCCGCTGCGACCTCGGGCAGCCGCTCGGGTCCGGCATCGTCCGTCTCGATCAACAGCCGCTCGCTGGGAATGGCCGCGACCACGGATTCGAGGCCCAGGTTTCGGGTGCTGATCGACAGGTAGAAACCCGCCTCGACCCACGGCCCGAGCATCTCCATCGGGCCCCCGAAATCGTGGACCATCCCTCCATGGGGGAAGTCTGCGAGCCGCTCCAGACAGGCCCCGTGGGCTCGCACGCAGTGGATGATGAGGGGGAGCTCCAGGCGCCGAGCGATCGCGATCTGCGCCTCGAAGGCCGCGCGCTGCTCACGCTTTCGCGGCTTGGCCCGCCAGGTTCGGTCCAGGCCCGTCTCGCCGATCGCGCAGGGCCGACGTGCCTCGATGGCTTGCTCCAGCAGCTCCAACTGAGCGGGCAGATCGGCCACGGGGGGCACGTACCAGGGGTGCAGACCGATCCCCGCCTCGACCCGTGGGTCCTGCGCCAACCGGGCCGCCAGCGGAGCGCTGTCGAGGTCCACGCCGGGCACGATCCAGCCCGTTCCGACTTCCGGGACCGACTCCAGGTGGGCATGTGCGTCGAACATCCGCGCAGCATGCCCATCGCCCTTGACGCCGTCGCGGGTCCCTTGCCACTGTGCGACCCACGGAGAAGACCCTGATGACGCGAACCCTGCTGTTGACCCTCGTCCTCGGACTCGCCGCCTGTGCGAACGCCGAAGCGCCCCCCGAATCTGCCCCCGTGGAGGCATCGACGCAGGCCGTGCTGTCCGGCACCTACGTGCTCGACCTCGCCCCGGACGTCCGGGCCGAACTCGACGCCGCCGAGGCCGCCTACCGGGCCAACCCCGACGACGTCGACGCCAAGATCGCGTTCCGCATGCTCGAAGGCCAGACCTTCCGCGCCCTCGAGATCGAAGGTGACACCGTGCGACTGGTGGGCCAGGGCCGCATCCGCACCCTCGCCCCCGACGAGATCGAGATCGAGCGCCGAGCTGACGGCGCCCTCGACATCGAGTGGCTGCTGACCGGCGACGACAGCGTCGCCCGCGAGGTGGTGCGATGACCCGCCTCCGCTTCCTGTCCGCGGCCGCCGCGTCGCTCCTTCTGGTTCCCACTCTCGCCCTCGCCGACGGCGACGAGGTGCTCAACGAGTCGTTCGTCTTCGATGGCGTCGGCGTCGGCGTGACGTCGCAGGGCGTCGGCACCGCCTCCCGCGCCGGCGGCACCGGCAGCGGCACGATCGAGATCGCGGACGTGCCCGTGGGGGCCACGATCCTCGCGTCCTACCTGTACTGGTCCAACACGGGCAGCAGCGGCGGCGACGACACCGCCACCCTCGACGGAAACCCGGTCACGGGCTCGCTCATCGGCACCGGCGGCGGCACCTGCTGGTCCCACTCGGAGACCTACGGCTACCGCCTC
>JAAESI010000059.1 GCA_024229515.1 Pseudomonadota bacterium | reverse complement strand
GTTCGCGGCCTGACCGCGCCGCTTAGCGGTCCCGAGCGTCGTCTACGACGCCCACCTCGGCCATCGAGAGTCGCCGCCTCGGCGCCGACCTGCGCGCAGGCCATGACGACGAAGCCCCCGACGAGTCCCGTCGTCATCCCGGATCTGGGCGATCGAATATTCGGACAGGACGGGAGTGGCGTGACACCTCGCGGTCGGGGCTGTGCTGACGGCGGAGGCGATGTCCCCGCAGGAGAGGTCATCATCTTCGGCGCGGCCCCCGCAGCCGGAGCGCCCGTGACGCCAGCCGCATGCCGGCGGGCCTCGTGGGAGCACGAAGATGTGGCCCGCGCCGCCTTCGGCGGCGGGGCCACCGGGCCTCGCCGGGCGGTCTGCTGCGCTCCGGGCCTGCTGGTCCCGCCGCGGCACGTGTTTTCCGGGGGAACTGAGTAACAAGGGGCTTTGATACACACTTCGCCTGGAAAACACGTGCCGGCCCACCTGCTGGGCGGGCGCCGGCCAGGTCGGGGAGACGCGAGGTCGCCGGAGCCGGCCAGAGGCCAGGAGGCGCGCCAGGGCCGGAGCCGCCGAGCAGCCCAGGACGCGGCCGTGGCTGCCCCCGAGCGGAGCGAGGGGGCCAGCCCCCTCAAGAAGCGGCGTTCCGTGGCCCTGGCGAAGCTCCATGACGGTGCAGCAGTCCACGTCCTCGGCGGCCCAGGGGGTCCGCGGACGAGGCCGCGTCGTTGCTGAAGGCCGCGCCTGCACCTCCACCTGGTTCAGCGCAACCCCTTCAGGACCTCCGACGGGAACTTGTACCGCTGTCCGGCCGCGTCCTTGCCGATGATCGGGTACTTGCGGTTCCGCGGCTTGAGCCCCGCCAGCACGAAGCTCTCCCCCTGGCTGGACTTGAAGGTCTTGCCGAAGTCCTCCGCGGTCAGTCCGAACAGGTGCGCGTGCAGCGCGAAGTCCGCCCGGTCACCCTCGACGACGTGCTCATGTGGGACCCGGATGGCGAAGCTGCACTCGAACTTCCCCGAAGTGAACCGCCCCGCTTCGGCCTCAACCAGGAGCCCGTGGCGCACGCAGACGGCCGTCAGCGCTTCCTTGATCTCGTTCCTCAACTCCCTCACGTTGGCGGCGTCGAAGGCATGGATGACGGTCGGGTCGTCGTCGCCCTCGTCCTCACCCTGTAGGTGCGCAAGCTCACGGGCGGTCACGATCTTCAGCTTCCCCAGGGTCTCGTCACGTCGCCCCCCGATCCAGCCCTGGGCAAGACCCTTCCCCTGGGGCCGGCGGTGGTAGCTGTTGAAGACCTCGCCGGTCTCCCCGTGGACGAGGAAGAAGGAGCCTGCGACGGAAGCGACTTCCTCCGCGTCGTAGACGCCTTTGGGATCGGCGCCGAGCCGGGACGCAACGGTCCGCCACTGCAGGCCGTGTCCGGCCTCTGGACCGGCGAGGGCATGCGCGATCTCGTGGAGGATCGTGTCGAGGGTCTCCTCGTCGGA
The DNA here is from genome assembly GCA_024229515.1 of Pseudomonadota bacterium. Classification (GTDB taxonomy): domain Bacteria; phylum Myxococcota_A; class UBA796; order UBA9615; family UBA9615; genus JAAESI01. Next base: position 343 of record JAAESI010000059.1, on the reverse strand, counting down.
GTTGAGGGCGACGAGGTGGCGGCTCAAGGAGATCCGCTTCTTGGCGTAGTAGCAGACGCCGAAGCGGCGCAGGGCGGAGTCCAGGTGCCCGGTCCAGCCGCGCGCCTTCAGGCCGTGCTCTGCCAACTTCTTGTTCAGCAGCTTCTTCGCGGCGGCGGGGTCCATGCGGGGGTCCTTGGAGGCGCGCAGCGTGGCGGGCGCTGGAGGACGATAGCCCGTCCTGTCCGAATATTCGATCGCCCAGATCCGGGATGACGACGGGACTCGTCGGGGGCTTCGTCGTCATGGCCTGCGCGCAGGTCGGCGCCGAGGCGGCGACTCTCGATGGCCGAGGTGGGCGTCG
>JAAESI010000058.1 GCA_024229515.1 Pseudomonadota bacterium | reverse complement strand
GCCAGCCGATCAGTGCGACGTTGTAGGCATCGTTGGGGATGAAGATGTGGCCGGTGTCGTTCATGGTCCACAAGGCCATGTCCAGGCCCGGGTCGCAGCCCTCCCGGTAGAGCCGCACGTCGGTCTCGGCGCCGTCGGTCTCGTCCTGTCCCAAAACTCGATCGTCGTCTCCGTCCATCGATCAGGAGCAGGCGTAAAATTGTCGAATCTCGACCTGAGAGGCTGCAGAATGGCCGGGAACCGAGCCGTACCGAACGATGGACATCGAGCCCGGCTGAGTTTTGGGACACCACGGTGTCGGCGTGGACGTCGAGCATCTCCCCGACCTCCGCGCAGCTGAAGCCGCGCTCCAGCAGTCCGACAGCCTGTCTCCTCAGCTCCGCCCGCCCTCCGCGCCGGACGAACCGCGGTCCGCCTCCGGCACCGCCTTCAACGGCTGCTCCTGCTTCTTCTCGATCTTGTCGCTCATCGTCACCCGATCCTACGGGTGGACCGCCCCCAAACGGGTGTCCAACGAAACCGTAGGGCGGGTCAGGATAGTCCTTGCTGGCGCGCGGAAGCATCACTCCCCCATCTTACTCCGGTTAGATGGAGACCCCAGAAAGGCGCTTATCGGACCTATTCGCCCGTTGATGCTTGAAGACGACTATGGTCAAAGGGTTCCCAGGGAAGTCCTCACGAACCAGTCGTTGACGGAGGGGCGCTCGCCCGAATCAGCCCATGACCGACCACCCCAGTCCCCGCGTCCAGACCCTCCACGACATCCGATCGTCCCTGGACGACACCATGGTGCTCCTGTCCCTCCACGAGGTGGGCGCCTACGGGGCGCTCGTGGCGGGCCCTGCGACCGCGGAGGAAATCGCCCAGCAGCTCGGTCTCGTCGCCCGCCGGCTGAAACCCTTCCTGGAACTCGCGGCGCACCTCGATATCGTCCAGCACGACAGCGGCCGCTTCTGGCTTCACGACGGCGACGCGAAGTTCTTCGACCCGAGCCTCCCCCACGGGGTCGGGCTGCCCTCGACGACGCTCGTGAAGCTCTTTGAGGTGAAGGGACGGGGGGCGATGCTGCTCCGTGGCAGTGATGTCGAGCAGGCCACCGCGGCGGGCGGCCAGAGCAGTCCCGCGCAGCGAGCGGACTTCCTACGCTACATGGACTCGGTGTCGCGAGAGGCGGCCCGGGAACTGGCGGAACGGATCCCCCTTCAGGAGGCACGCAGGATCATCGACCTGGGCTGCGGGCCCGGCACCTACGCATACGCTGCCCTGGAGCGCCTCGGTGGATCTCGAGCACTGCTGGTCGACCGCCCTGAGGCAGGACCGGAGATCGCGCGAATCGCGGCCGAGCGGGGCCTCACGGACCGAGTCGAGTTCCAGGGTCTGGACATTCGCAGAGACGAGCTCCCCAGAGGCCACGACGTCGCGATCCTCAGCGCCGTAGTGCACTGCTACAGCGAGGAGACGAACCAAAGGCTCGTCGGGCGCATCGCGGGGGCCCTGGCACCGGGGGGCTGTCTACTGATCAGGGACTGCGCGCTGCACGCCGACCGCTCTGGCCCCGGTGAGGTGCTGCGCTTCGGGGTCAACATGGCGATCTCGACCGAGGAGGGGGCCATATACAGCGCCGAGGAAGTCGAGGGGTGGTGCCGCGCCGCTGGGCTGCGGGACATCCGCACCGAGGCGCTGGAAGAGTTGGGCGAGAACTATGTGGTGATCGGCCGCCGCTAAGGTGAACCAAGGCTCTTGTCGGACCTCTACGCCCAAACCGAACCGAACCTGTGCCGCTCGCATCAAAAGAGACTGTCCGTCCCGAAAACCCCATCCGAGCGTTCGAAGTGTGGCGAAGCCAGCGATCCTCGAGAGGCCAGCGGCCACTTCGCCCATCGAGGCGGTTCAAGGGTGCCGAGGCGTTGGTGCAAGGATCGAATCGGCACATGAAGAGCCGCCTTGGCCCCCGGTTCTCAAGCCGTCGCGATCCGCTCTGACCTCGGCATCCCGAGCTCAGACATCCGGTTCAGGATGTTGCAAGCCGTGAGGGCTTCGTTTCTCTGGGCCATCTCACCGCGGGCCCGG
>JAAESI010000057.1 GCA_024229515.1 Pseudomonadota bacterium | reverse complement strand
CTTGCGGACCACGGCGTACGGCTCGTAGCGGTTGTAGCCGTCCTTGTCGGTGTGCCGCTCGAGGTCCCGCTTGCTGATCTTCTTGCCCTGCTCGTTGAGCCCCCAGCCGCTGATCATCACGTCCGTCCAGGGGATCGTGTCTAGGTGCAGGTGGCTCTTGACCGTCGTGTAGAACAGCCACGTCCGGATGATCTCGAACGCTTGGACCCGTACCGTCATCGGGTGCAGCTCCATCGTGCCGTCGCGACCGTCCGAGCCCGCCCAGTTGGCGTTGATGAGCGGCGTCAGTGACGACGTCATCCAGGTGTCCATCACGTCCGGTTCGCCCGAGAAGCTCGTGCCGTCGCACTTGGGGCAGGCGGCCACGGGGCAGGTGTCCTCCAGCGGATCCACCGGCAGGCTCGCCTCGTCGGCGAGGGCGACCTCGCCGCAGCCATCGCAGAACCACAGCGGGAAGGGCACGCCGTAGAAGCGCTGGCGGCTGATGTTCCAGTCGTACTTGAGCCCCTCGATCCAGTGGTCGAGGCGGACCTTCATGTGCGCCGGGTGCCAGTTCAACTGCGCCGAACGCTCCAGCAGCTCTTCCTTCATGTCGAGCACGCGGATGAACCACTGCGGGGCCATGTTCCACTCGACCGGGACCTCGGAGCGGTCCGAGATCGACACCGCCTGCTCCACGTTCTTGGCGCTGCGCCACAGCTCGGCGGTCTTGAGGTCCTTCACGATCTGCTTGCGCACGGCGGTGGCCGGCTTGCCCACGTAGGCCTCGCCCGCCAGCTCCGTCATCATCCCGTCCTTGCCGATGATGAGCCGGGTCTCGAGCCCGTCGCGCTTCCACTTCTTGACGTCTTCGCCGTCGCCGAAGGTGCAGACCATCATCAGGCCCGTGCCGAAGTCGAGCTTGGTGTCGGGGTCGGTGCGGATGGTGACCGTGCGGCCCTCGCCCAGCGGCACGACCGCCTCGGTGCCGACGATCGCCTTGTAGCGCTCGTCCTCGGGGTGGCAGTACAGCGACACGCAGGCGGGGATGAGCTCCGGGCGCGTGGTCGAGATCACGAGGTCGGTGCCGTCGGCTGCCTTGAAGGCGACGTCGTGCATCATTCCGCGCCGCTCCAGCGTGTCCAGGTCGGCCTGGGCCAGGGCGGTCTCGAAGTGGGTGTCCCACAGCACCGGCTCGTCCGAGCGGTAGATGCGGTCCTTGCCCCACAGATCGAGGAACGACTTCTGCGCCGTGGTGCGGCAGTGGTCGTCGATCGTCGAGTAGCGCTGGCGCCAGTCGACGCTCAGGCCGAGCGCGCGCCACAGCTCCTCGTAGGCCTTTGCGCCCTTGCGGGTCTCCTCCAGGCACAGGGCCCGGAACTCCGCCCGCGTCGTCTTCTTCTTGTTGATCTTGTACGTCTTCTCGACGAACCGCTCCGTGGGGAGCCCGTTGTCGTCGAAGCCCATCGGGTAGTAGACGTTCTTGCCGTTCATCCGGTTGTAGCGGATGACGAACTCGGCCTGCGCGTAGGACATCGCGTGGCCCACGTGGAGGTGGGCGGCGCTGACGTACGGCGGCGGGGTGTCGACGGAGAACACCTCGCCGGGCGCGTCGGCGTCGTACTTGTAGATGCCGGACTCCTCCCAGAGGGTCCGTCCTTCTTCTTCGATGGCGGCGCTATCGAAGTCGGAGCTCAGCTCGAGATCGCGGATGGTCATGGAGCGGGTAGCTACACGACCACAGCCTCCTCGGCAAGAACCTCAGCGGCTTCCTTTGCTTCTTGTCGCGCGAGCGCGAGGTGCGCGACCGTCGCCACCAGCTCCTCGACCTGGCTCTTGCTGTAGCGGCTGGCCTCGTTGAGGCAGGCGAGGCTGAACAGGAGAAAGACGATCGCGACGTACGGCGCCGCCGCCGCCGGCACGATCGGGTCGGGCGCCGCGATCCCGAGGCCGACCGCGGCGGCCCACAGCAGGGACGCGAACGCGACCGAATCGTAGGTCGCGGCGAGCACCCAGAAGCGCATGAGCAGCCGGTAGCTCTCCTTGACCTGGGGGCGCTCCCGGACTTCGGTCCACATGCGCTGGTAGACGCGCTTTCGGACCTTTCCGTTGTCCAGGTAGGGGGCGACGATGACGTCGTCCTCCAGCCGGTGGTCGCGGATGGCGCAGTCGAGCCGCTCCTCGAACGAGGCGGAGTAGTCCTCGCCCATCACCCAGGTGGGCAGCATGCGCACGATCGGCCGGCGCAGTACGCGATCCAGGGCGAAGGCGCCGAGGCCGGGCACGTAGACCAGCAAGACGACCACGAGCAGTTCGGGGGCCGTGGCCGGGGCTGCCGGGGAAGGGGAGCTCGAAGCTGCGGGCGACAAACGCCAGCGCGCCGAGGCTCAACCCGCCGCCGACGAAGAACGACAGATCGAACAGGTCGAAGAAGTCGGCGACCCGTTTGAGGATCGCCCCCAGAGCTTCGGTTACGCCCGGAAACATAGGGCGAGCGTACGCTACATTCGCTGCATGCGTCTGCTGCCCCTGCTTGCCCTGCTGATCACCTGTGTCGGCCCCGAACCGCCCCCCACGTACCCCGGCGGGGACCCCGCTTGCAGCGAACAGACGCAGGTGGAGGTGCTCAGCGTGACGGACGGGGACACCCTGCGGGTCCTGTACCTGTCGGGGAGCCGCGAGGGCAGCGAAGACGACGTGAGGCTCATCGGGTTCGACACCCCCGAGGTGGATCACAGCGGCGACGATCACGACTGCTTCGGGCTTCCGGCGTGGCAGGCCCTGATCGACGTCATCGACGGAGAGTTGGCTTGGCTGACGTTCGACGAGGAATGCTCAGATACCTACGGACGTGCTCTCGGCTTCCTCTTTCGCGACTCCGACGGGCTCTTCGTCAACCAGCACATGATCCGAGAGGGGTACGGACGGGCCTGCCCATTCCCGCCCAACACAACTTTTTCGGACGACTTTTCAGCCGCCGAAGTGCTGGCCCGGGACGAGAATCTGGGCCGCTGGGCGGAGCCCTGCAACGGCGGGCCCGAGTGCTTCGCGGGCGGGCAGTAGCAACTTTTTTCTCAAGGTTTGCCCCCGTCCGACGAAGAGGGATCGTGAGCGATGTGGCATGTAACAGCCCCCCCTTGCTGCTGCCGAACTCGAATGCTTCGTCGCCGAGAAACCGTTGTTGGTTTCTCGGCGGCGTGCACTTGGCGCTATCTTGGCTTCCTCGGAGGCTGACTTTGCTCAAGAACCTGCTGTTGATCGTCCCCCTGTGTGCCGCTTTTCTCATTCCCGCGTCTGCGTCGGCTCAACTCGAAGCCAACCTGAACGCGCAGAGGTTCCAGCCGGTGCCGGGCTACCACAGCTTCACCACCGTCGACACGGCTCGGCTGCTGCCCAAGATGGGGCTCGGCTTCGACCTGACGTTCAGCTACGCCCGTCGGCCGGTGCAGATCTCGAGCTCGGCCCTGGAGCGTCAGACCGGCCTCGTCGACGGCTTGATCGGGGGCCACTTCCGCTTCGGGTTCGCGCCCGCGGAGTGGGCCGAGATCGACGTGCACTTCCCCTTCATGCAGTTGACCCAGGTGGCGGAGTTGGACGGCGTCAACGGCAACCGCGTCCACTACCAGATCGGTGACCTGGAGCTCGCCGGTCGGTTCCGCCTCCTCAAGGAAGAGCGCGCGGTCGGCATCGCGGTCATCCCGATGGTCAGCTTCCCCACCGGCAACAAGGCGCTCCTGTCCACGCGCGGGCACCTCACGTTCGGCGCCCGGGTGGCCGTCAGCCGCCACTGGAACCGCGTGCACTTCGGGGCCTACGGCGGCTACCGGTTCGTGCCCGGATCCAAGCGCTACGCCTCCTTCAGCGTGGACGACGAGATCATCTACGGCGCCGGCTTCGGCGTCACCATCGTGCCCGCCGTGCTCCAGGCCAACCTGGAGTTCATGGGCGTCGGCATCATCGGCCCCGACCGGTGGAACAGCGCCTCCAGCATCGCCAAGGACGCGATCCACAGCCCGCTGGAGATGAACCTCAACGCGCGGATCATGACCCCCGTGGGGTTGGACATCGTCGTCGGCGGCGGCCCCGGCCTGACCCCCGCGGTCGGCACCCCCCAGTTCCGCGTGTTCCTCGGCGTCTCGTGGGCGCCTCCGGCGGAGTTCGAGGACGACGATCCCGACGGCGACCGCATCCGCGGCGACATGGATCAGTGCCCCGACGAGAAGGAAGACAAGGACGGCTTCGAGGACCGCGACGGCTGCCCCGATCCGGACAACGACGGCGACGGCATCCTCGACATCGACGAGCCCGAGTGCCGCGACGACCCGGAGGACATCGACGGGTTCGAGGACGAGGACGGCTGCCCCGAGCTGGACAACGACGGCGACGGCAACCCCGACGCCCGCGACGGCTGCCCCAACGAGCCCGAGGACGTCGACGGCTTCCAGGACACCGACGGCTGCCCCGACCCGGACAACGACGGCGACGGCATCCTCGATGGCGACGACCTCTGCCCCGACGATCCCGAGCTGATGAACGGCATCAAGGACGAGGACGGCTGCCCCGACGAGATGAAGACGGTCATCACCAAGGAGAAGATCGTCATCCTCGACAAGGTGCTGTTCGACCTCGACAAGGCGACGATCAAGAAGGAGTCGGACGACATCCTGACGGCCGTGGCCAAGGTGCTGATCGAGAACCCGCAGATCACGAAGATCCGGGTCGAGGGTCACACGGACGCCACCGGCAGCGCCGACCACAACGCGTCGCTGTCGAACAACCGCGCCACCGCGGTCATGAAGTGGCTGATCAAGAACGGCGTCGACGCCAGCCGGTTGGAGTCCAAGGGCTACGGCTCGACCCAACTGCTGGTGCAGGGCGATGACGACGCGGCGCACGCCAAGAACCGGCGCGTCGAGTTCAAGATCCTCAAGCAGGAGACCGTGACCGTGGAGGTCGAGGTCGAGCCTGAGCCTGAGCCTGAGCCGGCGCCTGAGGAGGAGCCTGCGCCCGAGTAGGGGTGTAGTTCCGGCGGGTAGTTCCGGCGGAGCGCGGCCCGACGCTCCGCGCAGCACGAATCGGCCGCGTTGCAGCAGCGATTCGTTGACTGCTGCGCTTCGGTCGGACCGCGCTCCGCCTCTGGGACCGTCTTTAGCGGGTGCCGAAGATGGCGGTTCCGACGCGGATGATGGTGGCGCCTTCTTCGATGGCTACTTCGAAGTCGCTGGACATGCCGCTGCTCATGGCTTGGAGGCCGAGCTCGTCGCGGAGGCTTCTGAGGGCCTGGTGATCGGGTCGGGTTTCTTCGGGATCGTCGCGGAAGGGCGGGATGGCCATGACGCCCTGGATCTGGATTCCGGGGAGGGCTTGGAGGTCTTCGAAGCGCTGGCGGAGGACGTCGGGGGCGAAGCCGGCTTTGGTGGGTTCGGCGCCGAGGTTGACCTGGAGGAGGACCGATTCGGGGGCTCCGCGGGCTTCGGCGCGGCGGCTGAGTTCGGCTGCGAGGGACCAGCGGTCGACCGTTTGGATGCAGGCGACGCGGCCCAGCAGGTACTTGATCTTGTTGCGCTGGAGCTTGCCGATGAAGTGCCAGCCGAGGTCGCGGTGGGGCAGGAGGGCGGGGTCCTCGGCCTTGGCGCGCCAGTCCTGCACGTAGTTCTCGCCGAAGAGGCGCTGGCCGGCCTCGTAGGCCTCGCTCACGGCGCTGGCGGGGAACGTCTTGGAGACCGCGATCAGGGCGACGTCGGCACGATCGCGACCGGCGCGGGCGCAGGCGGCACAGATGCGGGCTTCGATGGCGGCGAGGTTGTCGGCGATCACCGGCGGGGCCCTCCGTGGGCGGCGATGGCGTTCAGGACTTCGACCAGGGGGAGGCCGACCACGTTGGTGTAGGAGCCGTCGATGGACGTCACGAGCATCGCGCCGATGCCCTGGATGCCGTAGCTGCCGGCCTTGTCCATCGGCTCGCCGGTGGCCACGTAGTCGCGGATGACCGCGTCGGTCAGGGGGCGGAAGGTGACGCGGGTGGTGACCGCCTCGCGGGTCGTGGAGCCGCCTCCGGAGACCGCGAACCCGGTGACCACCTCGTGGCTGCGCCCCGAGAGGCTGCGGAGCATGGCGATGGCGTCGTCGGCGTCGGTCGGCTTGCCGAGGATCACGCCGTCGCGCACGACGATCGTGTCCGCCGCGACCACCACCGCCGGCTCGGTCAGCGTCGCCGCGATCGCATCCGCCTTGAGCCCCGCCACGCGCACCGCCATGGGCACCGCCGCCTCGCCGTCCAGCGGGCGCTCGTCCACGTCGGCGGGTCGCACGACCGCCGTCAGCCCCACCCGCTCCAACAGCTCGCGCCGTCGCGGTGAAGCCGAAGCGAGGATCAACTCATGAATGGCAGCAGCATCTTTCCGAGGATGAAGTCCCCGATCAGGATCGTGATCGACGTGATGACGACGGCGCGGGTGGTGGCCTGCCCCACGCCCTCGGTGCCGCCGCTGGTCTGCATCCCCATGAAGCAGCCGATGATTCCGTAGAAGTACCCGAAGAAGGCCGCCTTGATGAGGCCATGCATCAGGTGGTTGATGTTCACCGTCGTGATCACCTGGTCCAGGTAGTACGTGATCGTCAGCCCCTGGCCGATCGACACGAGCGCTCCGCCGAAGGTGCCGACCACGTCCGCCAACAGCGCCAGCAGCGGCATCGTGATGATGCAGGCGAGCACCCGCGGAACCACCAGCTTCTTGACGGGATCGGCCCCCAGCGCCCGGATCGCGTCCAGCTGCTCGGTGACCTTCATCGACCCGATCTCGGCCGCGATGCCGGCGCCGACCCGGCCCCCCACCAGCAGGGCGGTGAGCACCGGACCCAGCTCCATCACGAAGCCGAGGCTGACCAGCTTGCCGACGTACGCCGAGGCCCCGAACCGCTGCAGGCCGAACCCGAACTGCAGCGCCATCACCGCGCCCGTGAACAGGGCCGTGAGGAACGCGATGGACAAGGACTGGATGCCGAGGCTGTGGATCTGACGGAACAGCTCCCGGGGCTCCCACGGCGGCTTGATCGCCGCGACCATCGTCAGCCAGGTGAGCCGCGCCACCGCGCCGAAGGTCGACAGGAAGTCCAGGGACGCCCCGCCGATGGCGCCGAAGAACTTGGGGAAGGCGACAAAGAGCGGCTTGACGGTCTCGATGACGAGTGTCGTGGCCCGCGAGTCGCTCACCGGTCGTACTCGGCGTCGAAGCCGTCGCGGAAGTCGCGGTAGTCCCGCAGGCTCTGTTCGAACGCGGTCGGCGGCGCGATGAGCACCAGATCGAACACGCAGGGGCCCTTCTTGATCACCGTGGAGGCGAGCCCGATGGGCACCCCGTCCAGGGCCGCCGACGAGATCCGCTCGAGGCCGTCGCGTCCCCCCAGGGTCAGCGTCGTCTCCTCTTCGATCCGGACGTCCTGGAAGCCCATCGTGAGGTGGTTGCTCAGCACCGTCAGGGGGGCGTCGTCGAACCGCTTGCCGCAGGACGTGTCCGCGTAGACCGTCGCCCCCAGGCGCTCGTTGTAGTAGGCGAAGTCGCCCGGAGGAGCCGACGCGGGCGCCCAGCCGTCGGCCATGTCGGCGCCGCGGTACCGCATCACCATCGTGTGGTTGGCGCCGTCGGGCCCCTCGATGGGGATGGTCTGCACCCACCAGCCGTTGGACCACGCGCCGCCGCCCCGGCTCGTCGCGCACCCGGTGGCGAGCACCAGGATCAGCAGCGGAAGGAATCTACGCACGGACGCCCCGATCGTCGCGAAGCACGGAGATCACGGCTTGCTCGTCGGGGCTCCCGACCAGCTTGAGGAAGACGTCCTCGAGCCGCCCCCCGCCCTCGGTGTGCAGCTCCTTGAGATCGTCGACGGTGCCCATCGTGGCGATCTCGCCCTTGTCGATGATCGCGACGCGGTCGCAGATCGCCTCCGCCACCTCGAGCGTGTGGGTGGAGACGAACACCGTCTTGCCGTCGTCGGCGAAGCTGCGGAAGACCTGCTTGATCAGCTTGGCCCCCGCGGGGTCGAGGCCGACCATCGGCTCGTCGATGATCAGCAGCAGCGGGCTGTGCAGGAGCGCCGCCGCGAGCGTCAGCCGCTGCTTCATCCCGTGGCTGTAGCTCTCCACCAGCTCGTCTCCGAAGTGGGCGAGGCCGTACAGGTTCAGCAACTCGGTGGCGCGGGGGGCGATGGCCTCGTCCGACATGCCGTAGACCCCGCCCACGAACGCCAGGAACTCGCGCCCCGTGAGGCGTTCGTAGAGGTACGGGCGGTCCGGGATGTAGCCGATGATCTTCTTGGCCGCGACAGGGTCGACGCTGGTATCGATGCCGTTGATGACGACGCTGCCGGCAGACGGCTTGAGGAGCCCCGCGACCATCTTCATCGTCGTCGTCTTGCCCGCGCCGTTGGGGCCGAGGAAGCCGAACACCTCGCCCCGTCGCACCTCCAGGTCGACGCCCTTGACCGCGGTGAAGCGGCCGTACCGCTTCTGAAGCCCCGTGACCTTGATCATCGCGCGTCCACCACCTTCAGTTCGAGGCGGCCGACCACCCCCATGATCTCCATCTGCCGGTCCAGCGGCCCGTGCACCATCGCGACGTGGGTCGCGTCGGCGGGGAACTGCCCGAAGGTCGGGTCGATCGGCACCCAGAGCCCGCCCAGCCAGACCTCCGGCCACGCATGATAGTAGAAGGCGCCGTCGGCGAAGATGCTCTCGGAGTAGACGATGCCCGCGGCCATGCGGGTGGGCAGGCCGACCGACCGCGCCAGGGCCGTGTACAGCGTCGTGTGCTCGTTGCAGTCACCCCGCAGCGACTTGAGGATCTCCTTGGCTGAGGGGATGCCGGCCACCGGCACCTTGAGCATGTTCGTGTGCACCCAGATGTTGAGCTTGTCGGCCGCCCCGAGCGCGTCCAGTTCATCGCCGAGCACGCGGCCGGCGTGGCGCACGAAGGCGGGATCGTCCGCGGGGATGAAGGTCGTCGAGCGGAGGTACGTGCGGGTGGCGCGGTCCTGCGACGGCAGGGTGTACGACGTCGCCCCGGCGGGGTCGGGGATGTCGATCGTCAGGTGCCCGGTGGCGCGGTTGAACGCGTCGCCGTGCTGCCGCTCCAACAGCTCGTAGACGAGCTCGGGGCCGGTGACCTCGAGCACGAGGTGGCGCAGCGAGCGCCCGCCCCCGGGTAGCTTCTTGTCCACGGGGATGCTCGACAGGGCGATGAGGTCGACCGCGGCGTCAGCGTCCTCCGGCCAGCCGTGGTTCAGCGCCGCGTCCTGGCTCTGCAGCTGGGTGCGCATGCCCAGGCCGCCCTCGACCTCCTCTTCGCCGATGCGCTCGCCGTCGGGGCCGATGACCGCCTCCAGGACCTGGCCGGACTGTTCGACCTTCAGCCGCATCGCAGCGACCTCCGTGCCGTCCGGCAGCATCGCGGTCTCGTGCCCCAGCACGGTCACGATCGCCTCCGACTTGCCCAGGCTGAGGGGGCTGAAGTACGGCACCGTGATGCGTTCGCCGACCTCGGGGTTCCGAGCCGCGACGGTCGGGTAGATGGTGCCCGGCGTGGCCGGAACCTCGTCCAGGTCGATGGTCGTCAACGCGACGCCCGCCTGCATCACCCGCAGCTCCATGCCGTTGCCCTTGGGGCGGCCGTCGACGCGGAGGGTGACGGGCGAGCCGGCGACCTCGGTCTTGACCTGGGCGAAGAGCCGCTCGACGCGGCCGTCGGGGCTGAGGCTGACGTCGGATGCGAGGGTCAGGTCGTTGGGCTGGCCCAGGAGCACGAGCCGAAGCTGCGTGCGCTCCTGCCGAAGCTGCCCGCCGTCCCCCCGGGGCGCGGCTCGGGAGAGCGAGTAGCCGATCTTCTGCGACCCCACGTAGATGCCCGACCACGTCTCGACGAGCCCCTCGGCGGCCGGATCGATCGTGATGGTGACGGGCACCGCGATGTCGTCGTAGGTGCGCGCAAACAGCAGGGCGAGCAGCACGACGCCGGTCGCGGCCAGGAGGATCTCGACGAGGGTGCCTGCATCGGGGCGCTTCACAGACCCGAAACACTACTCCCCCGGCCCGCAGTCCTCCAGCGCGCGCGGTCTATGCTTCACCCGCGTGAGATCGTTGCTGCCGCTGCTGCTCCTCCTCGTGCCGACGGTGGCGTCGGCCCAGGACACGTTCTTCGACACGTTCGACGACGGGGTGCTCGCACCGTGGCTGTCGCTGCACGGGGACAACGCCGACGACGGCGCGGACCTGAGCGGCAGCAACTACACGTTCCACGCCGACCCCAGCGCCATCGTGGACGGGTCGATCCCGCCGGATGTCTCGATCAGCATCGTCGCCAACATGACCCGGATCGGGGGGACCGACGGCGGGTTCACGCTCAAGCACGACAACGGCAGCACGTGGTGCGGCCTCTACATCGTCGACTACCCGCCGGACACGTTCGTCTACTTCCTGTCGGACGTGACCCCGGAGACGTACGCCGGATCGCTGGACCAGCTGACCCCCGGGCAGCCCTACGAGATCAGCGTCACGTTGGACGCCAACCTCTTCGTCACGATCGCCATCGACGGGGTCGAAATGATGAGCGCGTACCACCCGCTGTGCGCCTTCGACACGGGCGGCTACGTCGGCACGCTGCACCACTCTGGCGCCTCTTCCCTGCTGCACGACTTCGAGGTCACCTGGGGGGGCGCGGACGCCGACGGCGACGGCTACTGCCCGGGCCTCGTCTGCCTCGATCCGGCCGATGACATCGAGGACTGCAACGACCAGGACCCCGACACCTGGCCCGGGGCGATCGAGGTCTGCGGCGGCGGGGACGAGAACTGCGACGGCCAGATCGACGAGGGCTTCGATCTGGACGGCGACGGCTTCACCAGCTGCGGCGGCGACTGCGACGACGACGACGACGAAATCGCCCCCGATGTGGCGGAGATCTGCGACGGGATCGACCAGGACTGCGACCTCGTGGCGGACAACGGGTTCGACGAAGACGCCGACGGATTCACCACCTGCGACGGCGACTGCGACGATGGCGACGACACGATCTACGACGGCGCCCCCGAGGCCTGCGATGGGATCGACAGCGACTGCGACGGCTCGATCGTGGACGAGGATCCCGACTTCGACGGGGACGACGACCCCGACTGCAACGACCCCGACGACGACAACGACGGCTCCTCCGACATCCTCGACTGCGCTCCCTTCGACGCTTCGATCGAGCCCGGCGGCCCGGAGTTGTGCGACCTGATCGACAGCGACTGCGACGGCTCGATCGTGGACGAGGACGTCGACACGGACGGCGACGAGGAGCCCGACTGCGTCGACGAGGACGATGATGGCGACGGCCTCAGTGACACCGACGAAGCGCTGGCCGGCTCGAACCCCCTGCTGGGCGACAGCGACGGCGACGGCTACGGGGATCTCCTCGAGGTCGGCGCCAACCCGGCGTCCCCCACCGACACCGACGGGGACCTCGTCCCCAACGTGATCGACGCTGACGACGACGGCGACGGCCTCCCCAGCGCGGACGAGCAGGGGGGCGACTTCGACGGGGACCTCGCCGACAACTACCTGGACGACGACTCGGACGACGACGGCCTGGTCGACGGCACCGACGGAACCGCCGATCCCGACGGCGACGGCGCGCCCAACTACCTGGATGTCGACAGCGACGGCAACGGCACCCCCGACGGCGTCGACGGCACCGGGGACGCGGATCTGGACGGCATCCCCGACTTCGCCGACCTGATCGACGACGACGGGCCCGACGGCGACGCCGACGGCGACGGGCTCAGCAACGGCGACGAGCAGACGTTGGGCACGGACGGGCAGAACCCCGACACCGACGGCGACGGCATCCCCGACGGGGTCGAGGTTGGCGACGTCGGGAGCCCCACCGACAGCGACGGAGACCTCGTGATCGACGCGCTGGACGCCGACGACGACGGCGACGGGCTGCTGTCGATCGACGAGGGCGCGGGGGACCCCGACGGCGACACCGTGCCCAACTACCTGGACGACGACAGCGACGGCGACGGCCTGTCCGACGCCCTCGAAGGCGCCGCCGACCCCGACGGCGACACCATCCCCGCGTTCCTGGACGACGACAGCGACGGCAACGGCATCTCGGACGCGGTCGAAGGGGCCGGGGACGCGGACGCGGACGGCACCCCCGACTTCCTCGACGTCGACGACGCCGACGGACCGGACGGCGACGCCGACGGCGACGGCCTCGACAACGCCACCGAGGCGGCCCTCGGCACCGACCCCGGATCGGCCGACAGCGACGGCGACACGGTGCCCGACGGGGACGAGGTCGGCGATCCCGACGCCGCGACCGACAGTGACGGGGACGGCGTGATCGACGCGTTGGACGAAGACGACGACGGCGACGGGCTCCCCACGATCGACGAGCTCGCGGGGGCCGACGACGACCCCGACGGCGACACGGTCCCCAACTCCCTGGATGACGACAGCGACGGCGACGGCCTGCTCGACGCGCTGGAAGGCGCCGAGGACGGCGACGCCGACGGCATCCCCGACTGGCTCGACCTGGACAGCGACGGGGACGGACACGCCGACGCCGACGAGGGGCTGGACGACCCGGACGGGGACGGGCTCGGCAACGCCGTCGATGACGACAGCGACGGGGACGGGATCCCGGACGCGGACGAGAGCGGCACCGACGACGCGGACGGCGATGGGGTGCCGGACGTGCTCGACGATCTCCCGGACGGCCCCGACGGTGATCTGGACGGCGACGGGCTGACCAACGCCGACGAAGAGGGGCGAGGCACCGACCCGAGCAACTCGGACAGCGACAGCGACGGCCTCGACGACGGGTTCGAAGTCGACCTCGGCACCGACCCGACCGACGTCGACAGCGACGGCGACGGCCTCTGGGACGGCGACGAGGTGGACGAGTACGCCACCGCTCCGCTCGAGCCCGACAGCGACGGCGACGGGCTCACCGACGGCGTCGAGGTGCTGTCCGTGGGCACCGATCCGAACGAGCCGGACACGGACGGGGACGGGCTGACGGACGGCGAGGAGCTCATCGACTACGACACCGACCCGCTGGAGCCCGACAGCGACGCCGACGGCCTCACCGACGGCGAGGAAGTGGACGTCGGCACCGATCCGATGAACCCAGACACCGACGGGGACGGCGTGCTCGACGGCCCCGACGGGCTCGGCGACAGCGACGGCGACGGGATCATCGACGCGCTCGATGCGACCGACGACTCAGGCGATGACGACGACGACGACGTCACGGACGACGACGACTCGGCGGGTGGGGATCCGGGCTGTTCCTGCGAGAGCTCACTGGCTCCCGGGCGGTCGCGCTACGGCGTGTTGATGCTGCTGGCGCTGCTCTGGCGTCGGCGCCGCAGGAGCGTGCCCAGCAGTCCCAAGCCGATCAGCGACACCGCCGCTCCCTGACCCGCGAGGGTCGAGGCGCAGCCGTCGCAGGTGCCGCCCCCCCCGCCCGAGTCATCGTCGTCGTCATCGGTGGCGTCGTCGTCGTCGGTGCCGTCGTCGTCGTCACTGGAGTCGTCGTCGTCGGTGGCGTCGTCGTCGTCGGTGCCTGGGTTCGCCAGCTCCTGGATGATGTCCCAGATGTCCGGGCACAGCTCGGCGCCGAGGGAGCCCACCGGGCACTCGCGTTCGACGATGTCCGAGAACTCCAGCAGCGGCACCCACTCGGTCTCACCGATCTCCATCGACGCGAACTGCGGGAACACGGGGTGCAGCCCGCAGCCGATGAGGGTGTCGCCGTGGCGGCGGAAGCACTTGATCGGCCCGACCTTCTGCTCCACGAACTCCTCGGCGCCCACGTCCTGCCGCCAGTAGGTGCTGTAGCCCACCGCGAGGTGGCGCACGCCGCCCAGCACGCCGAACGCGTTGGGCGGCGACTCGAAGTTCTGCACTGGCACCGCCGGCGCGGCCAGGTCGATGTTCAGCTCGAGCAGCGCGAAGCCGTCCGCGGGGATGCTGGAGAGCACGCCGATGAGGATGGAGTCCTGCGCCTCGGACAGCCCCAGGAGGGTGGGGATCGCCCAGCCCGAGAGGGTCACCGGATCGGTCCAGTTGGCGCCGCCGTCGTCCGAGCGCTGCACCAGTCCGGCGGCGTCTTCCTCGCGGATCGAGAGCACGACCAGGGTCTCGCCCCCGTCCACCACCGCGATGCCCCGGGGCTTGATGCCGAACTCGCTCCAGCCGGTCTCGGTGAAGTTCACGCCGCCGTCGGTGGACTCGTAGATCCGGTTCATGGTGCTCGCGTCGCCGGTCGAGATCCACAGGTGGGCGGTGTTGGTGGCGTCGAAGCCGTGGGCGGAGATGTTGGACGTGGCCAGCGCGCCGTTGGTCTCCTGCACCCAGATGCAGCCGCCGTCGGTGCTGCGGAACAGGCCCGAGAAGGTGCCCGCGAGCACCGGCCGGCCCGGCTCGGCGTACCACCAGTTGGGTTCGAACTCGAACGCCTCTTCACAGGTCCACTCGGGCACGCCGTCTTCGTCGAACAGGACCATGCCGTAGTCGGTGCCGCCGCCCAGCAGGGTGCCGTCGCCGTCGAGGAAGGGCCAGGTGCCGAAGGGCGCGCCGCTGTGCGCCAGAGCGGCGCTGGGGAGCGCCAGAACGAGCACCGGGACGAGAATGCGGAGATTCATCGTCCCGGAGCTTAGACGTTCGATTGCTTAGAGGCTGAGCAGGAACGCCTCGAGGTCGGCCAACTCGGCGGCGCTGAGCGACGAGGTGTCACCCATGGAGCCGTCCTTGAGCCGCTCGAGGAGCTCACCCATCGTCGTCGCGGAGCCGTCGTGGAGGTACGGCGCGGTGCTGCCGATGCCCTCGAGGGCGCGGGTGCGGACCGAGGTCAGCCCGTACATCTCGTGGACTTCGCCGTCGGTGTACTGGTTCTCGGGGTCGTGGCAGTCGGCGCAGCCGACCTCTTCACGCTCGAAGATCTCGGCGCCACGCGCGACTGCGGGGTCCTCGGAGTTCGTCATCGGGGTGTCGGGGTTGCCGACGGAGTTGACGAACGTCTCGATGGCGGAGGCCTCGGAGATCGAGGGGCCGAAGCCACCCATGCGGCCGGTCGAGGTGGTGAACGCCTCGTCCGCGACCGTGGCCATGCCGCTGTCCCAGGTGACGGGACGGGTGTCGCCGAAGGTGCCGGCGAGCGAAGGCGTCTGGCGCGGCCCGAAGGGATCCGAGAAGGGCCAGGTGAGGCCGTCGTTGCGGCCGTCGGTGTGGCAGGTGCTGCAGCTGACGCCGGCGCCCGCGATGACCATCGTGCTGTTGGACGCGGAGTAGAAGAGGGAGCGGCCTTCCTGCACGACCGAGTTGGGGATCGACTCGTCCGAGACGAGCGAGCCGGGGTCGGTCCACAGCTGGCTTCCGTCGATGACCGACAGGGTGCCGGTGCCGGTGGAGCGGCCGGCGCCCGCCTCGGCGGAGTTCAGCTTCTCGGCGATGCTCCCCAGGGACATCGGCGCGACGCGGTCATCGAGCCAGTTCTGGATGTAGAAGGCGCTGTCGCTGGTGACCGAGACAGCCTTGGGGCCGGCGCCGGTGCGGATCACGACGTTGGTGCGCTGGGTCAGTCCGCCGACGCCCACGGGCACCGGGGTGGAGCTGATGCCGGCGCTCAGCGTGATGCCGCCGATCTCCTCGGCGTCGATGGCCACGACCACGTCGGAGGCCTCGATGGGCACGACCATGGTGCCGCCGTCGTCCGCGAAGACGACCGCGCTGGGGTAGGAGCCGACCTCCTGGAAGTCGGCGTCGAAGACCGTCAGGTCGACCGTCTCACCCTCTTCGGGGACGAGGTTGCCGTCGCCGTCAAGGGGGATGGCGGCGACGCCGGGGCGGAAGCGGGAGCCGTTGTCCTGCACGTAGTAGCCCTGGCCGGGGATGGTCACGCCGGTGCTGAGGTCGGGCCCCTTGGAGAGGTTGTCCACGTGGAGCACGGCACGGCGAGGTAGCGGCCGTTGGGGTGCACGGCGGGGTCGCCGGTGACGCGCGTCGTGAGGGTGACGAGGGAGCCGTCGTTGGGGTCCATGCCCGTGACCGCGGGCGGCTGGTGCACGGTCACCTCGCCGTCGTCGGGGTGCAGCGCGAGCCAGCGCGGCTCGTTGGCGACGCTGAAGGAGCGGAGCAGCTCGAGCGTCTCGGCGTCGAACTCCTGGACGATCCCCTCGGTGGAGGCCGCCACGTAGAAGCGGCTCCCGTCCTCGCGGGCGACGATCCCGTAGGGCTCGGTGCCGGTGGTGACGGTGTCGATGACGCGGAGGTCGTCGCCGGAGGCGTCGAGCTTGGCCACGGCGCGGTCGCCGCGGAGGGTGACGAGCATGCGGTCCCCGCTGATGCGGGCGATGCGCGTCGGCTCGGTGCCGACGTCGACGGAGGCGGCGGCGGTGCCGGTCTCGAGGTCGAGGCGCGTCACGGTCCCTTCGTCGACGTTGGCGGTCACGACCGCGTCGTACTGTGCCGTCGAGATCATCGAGGTCGATCCGGTGGGGTACCGGTTGTCGTCGAGTCCCTGCTGGCAGCCGATGAGGCTGGCGGCAACGGTAAGAAAAAGAGCGGTCTTACTGATCGTGGTCATGGTCGGGCCCCTCTCGCCAAGGCATCTTGTCTGGTTCACGGCTGGGGGCGCCGAGTTTTCCATTACACGAAAAACACTCTGGTGCCCGATCGCCGGGACCGCCCTGTCGTGGTGCGTGACAGCGCTGTCATGGACCGGGCACCACAAGGGGGTTGAGAAAGCGCAGCCCGCGGGGTAGAGACGCCCTCCCCTGGAGGACGAATGCGCATTTCCCGCCTGATGATTCTGCTGAGCTTGTTGACGACGCTGGCCATGCTCGTGGCCGCGTGCGGCCCCACCCGCGGCGGTGGCCGTGGAGACGATGACGACGACGACTCGGCCTCCGACGACGACGACGCCACCGACGACGACGACGACGCCACGGACGACGACGACGCGGCCAGCGCCGACGTCAGCGGGGAGTACATCTGGGAGTACCAGTTCGAGCCCAGCGGCGTTGAGGCCGGCTTCTACGACTGCGTGGTGATCCGTGAGTTCGCGAACGCGACCCAGGGCGGCCCCGGCTCGTCCTGCAGCGGCTGCGACGAGGAGTGGACTGTCGATCTCGAGGCGAACAGTGGCGCCTCGACCTGCGACCCGGATTGGTTCACCGACGGCTTCGTCGACTTCACCGACGTCGGCGCCGGCGTCGGCAGCGGCTCGTACTGGGAGTGGGACGGTGAGGTCTGGGACGACCGTGTCGACGGCTCGTCCTCGGGCAGCTCCTTCTCCGGCTCGTCCTCCTGGGAGGAGCTGGGCGACCTCGATGGCGACGGGTCGAACGACTACAACTTCCGCCTCACCATCGACGTCGACTTCTAGTCGTGGCGGCGTTCCGTTTTCTTCCGTTCGCGGCGCTCGCCGCAGGGCTTCTGACGGGCTGCCCGGTCCCCACCGGGCCGCAGGTTCCGTCCTGTGAGGTCTCCGACGACGTCGTGCTCGAGGAGGGCACCGCGATCGTCGACGGCGATGACTGGAGCGGCACCAACAGCCTCTTCCAGAGCACCGGCACGGGCGTGATGATCGGGTTCACGCAGGACGCGCAGAACCAGATGACCATCCGGCTGCTCACCTCCGCCGTGTACTCGGTGAACGAGGAGCTGGAGACCATCGAGATCGACGACGGCGAGTCCGCCCCGGATCTGCACGATGCCGCGACGGACGCCACGTTCGAGGTGGGCGACAGCGACCGTGAGGGTGCGGACGTGACCCTGGTCGTGGACGGCGCCACGAAGAACTCGAGCAACGCCCCCGAAGAGGGCTTCTTGTCCCTGACGTACGACACGGACCAGGGCGTTTTGAACGGCTGCGGCTGGTTCGACGCCGAGGAGTCAGGCGGCGGCGAGGTCAGCACCGTGACCGACCTGTCGTTCAGCCTCACGCTCCAGTAGGGTTCGCGACCATGGTCGCAGTCCCCAAGTACAGCCCCGAGAGCGCCGTGCGGGTCGTCACCGCGGCGTCTCTGTTCGACGGCCACGACGCCGCCATCAACGTGATGCGGCGCATCCTCCAGAGCACCGGCGCGGAGGTCATCCACCTCGGCCACAACCGGTCCGTGGCGGACGTCGTCCGCGCGGCGGTCTGCGAGGACGCCCAGGCGATCGCGATCAGCAGCTACCAGGGCGGCCACGTCGAGTACTTCAAGTACGCCAAGGACCTGCTGAAGGAGCAGGGGGCGGGCCACATCAAGCTCTTCGGCGGTGGCGGAGGGGTCATCGTTCCGGACGAGATCGAGGAGCTCCACGCGTACGGGATCTCGCGCATCTACAGCCCCGAGGACGGCCGCAAGCTGGGCCTCCAGGGGATGATCAACGACCTCCTCAGCACCGCGGAGGCGGCCCCCACGGGTCCGATCGGCGAGGCCGGCTCCGCGATCCACCTCGCGCGTCTGATCACGCTGGTGGAGCAGGGCGACGAGGCCTGGAAGACAGCGCTTCCGGAGCAGGCCGCGGATGCGCCCCCGGTGCCGGTGATCGGCGTGACGGGCACGGGCGGCGCGGGCAAGAGCTCGCTGGTAGACGAGTTGCTGATGCGGTTCCTCCGCGACTACCCCGATCGCAAGGCGGCGGTGGTGTGCATCGACCCGAGCAAGCGGCGCAGCGGCGGCGCACTCCTGGGCGACCGAATCCGCATGAATTCGCTGTCGGACGACCGCATCTTCATGCGCAGCCTCGCCACGCGCGGCTCCCACAGCGAGGTCAGCGCGGCGACGGCGGACGTGCTCGAGCTGGTGAAGCGGGCAGGGTTCGATCTGGTGGTGCTGGAGACGGCGGGCATCGGGCAGGGAGACAGCGACGTCGTCGATCTGAGCGACCTGTGCCTGTACGTGATGACGCCGGAGTACGGCGCGCCGAGCCAGCTCGAGAAGATCGACATGATCGACTACGCCGACTTCCTCGTGCTCAACAAGTACGAGAGCAAGGGGGCGCTGGACGCTCTGCGGGACGTGCGCAAGCAGTACCGGCGGAGCCGCGAGCTGTTCGGTCCGAACCCGCCCGACGGCGAGCTGCCGGTGTACGGCACGATCGCGTCGCGGTTCAACGACGACGGCGTCACGGCGCTGTACCGGGGCATGGTGGACAAGCTGAACGAGGGGGCCGACGGCTTCTGGGCCAGCTCGCTGCCGGACCCGGGGCTGCGGGCCCCCACCAAGCGGGACCCGATCGTGCCCGCGGACCGCATCCGCTACCTGGCGGAGGTCGCCGAGTGCGTGCGGGGCTACAAGCGGCGCGCGGAGCAGCAGGCGGAGATCGCGGCGAACCTGCAGGGGCTGCGCACGGCTCGGCGGTTGGTCGACGGCGAGGCCGCGGCGGTGGCGCTGGACGGCAAGATCCTCGAGCTCGCCGAGGCCCTGGACGGTCGCAACCGGCGGCTGCTCAAGGACTGGCCGGAGCTGCGCGAGCGGTATCAGGCGGACGTCTTCACGTACCAGGTGCGCGGGCGCGACGTGTCGGTGCCGACGGGCAACGAGTCGCTGTCGGGGCTGCGGCTCCCGAAGGTGGCGCTGCCGGACTACCTCGGTGACGGGGACACGTTGAGGTGGCTGCTGCTGGAGAACCTGCCGGGCGGCTTCCCGTTCACGGCGGGGCTGTTCCCGTTCCGGCGGGAGGCGGAGGCGCCCAAGCGCATGTTCGCGGGCGAGGGCCCCCCGATCCGCACGAACGAGCGGTTCCACCTGCTGACCGAGGGGGAGACGGCGCATCGTCTGAGCACGGCGTTCGACTCGGTGACGCTGTACGGCGAGGACCCCCACGAGCGGCCGGACATCTGGGGCAAGGTCGGCGAGTCGGGCGTGTCGGTGGCGACGCTGGACGACATGAAGATTCTGTATGGCGGCTTCGACCTGTGCGGGCCGACCACGTCGGTGTCGATGACGATCAACGGGCCGGCGCCGATCCTGCTGGCGATGTTCCTGAACACGGCGATCGACCAGCAGGTGGAGGTCTGGACCGCGGAGCACGGCCGCTCGCCGAACGCGACGGAGCACGCGGACATCACGGAGCGCACGCTCAAGGTGGTCCGGGGCACGGTGCAGGCGGACATCCTCAAGGAGGATCAGGCCCAGAACACCTGCATCTTCAACACCGAGTTCGCGCTCAAGATGATGGGCGACATCCAGGAGTGGTTCATCGCCCGGGGGGTGCGGAACTATTACTCGGTGTCGATCAGCGGCTACCACATCGCCGAGGCGGGGGCGAACCCCATCAGCCAGACGGCGTTCACGTTGGCCAACGGCTTCACGCTGGTGGAGTACTACCTGGCGCGGGGCATGAGCATCGACGCGTTCGCGCCGAACCTGTCCTTCTTCTTCAGCAACGGGATGGACCCGGAGTACACGGTCATGGGCCGGGTCGCGCGGCGCATCTGGGCGGTGGCGATGCGGGAGCGATACGCCGCTTCGGAGCGCTCACAGAAGCTGAAGTATCACATCCAGACGAGCGGCCGATCGCTGCACGCGCAGGAGATCGCGTTCAACGACATCCGCACCACGCTGCAGGCGCTGCTGGCGTGGAACGACAACTGCAATTCGCTGCACACGAACGCCTACGACGAGGCGATCACGACGCCCACGGAGGAGTCTGTGCGGCGGGCGATGGCGATCCAGCTGATCATCCAGCAGGAGTTCGGCATGGGGCGGAGCGAGAACTCGCTGCAGGGCTCGTTCGTGGTCGACGAGCTGACCGAGTTGGTCGAGGAGGCGGTGCTGGGCGAGTTCGAGCGCATCAGCGAGCGGGGCGGGGTGCTGGGCGCGATGGAGCGGCAGTACCAGCGGTCGAAGATCCAGCAGGAGAGCCTGCTGTACGAGCACCGCAAGCACGACGGTTCGCTGCCGATCATCGGCGTGAACACCTTCCTGGATCCCGCGGGCCCGAAGATGGCGAGCGAGGACGGGAGCATGGAGCTGCGGCGGGCGTCGCCCGAGGAGAAGAACGGCCAGATCGAGGCGCTGCGCAGCTTCCAGTCCACGCATGCGGATGCGGCGGAGGCGGCCTTGGCGGACCTCACGGCGGTGGCCCTGTCCGGTGGCAACGTCTTTGCAGAGCTGATGAAGACCGTGCGCGTGGCATCGCTGGGCCAGATCAGCGGGGCGATGTACGAGGTCGGAGGCCGCTATCGCAGAAATGTCTAGGTTGTTGGGGCTCGTCCTGCTGCTGATGGTGATGCCGTCGGTAGGGCATGCGGACGATGGGGGAGACTTCGAGGCATTCGAGGCGGAGCAGCGGCGCAGTCGCGCGATGGTGGGGGTGACCCTCGGGGTGCAGATCGGCATGGTCGCGGCGACGGTCACCGACCTCGCGCTGCAGGGAGCGGTCGGCTACCCGCCGCTGTGGACCGCGAAGATCCCGATGTACCTGACGACGGTGCCGCTGGTGCCGGTTGGAGTGGCCGGATTCGAGTCGCTGTTGGCGGATCGCACGGCGGCGGGGCGGGTGCGGGCCCGGGGCATCGGCTTCCTCGAGGGGGCGGGCTATGCGGGCGCGATCGGCGGGTTGAACCTGCTGCAGTTGGCGACCTACAGGCCGAGCTTCGAGGACATCACCCCGATCCTGCTCGTCATCTACAGCATTCCCCACATGATCTCGGCGGGTGCTTTGCTGGGGATCGGCCTGGGGCATGTCGGGATGGCGGCGCGGATGGAGGCGGCGGATGCTGACGTGGCGCTTCGAGCGAGGCGTCCGGGCCGGCTGTCGGTGACGGTGGTGCCGGGGGCGATCGTCGGGGTCTGGTAACCGAGGAGGGGGCATGCGCCTGGGGGTGCTGATCGTGCTGCTGTCGATGGCCCTTGCGGGGCCCGCGCAGGCGGTCGAGTGGAGCGGTCATTGGGGCTCGATGGAGCCCCGCCTGGACATCGAAGTGCCGGTCTTCGGGATGACGGCGGCGGCGGCGGGCCTGTTCCAGGTGGGGGCCGGCATCGCGGCGTTGTTCCGCGCGCCGCGGGCGTTCGATGTGTTCGTGGGGAGCTCGGTGGTGACCATGTCGGCGCTGTTCGGGCTCGCTTCCCTGGGAGGGATCCGCCACGACCTGCTGCGTTCACGGGACGGGCCGGGGATGGAGGAGCGGCTCAAGGCGGGGTTCCTGCTGTTGCTGATCGGGTCGTCGGCGGCATGGAGCGCCTGGGGGGCGCTGTCGGGCGTGATCGGCTTCTTCGAGGGGCACGCATTGGGGGGGGGCGATGTTCGGGCTCCCGGTGGGGCTGACGATCGCGGCGATCCATCTGGCGGTGTACGCGGAGCGGCTCGAGCGGCACGACGGGGCGGTGCATCGGTTCACGGTGCGGGTGCTGCCGGGCGCGATTGTGGGGACCTTCTGATGCGGTGGGCGTTGATCGCGGCGGTGCTGTTGGCGAGTACGCCGGCCCAGGCCCAGTTCTTCGGCTACCCCCGGGGGTTCTTCGGCGACGACGACGACGATGCCGGGCCCATCGTGGCGCCGCTGCGGGGGCAGAACCTGGTGCCCACGAACACGTTGCTGTGGCTGGTGTGGCGGACGGAGCTGGAGCCGCTGGCCCCGGAGTCGGTTACGGCGCGCTGGAAAGAGGTGGAGCTGTCGGCGGAGCTGGTCGGGCGGATCGACTCGCGCGACGGCGTCATCCTGGCGTTCGGGCTCCCGGAGGAGCTGGGGCCGATCCCGAGGTGGTGTTCGAGCCCGGCGGGCCCTGGGTCCGGGTGAGCGACTTCTCATTGGGGGACGAGCTGGAGATCGTGGGGACCATGCAGCCGGGGACGGTGCTGCGGGTACAGTACGGCGGGTTGGATCTGGCGGGGAATTTCTCGGGGTGGTCGGACGAGCGTCGAATCACCCTGCCGGCGGCGGGGTGCTCGGCGGAGGGCGGGGTGCCGTTGGGGCTGCTGCCGCTGCTGCTGCTGGGCGTTCCCGGGTGGCGGCGCAATGCGCGGGGCGTCGGCCCGTAGACTCACGTCATGGAAGTCCACATCAAGGCGCTCGGCATCATTCACCTGGTCCTGGGCGCGATCGCCTGCCTGAGCGCGCTGGCGTTCGGCCTCTTGTTCTTCGGCGTCGGGTTCCTCGGCGGTGCGGCGGCGATGGCGGAGGGAGACGCCGAGGCGGGGCTGGCCGCGTTCGGCATCCTGGGCACGATCGGCGCGTTCGTGGCGGGCTGCGCGGGTTTGCTGTCGCTGCCCGGAATGCTGGCTGGCTACGGGCTGCTGACGGGGAAGAAGTGGGCGCCGATCCTGGCCGTCGTCATCGGCATGCTGCACTTCCTGAACTTCCCCTTCGGCACGGCGCTGGCGGTCTACACGGCCTGGATCTGCTTCAGCAAGGAGGGGCAGGACGCCCTCGGCTTCAAGGTCGCCTGAGGCATCGCCTCGGGATCTTTCTTCGACAACTTTGAGACTGTGGGCGCGGAGTTTCCGTCTCCGGGGTGAACCCGATCCCGGAGCTCCTCATGTCCTTCGCTTCTCACGTCACGTGCCGGCTGGCGAACTCGCGCGTCATCGCCGCCTCGATCCCCGACTTCCGCAACGTCGCCCGCGGGGTGCTGAAGGTCGGACGGCCGTTCGAGCTGCTCGGCTTCCGGCTGGCGGACAACCACCTGCACGCGGTGGTGTTCGAGGGCCATGAAGGGGCGCCGGAGTTCGGCCGGCGGGTGGAGCTGTCGCTGCAGCCGCGGCTGAAGCCGCGGCTGAAGCCGGGGGTGCGCTTCTCGCATGTGTACGTGAAGCCGATCGCGACCCAGTCGCACCTGCGGCGCGCGTTTCTGTACGGCTTTCGGCAGGAGGAGCGGCACGGGACCTCGCTGGATCCGCTCTTCGAGGCGAGCAACCTGCCGGACCTGTTGGGGATGCGCATCCTGGGGCGCTGGACGGTGCCGCATGTGCGAGCGCGGCTGCCCAGGATCGGGCGGAAGGAGCTGGAAGCCTTCCTGCCCGTGGTGCCCGCCGAGACCGGGTTGAGGCTTGAGGTGTTGGCCGATGCGGCGGCTGCAGCGGTGGGGGCGCCGAGCCTCGGCTCCAGGGCCGGACTGGTGGTGGAGGCCCGGAGGGCCGCGGTGCACGTGGCGGCGAAGTTCGCGATGCGGGGGGAGATCGCGAGGCACCTGGGGATGGGGGTTCGTGGGGTCCGCAACTTGCTGAGTCAGGAGCCGAGCGAGGACCTGGTCCGGGCCGTCGACGCGCAGCTTCGGCTCAGGTCCGCGTGGGCCGCTCTTCAGGGTGCGAGGAGGCCCGAACTGGGGTGAGGCCGTCGAGCTTGCCCGGGTTGGTTCCGGTGGTGGGAACGAAGTGGGGTGAGGTCGTCGAGCTTGCCCGGGTTGGTTCCGGTGGTGGGAACGAAGTGGGGTGAGGTCGTCGACCTGCCCCCGGTTCTGCCCCCTACGGAACCGCCACCAACGGCCCCGCCCCCGTCGCCGCGTACACGGCGTCCAATGCCGTCAACGTCACGCAGTCGCCCCCCGAAGGGCACGTGACGCAGGTCAGCAAGAAGCAGGCTCCCGGGATCGTCGCCACGTCCATCAGTCCCGTCAGCGTGCCGTCGAAGATCTCCTGCGCATCCGAACTGAACGTCCCCGTGATGACCGCGTCGTAGACCGTCGTCGACAGGATCCCCGCCGCCAGCGTGGCGTCCACCGGCCCCACCGAGAAGGAGGAACCCGTCAGCGTCCCCGCCGACGCCTGCGTCAGGTTCGTCGTCGAGATCGTCGTGTTCTGCGTGCACGTCCCCTGAAGCGCCGTACCGGACATCATCCAGATCGACCCCGCCGACTCATCGGCCCCGGTCGGCGTCAGCAGAATCGGCCAATCCTCGAGGTTGATGCCGATCGAGTTGAGGGTACCCAGCAGCGCCGACGGCTCCACGATCGACGTCTGGTCCCAATCGAGGCAGTAGGTCTCATCCACCCAGGCCGGCTCCTCCGCCGGCGTGGTGTCGTCGTCATCTGGCGCGACGTCATCGTCATCGGAGCTGGCGTCATCGTCATCGGAGCTGGCGTCGTCGTCGTCGGTGCTGGCGTCGTCGTCATCGGTGCTGGCGTCGTCGTCATCGGACGAGGCGTCGTCGTCATCGGAGCTGGCGTCATCGTCGTCGGAGCTGGCGTCATCGTCGTCGCCGCCGCGCGACGTCGGACCGCACCCCGTCGCCACCAGCATCACCACCCCGAGAACCCACACCAGTCGCGTCTGCATGGGCCCTGATCTACCCGTGGCGCCGACCCAGGTTGAGGGCACCGTCGATCGCCTCAGCGTGCGAAACCCACCCCGAGGCCCTACCCTTGCCCGACCCATGGACCTCTCCTTCATCGTCGTCTTCGGCACCCGCTGGACCTTCCGCACCGTCGACCGCGCCTGGCAGGGCGTGCTGAACTGCCCCGACTGCCGCTCCCCCCAGATCTTCCAGGAGAAGGAAGCCGTCAAAGCGTTCACGCTCTACTGGAAGCCGTTGTGGACCGTGGAGCGGGCCGGGCACCTCGTCGAGTGCCAGCACTGCCAGGGCAAGTTCGACGTCCCCATCGAGCTCACCGAGTACGGCGTAGGCCTCACCCCGGCGCTGTCGGTCTAGCCCTTCGGCTTGCCCGACATCATCGTCGAGACCAGCCCCCCCGACACCATCGCCCAGCCCAGCAGGGCGGCGCAGCCCGAGACCAGGCCCAACGCGCCGTACGCGTAGCCCCAGTCCAGTGTGTCGAAGCTCCCCCGGAGCATCATTTGCTGCAGCGCCGTGGACGCGATCGTCGAGCCGAACGTGTCCAACGTCAGCAGCGCCAACCCCGCCGCCGAAGCCTGCAGCGCCGGCCGCTTGTACATCTCCCCCAGCTGGAACAACGCCAGCGCCCCGCCCGCCATCAGCAGGCACCGCACCAGCGCTGCCGCCGCGTGCACGATCGTCCACAGGTCGAACCCCAGAATCCCTGAACTCATCGATTCGCTCCGCACAGCGCCTGGGCCGCTTCGTCGTCCTCGTTCACCTCGCACTCGGACAGGTCCGGGAACGAGCAGTTCCCCCCGTCGCAGAAGTTCCGCACCTCCCCCGTGCGCAGGAACAGGTCCAGCTGCTGCAGCGCCGGATCGAGCTTCCGCAGCTCCCCGTGAGGACCGCCGCACAACGACATCGGAACGTTGCACGTCGGCACCGTCGGGAGCCCGAAGTCGTACTCCACGAGCGTGTGCCCCGACGTCGTGCCCGCCACCGCCTCGAGCCCCCACACGTCCCGGATCCCGGTGTCGACGTGAGCCGCCCCCAACGTCCGGGCCATCACGTGAGCCCCCAGCGTCGTCACCTGGTGATCGCCGATCGCGTCGCGCAAGAAGATCTGCTTGTCGTCCTCGACGTACGCCGACCAGCCGCTCGGCTCGACCCGGTCCCACAGCATCTGCGCCAGCCCCAGCATCAGCTGGATGTCCCGCGGATCGTCCAGGACCAGCTTCAGCGCGAGGAAGAACTCCTCGAAGTCCACTGACCGGCTCAGCAGCAGCGCGTACGGCTGCCCCATCACCCCCAGCGCCGCCCGATCGATGTGCGGGGACGCCGCCGCGTACACCAGCCCCATGATCCCGCCCTGGCTGATGCCGTGGTACTGCGCCTCGCGGGGGTCGATGTAGGCGCCGAAGTCGGGGTGCTCCGCCATCCCCGTTTGCATCAACTCCATCAGCAGGATCCAGTTCACGAAGCCCTGGTGCAGCCGGTCGTACATCGCCGCCATCCGGTCCAGTTCGCCGCTGAGCAGCACCCCCCGCACCCAGTCCTCGTCGTCCGACGCCATCCCCTTCAGGTCGGCCGCGAAGAACACCCAGCCGTACTCGTCGATCCAGTTGCGGAAGTGCTCCGACTCGATCTGATCCAGCTCCCCGAACAGCCCGTGTCCGTACTGCAGCAGCGCCTTCGGCTCCGCCAGCGCCGAGTTGGGGATCAGCACCTCGAACGGCACGTCCATCGTCCCGTTCAACTCCGGCAGGCCGTCGGCGCCGAACACCAGCGTCGCCCCGGCCTCCGAGCCCGTGAGGAACCTCGGCGCCTGCATCGTCCCGTGGATGCGAAACGCGATGTGGTCCGGGTTCCAGTCGTCCTCCACGCTGTCGATCGTGAACGCCGGCCCGCCGTCAGCGACCTCCGCGAGGGCGACGTCCCGCATCTGCAGCAGCCACCCCGTCGTCGAGGCCCGCGATGCCGTCGTGAAGTCCCACGCGATCTGGATCTCGTCCCGCCCCCAGCCCGCCGCCTCCAGCGCCGGGAGCAGCTCCTCGTCGTACAGCGGCTGACGATCGGCAGGTCCGTTGCCGGCCAGGATCTGCTCCATCATCGACGTCGGCGGGAGCGCCTGCCCCAGCGCCGTCGACAGGCCCCGGAACGCCACCACGTAGCGCGTGGCGTCCTCCAACCTCACCGCCGGCTGCAGCAGCAGCGTGCGCTGCGAGTCCACGTCGGTGGTGCGGTCCAGCTCCGCCCAGTGAGGCACCGCCTCCCCGGTCTCCAGGTTGAGCACCACGCTCAGCGCCCCCGCCTCCAGCGAGGCCCCGATGTCGGTCGAGTCGTTCAACCCCGCCTCGGTCGCCCCCGGCAGGTGCACGAAGATCGGCCCGCCCGGCGAGAAGCCGTCCCCTCGGTTCCACGCTGTCGGGTCGTAGGCCCCCGTCCCGGTGTTCGGGAGGGCATCGGGCGACAGCGCGACCCGAAGCCCCGTGGGTGTGTCCGCCGCCTCCGTGAAGACGTTGTTGGGGAAGGGGAAGCCGCAGTACGCCTCCGCCAGGTCGTCGCACACCAGCGTCGGCCACGACGCGACGTAGGGCTCGGGCTCGGACGGGCACCCCAGCAGCGCCAGGGCAAGGACGAAGAGGAGCGCGCGAGGCATGCAGGCGGTCTAGGGAAGGACGCCCCGGGCCGTCAACGACAGGTCTCGGTCGCCGCCGCCACCAACTCCCCCAGAGAGTGCGCCCGGGCCTCGTCGCCGTTGACCTCGATGCCGAAGGTCATCACCGCCTCGGCCGTCGTCTTGTGGTGCGCCAGGATCCGCCGGCTCGCCGCCGTGTGCGCCTCCGGATCCCCGTGGTTCGCCCGCCCCGCACAAGCCAACTCCGCCGAGACGTGAGCCCACCGGGTTGCGGTCAGGGGATCGGTATCCCAGGCCTCGTCAGGCTCGCCGTAGGCGGTCCAGTCGCCGACCTGCACCCGGTCCAGGCCCGACTCGGCCTCCACCATCGCGCTCCCGTCGCCGTCCTCGGGGGCCTCCGGTGTCGGCGGAGCTTCGACGGGGTCCGGCCCGCACGCGGCCAACGCGACGACGACGGTGGCGAGCATCAAGAGGCGCATCGGATCTCCTTGGGTCTGGCGGCTTCCACTCCGGAATCCAGCCACTATCATGCCGCCGATGTCCCGTTTTGGAATCCGACGACGCCTCAAGGGCGCGGTGAAGAAGGCGATGGGAGCGGACGAGTCGTCCGTTCCGACCCCGCCTGCGCCCGCGGCCGCCGCTCCCACCCCGACGCCGCCGAAGCCGCCCGCGGCCCCTTCGATGGGCGCCCCGGTCGCCGCGCCGGCGACGGACGAGCCCCCCAAGGGGCGCATGTGGGTGCAAGCTCAAGGCGTTCGACCGGACGAAGTCATCGACGGATCGGTCCACCAGGTCGGCATCTTCGGGACCCGCTACGCGCTGTACAAGACCGACGACGGTGAGTTCCACGCCACCTCCGACAGCTGCCCCCATGCGGGCGGTCCGCTGGGGGAAGGGGAGCTCGACGGCTTCGACGTCACGTGCCCGTTCCACTCGTTCACGTTCGACATTCGCGACGGCTCCTGCACCTCTGGCGAGGATCTTTCGGTCCGATGCATTGACGTGAAGGTGGACAACGGCAAGGTCTTCTTGGAGGTTCCGCAATGACCCGCCTGCATTGGCTCGCTCTCCTGACGCTTCTGGGCCTGCTCCTCGTGATCCCCGGTTGCCCGCCGCCGGAGGGGAACCTCGACGACGACGACACGTCCGATGGCGATGACGACGACGATGACGACGACGACGACACCACGCCGCCGGACGACGACGACTTCACGATCCCCCCGGGCATCCCCCTGGGCGGCGTGATCGAGTACTCGCCCGCCGACGGCGAGGTCCCCGCGGGCGCGGTCCGGGTCGGGCTGTTTGCGGCCGATCCCGAGGGCTTCGCGCCCGGCGAGGAGCGCTGGAGCAACGAGGTGGTCGGCGCCGAAGGCGGCCTGCTCGGCGGCGACAACATCTACACCGTGTACGTCGACGGCGACCCCGAGGAGGACGAGGACTTCTTCCCCGGCGGACTCGGCTGGGAGGTCGCGCTCTACTTCCTGTTCGCCTACGTCGACGGCGACGCCAGCGATGACTACAACCCCGGCGACCCGATCCTGGGCAGCAGCACGGACCTGTTCGGCTTCGTGCGCTCCGACAACCCCGAGGCGCCCGACGAGCTCGTCGCCCTCGGCGGCGGCCTCGGCTGGAACGTCGTGGACTACCTCAGCCTCGGGGACGACGGCGAGCCCGACATCACGCACCGGCCCGACGGCACCAACAGCTCCAACGGACCGGAGCTGTCCGTCGAACTGCTCCCCCAGACCAGCGGGACCATCCCCGTGAGCACCTCGCTGTTCATCCCCAACGGCTCGGCCATGGGCGCGTTCCACCTCTCCATCTTCGGCGGCGAGGTGATCGACGACTTCCTCCAGTTTCCGCAGGCCGTCGGCAACGGCGAGCTCCGCGGCGACACCCTTGCCGAGTGGAACATCACCGGACCGCCCCCTGCCGCGCACCTGGCCCCCCTCGAGGGGTTCGGCCTCAACGGCGCCTACTACCTGCTCTTCGCCTGGTACGACGATGGCGATCTGGACTACATCCAGGGCACCTGCGACACGCCCCTGGCGGTCGGTTTCCCGTCCCTTCTGATGTACATCGACCCGGCCGCGTTGACCCTCCAGCAGGCGTTCCAGTCGCAGATCTTCGGCTTCCCCATGGGCTGGACCCTGTTCGACCAGGAGTTGGAGGCGCCTCGGCCCTTCACCACGGGCATCCAGCTGGAGCACCTGTCGTCGCTGGACGACGGAGGGGGCGACGACGATGACAGCGCCGGCGACGACGACGACAGCAGCGCCGGCGACGACGACGACAGCGCGGCCCCCCTGGACCCCGTCGACACCATCCCCGCCGAGTGCCTTCCGCCATCGGGCGACGACGACGACAGCGCCGGCGACGACGACGACAGCGCGGACGACGACGACGACAGCGCCGGCGACTGATCCCACCGTGCGCAAGCTCCTCCTGCTGCTCGCGCTGGCGAGCCTCCTCGCCGTGCCCAACCTGGCCGAGGCCCGCCGCAACCGCGGCCCCCGCGTCGACACCGGCACCTACCGGAGCCTCTTCCAGGGCCCCTCGCGGGTCCGTGGCTTCGAGTACTCCCGCTTCGTCCAGCGCGTCGTGCTCGACGAGGAGGAGGCCATCGAGCGGCACTTCGAGGTCACCGGGGAAGCGCCCCCGGAGCGCCTCTTTATCGCCGTGATCGACCGGGCGATGGGGGAGGAGTGTGAGGCCGAGTCCGGGGGCACCGTCGCCCTCGCCCCGCAACCCACCGGCTTCGGTCACCTGGGCGATCCGTGGCGCTGCGAGCTCCTCCCCAACCGCGTCGGAGGCCTCGACGCCCACGTCGTCGTCTACCGCCCGCGGCTCCCCCGGCTGGACCACCGGTTCGCCCTCTTCGTGCCCGTGCAGCCCCTCGGCGCCCCCGCCCAGGCGGTCGAGATCTCCGTCGAGGAGGCCTCCAGCCAGGGCGCCGCCATCCGCCCCCACGGCTGGTCCACGGAGCTCAGCCGACAGCTCCTGGAGGAGGGTCGCCACCGCTCCTTCATCACCCTGGAGCGGGTCGCCGCGCTGCCCCTGCCGTCCGGGGTCGACACCATCTCGGGCCGCGTCCCCGCCCTCGCCATCACGTCCGGAGAGGAGTGGGACGCCCTCGTGCTGGACCACCGCGCCTTCTTCGACGGGGCCGCACGAGCCAAGGGGGACGTCATCACGCTCGCGGCGCGGGTGCTCTCGCAGCCGGACCGCGCCGCCATGGTCCGGGAAGCGGTCCACATCGCCTTGGACGAGATCGAGCTGGATCCCTCGGGGGGCCGCGGGGGCGGCTGGCAGCTCCCCCGGCGAGCCTCGTCGGTGGCCGCGGACGGCATCGGCACCACCGCCGATCGCGCCGCCCTCCTCATCGCGCTGCTCCGCATCAACGAGATTCGCGCCGAGGTCGTGCTCGCGAGCCGCTCCCACCACCGGGTCGCTCCCGGTGAGCCCCTCGCGCTCCTGAACCAGACCCTGGTGCTCCTCCCCGACGACGAACTCACCCCCGGCGCGGGCCCGCTGTTCATCGATCCGTCCCGCCCCTCGACCTGGCTGGGCGCGCTCGAAGAGCCGCTGATCGGCCGCGACGCGGTGATGCTGGGGCCCCGCGGCGCGCGCTGGCTCCGGCTCCCCGGGGACCCGCCGCTGCGGTCCTGGACCCTCAACGCGACGGAGGTCGAGGCCGGCTTCGACGTGCAGGTCACCGGCACCCTCGGCGGCGCACCAGCTGCCCGCGTGCGCGACTGGACCGCCGCCGGCTCGCCCCCCGACGCGATCCCCGCGTCGGATCTGGCCTGGCTGGGCCTGTGGTCGGGTTCGCTCGACATCACCCTCGAAGAGCTCGACGGAGGCCGCATCCAGGTCGCCGCCGCCGGCACCCTGGCACGCGATCTCGCCCTCCCCGAGGGGGGGATTCCGGTGCCCCCGCTGCCCCGCCCGGCGCCGGACCGAACCGACGGCGGCACCTCCTGGTCCTACGCCCGCGACGCCCTCCGCAGCAGCGTGGATCTTCTGGAGTCCTGGACGTTCCGCGCCCGCCCCGCCGCTTCGGCCGCCCCCACCACCCAGCTGGTGACCCCGTTCTGGACGGTGGACTCCTTCGCCTCCTGGTCGGGCCCGCTGTTCTCACGCCGCGCCAAGCTCGTCTTCACCGGCGATCTGCTGGCCCCCGCCGCCGCCCTCGAGGTCGAGCGCTTCATCGAGGTGGTGGACGACGCCCTGGGTGGAGTCGCGGCCCCCTGACCCCGTGTAGTCTGAGGATTCCAACCTTGCGGGAGATGGAATGGCCGACGCCTCTAAGGGCGAAGGAAGCCTTCAGAAAGACGTCCGTCGGAAGCTCTCGGGCGTCCACAAGGACGTGGCGCAGTTGCTGTTCAACCTGGCCAAGACGGCCCGGTCGTTCGGCTTCTACGATCGCGAGAATCAAGCCATCAAGATGTTCCTCGAGGAGCTCGAGAAGGGCTTCGAGGAGATCCTCACCGAGCACGGCGTCATCCGGCTGCTCGTCGGCGCCGACCGCTTCGTCTACGACAGCCAGGAGGTCTATCACGACGGCGACCGCGAGAACGGCATGCCGTTTCGGCTCTACCGCGACGGCGTGCGCGCCCTGGTGTTCAAGCCCGGGCTGACCCAGGACGAGCTCGAGGAGCTGCTCGACATCCTCGCCAAGCGCGCCTCCACCGGCCGCAACGCCGAGGAGGAAGACCTCGTCACGCTCCTGTGGAAGAAGTCGTTCGAGCACGTCACCTACTCCGCGGTCGAGGGGTTCACCCACGATCTGCATGCCGCCGGCTCCTTCGGCGAAGACGGCCGGCCCAAGGTCGACACGGGCGAAGCGATCCCGCGGATGATGGAGCGGATCTCCGGCCAGCGGGAGCTCGTCGGCGCCAACGCCGGCTTCGGCAAGGTCGGCGGCGGCCGCGTCATGCGCTCCTTCCGCGACAGCGAGGCGGAGCAGCTCCTCAAGGAAGAGCTCGGCAAGGAAGAGGCGCGCCTGGACGCCGAGGGATCGAGCCGGCGGGAGCGCCGCCGAGGCCCCAAGCACAAGTCCCGCGTCGGCGGCGACACCATGGCGATGGCGGTGGAGGAGGCGTGGGACGACGGCGCCGACACCGCCGCGTTCCAGGCCCTCGGCTCCGGCTTCTCCGAGGGGCTCTACCCCGGCGCCCGCGACTACCCGCTGATCCTCCGCGGTGGCCTGGTCGAGATCCAGTACACGCCGCTGGAGTTCGAGGAGATCGCGGCCATCCGCACCCAGCTGCAGGAGGAAGGCCAGCTGGGCCTGCTCCACCTCCTCGACTACTGCTTCGAGCTCTGCATGCAGGAGCCGGAGTTCTTCGGCCCCGACGACTTCACCGGCATGCTCCAGCCGATCCGCCGGTACCTCGTGCGGGCGCGGGACCTCAAGACCTACGACCGGCTGCTGCGCTACCTCCGCCGGATCGGCGCCGGCGGCGTCTACCCCGAGCACCTGACCCAGATCGCCAACGACATGCTGCAGGAGTGCAGCTCGGGCGACGCCCTGGGGGCCCTCGTTGCGGCCGCCTCCGGCGATGAGGAGGCGGAGAACCTCGCCTGGGACATCCTCCAGCAGCTCCTCCCCAACCTGGAGCCGTCGGAGATCCTCCGGCTCCTCGGCCACGGCATGACCGAGCACATGGCCAACATCCTCGCGGGCACGCTGATCCGCCGCACGGGCACGTCCCTGGAGCTGTACGACGAAGCCCTCAAGGGGGACGAGCGGCCGTCGGCCCTCGCCGCCCTGCGCTGCCTCGCCACGCTACGGACGCCGGAGTCCATCGAGATGGCCGAGCGGGCCATCACCTGGCCGGACCCGGTCGTGCGCCGCGCCATCATCCGCATCGCCGGGCGGGTGGAGACCACCGAGCGGACCCCGCGCTTGATCCGGTCGGGCCTCGAGGACCTCGATATCGACGTCCGCGACGAAGCCCTCAAGGCCGTGGACCGGCAGGGAGATCCGAAGCTCGCCCAGGTGCTGTTCCGCTGGTTCGCCGAGCACGGGTTCAAGCTCAGCGACGACATCACGCGGAACCGGATCGTGCAGCTGGTCGCCGAGATCGACCCTGTCTACGCCACCCGCGTCCTGTCCGAGCGGCTCAAGGTCAAGGCCCGCGCCAAGCTGGGTGGGCTGCTGGGCACGCCGGAGGTCATCGAGTGGAACCGGCTCGCCGTGGAGGGGCTCGCCGTGGCCGCCACGCCCGACGCCATCGAGCGGCTGCGGGCCGTGCGAACGGCCGGGAGCCCCGAATTCCGTGAGCTGGTGACGCGCCGACTCGTCGACGCGCGCCGGAGAGCCCAGACCTCATGAGTGAAGGCACCGAAGGCTTCCTCTCCTTTGACGGCGTGGGCGACGCGGAGGGCATCGCCGATCCCGAAGAGACGGAACTCGGAAGGCTCCGCGAGGCCGGCAAGCGGCTGGTCAACTACCTCTTCATGGCGATGCGTACGCTCGCCATCCACGACGCCGGCAACGCTGCGGTGCTCGAGCCCCTCGGGCGCCTCGCCGAGACCCTCGACTTCCTCGGCAGCACCGTCCACCGCACCCACTTCATCACCGTCGAAGGCCAGATCTACCTGAACGATCTGCGCATCAAGATGGATGCCTCGGCCTACAGCAACGTCACCTACCTGGTGAACGTGTTGAACCGGCACGGCATCGGCGGCATCACGTTCAACCGGCCCCTGCCGGTGGAGGACCTCAAGGACCTGGTCCTGCTGCTGCTGAACACGCGGCCCCCCAAGGACGACGACGAGGACCCCCTCGACCACATTCGGGTGGAGCTGGAGAAGGCCGACATCCCCGATGTCGACTTCGACCGACCGTACTTCTTCAAGTCCGCCGGCAGCGGCGGGGGCGAGGTCCAGTCGATGGCGATGGCCGCGGGCGATGCGGCCGCGGAGCAGGAGGTCGCGGCGCTGTCGTACGCCAAGGGCGTGCTCGCGGTGAAGGACTACTTCCGCGCCGTCGAGTCGGCCGAGACCGCGAACCCGCTGCGGATCCGCAAGATCGTTCACGACCTCGTGGACGTCGCCGAGGAAGACCCCGAGGACTTCCTCAAGCTGCACACGATCCACGGGATCGAGGACCCGTACTACAACCACTGCGTCAACACCGCGAGCCTTGCCGTGGCCATCGGGCGGGAGCTGCAGCTCAACCGCATCGAGCTGGCCGAGCTCGGCGCCGCGGCGATGTTCCACGACCTCGGGTACGCCGCCGCGGAGCGCGAAGCGGCCTCCCTCGGGGGGGGCGAGGCGGGCGAGTGGGACCCCGATCGCAAGATGCGGTACCACCCCATCGCGGGCTTCAAGGCGCTGCTGCAGCAGGGCGAGTACGGACCGGGGCTGATGCGCCGGCTGCTCGTCACGCTTGAGCACCACATGCACTACCGCCGCCCCGGCGGCTTCCCCAACCTGGGCAAGAAGAGCCTGTCGGTGTTCACGCGGATCGTGCAGGTCGCGGATCACTACGACGCGCTGGTGACCCCGACGTCCGACGGTGAGCCGCCCATGCTGCCGGCCAAGGCGTTGGAGCGGATCATCGCCGCCAGCGGCGTGGTCTTCGATCCGTCGGTGGTCAAGGCGCTGGTCAACGTGGTCGGTCGGTACCCCTACGGCTCGCTGGTGCGGCTCACCAGCAACGAGATCGGCGTCGTCACCTCCGGCGGGCGCACCGAGGAGGCGTTCATCAAGCCGGTCGTCACGGTGGTCCGGAACGCCGACGGCGCTGAGTGCGAGCCCCGCGAGCTGGACCTCGCCGAGGACCGGGTGCTCAAGCGCCGGGTCGCCGAGGTGCTCAACCCCTTCACCGAAGAGATCACCCCCCACGCGGTGCTGTTCGACTCCCTCCACACCGAAGACGAGGAGGGCGCGGACAAGGATGAAGGCTCCGCGATGAACCTCGAGGAGTGGAACAAGGCGATCTGGGAGGGGGACAACACGGCCGAGATCATCTCCGAGCGGACGGGGGAGTTCGAAGCGATCGTCGGCTCCGAGTTGGACGACCCTCCGGCCGACGACCCTCCGGCCGACGAGCCCGTGGCCGAGTCCGATCCCAAGCCCGAGCCCGAGCCCGCGCCCGGGCCGGCGGGGGACTCGTACGAGCACTCCCTCGAAGTGGAGCTCGACGTCGCTCCCCCCGCGGCCGAGCCAGCGCCCGAGCCAGAACCCGAGCCTTCGATCCAGCCGGTCCGTTCCGCCGCCGCCCCACCCTCGCCGATCTCGCCGACGCCGTCCGATCACGGGGCCACCGGTGCGTTCGACCCCTGGGCGTTCGGGGAAGAGGACGAGCTGATGTCCGCCAGCACCGGGGACTCGCTCCAGGCGATCCCGGTGCTCGACGGCTTCGACGAGGGCGAGGCCGACAAGCCCGAACCGTGGGTCACCGGGGAGATGGCTGCGGCCGGGCCGGTCGACGACGACGAGCCCGCCTCCCAACCCGAGCCCGAGCCCGAGCCCGCGCCCGAGCCCGAGCCCGCGGCTGCTGCGGGACCGTCGGCCGAACACGAGATCGAAGTCGAGCTGCCCACGTCCCCCGCGGCGCCGTCGGCCGAACACGAGATCGAGGTCGAGCTCCCGGCGACGCCCGCCCCCGATCGGGCGGCGCAGTCCATCCCCACCGAAGAGAAGATCAAGGCGCTGACGCCGGAGCAGGTGGCCGAACGCAAGAAGGCCTGGCAGAAGGCGATGGCGGAGGCCTGGCAGAAGGGCGGCGAGTCCGCTGTCCGGGCGCTGGCGTCCCGCAAGTGGCACGAGTTCGAGCCCTAGCCCGTCAGCCCGCTACACTCCCGCGCCGTGCGACGGCTGGTCATCCCCCTCACGCTCCTGGCCTGCTGGGCCGCGCTTGTCGCGGTCGGCGGCGGCGTGGCCCCCTGGATCGTCCTGCCGGTGGCGTTCGCCCTGCTCAGCGGGGTCATCCTCGTCGCGTCGATGAACGCACCCCTGCAGCTGTTCGGGCCCGCGCTGGTGCGGGGTCCCGCCGACAGCGGCGCGGTGGCGCTGACCTTCGACGACGGCCCCGACCCGAGCTTCACCCCTGCCGTGCTCGACGCCCTGGATGCGGCCGGGGCGAAGGGGACCTTCTTCCTGGTGGGGTCCCGCGCCGAGCAGTCCCCCGAGGTGACCCGCCAGATTGTCGAGCGGGGCCACCAGGTGGGGCACCACAGCTACGACCACCGCTGGACGCTGATGTTCGTCCGTCCGCGCCTCGAAGCGGACTTCGACCGAGCCTCCCGCGCGATCGCCGCCGCCGCCGGCGTCGCACCTCGCTTTTTCCGGCCCCCCGTGGGCATCGTCGCCCCCGAGGTCCTGGACGTCGCCGCCTCCGCGGGGACCACCTTGACCACGTGGTCGGTCCGACCTTTCGACGGGCGCATCGACGACGCCCCGGAGGTGAGACGACGCGTGGCATCGAAGATCGGACCCGGCGACATCGTCCTTCTGCACGACGCCTCGTTCCGCGCGCGACGAACGCCCCCTGCGGTCGAGGCGCTGCCCGGGATCCTCGAGGATCTCCGGGCCCGCAACCTGCGCTCCGTCACGCTCGCCGAGCTGACGGGGCAGGCCCCCTACCTGACGGAGGATGAGTTGAAGCAGCCCCGCCCCCAGCGCCGCTCCCGGCTCCCCCTGTTCGTAGCCGCCACCGCCCTGGCGCTGCTGCTGGGCTCCGCCGCGTACGCCCATGCGGGCGAGCTGCCCCCGACCCTCGTCGAAGCCGCCGACGCGCTGGCCAAGAACGAGACGGTGCAGGCCCGGTTCACCCAGACCAAGACGTCGATCCTGTTCATCGAGCCCGACGTGTCGACCGGCGAGCTCCTGCTGCGCCGGTCCGACGGTCGCATCGTCTGGGCCTACGACGGCGGCCCCGCCATCCTGATCGCCGGCGGTCGCATCTACCCCCTGGGCAGCAGCGAGCATGTCGACGGCATCCCGATTCCGGGCGGCGCCGGCCTCACCGCCATGTTCGACGCCCTCTTCCGTGTCGAGCCCGAAGCCCTGGCGGAGCACTTCGAAGGCACCGCTCAGGGGGAGGGGACCTTCGCCCTGGTGCCGACCTCCGACGGCGCCAAAGCGCTCTTCACCCGCGTCGAGCTGACGATCGCGGGCTCGCCGACGGTGCTTCAGAAGGTCGTCATGTCCGAGGTGACGGGCGACGTCACGACCATCGAGTTCTCCGACACGAAGCCCAACGCGGCGCTGGAGGACGACCGCCTCCAGACACCCCGCGAACGAGGCAAAACCCCCTGAAGTCAGGTATATCCGTCGCGCCATGGCTGACGTAACGATCGACGCGGTTCGGGAGCTGGTGATGGACTCACTCAAGCTCCACGACACCTTCGACCCGGAAGAGATCGAGCCCGAGGGGCAGCTCTTCGGCGACGAGGGGCTCGGCCTCGACAGCCTGGACGCGTTGCAGCTGGCGGTGGACCTGGACGCCAAGTTCGGGGTCACCATCGACGAAGAGAAGGCTCAGTCCGTCTTCCGCTCGATCAAGACCATCGCGGACTACGTCAACCAGGCTTGAGCGCGACCGAGCTCCCGATTCCCCACGCGGAGCCCTTCCGGTTCGTCGGACGGGTCGAAGAGGTGCGCGAGGACTCCGGGTTGTTCACGTGGACGCTGCCCCGCCAGAGCGAGAGCTTCGCACTGCGCATGTTCCCCCAGCTCGTCTGCATCGAAGCGATGGCCCAGGCCGCGGCCGCGCTCAACGGGCTGATCGGCGCGCGCGACCCCGACAACCCCGAGGGTGGGGCCCTGGCGGGGTTCGACAAGGTGCGCTTCAACGGAGCCCCCCGACCCGGCGATCCGCTCACCATCAAGGTCGCGATCAAGAAGCGCTTCGGCGCCCTCGTGATGCTCGACGGAGAGGTCTGGGTGCACCACCGCATGGTCGCCCAGGCGGAGCTGATCGTGGCCAGTGAGGCGGCCCGATGAGCGGCGTCGTCATCACCGGCCTGGGCGTCGTCTCCTCCATCGGGATCGGCGCGCCGGCGTTCGAGCAGGGGCTGCGCAGCGGCGCTTGCGGGGCGGCTCCGATCCGACGGTTCGACGCCTCGGAGTACCGATCCAAGGCCGCCTTCGAGATCCACGATGAGGTGCGCCCGGACCCAACGCGCACGGCTGGCATCCCCCAGACCGCCCGCTACGGACGGACCGCCGCGTTCGCCCTCGCCGCGCTCGCCGAGGCGGTCCACGGTGCGGGACTCCACCGCGACGACCTCACCGGCGGGGTGCACGCGCTGGCCTTCGGCGGCTCCACCGCGGGCATGCCGGAGGCCGAAGGGGACCTGCTCGGGCTCGGCGAGGGCGAGGACTTCTGGGCGGTGGCGGAGCCCGAGCGCTTCCTGAGCACACCGGTCGGCACCACCGCCGACGTGCTCGCCCGGGCCGCCGGCCTGCGGGGGCCGGTCTCCACCATCTCGACCGCCTGCAGCTCCGCCACCAATGCGGTGGGGCAGGCGCTGCACTGGCTCCGCGCGGGGCGCGCCGATCGGGTGCTCGCGGGCGGCTCGGACGCTCACTGCCGGCTGACCCACGCCGGCTTCTGCGCGCTGTCGCTGGTCGCTCCGGAGCGGCCCTTGCCCTTCGACGCCCGCCGCCAGGGCATGGTGATCGGGGAGGGCGCGGCCATGTTCGTGCTCGAGCGCGAGGCCGACGCGCGGGCTCGCGGCGCGACGGTGCTCGGCCGCATCCTCGGCTTCGGCAACGTTGCCGAGGCCCACCACCTGGTGCAGCCCAAGGACGACGGCGAGGGCGCCGCCCGGGCCATGACGATGGCGCTGCGGGACGCCGGCGTGGAGCCGACGCGGGTCGGCTACGTCAACGCCCACGGCACGGCCACGATTCAGAACGACCTCAGCGAGTCGCGGGGCATCCGCACGGTGCTCGGGGCCCACGCCGACGCCGTGCCCGTGAGCTCCACCAAGTCGCAGGTCGGCCACCTCCTGGGTGCCTCCGGAGCAGTGGAGCTGGCCGCGGTCCTGCTCGGCCTCAACGGTGGCTTCGTACCCCCCTGCGCCGGGTGGGAGGAGGCGGATCCGGAGATCGATCTCGACATCGTCGCCGGCACCGCCCGCTCCGCCGCCGTCGAGGTCGCGCTGAGCAACTCCTTCGCCTTCGGCGGCAACGACAGCTCGCTGTGCGTGGGTCATCCCGAGGGGGCCGCATGAGCCGGGCCTCCCTTCGGGAGCTGACCGCCCCTCGGAGGGGGGCCCCGGTCATCACCTCCATCGGCATCGCGTCGGGCATCGGCCAGGGGCGTGAGGCGTTCGTCCAGGGGTGGCGCACCGGCGCCGTGGGCACCGCCGTGGACCGGGTGCGGTTGCGCGATTTCTACCCGAAGCGGCGGGCGATGTTCCGGCGCATGGACCGGCTCAGCCAGCTCATCTGCCTCGCCAGCGCGCTCGCGCGGGACGATCAGGGGCTCGGCGATCCGGCTGAGGTGGCGCTGGCCGTCGGCACCGACCTGGGCACGCTGGAGGGTACCTGGAGCTTCCTGTCCCGCCTGCGCGATCACGGCGCCGCGCGGGCCAACCCGATGGACTTCCCCAACCTCGTGCCCAACGCGGGGGCGGGGTACGCCGGCATCTTCCTGGGGCTCCAGGGGCCGTCCCACACCTTCTGCCAGCACGAGACCTGCGGGGACGAAGCGATCGGGTGGGCCACCGACGGGATCGCCAGCGGCTGGTTCGACGCGGCCCTCGCGGGGGGCGCCGAAGAGCTGGGGGAGGTCCGCGCCGCCGCCACCTCCGCCGCGGCCTGCCTGCCCGAGGAGCTGCCTCCGGGTGAGGGCGCGGCGATGGTGCTGGTGGAGTCCCGCGAACGCGCGGACGCCCGAGGCGCGACGCCGCTGGCTCGGATCCTGGGCTCCTGGGCCGCCTCCACCCCCGACGGCCGATCGCCGTACGTGTTCGACGTGGGCGCCGGTCCCGTGCGCGACCTGATCGGCCGGGCGCTGTCCGAGGCGGGCCTCGAACCCGGTGACGTGGGCGCTGTGCTGGCCTCTCCGGGCACTGAGCACGGCCTGGACGCGCCGTCCGCGGACCACGCTGTCCGCCTGGGGGTGCACCCCGCCGATGGCGCCGTCCGCGTCGCGCTAGGCGCCCTGCTGGTAGCGGATCGCACGCTCCCCGTTCACACTGGGGGCGCTCCGCTGCAAGGAGACGCCGTCGTGGTCGTCTCCGCCGCGCGCGGAGGCTCCATCCGGGTCACCATCCTGGGAAAGGCGTAGACGCTCCATGGGCACGAAGGTCCGGCTCCCGACCACCGAGGTCCCGCCCCCGACGCCGCTGCCCGCGGGGTTGGAGGGGACGGTCCCCGAGCTCGTCGGTCTGCTCGTGCTCCGCAACGCCGAGGACCGGGTCACCGGGTACATCGAGCGGCTGGCCGAGCGCTGCGACTCGGTGCTCGTGGTCGACGACGGGAGCACCGACGCGACCGCGGAGCGGGCCCGCGAGGCGGGCGCCCGGGTGCTCAACATCCCCGCCCCCCGGGGCGAAGGTGCGGGCCTCCGGGCGGGCATGCAGTTGGCCCGCGAGCTGGGCTACATCGGCGCCGTCTGGACCCCCGAGGAGGGGATCGACAGCGACACCCTCACCGCCCTCGCGCTCGCCCACGTGACCGCGCCCGAGGCGCTGATCCTCGGCGTCGGACCCGGCGAAGCGCTCGCCGGCAAGGAGTGGGACGAAGCGCGCGCAATCGCCGCCGGGGAAGAGCCCGCGCCCTACCCCGACTGGCGCCCGCCCAAGGCCGACGGCCTCCCCGGCGCGGTCGAGCAGTGGTTCGAGAAGCTCGTCGAGACTCGCTTCGGCTACCCCTGGGGAGGGCCGCGCATGCTCCCCCTGCAGGGGCTGCTCCGGCGCGACCTCCGCGAAGACGGCCCCGCGTGCCACATGGAGCTGCTGGCGATGGCCGTGGC
The DNA here is from genome assembly GCA_024229515.1 of Pseudomonadota bacterium. Lineage (GTDB taxonomy): Bacteria > Myxococcota_A > UBA796 > UBA9615 > UBA9615 > JAAESI01. The sequence continues at coordinate 30,360 of JAAESI010000057.1, read as the reverse complement.
CGCCGGCATTCCCACCGTCGAGATCGAGCTGGCGTCCTCGCCGAACCGTCCCGTGGTGACCTGCCGCAAGGCCGCCCTGCGCCTCCTGAGCCGCATCATCCCCATGACCCTGACCGCCCGCGGCCGTGAACGCCTCGGCCTCGGCGGTGGCTACGCGCCCCCGACGACGTCGCCGCTGCAGCTGCTGCTGTCGGCGTCCGTGGCGGTGGCCATGACCCTGGCTCTGAGCGGCTGCCCCAAGCCGGTGGGTCCCGACGGCCCGGTGGCGGCGTGCGAAGAAGACCTGCCCCGCAGCTCGTGGCCGGGCGGCGGTGACGCCCAGGTCGCGCTGACCGAGCTGGTGCAGGCTCGCGCCGACGTGGAGACCGTCTGGGTCGAGCAGGGCGTCGAGTTCACCGACCCGAGCCTGGACGGCGCCCAGAAGCTCCGCGGCGTGCTCGCCAAGGGCGGCCACGATCGGCTTCGCCTCCGGCTCCTCGGCCCGATGGGCGTGACGGTGCTGGACTACGTGGAGGCCCGGGGGCGCTGGCAGCTGGCCGTGCCGCCCGCCGGTCTGTTCCGCACGGGAGGCCCCGACGACCCGCTGCTCGATCCGGACATGGCCGAGGGCGCCTCCATGGTGCGCGCCGACCTGGTCGCCTCCCTGATCCACTCGATCGACCCCGACGCGGCGGTCCGCTGGCAGGACGGTGCGTGCGCGGTCCTGGAGGAGATCGAGCAGGAGACCGTGGTGCGACGGCTCGCCTTCCGCCCCGACGGCGAAGGCTGGCTCCTGGGCACCGAGCAGCTCCTGCTCGAGGGCGAGGTCCGCATCTCGGCCGCGTTCAGTGACTACCGCCCCGTCGATGCGAGTGTGTGGGCGTGGCGTTCGGAGATCACCGACCCCGTGCGCGGCAGCCGCATCGTGCTGCTCACCAAGAAGCTCCGCACCGAAGGCATCACCGACGCCTTCTTCGCCCTCGCGGACGACTCGGCGCACTGATGGAGCTGCTGGTCGAGTTCCTGTTCCCGGCCGCCCACCGCCTCCCGCGGCATCCGGGGAAGTGCCACCGGATGCACGGCCACACCTACAAGCTGCAGGTCATGGTCGACGGCACGCCCGACCCCGTCTCGGGGCTGGTGGTCGACTTCTTCGACATCGAAGCGGCGGCGGGTCCGGTGGTCGGGGCGGTCCGCGACACCTGCCTCAACGACGTGCTCGAGAACCCCACCGCCGAGGCGATCGTCGTCTACCTGTGGCGCCGCATCGCGCCCACCCTGCCGTCTCTGTCGGCCCTCCGCCTGTGGGAGACCGACTCCTGCTGCGTCACCTACCGCGGCGAAGCGGTGCCCGACGCCCTCCTCACTCCCGGGGCTCCGGCCTCCCATCCCTCGACCGCACCATGACCAAGGAACGAATCGGCCGCGTCCGCCCCGCCGACCCCGCCGCCATGGCCGAGGCGATCGACACTTTCCTGCAGGCCGCGGGCTTCGACACCTCCAGCGAGGAGCACCTCCGGCGCTCCGGCGAGCGGGTCGCCGATGCGTGGGCGCGCGACCTCCTCGAGGGCTACGCCACGTCCCCCGCGGAGGCGCTCGGCGAGCCCTTCCCCGAGACCGCCCGAGACCTCGTGCTGGTGAAGGACATCGAGTTCTTCTCCTCCTGCCCGCACCACCTCATGCCGTACCAGGGCACGGCGCACATCGCGTACGTGCCGGACGGCCTCGCGGTCGGGTTCAGCGGCGTCGTCCGCCTGCTCGACTGCGTCGCCCACCGCCTCACGCTGCAGGAGTGGCTGACCCGGGACGTCGCCTCCACGATGATGGACGTGCTCGCCCCCGCCGGCGCCGCGTGCCTCATCCAGGCGACTCCGATGTGCGTCTTCGCGCGCGGCGTGCGCCGCCCCTGCAGCATCGCCTCGACCTCCTTCCAGGGGATCTTCGAGACCGACAACCACCTCCGCCGCGACGTGCTCGCGGCTTGCTTCGGACCGTGACCGACCGCTTCGAACACGGTGTCCACCTGCTGCGCCCCGCCGACGCTGACGAAGCGGCGCTGCTGCGCACCGCGGGCCTCGGGCGGGTCACCGTCCACGCCCCCTGGCGCTGGACGGAGTTCCGCCGGAACAACCTCGACCTGACGAGCCTCGACCACTTCCTCGCGCCGCTGCGGGAGGCTGGACTGCCGCTGCAGGCGGTGCTCGGTCCGGGCATGCCGCACCTCGTGCCGGACCACGTCGCCGCCGCCGATCCCGACTTCGTCCCCCGCTTCTGCACCTGGATCGGGGGCGTCGCGGCGGCCCTGCCGGACATCGGCGTCTTCCGCGTGGAGGACAACCTCAACGCGGCGTTCCTGTGGGACGGACTGCGCACCCGGAAGCGTCGCGGCAAGCAGTGGCGCGACCCCGACTTCCGGCTGACCCTGCTGCGGTCGGCCTGCACCGCGGTGCGCGACGCCCGCCCGGACGCCGAAGTCCGCATCACCGCCCACGCGGGCATCCCCGGCTGGAAGGCCGAGCTGCGCCGCTGGCTGACCGGCGGGGTCTCCTTCGACCGCCTCGGGCTGACGATCAACCCGTGCGGTCTGCTCCCCGATCCGGAGATGGCGGACCGGCTCGGCGAGGCGGTCGAACAGGCGACCGACGTGCTCGCCCGCGCCGGCTCAGACGCCCCCGTGGAGGTGTCGCGCACCGGCTACGGCACGCTCCGGAGGGCGTGGTCGCCGCGCCGCCAGCGCGAGTTCTTGGAGCGCGCCAACGCCTCCGTCGTGGCGGCTGGCGGGGTGGGACTGCACTGGTGGGCGCTGCGCGACCAGGCTCACGACGATCCGATCCTCGGCTACTGGACCCCCGCCCGAGAACGGCACATGGGGCTCCTGTTCTACGACTCCGTGCCCAAGCCCGCGATGGACGAGCTGCGGGTGCTCGCCACCGGCGGCCGGTTCGGCGAGGGCGCGTGAGGAGCCTCGCGGCGGCGGTGGGGGCGGCGCTGCTCCTGCTCCCCGCGACCGCGGCCGCCGGTCCCTGGACTCCGGAGCCGGGCGGCGGCTACGCCAAGGTTTGGCTCCACTGGCTCCCCGGCTTTGGCTACAACCCCGGCCCCGAAGCCGCCGACGACGGCATCGAGGGGCCGCAGCTGTACGGCGTCTACAACGAGGTCGCGGTCGGCACCTACGCCGAGCTCGGGCTCGTCGATGGCGTGGCGCTGGCCGCGCACTGGATGCCCGTGCGCACCTTCCTGCTCGGCGATCCGCGGGCTGGATCGCCGGCGAAGTTCCACGCCTCCATCGGTGAGCCGCTGGTCGGCATCAAGGTCCGTCCGGTTCAGTACAAGCGGTTCGTGCTCGGGTTCGAGGGCGCGATCCGTGCCCCCACGGGCCGCAACCGCCCGGTCCAGGAGGTCTACGGGATCGCCGACGGGAACCCCCTCATCGGCGCCCTGCGCATCGACAGCGGCTCGTGGGACGCCACCGTGGGCACCTCCGCGGGGCTGGGCTTCGACCGCTGGTACGGCGCCGCCTCCGCCGCCTGGACGTGGCGCTCCGAGGGCTTCGACAGCGTGCTGTCGTGGTCGATCGAGGCGGGCCGGGGGTCCCTGGGCAAAAAGGGGCTGTGGTCCGGCCGCGTGCGCATCGCCGGGAACCACCCCCTGGGCGACGGCACCGCCGACTACCACGCCAGCCCCAGCGGCCTCGGCAACGGCAGCCACTACATCGGCTTCACCCTCGAGGTGGAGCGCGCCATCACCCCCGGGTGGTGGGTCGGCCTCTCCCTCGCGGGCGGACTCGTGCCCGTGCTCCGCCAGACCGGCGGCCCCGCCATCACCGTCTCCCTGGCCCACACATTCTGATGACCGTCGCCTCGCCCTCGCCCTCGCCGCCGCCGACCGCCACACGTGGGACGCGATGATCCCGGACCGACGCCGTCCGTGACGTGCCCCCGCTGAGCTGCGGCTGGGCCGCCGCCCGGTGCGAGGTGACCGTCTTCGAGGACGCCGGCCATTGGCCGCAGGGGGACGTGCCCGAGCAGATCCTCGCCCGCTGGCGGAGCTTCGTCAGTCCAGCTCGTTGAGCCAGTCGCTCAGGATCCCGTTGAACCGCTCGGTGTGCTCCAGCGGGAGCCCGTGGCGCGCGTCCTCCACCACGATCAGGTTCGCGTTCGGCATCGCCGCGACGCAGGCCTCCTTCACCGCCACCGGCGTGTAGTCGAGGTCGCCCGCGACCAGCAGCGTGGGCATGGCGAGATCGCCCAACTGATCTTCGATCGTCCACCCCACCAGCCCCATCAGGGAGTCGATGTAGGCCTCCTTGGAGTTGCGCTTGATCGAGTCGATGGTCCGGTCCCGCAGCGCCTGCTGCTCCGGCTTGGGAAACAGCCGCTTGGCGATGAGGCCGGCGAGCTTCTCCACCCCGAAGGTGGCGATGAGGGTGCGGCGGACCACCACCTCCATCTTCATCTTGAAGGTCTTGAGCTCGAACGACGGCACCGAGTTGACGATGCAGAGCGAGCGAACCCGATCGGGGGCGGCCGCGGCGAGGGCGAAGGCGGCGGCGCCCCCCATCGAGTAGCCGATGATGTCGGTGTCCTGGATGTCGAGCTCGTCCAGCAGGGAGGCGACGTCGTCAGCGTGCTTCGTCGGGGTGTGCGGTCCCTCGGGGGAGTCGGACGCGCCGTGGCCCCGCAGGTCCGGGACGATGCACCGCCGTCGAGGCGCGAGCACGTCGAGGTGGTCGGCCCAGTCTTCGGCTCTTGATCCGAGTCCGTGCAGGAGCACCAGGGCGGGCCCCTCACCGTGCAACTGGTAGGAGATCGAGACGCCTTCGGAGGTGGTGTGGACCGGCATGGGCGCCGGACTCTACGTCAGGAGCCGGGCACCGCCCAGGGGTCGCCGCCCTCCTTGGCCGCGGGGTCGGGGTCGGGGTCGGGGTCGGGCTCCTCGACGGTGGTCGGGACCTCGCCGGAGCGGATTGCATGGGTCTGGGTGTGCTCTTCGACGAACGCCTTGACCACGGTCGGGTCGAAGCGCTTGTCTTCCTCGTTGGAGATCTCCGCGACCACGTCGAGCACGGTCATCTTCCCCCAGGGGCTGGCCGGGTTCGTCACGGTGTCGACGTACTCCGCCAGTGCGAGGATGCGCGCCGTCATGGGGATGGCGAAGCCGCGCCTGCCCAGCGGGCCCCGTCCGTCCATCTGCTCGTGGTGGTGGCGCACGATCGGCGCCGCGTCAGCCCACAGCGACATCGCTTCGAGCCGGTCGGCTCCGTCCCCCGCGTGGTCCACGGGACCCCCGGGGGGGCCGATGTCGACCTTCGCGGCGTCGAGCAGGCCGAGGTCGTGGACGAGGCAGGCCAGCCGGAGGGCCTCCTGCTTCTCGGGCGCGAGGTTCAGCTTGGCGGCCAGCCGGCCGGCGATGGCGGCGACGTTGTCGACGTGCCCGGACCAGCAGAGGTGCTTCTCGGTGACGGTCTTGACGAGGTCGCCCACGGCCCCCTCGAACTGGGCCTCGTTGGTTCGGAACTGGGCGTTGTCCAGGAACAAGATCACCTGGCGCGCGAGCCCCTCGGCGAGCTGTTCGTCGACGGGAGTGAACTCCGGCTCCAGCAGACGGTTGCGGAGATCCAGCACCGCGGCCAGCTCGCCCCGGAGGATCAGCGGCACCACGAGGCTGGAGGTGGTCTTGGTGACGACGCGGTCGTCCCACGAGCGGTCCGTGTCGGTGGGCTCCTGGTTGCGCAGCGTCCGGCCCTGCTCGGCGGCGAGCCCGACGAGCCCCTGTCCGATCGGCAGCGGGATCGCCCCGCCGCGGTCCAGCGACATGCCGTGCGCGGCGACCAGCTTCAGCTCGTCGCGTTCACGGATCCAGAGGCCCGCCCGCTCGGCCCCGACGGCCTCCGTGGCGACCTCCAGGAGGGCGACGTGCAGCTGCGACGGCTCTGCCAGTTCGGCGAGTCGGCCGGTCGCCTCGTACAGCTGATCGAGGCGCTTCTCGCCTTCGGAGATCGCTTCGATGGTGCGGACGGTGTCCCGGCGGACGAGTACGTAGCCCAGCACCACGGTGATGGCGGTGAAGCCCAGGAGCGCGACCAGTCCGTAGACGGTCATGTTCTGGCCCTGGTCCAGCAGCGGCTGGAAGACGTATTGGGCCGAGATGTAGAACAGGACCCCGAGGGGGACCAGCGAGACGACGACCATCAGCAACTGGGTTCGGGCCAGCATCCTTCGGTCGCGATCTGTCTGCTTCATGCTCCCTCCTGCACCAAGCATCGGGAGGGCACCGGCTCCCTGTCAATGTAGGATCTCAGCTATGTCCGCTCGACGACTCGCGTTTTTGCTCTTCGCCGCAGGGTGTGGGGGTGCGCAGCAGCCGCCTCCGCAGGTCGACGACGACGACGACTTCACCCTGGACGACGACGACGCCACCGGCGACGACGACGACGCCACCGGTACCGATGACGGCCCCACCTACGCCACCGAGGAGGCCTTCTTCGGGCTGTCCGTGGGCGCGCGGTGGCGGTACCTGGAGGTGGTCCACCAGGACATCACGCCCAAGGAAGAGGACGTGCTGATCGAGGTGCGCAACAAGGTCGCGGGGCCGACCCTGGATCCGGCCTGGCCCGCGGAGATGGCCGCCTGGGAGGTCAAGATCGACCGGCTCGACGGCCAGGACGTGACCCACTGGTACGGGCTGGACGGCACCGGCGTGCTCAAGTGGCTGCACACCACCGTGCACACCGACTTTTTCGAGACCGAGGAGTTCCCCGGCGACGGCACCGTCGTGATGTTTGTCGGCCCCGACGAGGACGCGCTCCTGGGGACCGCCACCGAGGCTGCGCTCTACCTCGCCGACATCGAAGGCGCCGACTACTCGACCTCGGCCGACACCATCGAGACGTTCATCTACGACGGCGGAGACCGCGAGGTCGAGAGCCTCGGGATCCAGGTGTTCGACGACGGCGACCTCATCGGGCTGCAGTACTTCGAGCCCGGTTGGGGCCTCGTCGGCCAGTCCATCGAGGTCGGCGGAGCGCTGCTGGAGTGGACGATCCTGGAGTGCTCGGCCTGCCCCTCCGACGCCGGCCTCTGAGCAGCGCCGCGAGCCCCACCAGCCCAGGAGGCGCTGCCGCCTCCCGAACTGGAGCAGCTGCAGCCCTCGTCCCAGCACTCGGGATCCTCGCCTGCGTCGGGCCCTCCGGCGCCATCGCAGTCGCTGTCGATGCCGTCGTCGCAGGTCTCGGCTTCGGCGAACCGGAAGGCGCCGTTGGTCGCGGTCTCGTCGCAGGCACCGACGCAGTCCAGCTCCCCGTCCTCGTCCGCGTCGATCTCGGAGGCGGGGATGGCACCGTCGCAGTCGTTGTCTCGACCATCGCAGAGTTCGGACGCGCCCGGGTAGACCTCGGCTTCGCCGACGTTGCAGTCGGGGATCTCGTCGCAGGGGGTGAAGCCATCCCCGTCTTCGTCCTTGCCGAACGCGGGGGGGAAGCAGCCGCCGTCCAGCCGGAAGGCGGGCGAGATGCCGGCCGCCTGCGCGTGCTGGGGGAGGCCTGCCACGGTGCGGCTGTCGAGTCCCTCGGCGATCACGCGGAGCCGGGCCCGGTGGTGGGTCCCCGCGGCGAGCCAGATCCAGCCGAAGTCGTGCTCGACGCCCTCGGGGCTCGAGGAGAGGTTCGTGATGCCCGGCGTGTGGGTGTTCATGCCTCCGTTCTGCCAGGTCGCGCCGTCATCGATGGAGACCTGATAGGAGACCCGGGGGACGGGATCGGACTCGGGGTCGATCAGCAGGTAGCGCACCCGGTGGTGTTCGCCCACCGCCGTGCCGAGGGAGCCATGCCCCTCGCCCGCGACGGCCTCGTCATGGGACGGGAGCACGACGATCCGCGTCGGGTGGTCGGTCAGGCCGGGGGTGCCACCGGCGTTGCTGAGGCAGAGCTGGACGCCGCCGCCCGTCGCGGCGGCGAGGTCGGGGGTCCCGTTGCGGTCGACGTCCGCCCACGCCAGGTCCGGGGGGAGGACCTGGTCGTTGGGCCACTTCCAGGTGCGCTGGAATGTGCCGTCGATGCTCTCGTACAGGTCGCCGCCGCCCGCCCCGAACGCGACCGCCAGCTCCAGGCGCCCGTCACCGTTGCGGTCCCCCACCGCCAACGCGGAGCCGGAGGTGCCGACGGCGGGCCACAGCGTGCCCTGCTGCAGCGCGCCGTCGACGTTCTCGTAGACCCGAAGGGGGCCTCCCACGGCCGCCAGGTCCATGTCCCCGTCGGCGTCGAGGTCGACGAACGCGAGGTCCTCGACGGGCTCTTCGAACGGGGCCGTCCACGCCACCTCGGGGGTGGCGTAGCCCAGGTCGACGATGCTCCGGAGCAAGACCGCGCGCGAGCCTCCCCGCCACCCCGCGGCGAGGTCCAGATCTCCGTCTCCGTCGACGTCGGCGAGGTCCAGGGCGGAGCCGTCGCCGATCCCCAGCCCCTCGAGCAGGAAGGGGTTGTCGAACGCCCAGATCGTCGGCTGGCCGTCCGCGGCCGAGGTGTTGTTCGACGTCATCGAGACCGCGCCGCCGTCCCGGACCGCGAGGATGTCGATGCTCCCGTTGAGGTCCCAATCGGCGAGGGCCAGCCGGCTGACCCGGAGGCCGTCGGCGCCGCTTCAGACGGGGGGCCCCGACGCGAGCCCGGTGCCGTGGTTCTCGTACAGGTGGACCTGCCCGTCGGCGTCGGGCACGACGAGGTCGAGGTCGCCGTCCTTGTCCATGTCGCCCCACGCGAGATCCCTCGGAGCGCCCAGCGACTCGCTGCCCCAGACCGGCTCGGGATCCACCGCGCCGTCGTGAGTGCGGTAGACGCGGACGTGTCCGTCCCGGGCGGATGCCAGATCGAGGTCGCCGTCGTTGTCCCAGTCCCCCCACGCGATCGCCGTCACGGCGCGTCGTCGTCGATGGCCTCGCTGCCGCCGCAGGTCAGCCCCGGGGGGGGGCCGCGGAAGACTCGGACCGGCTGGTCTTCGCCGCCGGCGAGGGCCAGATCGACGCCCCCGTCCCCGTCGACGTCGCCCCACGCCGCCGCGCCCTGGGCGTAGAACTCTTCGTACGAGCGGCCGCCGGGGGGGCGTACTCGGCTGCGAGCTCGAAGTCCCCCCCGCCGAGGTTCACCATCAGCTCCGCGCCGTCGGGGCCGGCCAGCACGAGGTCGGGCCGACCGTCGCCGTCGCCGTCCCCCCAGGCGGCCCCGAACCGACTGCCGGTCGACTCGAGCAGGAGGGGCGGCTCCTGCAGTTGACCGCCGTCGTTGAGGTAGATCCGCGAGGGGTCGTCCGCGCGGGTCCCGGCGGCGAGATCGAGGTCTCCGTCTCCGTCGGCATCGGCCCAGGCGACGCCGCGTCCGTTGCCCGAGTCCGAGCTCGACCAGTGCGGCGCGAAGCTCCCGGCCCCGGTGTTGCGGAGCACCCGGAAGCTCGGCCCCCGGTCGTACTCGGCGAAGGCGAGATCCGGCCGTCCGTCGCCGTCCACGTCGCCCCAGGCGACGGCGAGCGTGATCTCTTCGATGCCGTCGGACTCGGCTGGCTCCTCCCAGCCGTCCGGCAGCGACAGGCTCCCTCCGACGTTGCGGAGCACCGCGTTGGGCTCGCCGTCGCGCGCCACGGCGACGTCCAGGAGCTGGTCGCCGTCGAAGTCGCCGGCGGCGAGGCCGTTGACGTCGATCAGCCCCTCGTGACGCTCCCGGACGGTGAGGCCGCCTTCGTCGTCGACGTCGTAGATTAGGAGATCGGAGGCGTCCCCCCCGACGATGATCTCGGGGCGGAAGCTCCCGGGGGCATCGAGGTCAACCACGAGCACGGACTCCGGTCCGTTCTCCCCGTCGACCTCCTCGGCCAGCGCCGCGGGGCCCGGGATCAGGCTCCCGTCGTCGTTGCGGTAGGTGCGAATGGCACCGTTGTGTTCGACCACGGCGAGGTCGAGGTCGCCATCGGGCTCGAAGTCCGCCCAGGCGCTGGCGCGGACGTCCCCGACGGCGGGTTCGGTCCACCAGACGTCGTCCAGCAGAGCGAGGCTGGCGCTTTCGGGGGCCTCCGGGGGCGTGCACGCGCAGATCAGGCCGGCGGCCACCGTCCCCAGGAGTCTGGTGCGAATTCCCCCCCGCGTAGTCATGATTTCCTCATCGGCGGCTTCCGACCAAGGTTGAGCCTCTCCGCGTTTGCAGGTAATGACGCCCGTCATGGGCAAGAAGGCCGCCAAGGGAACGTTCTGGGCCGACGCGATGGCGGACGAGATCCTCCAGCACGTCGACCGCCACCCCCGCCTCCAGCAGATCGTCGCCGACCAGGGAATGCTGGTGTACGACGAGAAGACGCCGTCGGGGATCATCCACGTGGGCTCGTCGCGGGGCTGGATCCTCCACGACGTCATCGCTCGCGCGCTCCGGGGCAAGGGGGCTCCGGCCCACTTCGTGCTCAGCAGCGACGACATGGACCCCTACGACAAGCCGTCTGCGGGGCTCCCGCGCGAGGAGTGGGACCAGCACCTGGGCAAGCCGTTCCGACACATCCCGTCGCCCGTGGAGGGCTACGAGTCGTTCGGCGATTGCTACTTCCGGCAGTGCACCGACCTGTTCGACCAGTACGCCATCGAGGCGGGGTTGGAGACCACCGGCGGGCTCTACGAGGACGGCTCCTTCGACGCCGCCATCCAGACCGCGCTGGACCAGACCGCCGCAATCCAAGGCATCTACACCGAGCTGTACGGCGACACCCCGGCCAGCCACCGCCTGCCGTTCGCCCCGCTGTGCGAACAGTGCGGCCGCATCGGCACGACCCGGGCGTTGGAGTGGGACGGCGCCCGCGGCCTCATCCGCTACGAGTGCCGCAGCGACATCCAGAGCTACAAGGACCCGGTCACCTACGAGCGGACCTACATCCCCGGCTGCGGCCACGAGGGCTGGCGGTCACCGTTCGGCGGCGGCGGCAAGTTCCCGTGGAAGGTCGAGTGGGCCGCCAAGTGGATCACCAAGGGCGTGATCGCGGAGTGGGCCGGCAAGGACCACTTCAGCAAGGGCGGCTCCCGCACCGCCTCGTGCAAGTTCAGCGTCGACATCTTCGACTACCCGCCGCCGTACCCGTCCTCGGGCTACCGGACCGGCAACGGCTACGAGTTCCTCAACGTCGGCGGGCGCAAGATGAGTACGTCCAAGGGCGCCGGGGTCAGCTTCGCCGAGGTCACCGAGGTGCTGTCGCCGTCGATGATGCGCTTCCTGATGGTGCGGAGCGAGCCGAACAAGGTCATCGACTTCGACCCCAACCGGACCCCGGACATCGTGAACCTCTACAACGAGCACGACCGGACCGAGCGGGTGGCCCACGGCATCGTCACCAAGGAGCCCGACGCGCTCGTCAGCAAGCTCGACCGCGTGCACTTCTACACCTACCCCGAGCGGGGCGAGCTGGCCGGCCGGGAGGCGCCCGCGCGGGTGAAGTTCCCCCTCGCCGCCATCGTCGGGCAGTCCGTGGAGACGGCCGAGGAGGCGACCGCGACGCTGCGCGCGATGGGGCACCTGCCCGAAGGGCGGGGACACGCCGAGACGGCGCTGCGGGTGGGCGAGGCGCGCTCCTGGCTGGGCGCCTACGCCGACGACAGCAAGCTGCGCATCGCCCTGAACGACGCCGTGCCCGCCGACCTCGAAATCGATGACGCTTCTCGCGCTGTCTTCGCCGGCATGGCGGCCGACCTCTCGGCTCACGTCGACGGCACCGAGGTGCTCACGGAGCAGGACTTCAAGGGCCGGATCTTCGCCCACATCTGCGACGCCGGGATCGAGCAGAGGCCGTTCTTCGGGGTCGCCTACGAGGCGCTGCTGGGCCGCCCCAACGGGCCCCAGCTGTCGACCTTCCTGATGAGTCTGGGCGCGCGCGCGCTGCCCTTGCTGAACGAAGCGGCGGGGACCTAGCCGGAGTTCATGAGGGTCTTGATCCACGTGGCTCCGACCATCATCAGTCCGAACACGACCCCGAGGACGGAGATCGGAACCACCGCCTTGGTGATCCGCTCCGCCGCGCCGAGCTTGCTCGTGGGGTACTGGAGAATCGGCACACCGAGCGCCGACTTGGGCACTGCCTGTTCCTTCGCTTCCCACTCGATGTGGTTCTCGAAGGCGGCGACCTGGGCCTCTTTGTGGATCCACCGGACCGCGACGCCGGGGCCGTCGAGCGCTTCCAAACGCACGACCTCGGCGTCCAGCTCGTAGGCGCCCTGCGAGGGGTCGAACATCATCACCTTGACGATCTCGCCCATCGCCAGCGCGGCCGGCGGTCCGAACTCCGTGGAGCGGATCATGTACGCGCCGCCCAGCGACATGTCGTACAGGGTGCATCGAATCCGCGAGCCATCGTCTTGCTGGACAATCGCCTTGCCACCGGCTTTGACGCGCAGATGTTTTCGGAGTTCCTGATACGCCATACCCCCTACATCGGAGGGGATTTCAGGAGCTTGAGGCGGCCTTCTTCAGGGCGGGGCGGAGACGCTCGATGGCGGCGCCGACGTGGTCCTCGGTGAAGATCAGCGAGGGGCGGAACCGGATCGATCGGGAGCCGCAGCTCAGGGCGAACAGCCCCTCGTCCATGGCGTTGGAGATGACCGCGCCGCGAGCCGCCTCGTCCGGCACGTCGATCGCCAGGAGCAGCCCCGAGCCGCGCACGTTGGTGACGAAGCCGTCCATCTCGTCGGCGAGGCCCTGCAGCGCGGACTTGAACGTCGCGCCCACGCAGGCGGCGTTGCCGACGAGGTCATCCTCTTCGATCACCTCCAGCACGCGCTGGAACCGGATCATGTCGACGAGGTTGCCGCCGAAGGTGGAGTTGATGCGGCTGGGCTCCACGAAGACGTTGCGCTCGACCTCTTCGATGCGCCGGCTGGAGTAGAGCCCGCACACCTGGGTCTTCTTGCCGAACGCGACGAGGTCGGGCTCGACGCCCAGTCCCTGCCACGCCCAGAAGGTGCCGGTGAGGCCGATGCCGGTCTGCACCTCGTCGAAGATCAGGAGCGCCTCCCGCTCGTCCGCGATGCGCCGGAGCGCCTGCAGGAACTGCGGGCGGAAGTGGTTGTCGCCGCCTTCGCACTGGATCGGCTCGAGGATGATCCCGGCGATGTCGTGGGGGTTGGCGTCGAACGCCGCCTCGATGCGGGCGAGGCTGTGGGCCTCCGCCGCCTCGACCTCGGCGATCACGCCGTCGTTGACGGGGAAGCGCAGCGCGGGCGTCGGCACGCGCGGCCAGTCGAACTGCGGGTACCACTTCGTCTTGCGCGGATCGTGGCTGTCCGTCAGCGACATCGTGTAGCCGGTGCGGCCGTGGAAGCAGTGCTCGAAGTGGATGATCTTGCTGCCGAGCGGCTTCCGGCCGGCGGCGAGGTTCTTCTGCACCTTCCAGTCAAACGCCGCCTTCAGGCAGTTCTCGACCGCGAGCGCGCCGCCCGAGATGAAGAAGATCCAGGGGAACCGCTCGGGGATGCCGACCCGGTAGAAGGTCTCGACGAAGTCGGCCAACTCGGGCGTGAAGGTGTCCGAAAGCGCCGGCTTGTTGATCGCGTAGGTACCGAGCCGCTGCACGAACGCCGGGTCCGTCAGGGCAGGGTGGTTCCAGCCGATGGGGAGGCTCGCGAACGCCGAGTAACAATCCAGAAGCTCTTCACCCTTGACGGTGGTCAGCCACGCGCCGTGGGACTTGTCCAAATCCAGCAGGAAGTTGAACCGATCCATCGTCATGTGACGGGACAGGACTTCGATCGTGCGCTCGCGCAGGTCGGTCATCGACGGCTCCTCAGTGCGGAAGGGCGGCGAGCGTATCAGGGGGTCTGACGGGGCGACACCCCCCGCCTCGACGTGATAAATCCGGCGTGCATGACAGCCCTTCACATCTGCCTCACCGGCGCTACCGGGTTCATCGGACGCCGCCTCTGCACCCGCCTCGGCGATCGCCGCACCTGGACCGCCGTGGGGCGCACCCCGCCCGCCGACGTGGGGCTCCCGATCGCCTTCCACGCGGCCGATCTCAGCCAGGAGGGGGACGCGCGCAACGCGATCCCCGAGGGGACCGACGTGCTCGTCCACCTCGCCTGCTACCGCGGCGGCGACAAGGACGTCACCGGCCACTTCCGCACGACCACCGCGGGCACGCTGTTCCTCTGCGATGCCGCCCGTCGGGCCGGCGTGAAGCGGATCGTGCTGCTGTCGTCGACGTCGGTGTACGAGCCGAGCCTGCCCGCCGCCGGCGTCATCGGGGAGGACGACCGTCGCGTCTACTCGCGCCCGTTGGCCTACGCCTTCACCAAGAAGTGGGCTGAGGACGCCGCCCGGCTGCAGGCGCTGATGGCCGAGCCCAACATCTCTTGCTGGATCCTCCGCCCCGGCATGGTCGTAGGCACCGGCTTGCGCGAGTCGTCCTGGATCCGCTCCACCGTCCGCCGCCTCGTGGCCGGCGAGGAGTACCCGCTGGTGGGGGAGCGCGGCCACCACCTCGGCCTCGTCGCCCTGGAAGACGTGGTCGACGCCCTCGCCGTCGCCATCGGCGGTCAGGAGCCCCCCGGAACCGAAGCGCCGGGCCCCGTCTGGAACCTCGTCGGGGAGACCTGGTGGGAGCGCGACGTGGTGGAGACGCTGGCCCGCGCCGTCGGGGTCGATCCGAAGTTCGAGGCGTCCACCGGCCAGGGTCTGGCCCGCTGGAACGAAGAGGCGCTGAGCGTCGCCGGCGATGGCTCCAAGTGGCTGCGGGAGGTCGGCGGGATCACCCCCCGGGCACTCGCCCCGCTGCTGGAGCAAGCCGCCCGCGGAGCCTGACGTGAGCTTCGCCGGCCTCGCCTGGGTCGATGGCCGGCTCGCGCCCCTGGAGCACGCGTGCGTGCCCATCACGGATCGCGGATTCCTCCTCGGTGACAGCTGCTTCGACAGCGTGCGCACCTACGGGCGACGCCCGTTCCTCCTCGGCGACCACCTCGACCGACTCCGCAAGTCCGCCGCTGCCCTGTACCTCGAGGTCCCCTGGTCCGACGCGGAGATCACCGCCGTGCTCGACGAGGTGCTGGCCGACTGGCCCGCCGACCGGGAGGCGGTGCTTCGCATCATGGTCACCCGCGGCGACGGCGGGCACGGCCTGATGCTCCCCGATCCGCAGGTGCCCCGCCTGGTCGTGCTCGCGCAGCCCCAACCCCGCTGGCCGGAGCGGGCGCGGGTGGACGGCATCGGCGTCGGACTACCCGCCGGGGCCTTCAAGAAGGACGCGGCGGTGCCGGCGCACGTCAAGAGCTCCAACTACCTCGCGGGCGTGCTCGCGCTGCGGGAGGCCCGGGCCCAGGGCGCCAGTGAGGCGCTGCTGCGGGCGCCGGACGGGACCTGGGCGGAGGCGACGACGTCGAACCTGTTCGTGGTCCGCGACGGCCTCATCCACACCCCCGGGGTCGAGCACGTGCTTCCGGGCGTGACGCGCGCGCTCGCCATCGCCGCGGCCCAGGACGCTGGCCTCACCGTGACCGAGGGACCCTTGGAGGATGCCCGCCTCCGCGCGGCTGACGAGGTGTTCATCACGTCGTCGGTCAAGGAGGTCGTGCCGGTCGTTCGGCTGGGGACCGACCCCGTCGGCGGCGGCCGTCCCGGGCCGGTCACGCAGCGAGTCATCGGCCTCTTCTCGGACGGCGTGCGCCGAATCCAGGAGGCCGGTACGAGCCGCCTCGCGGAGGTCTTCAGCGCGTGACCGGGCGGCGTGCGCTCGCGGTTTGGTTCGCGGCCGTCGCGGCGGGCCTCGCCCTCGCGATCGCCACCACCGAGTTCTCCATGGGGGCCCCCCCGTCGACGCTGGGGATGGTCGGACTCGCCGCGGTGGTGCTCGGCTTCGGCGCGCTGGCGCTGCTGGGGGAGGGGACCGGTCGAGGCCGTCGGCTGGCGGTCGCGGGAGGACTGATCGCGCTGGGCGTGGTCGGCGCCCAGGACTACCTCCGCCCCGGCGTCGTCTTCGCTCACGACCTGCTGTACCACGCGTGGGCGCTCTTCTCGACGTGGCGCTCGGTGCTCGATGGCGACCTGTGGCCGCGGTGGAATCCGTACCTCGGGCTCGGCATGCCGCTGCTGCAGTTCTACTGCCCGGTGGGGTACGTGCTTGCGTGGCCCGCGCAGGCGCTGGGGGGCTCTCCGATCGAGGCGGTTCGCTTCCTCGTGGTCGTCGCGCAGATCGCCACCGCGGCGACGACCTACGCGTCCCTGCGGTGGGCGGGAGGCTCGCGTCCGGCGGGGCTGCTGGCGGCGGCGGCGCTGGCGTTCGCGCCCTACCACCTGATGGACCAGACCTTCCGGTTCGCGCTGGGTGAGCTGCTGGCGTTCATCTGGCTGCCCCCGATCGTGGTGGCGTCGTGGAAGGTCGCGCGGGGGGAGCAGGGCCGGGCCCCGGCGGTGCTGGGCGTCTGCATTGCAGGCCTGCTCGGCACCCACATCCTGTCGGTGATCGAGATCGCGCTGGTGCTGGGACCGCTGACGGCGTGGGGGCTGTGGCGCTCGACCGGCCGGGTGCGACCGACGAAGAAGGCCGCGAGCACGCTGCTGCTGTGCGCCTCGCTGACCGTCGGCGCGACCGCCGCGTGGTGGCTTCCCATCGTCGCCGAGCAGGACCAGACCGCGGTGGACAAGCTGGCCCCCCCGGGGGCAAAGATCTCGGGGTACGCGGCCACGATCGACGAGCCCGTCCGGCGGCGGATGTGGCGCCGGTACGACATCCGCTACAAGCGCGGCGACCGCGAGGATCCGGGCGCCGGCATGCCGATGTACTTCGGCGGTGTGCTGCTGATGCTGACGCTCCTGAGCCTGGGGGCTCCGCGCCGGCCGAACGACCGCGATGGGCTCCCTGTGCGCGCCTACGCGGGGGCCGCCGTGGTCACCCTGCTGTTGGCGACGTGGCCGTTCGCGGTGGTCATGGACGGGGTCCCCGTGATCAGCCGGATCATGTTCCCGTGGCGTCTGTACGCCCCCGCGTCGGTGCTCGCGGCGCTGGCGATCGGCGGCTCGCTCGACCGCTGGGCCCCCGAGGGCGTGCGGCTGCGGGCGGCGATGGTGCTGCTCGCGGTGGGGGCGCTGGCGTTCGACGTGGCTCCCTACCTGGGCGCCCCCGAGCGGTATCCGGACACCGAAGACCAGGGCTTCGTCGTCTTCCACGGCCGTCGCGAGGCGCGTCCCACCACCGTGCCGCGGGGCGAGTTCAATCGGGTTGAGATGGCCCCCCTGCCGCCGACGGACTACGGCTTCCGCACGGCCCTGACCCGCCGCGTGTTCCCCGAGTACATGTCGCCGAAGCTGCGTCGGAAGTACGGCCGCTTCAGCAAGCCTCCCTCGATCGCACAGTCGGAGGCGTGGGCCGTCGGCTGGCGGTACACCTGGGGCAGCGCCCGCGAACAGGTGCTCGAGCCCGGGCCGATGGTCTGGTTCCGGCCCGCCGGCGGTGAGTACGCGCCGCTCCCGGAGGCGACGTGGACCCTCGAGCCGGAGCGCGTGGGCATCGATCTACCGGCCGATTTGCCGGCGGGTTCCGTGCGGTTCGTGCAGATGTGGTTCCCCGGATGGATCGCCCGCGTGGACGGCGGCGGCTGGTCTCGAGCGCTGCGCAGCGAGCAGCTCCAGGCGGTCAAGGTCGAGCGGGGAGCCCGCCGCGTCGAGTTCCGCTACTCGGCCTTCCGGCCGGCTCACCGCTCGGTCGGGATCGGGCTGTCGGTGCTCGCGATCTTGTTGATCGGCGGGTCAGCGAGGCGTGTCCGAGAGTAGCATCGCCGAATGCGCTTGACCCACTTCGCGGGACACCATGGCGTCGGGGGACTGACCCCCGAAGAGATCGTCCTGGGCACCTGCGCCGACCTCTGCTGGACCGTCTGTTACCTCCTCGCGATTCGAGCCTGCTGGAAGGACAAGCGGTACGGCTTCCCGATGGCCGCCATCGCGACGATGTGGTCCTTCGAGTTCCTCTTCTCGTTCGTGTGGCCCATGCAGCAGCCGCTGTGGCGGGTGGTCGAGTTGGTCTGGTTCGTGCTCGACACCGTGCTGATGGTGCAGACCTTCCGGTACGCCCGCGCCACCATCACCGCGGATCGGTTCCGGGCGGGCGGTCCGGCGCCGCCCCATTCGAAGCCCCCGCCCTGGCGTCCAGGTCGGCCGACCTGGACGCGGCCGAGCGCTTCGTCCCCCGGTTCGTCCGCGAGCATGTCGCCGAGGGTCTGGGCGGGTTCCTGTCGCAGCACCGACGGATCACGGTGCTCTTCGCCATGGTCGGTCTCGCCGGTGAGGTGACCGAAGCCGAGGGGATGCTGACCCACGAGTTCGTGGCCGGGGGCCCAGCGTGGGCTGCATCGGTACGGCGGGGTGCTCGGCAAGATCCTGCGGGACGACAAGGGGACCCTGCTGATCGGCGCCTTCGGGCTCCCCACCCGCGATCAGGAGTACCGGCCCGACGACGCCATCCGCGCGGGCCGGGCGATCGCTGCCCATGCCCGGGAGCGGGGTCTGACCTGCCAGGTCGGGATCGCCAGCGGCAAGACGTTCTGCGGCCCGATCGGGAGCCCCCAACGGCGGGAGTACACGATCATCGGGGAGGTCCCCAACCGCGCCGCTCGCCTCACGGGGCTGGGGGTCGAGGGGGTCGTGTGCGATCCCCAAACGCGCCGGTTGGCCCGCGACTGGGCCTTCGAGCCCGCGGGCACGGTCAAGCTCAAGGGGCTCGCCGCGCCCGTCCCGGTCTTCACCCCGTCCGAGGAAGGGCACGGGAGCACCTACGGAGGCACGGTTGCCCACGACCGCCTCGTCGGCCGGGAGACCGAACTGGCGCGGTTGGAGCGGGCGGTCGCCGAGCTGATCGAAGGCCGCAAGCTGCGGGTCTTCGGTTCACCGCCCCCCGGTCCCGAGCGCGACAAGCTCGCCGAAGCGGCGTCGGCGGCGCGCTGGCTCATGGAGCCGGCGCTGTACGTGGTGGACTCGCCCGTCGCGTACCCGGCGTCTGTCTTCTGGCACGTGAACCTGGCCGAGCGGGCCGGCGCGGACGCGACCCCGGCGGGGCTGGCCGCCGTCGGCATCATCTCCGGCGGGATGAAGAAGCCCGCCGTGGCGGAGCGCTACTTCCTGCGCGCCCGCGAAGCCGCCGACGGGGGCGAGGAACGGTGGGAGCGCTACCACGCGTACGTGACGGAGGCCTTCTATTACGCGCTGAACACGCGCTGGCAGAAGGCCGCCTAGGTGGCTGGCGACGTGGCCGCGGCGGCGGAGGCGATCGGCCACGACCGGTGCCGGCGCTGGATCGAGCTGACGGGGGGGCTTCGGGAGATCTTCCAGGGGCACTTCGGGGCGGCCGCTCCGCAGCTGGAGTCCGCCGTACGGGGGGCCGCCGGCAAGGGGCACGACACGGACGAGAGCACGTCCCTGGCCCTGCTGACCCTCGCTCGCTACGAGCTCGGGGAGCCCGACGCGATCGCCGCGGCAATGCCGCAGCTGGTCGAACTGTCGGGGCCCGACGCCCCGGCCTATCGCCGCATCTGGCGGTCGACGTTGCAGGCGCTGCGGTGCCGCGACCTCGGCGATCTGGCCGGCCTGCTCGCGGCGAGCCAGGAGGCGGTCGAGGCGATCGGCACGCGGAAGTGGGCCGACTTCACGACCGTATTCCAGTTCGCGTGGCTGGCTGAAGCCCTCCTGGACCGGTGGGACAACGCGCCGGATCCGGCCGTCTGGAAGGCGACGACCCGCGCCGTGCTCGACCTCCAGGCGATGCACGGCAAGGCGTTCATGGTGGCGGAGGTGGGCTGGCTGACCAACCAGGGCCGCTGGCTCGCCCGGGCGGGCAAAGCACCCAAGGCGCGCAAGCTGTTCGAGCGCGGGGCGGCGCTGGCGCGGGAGCGCTCGATGACGTTCGATGAAGCGGTCGCGCTGCACGCCCTGAGCGGGCTGGCCGACGGCGATCCGACGGCCGCTGCGAGCGCTCAGGCGCTGTTTGTGGAGCAGGGAATCGGCCGACGAATCGCGGGCTGACCACCCCCGCCCTTGCCCTTGGGGCCTGCTTCGGGCTACATGCCCGCTCGCACCGCAGGAGTTCCCATGAACCGCACGCTGATCGCCGCCCTCGCTCTGTTGTCCCTCGCCGCCCTCGGCGCCTGCGGGGACAAGCCTGAACCTGTCACCGAGACGCCGGCGTCTTCGGGTGATGCGGCTGGACCGGGCGACAACTTCGACACGATGGACTTCACCGCCCTGCCCGACGACCTGGGCGAGGCCGCCAAGATCATGCGGGCGTCGCTGCGCTGGTCGTCGCACAAGAAGCACCGCACCTCCGACTGGGACGCCAAGGCGGACCCGCGCAAGAGCATGACGCTCAAGATGGACCGCGAGGTGCTGGAGGAGACGTTCGGGCTGGGCTCGCAGTTCCTCGTGAACTGGCAGTTCCCCGACGGCAACTTCCGCTACATGTACGACTGGACCGAGGGCACGTGGGTCGACGACGACCACCAGGTGCGCCAGGCCGGCTCGCTGTGGGGCATCGGCACGTCGTACCGCTACCGCCCGAACGAGGAGGCCCGCAAGGCGCTCGACCTCGGCCTGAAGTTCTGGTTCGACAACACGATCGAGGGGCCCGGCGAGGGCACGCTGACCCTGAAGTACCCCGGCGACAACCACGTCGACAGCGGCTCCGTCGCGCTCGTCTCCCTGGCCATCATCGAGTACCTGATGGCGGACGGGCCGATGGACGAGGCCTACAAGACGGAGCTGAACGCGAAGCTGGACGGCTACCTGGCGTTCCTGCAGTGGATGCAGCGGGACAACGGCCGCATCGCGCTGAACTACAACCACTCCTCCGGCAAGCGCCGCGAGAAGAGCAACGGCTACTACGACGGCGAGTCGCTCCTGGCGTTGTGCAAGGCGGCCCGGCAGCTGGGCCGGACGGAGCTCGTCCCGACGATCGAGCGCGCCGCGGCGGCGATGGGCAAGGCCTACACGGTCGACAGCTGGCCGGCGGACCGAGACAGCAAGGTCACCAAGGGCTTCTACCAGTGGGGCTCGATGTCCTTCCTGGAGTACTACCAGGCCGAGTGGAAGGACTACGAGACCTACGGCGACCTGGCCGTCATCCTCGGCTACTGGATGAGCCACACGCACTCGACGCTGAGCCGCCGTCGCAACCATGCCTACGCCATCGAGGGGCTGATCGCCGACTGGCACATCGCCAACCTGCAGGGCGACATCGAGGCGCAGACGGACCTGCTCTACACGCTGGATCGCTCGCTCTACAAGCTGAGCTCCTGGCAGATCGGCGGCCCGCTGGCGAAGAACAACAGCTGGCTCAAGGACCAGGGCAAGGATGACCCGTTGGCCGTCGGCGGCATCATGAACGCCAAGAAGCCCAGCGGCGCGGCGGTCAAGAAGGACGTCAGCCACCAGCTTCGGATCGACGTGACCCAGCACCAGATGCACGCGGTCACGCTGGCGCTGGAAGGCGTCTACGTGCAGCCGGGCAAGGAAGACCGCCACTAGGCCGGCTGGAGGCTCCGCCGCCATGTCCATCGCCAACGACTACTTGATCCGGAACATCCAGGAGCTCGCTCGCGCGACGCTCAGCCTCATGGGGCTGCGTCCCGGCGACGAGCTGCTGGAGGAGATCGAGATCGACGTCGAGCAACACCTCGGGGTGCCGATCAACATGTTCGAGGGCATGACCGCCCCGGCGCTGATCTCGTTCGTGACGATGGCCCAGGGGCCCGAGCCGCGGAAGTCGGCCCTGCTGGGGCTGGCGCTGGCGGCGCGCTGCGAGAAGGCCGCGGACGACGACAACGACGAGCGCGTCGCGATGCTCCGACCGAAGTCGCTTGCGCTGCTGGCGGTTGCGTTCGACCGGGAGCCGGCCTTGCGGTCACCGGAGGTCGATGAGGTCTACGTCGCCCTCTACGAGGACGAGCACGACGACGACTAGGAGCCGGACGGGGCTACCAGCCGGTTCTCCCAGGGGACGAAGCTGGACGCCGCGTAGGTCTTGAACAGGTCGCCCCAGGGGCTGGTGTCGAGCCACTCGTCGACGACCTTCTGGCCACCCCCGAAGGGGAACCAGATGTAGTCGTGATAGATGAACGAGCCGAAGATGAAGGCGTAGACGAGCGGCGTCTGGAACGCGAGCTTGTTGAGCGCCTTGAGCGGCCCGAACCAGAGCATGTCGCCGATCTTGCTGGCGGCGTTGTCGCCGACCGTGAAGCCCCAGTTGGCCTTCCGGGTGTCGTAGCCCTCCTCGACGATCTCGATCTCGTCGATGCGCCCGACGCCGAGGCCGCGCTCGTGGGCCATGCGGATGTACGGCAGGTCCATCGGGTCGAAGCCCATGAGGTGCGAGCTGACGGCGTCGATGGCGACGCTGTCGGCGGAGGCCAGGAGCAGGTCCTTCTGCACCGGAATCATCGTGCGCGGGCCCGGGCCGTTGCCGGCGGTGGTGGCGTCCGTGACGGTGAAGATGCCGGGGTGGATCTCCTTCTGGATGGCCAGCAGGTCCACCAGCGTCTCGTGGATCGTCGGGTGGCAGTAGTGCCGCGTGCTCGGTAGCAGCCCGCCGAAGGCGTTCTTCATCGACCCCGTGGTGGTCGTGTAGATGTGGCACTTCGTGGTCGGCAGGTGCACGACGTTCTTGCCGTGGAAGTAGTCCGGGATGCGGATGCCGGCGCGGAAGACGTCGTTCAGCGTGATCATCTCCGCCTTGGGGCGGTAGACGGTGAACTTCATGTCCCGGGGCTCGAAGTTGTACCGAATGGGCACGCCGTAGCGGTACAGCACGGGCAGGTAGTTGTTCAGCCGCTCGCCCTTGTAGGCGTCGGTGACGACCGTCTTGTTCTGCACGCAGACGAGGTCGTCGAACCCGCCGGACTGGAGCTCGAGGATGGTCCCCTCCAGCTGCCACGGCGTGGTGTTGGCACCCGGGTACAGCAGGTGCCAGGAGATGTTGTCCTTGATGATCGTCGTGGCGTCGGGATCGAGGTGATCCTTGTAGTCGGCCATGTTCATGACGCGACGGACATCCTGGACGACGGTGTCAGGCTTGGTCTTGAGGACGGCGACCTTGGCGCGGGTACCCATATTCACTCCTTGAGGCGCCGGGAAGATAGCGCCTTGTGCGTCTGCGCGCGCGACGGATCCCTTGCTGGCGGACCGTTCGGTGTCTACGCTATTTGCACGGAGTGGTCTTTACTCATCCAGACCTGCTCCTTGCGCGAGTCTGAACCCCGGGGATGCCAGTCCTCGGGGTTCATGCGATCTGAGCGCGCGGCTCCTGGGTGCCGCCGACCTAGTACAGGAGGTACCGCTCCCGAGCCTCACGGAAGCCCGCCGACTCGTCGTCCCAGCGCTCCTGGATCTGCCTCAGGGGGACGTCGGCCTCCACCTCGTGGCGCAGCGACTCGGAGCCGCCGAGCAGGTCGATGGCGATGGGCTTCTCAACGAACTCGTACCGCTCCGTGCGCCACTTCGCGGCGTCCGGCCAGAGCCGCCAGCAGGTCTTCATCAGCGCCGTCGCGATCATCACCGGGCGGATCGCCATCGCGTCCGTGATGTGCAGCTGGATCCCGCCGCAGGCCAGCCCCGCGTGCTTGTGGAAGGTGGGCTGGAACACCAGCGGGCGCAGGGCGAAGCCCTCGTACCCGGCCGCGGTCAGTTCGCGGGTGGTCTCGACCGCCCAGGCGTGTCCGTCGACGTACGGCGCGCCGACCACCTCGAACGGCCGGGTCTGCCCCCGGCCTTCGCTCAGGAGCGTGCCCTCGAAGAAGCACATCCCCGGGTAGACCAGCGCCACGTCCACGGTCGGCATGTTCGGCGACGGCTGCACCCACGGCAGGCCGGTGGAGGAGAAGGGCATGTCCCGCTCCCAGCCGTCGGCGCGGAGCACGGTCACGTCGCAGGCGATGTCGCACTCGGCGACGAAGAAGTTGGCCAGCTCGCCCGCGGTCATGCCGTGGCGGTTGGGGAGGGGGAACCGGCCCACGAAGCTGCGGAACCCGTCCTGGACGATGTTGCCCTCGACCTCGACGCCGCCGATGGGGTTGGGGCGATCGCAGACGATGACGGGGAGTCCGACCTCGCCCGCGACCTCCATCGCGTGGGCCATCGTGTAGACGTAGGTGTAGTACCGGGCGCCGATGTCCTGGATGTCGAAGACCAGCACGTCGAGGTCCACGAGCTTGCTCGCCGGCGGCCACAGCGACGCTTCGTCGCGGCCGTACAGCGACCACACCGGCAGCCCGGTGCGGGAGTCGCGGGTGTCCCCGTCGACCGAGATCATGTCCTGGGCGTCGCCCCGCAGGCCGTGCTCGGGACCGAACAGGCGGACCAGCTCGAACTCGCCGTGCTCGGCGAACAGGTCGGCGGCGTGATCGAAGCCGGGGGTGATGGTCGATGCGTTGCAGATCAGCCCGACGCGCTTGCCGCGGAGCAGATCGACTCGATCGTTCAGGAGATGGACCAGGCCAGGGACTACAGCAGGCATTCAGCTTCTCAGGCGACAGGCCTCAGGCGACAGGCCTCAGGTGCGGGGAGTCTGCCTGATCCCTGATCCCTGATCCCTGATCCCTGTTCAGAACAGCGTCTCCATCGCTTCTTCCAGGCTCCCCGCCGCTTCGCACTTCATGCCCCTGGGGGATTTCCAGCGCTCGGGAGGGCGGGGGATCAGGGCGCGCTTGAAGCCGTGGCGCAGCGCTTCGTTCAGCCGCTGATCGAGCCGGGGCACCGACCGCAGTTCGCCGGTCAGTCCGACCTCCCCGAGCACCAGCCACTCCGGCGCGACGGGCCGCTCCAGCAGGCTCGAGGTGATCGCCGCGGCGACGGCGAGGTCGGCCGACGTCTCCGACACGCGAACCCCGCCGACGACGTTCACGAAGACGTCCTTGTCGTGCAGCACGTAGTCCGTCTTGCCCAGCACCGCCACGAGCATGGCGAGGCGTCCGCCGTCGACCCCCAGGGCCGTGCGGCGGGTCGATCCGGGGAAGCCGGGGGCGACCAGCGCCTGGATCTCCAGTAGCAGCGTGCGGCTGCCCTCGACGCAGCTGGTGACCACCGTGCCGGGCCGATCCGAGGGCCGATCCTGCAGCAGCGCCGCCGACGGCTCCGAGACCTCCCGCAGGCCTTCGCCGGTCATCTCGAACAGCCCCAGCTCACCGGTGGCGCCGAAGCGGTTCTTGACCCCCCGCAGCACCCGGTAGGGAGGGTTCGCGTCCCCCTCGAAGTAGATCACCGTGTCGACCACGTGCTCCAGGGTCTTGGGGCCGGCCAGCTGGCCGCCCTTGGTCACGTGCCCCACCAGCAGCACCGCCCGGCCCGTCGCCTTGGCGTAGAGCACCAGCCTCGCCGCGACCTCCCGCACCTGCGACACGTTGCCGGGGGTGCCCCCCAGCTCCGGCGCGAAGGTCGTCTGCACCGAGTCCACCACCAGCACCTGCGGCTGGACCTCGTCCGCCGCTTGCAGGATGCGCTTCAGATCCGTCTCCGCCTGCAGCAGCAAGCGGTCGTTCGGCTTGCCCAGCCGATGCGCGCGATCCCGGACCTGGCCCGTGGACTCCTCCCCCGATGCGTACAGGACGCGCCGCCCCTGCGACGACAACGACAACGCGACCTGAAGCAGCAGCGTGGACTTCCCCACGCCCGGCGAACCGCCGACGAGGGTCACGCTGCCCGGGACCAACCCGCCGCCGAGGATGCGATCGAACTCGCCGATCCCGGTGTCCCACCGCTTCGCGACGTCTTCGTCGGTCATCTGCGTGATCGGAATCGGTTTGCCGGTGGCGCCGCCGGGGACCCGCTTGGAGATGGCGCGCGGCGATCGCGCATCGACCGCCGGCTCCTCCCGCGACTCCACGAAGGTGTTCCATTCGCTGCAGTCCGAACACCGGCCGAGCCATTTGCTCGATCGGTACCCGCACTGCGTGCACTCGTAGTGGACCTTGGGTTTGGCCATGAACCCGGGAGCCTACGAAGGCGCGGGACGATATTCGTCCCAGCCAGGATCGGACGCCGCGAACCGGATGCTCAGGCCGCCGTCAGGCGCCGGCCCGACCGTGAACGCCGACGGCTTGAAGTGCCGCGCGAACGCCGAGTTCAGGAGCCGCTTGCGGGCCCCCCCGACCTCCTTGAAGCCGTCGACGGCGACGGTCACCTCCGGGGGGCACGGAATCTCCGCGACGAAGGACGCGAGGATCGCGGCGCTGCGCCGAGCCCGTTCGGGCGTGACGTCCCCGATCTGCAGCTCGAACGGAGCCTGGCTGGGATCCAGCGAGAGCTTCAGGGAGACCCCGTTCTCCAGCGGCAGCTCCGAGGCTCGGTGCATCACCCGCTGCCGCCAGTCGGAGCCGGGGTGGGACGCCAGGGGCACCACGTGACCGCCGCCCGTCGGACCAGGCCGGCCGCGCGGAGGGGGGGCCGTCGCCTTCCGGGGCTTCTTCCGCTGGGCGTTCGTGGGGACGTCGGCCAGCGGGCGACCCCGCATCGTGCGGATGGTGGTGCCGATCAGGAGCACCCCGCCGCACGCGGCGAAGCAGGCGTACGTCACCGAGAAGCCGAGCGCCGTCTGCAGCTCGAGCACCGACACCGTCAGCGGGTGGTGGGGGAAGTGGCCCTGGAGGAGGTAGGAGACGACGCCGAGCACGGCGAAGGCTCCCGCGAGGAGGCGCATCAGCACGGCGGGACGCTACCTGAGCGCGAGGATCCGCTCGACCGACTCGACGAACCCGTCCGCCCCATCGCCCTCGGTGACGTAGGTGGGGAGCACGGTCATGCGATCGGCCATCGCCCGGACGTTCGCGACCCCCACGGAGGTGGCGAAGACGTCGAACAACGGCGCGTCGTTGGGGGAGTCGCCGAAGAAGACCGCGCGCTCGCCGTCGGCGCCGTCCAGGTCCCAGCCCCACACCTCGTCGAAGTAGCGCCGGCACATCGACGCCTTGTCGAAGTCGCCGAACCACGCGTTGACGTGGATGTTGCTGACCTTGACGTGCATGCCGTGGCCCTTCAGCAGGGCGACGATCCGGTCGATCGCGTCATCCCCCAGGGGCGGTACGTCCTCGCAGAAGTCCACCGCGAGGTCGAACTCCCGGTACTGCTGGTCCGACGCCAGCGCGCAGCCGGGGACGGCCGCGAGGACCTCGTCGGCGATCCCGCCGAGCCGCGCCCGGTTCGCCTGCCGCACGTTGTCGGGCTGCGTGTACACGCGGGTCATGCCCCCGGCGTGGCGGCGGAAGTAGAGGCCCCCATTTTCCCCCACGACGCCATCGATGGGCCACGTCCGGGCGATCATGTCGCACCACCCGGCCGGCCGGCCCGTGATCGGCACCGTCGTCAGCCCGGCCTCGCGCGCCCGCTCGATGATCGAGAAGACCTCCGCGGGGATGCGCCCCTGGGCGTCGGTGATGGTCCCGTCGATGTCGGTGAAGATCGCGCTCAGGCGGCGGGCTTCGGCGGCGGACAGCTGGTCGATCGGGCGCATGTCAGAAGCTCTTCAGGCTGGCGATCAGGAAGCCCTTGGCGGGCTTGGGGGCGAAGTTCGTCGACTTGGGAGGCATCAGCCCTCCCGCGCGCGCCACCTCGATGACCTGCGCCGGAGGCACCGGCCGGAGCAGGAACGCGAGGTCGATCTCGCCGGCGGCGGCGGCGGTCATGATGGTGTCGGCGTCGCTGGCGTTGTGGCCCCAGGGGGAGCCCGATGCGCTGTCGGCGGAGTCCAGTCGGTCCAGCACGAGCGCCTCGAGCACAGCGGCGTCGACCCCGCGCAGGGTCTCGGGCACCGACGGCGGCAGCTCGACCCCGGCGTGCAGCTCCAGGAGCGTGCGCCGGCCCGACCCGACCATGCCGAACCGCACCCCGCCGGGCGCCTCCAGCGCGGCCATCAGGGCGTCATCGTCCTCGAACTCCGATGCGTCGAACCAGGCCTCCAGCTCGGCCAGCAGGGTCTCTGCTCCGCTGGGCAGCTCCGGGCAGATCCGGTGGGAGGGGCGGCTCCGCAGGCCCGGCTCGGACGCCGGCACCAACAGCATCATCGTGTAGTTCCAGGGGTGCTCCCGTCGGCCCGAGTCCCCCTCGCCCCGCTGCGCGCGGTTCCACAGGGCCGCCTCGTACCGGTGGTGGCCGTCCGCGATCACGGCGATCTCGTCGCGCAGCGACTCGATCAGCTCCAGGTGCGTGGCCGGCTCTTCGATGCGCCACACCGCGTTGGTGCGCCCCTTGCCGTCGTCCGCGACCATCATCGGCCGGCCGGGATCGCCGGTCAGCAGCTCGGCCAACACGCCCTGCTCGTCCGGCACCACCGCCATCACCATCGAGAACTGCGCATCCGTCGCCGACAGCTGGGCATGCAGCGCCTCGGTCGAGCCTCCGCGCGTCTTCTCGTGGGGGAGGATGATCCCCTCGTCGTAGTCGGCCAGCCGAACGAGGCACACCAGCCCCATGCGCTCGACCCCGTCGAGGCGCTGCCCGTAGACGTACATCGCCGGGCGGGGATCCCGGACGAGGATGCCGTCCTGCTTCCAGTGGTCCAGCAGGCGCGCGGCGTGGGTGAAGTCGGCCTCGTCCTCGGTCGCGAGGGGGCCGCGGTCGCCGCGCACGAGCTGCCGGATGTTGTGCTCGTGCACGTCCCCGACCACGGTGCGGTCCGCCGGTTCACCGACCGTCGCGGGCGACACCAGCTCCCCCAGCGGGGCGTCGACGTCCGAGCCGTAGCGGAGGGCTCGAAGAGGGCGGATCAACGGCATGGCGGCGGCGGTGTAGCACAGAGCCACCCTTGGAGGCCGCGCTTGTTCCGTGCTTTGGTGCGCCCGGGAGACACGATGAAGTACCTAGCCGCTGCCGCCGCCCTGCTGCTGCCCACCACCGCCTTCGCCGGGACCTACACCGACGACTTCGAGGACGGTGTCTACGACCCGCCCTGGACCTACGTCGAGGGGACCGTGAGCGAGGCGGACGGCACGCTGTCGATGAGCGGCATGTCCGGCGCGACCCACGTCGGCCCGACCGTCGAGCAGCTCATCCCCGAGCTCGCGGGCGAGACCCACGTGTTCATGGAGGCGACCATCACGAGCAACGACGGCGGCAGCGCCTTCATGCTCAAGAAGGACGCCGTGACGGGCGAGCGCTGCGGCATCTACGTCTGGGCTGACGGCGGCGTCTGGGCGACCCACAACCCAGCCCGCGAGACCTACCTGGGCCAGGCCCTCATCGGCCCCGCCGCCAACTCCCCCGCGCTGATCGGGGCCGAGCTCGACGGCGACGTCATCACGCTGTTCGTCTACGGCGTCGAGGTCTTCTCCGACGTGCACCCCGGCTGCGACTTCACCGGCGACGGCACCGTCGGCCCGGAGATCCACACCGGCCGGACCGCCGCGTGGGACGACTTCAACGCCTCCTGGTACGAGCCCGATCTCGACGGCGACGGCTACTGCCCCGACGACACCTTCTGCGAGGCCTCGCTGCCGGGAGACTGCGACGACACCAACATCGACGTCAGCCCCGTCGCGGTGGAGATCTGCAACGGCATCGACGACAACTGCGACGGCCTCATCGACGACGCCGACCCGGCCGTGACCGGGCAGGGGACCTACTTCAGCGACGTCGACCTGGACGGCTTCGGCGATCCCGCCACCGGCGTGACGACCTGCAACCAGCCCGCCGGCACGGTGACGGACGCCACCGACTGCGACGACACCAACGACGACCGCTTCCCCGGCAACACCGAGATCGTGGACGACGGCATCGACCAGGACTGCAACGGCAACGACGACGTCGGCTGCTTCGAGGACGCCGACGGGGACGGGTACGGCGACGCCGTCTCCACCTCGACCGACGGCGACTGCGACGACGTCGGTGAATCCAGCATCGACGGCGACTGCGACGACACCGACCCGTTCGTCGGCCCCGCCGCCCCCGAGGTCTGCAACGGCGAGGACGACAACTGCGACGGCACCCTCCCGCCGGATGAGGCCGATGGCGACGCGGACGGCGTCTCCCTGTGCGCGGGCGACTGCAACGACGCCGATGACACCGCCGTACCCGGCGGCACCGAGGTCTGCGACGGCGTCGACAACGACTGCGACGGCAGCGTGGACGAGGACTTCGTCGACGGCGACAGCGACGGCTTCCTGGAGTGCCAGGGCGACTGCGACGACACCAACGCCCTCGTGAACCCCGCCGTCCCCGAGCTGTGCGACACCCTCGACAACGACTGCGACGGCCTCATCGACGACGACGACGACGCGGTCATCGGCCAGGTCCCCGTGTTCGACGACAACGACGGCGACGGCTGGGGTCCCGTGGACGCCGACCCCGCCGGCTTCGAGTGCTTCCCCGCCTCGGGCTGGGCCCTCCAGATCGGCGACTGCGACGAAGAGGACGCG
>JAAESI010000056.1 GCA_024229515.1 Pseudomonadota bacterium | reverse complement strand
GACGCCAACAGCGCCCCCGCCCAGATCCGAGGACATCCCATGACGCGGCACGGCCTGCTGGTGTCCGGGAGCGTCCGGTTCCGTCCGGCGGTTCGGACACTCCCGGACACTCCCGGCGGTCCGACATGCTCGACGGGGTGGTCCCGGACGAACGACTCGGTCCCTACTCGGCCCGTGGCCCGCGGTCCGGCACGGGCCTTGCCCTTCGACATCTCATCGCTGCCCCCGCCCGCCGCCGACCCGCCCCCGAGCCGATCGGGTATCGGCGTCGGCGCCCCGAGGACGCGGCGCTGCACCGGGCGGTCCGAGCACACATGGAGTCGTTCTTGGAGTTGGTCGACGCCGATCCGTCCGGCGGAGGGCTGCCGGCCCACGTTCGGGCGGAAATGGAGCGGTTCCTCAAGTGCGGGATTCTCGCCCACGGCTTCGTCCGGGTCCGCTGCTCCACCTGCAAGGACGACCTGCTGGTCGCGTTCTCCTGCAAGGGACGTGGATTCTGTCCGTCGTGTGGGGGCCGAAGAATGGCAGACACCGCCGCCCGCTGGGTCGACCGTGTGCTGCCCGACGTGCCGTGGCGTCAATGGGTGCTCACGGTTCCGGTGCCGCTTCGGCTGGCCATGGCGTGGGACCCGGGCCTGCTGACCGACGTGCTGACGATCTTCCAGCGCGCGATGGCGGGTCGGCTGCGTCTGCTCGCGCGAAGGAAGGGTCTCTCCGGTGGTCAGCATGCGTCCGTGACCGTCGTGCAGAGGTTTGGGAGTGCGCTGAATTTGAACGTCCACCTGCACTCGCTGGTAGCGGACGGGATCTGGGTTGGCGTGATTGCGGGAGCGCCCCGCTTCGTGCCGCTTCGGCTGCGGGACGAGGACGTGACCGCCGTTCTCCATCGCGTGGAGCGGCGTGTCTTCCGGCTGATGGTGAAGCGGGGGCTGCTTGGGAAGACCGAGGACGAGTACCTGCCGAGCGCGCCCGAGGTGGACCCTGACCGCCAGCTGGAGCTGAGGTTGTTCGAGGCGTCGGCCAGTCTGCGCAT
>JAAESI010000055.1 GCA_024229515.1 Pseudomonadota bacterium | reverse complement strand
CTAGATCCCCCCGGCGGAAGTCGTGATCGATTCACGCTCTTAGCGGCCTGCCGGTGTAGGTCCAGCGGTACGGCTTGGCGAGCACTCGGTTGAAGTAGTCGATGAACCGCGTCACCTGATCCGCGAGGTCGGCCTTCGAGGTGAAGTTGCCTCGACGCAGGAGCCTTCGAGCCAAGACGCTGAACCAGATCTCCACCTGATTCATCCAGGAGCAGTGGCGCGGCGTGAACACGAAGCGGATGCGGTGTTCGGGGTTTGAGAGGAACGCGGTTCGCGTCGCCCGAGACTTCAAGATGCCCTTCTTGGACATCTTCCCGAGGTCACCCTCAAACCCGACTTGAGACGCGACCCACCGGATCAGAGCCTCGGATTTGTGCGGATCGAGGTTGTCCGCCACGAAGACCCAGGTGCCACTGGGGTCGCTGGCCACCGTGTTCTGGATGTGCTCGACGAAGTCGATGTTGGTCCTGGTCTCCGCGAGCCTTGGCGTGATGATTCGACCGGTCGCGACTTCGAAGTTGGCCGTGAGACACAGCGTGCCGTGGCGGATGTACTCAAATTCGCGGCGCTCGATGAATCCAGGCCTGGTCGGTTTCGTGGGATGGAGCCGTTCCACAGCCTGCATCCCGGTCTTCTCATCGACACTGACCACGTGGACGCCGGCGGCGTGAAGCTCGGCGGTCTGGGCGTAGAGGTCGCAGATCGTGGCGACCTGCTCATGGAAGCCCTCCGAGTCGTCCAACTTGTCACGTGAGGTCAGCCAATAGCGGCTTTTGTGCGGCCGAAGATCAGCCTCTTTTCAACAACCGATCAAGGTGGCGCGCCGAGATACTCTCGACGATGCCCCTCTTCACGGCCTCCACTGCCAGCTCTGCCGGCGTCCAATGTGTGACGGGTAGACCGCTGTCTGCCGGCGGCTCGCAGGCCAACGCGATCAGGCGAGCAACTTGCTCGGGCGAGAACGTGGGCGGCGTGCCCGAACGCGGCGCATCACCGAGGACGGCGGCAATGCGTGCCTCGAGATCCTTGTCGCTCGCGCCGGCCGCCTCGGCCTCATCGACCGCGGAGGCTGCCTTCGCCCAGCGCTTTCTCCAGCGCCGGGTCCGCTGACCATCAACGCCCAGCCGCCTTCCCTGCTCGGTGCCGGTGACGCCCTCGTCTGAGAGCAGGACGACCTTCGCGCGCTCCACCAAACGCTGCGGGAGCGTCCGCGAAGCCGCGAGTCGGGTCAGGATCTTCCTCTGGCGAGGCGAGAGTGCAACAGGGGGTGCGGGGCGAGCCATGCCGCGCAGCATGATCCTCGCCAAGTCTCAGAACAAGGGCCCGGTCGCTATTTCTGTCGAAACTTCAAGCGGCCACGTCTAG
>JAAESI010000054.1 GCA_024229515.1 Pseudomonadota bacterium | reverse complement strand
TCGAGGCCCATCAAGCGGATCAGCGAGCCCACGAAGCCCTCCGTCTGCCGGAGTCCCAGATGAAACAGCGACCGGAGCGTCAGGGCAGTCTGGATCGCGAGATCGGAGTACTCCTGCTGCCCCCCTGGTCATCCCGAAGGGGGTGCGTTCCAGGAACGGACGGCGGCGGCGTCGAACCAGATCGTGATGTCGCCGCGACGGCGGAGTGACTTCTCGTATGCGGCCCAGTTCCGCACCCGGTACTTCGTCTTGTACTTCAGTGTCACCTTGCTCTTTGTACGCGCGGCCATCTGCGTCGTCTCCCGAGGCTTTGCCTCGGAGAGCACGGTGGGGCTGGGAGGGCCGGGAGGTCAAGAGGCTGAGCCATGCACCAACGCCCTGGAACGGAACCAGCTACGGGGTCGGCAAGTAACGCTTGCTAGGCCGCGGCCTCCGCCGCCCGCTTCTTCGCCAGCATCGGCGGGATCGACAGGAACAGAATCGCCACCAGGACCAACCCCGCGCCCACCAGCTGGTGCCCCGACGTCGCCGGCTCACCCAGCCACACCGTCAACGCCAGGGATGCGAACAGCCCTGCCAGGATCGACGAGCTCCGGTTCACCGGCACGCAGAAGGCGTTCTCCTGCGGCCCCAGCAGGATCAGCCCGCCGAAGATGCCCGTGCCCTGCGAGAACAGCCCGATGAGCACCGCCTGGAACACCACCGGCTGCTCCGTCCAGAACGTCGTGAAGCCCGCGTTCAGGCTCTCGCCAATCTCCCCGGGCGCGAACATCGCCCCCAGCGCCAGCGCCGCCAGGATCGCCGGCGTGCCCACCAGCTGCTCCTCCGCGAAGAAGGCGATGTTCTCGGACGCCTTCTCCGACTTCGCCGTGCCGCTCATGATCTTCAGGCGGAAGAAGTACGCCCCCAGGTACGCGCTGATGTCGACGACCGCGATCGTCTTGAGGCCCCAGCCGCCTTTCTCCGCGAACGCGACGACCAGCGCCGACAGGCTCAGCCCCAGCGCCACCCACGAGAACCACCGCACCCGCCGCTTGCTCAGCGCGTCCACGATCGGCGCGAGGATCAGCACCCCGCCCCGCATCAGCAGCATCATGAAGACGATCGACACCCCGGTGAACGTGTAGGCCAGCGTCGTCGTCGCGATGATCACCGCCACGCACAGCCCCGAGGCCAACGTGAGCGGACGCGGCCCCGGCACTGTCACGCCCCCGATCTCGTACTTCGTCGCGTACTTCCACCACCCCGTGGCGAGCAGGAACACGATCATCCCCAGGAACGAGACCAGCACCGTCGGAGGCAGCAGCTCGAAGCCCGACACCCCCTCCGTCATGCCCGGCAGCAGCCCCTTGCTGACCGCCTTGGTCAGCGCCGAATAGGGGACGTACGCCGCGAAGTAGCCAAACGCGAACCACCAGACACTCGGGTATTTCTCCAACGCCATGGACGTCACCCTACGCCAAGGTGTTCGCATGATTCGAGCCGCGGGCAGCGGCTGCGAGCACCTGGGAGGGGCGTACGAGGCGGGCCGCCGCTCCCTAGAGGGCGTTCTGGGCCGAGTCCAGGACCGCGGTCCAGGCGCCCGAGGTCCAGTCCAAGACCGTCATGTCCGAGTCCAGCAGCGTCAGGTTCGGGATCGAGACCAACTCCTGCCACTCGGCTGCTGACGCCACGTCGTCGCCGGCCAGCACCGGCACCGCGGAGTGCCCGAACTCGTCGTGCCACTTGTCGACATCGTTGCTGTCGGCCGGCTCGGACTCGACTCCGTGGTACAGCATCGAGACCCAGTGGAGATCCCCGCTGTTGACCGCATCGCGGACGTCCTCGTAGTCGTCCAGGCCCATGGATGAGCCGTCGCCGCCCAGCAGCCACTCCGCCATCGCCCGGTCCGGCCACGACCACGCCGCGTACACGACCACGAGGATCGGCGGCCCCCCGCCGAAGTCGTACAGGTCGACCTCTTCGCCGCACTGGTCGTCGGCCCGCACCCGCGGGTAGGTCTCGCCGACCGCGATCGATCCGCCGAAGCCGGGATCTTCGATGTCGTCCGCCCCCGCCCAACTGGGCCAGCCGCAGGCGTACTCGGAGACCGCGTCGTCATCATCGGTGGCGTCATCGTCGTCATCGACTGCGTCATCGTCGTCGCCCGCCGAGTCGTCATCGTCCCCCCCACGTCCCCGGCGGATCGTCGGAGAACACGCCGCGATCAGCAGCGCGAGGGACAGCAGCAGAAGGAGACGTCGTCGCATCCGCCGATCCTACCGTGCTGAGGCGTGCCCCCCTCCGGGCACAACCGGGCGGGTAGGGTGCCCGCGCTCACGGTCGTGCGGCCCCGGAGACTCCATGACCCAACGACTGCTTCTGCTCGCCCTCATCACCGCCGTCATCGCCGCCTGCGCCCCCCGCCGCGGAGGAGACGACGACGACGCTACCGACGGCAACGGCGACGCCTGCGACGGCATCGTGCTGACCATCGACGGCGGCAACAGCGCCTGCTCCGACCCCTGGACCGAGGAGGGCGCCGAGCTCTCCCTCATCGCCCACTGCGAGAGCGACTCCTGCTCCGGCGAGGCGTCCGAGGGCGAGGTCTGGATCTACCCCGCGATGCTCTACGTCGACTTCGGAGATCTCGGCTGCGAGGTGACCCGGGTCGAGGTCGACATCACCGATTGGGCCGGCACCGGGGCCGCCACCGTGCGGCTCGCGGACAGCGACTTCTTCGCCCTGGACGAGGTCGGCAACAGCCAGGTGGGCGACCAGGAGATCATCGAGGTGGAGTCCGACGAAGCCGCCGCCGGCGTCGCCATCTGCGGCTTCGAGACCCAGGTCCAGGAGATCCGCCTCTACTAGGCTCGTTACAGAAGGAAAGAAGATCGCCCCCAGGCTGGTGGGCATGAACAACGCCACTCTCCTGCCCGCCGCCCTGGTCACCTTCAGCCTCCTCGCCGCCTGCGCCCCCGGCACGGACGGACAGTCCACCAGCGGCTCCCCGCTGTGCGGCGACGACGCCTACGAGCCCAACGACACCGCCGTCGGCGCCAAGGCCACCACAAACGACACCACCCTCAGCTGGGAGGACCTCGACCTCGTGCTGTGTCCCGGGGACGACGACTGGTTCGCGTGGCGCGCTCCGTCGCTGTACGGAGGGAGCTTCCTGGCCCAGTGGGATCCGGATCACGGCGAGATCGAGATCCAGGCCTTGGCCGCCCAACAGAACGACCTCGGCTTCCCCGGTGGGAACCCCGAAGGGGGCAGCGCCAGCGCCTGGGTCAGCTCCCCCGAGGAGACGTCGTCCAACGGCTTCGTGCGCCTGCGCCGCGCCGACGATGGGGATGAGCCGATGAGCTACTCGCTGTCGATCGATCTGGACATCTGCTGCAACGATTAGGGGGATCCGCCGCGGATGACCTCCAAGTGGTGGGGATGTTGAGAGAATGTCCACATCCACTGAATGCTTGCGTCTAGCGTCCCACTCCCTTAGAAGCGCTCCTGACCGAAGTAGGAGCCGCACGATGGACGCTATGACCGATACGCAGGACAACGACGACGAGTCGAATCTCGACTCGAGCGCTTTCGCCGATCTGGGCCTTAAGGAGGTTCTCGTCGACAACGTCGCCGCGCTCGGCTTCACCGCTCCGACGCCCATCCAGGCTGCTGCCATCCCGCCGCTGGTGGAGGGCCGCTCCATCGTCGGCCGCGCCCGCACGGGCTCCGGCAAGACGGCCGCCTTCGGCCTCCCGCTGCTGCACGCCATCGACCCCAACGGCCCCGGCCCGCAGGCGCTGGTGCTCGCCCCCACCCGCGAGCTCGCCCTCCAGGTCACCGAGGCGCTCCGCACCTTCGCCGCCCGCGGCGGTCCCGGCATCGTCACGATCTACGGCGGCTCCCCCTACGCCCCCCAGCTACGCGCGCTCAAGGCCGGCGTCCCCGTCGTGGTCGGCACCCCCGGCCGCGTCATCGACCACCTCGAGCGGGGCTCACTGAAGCTCGGCAACCTGCGCATGCTCGTGCTCGACGAGGCCGATGAGATGCTCAAGATGGGCTTCATCGAGGACGTCGAGAAGGTGCTCGATGCCGCCCCCGACGCCTGCCAGACGGCGCTGTTCTCGGCCACCATGCCGGCCCCCATCAAGCGGGCCGCCGACACCTACATGACCGACCCGGTGACCATCCAGGTCGAGGACCGGGCCCTGACCGTCGACCACATCGAGCAGCGCTGGCACCGGGTGCCGGCCCCCCACAAGCTCGAGGCGCTCATCCGCGTGCTGAGCTCCGAGGAGCTGGGCGCGACGCTGGTGTTCGCCCGCACCAAGGTCACCTGCGGCCGGCTGTCCGAGGAGCTGGCGCGCCGCGGCTACAACGTCGACGCGCTCCATGGCGATCTGAACCAGGCCGCGCGCGAGCGGGTGCTGGGGCGGATGCGGAGCAAGAAGCTGGAGCTGCTGGTCGCCACCGACGTCGCCGCCCGCGGGCTCGACGTCGAGCACATCACCCACGTGGTGAACTTCGATCTGCCCCACGACCCCGAGGTCTACACCCACCGCATCGGCCGCACCGGCCGCGCCGGCCGCGAGGGCACCGCGATCACCTTCGTTGCCCCCAACGAGGTCGGCCGCCTGCGCCACTGGAGCCGCAAGCTCGGCGCCCCGATCCCCCAGACCCCGGTCCCGTCGGACGCCGTCATCGCGGCGCGCCGCCACGCCAAGCTCCTGTCGGGCCTGGACACCATGATCCAGGCCGAGGGCACCGTCGAGCTGCGTCGTTGGCTGGAGAACGAGGCCGAGGAGCATGGCTGGGATCCGATGGATCTCGCCACCGCCGCCGTCGCGCTGCTCAGCGAGGGGCGCGGCAAGCTCGACCTGAACCCCGACGATCGCCCCCCCGCGTGGAACCGGCCCCCGAACCGGCCGCAGGCGCGCGATCGCGACCAGCGTCGCACCAACGACCGCGGCCACGGCACGCCGTACGCGAATCGCCCCGGTCCCGGCCCGAACCGGCCCCCCCGCGACGAACGCCCCCGGCCCCCCCGCGACGAACACCCCCGGCCCGCCGGTGGCGGCGATGAGGTCGAAGTCTTCTTCGCGGCGGGACGCCAGCGCGGCGTGCGCCCTGGCGATCTGGTCGGCGCCCTCGCCAACGAGATCGGCATCCCCGGCGGCCAGATCGGCCGCATCACGATCCTCGATCGCAAGAGCTTCGTCCGCCTCCCCCGCGAGGCCGCTGAGCACCTGCTGGCCAGCGGCGCGACCCTGAATGTGCGCGGCGGCGACATCCGCATGGCCATCTCCCACGAGGGCGGCGCCCCCCGAAGCAGCGGCGGCGGTCACAGCCCGGCCGGCACCCGACGACGCTGAAGGCGGCCCCCGAATCGGGGTGCCATACTGTCTGGCGGACTTGAGCGCCTACGTTCGATTGCGTCACTCCGATGGCGCCACTTCGGTCCTCGTCCCCGGCGATCTCGTCGGGCGGCTGAGCTCCGCCGCGTTGCACCTGCACGACGCCCGCATCTCCGAAGCCCACGCCCTCCTCAGCCTCCGCGGCCAGGAACTCAAGCTGCTGGGCCTGCGCGGCCGCTTCGCGGTGGGCGGACGGGTCGTCGACGAGGTCGTGCTGTGGGTCGGCCAGACGATCGAGTTCGCCCCCGGGCTGTCGGTCGAAGTGATCGACGCCGAGGTCCCCGACGAGGTGCTCGCGCTGCAAGGGGAGGGGCTCGCCCGGCAGATCCTGTCCGGTGTCTGCTCCCTCGAATTGAACCCCCGTCCCCGCCTCGTGGCGCGCTACGTCGGCGACGCCGCGGCCCACCTGTGGACGATCGGTGGGGCCTGGGCGGTGCGGGTCGGCGACGGCTCGGCGCGGCCCCTCGGACCCGGCGACACCTTCGAGGCCGGGGGTGAGACCTTCACCGCCGTCTCCGTCTCCCTCGCCGAAGCGGGGGGCGCCGCCACGCGCGCGGGCGGCTTGCGTCCGCCGCTCCGCATCGAGGCGAAGTTCGACTCGGTGCCCGCGGGGTGCTCGTGGGGGTCGACGCGGGCCCCCGCCCCGAGCAGATCGGGGCAGCGCGCCCGGTCGAGTGCGAGTGGGTCTCGATCGGCGACCCCGCCGGCACGTGGACCTGCGTTCAGGGGCTGACCGTCCAGGGGAGGGCCCCCGAAGGGGAGGTCCTGTGGACGCGGGAGTTCCCCGAGCCGCCCCTGTCGGCGTCGGTGTGGGATGGGACCTTCGCCGTCTGGTACCGCGGCTCGTCGGTGTTCCTCGTCGACGCCGCGGACGGCCGCACGCTCCAGGAGGCGCCCCTGGACCCCTTCACGTTCCCCCAGTGGGTGGTCGCTTCGCCGGACCACTCCGAGCTGATCGTGGGGCGGGGGCCGGCCTGGCGGCTGCTCGATCTTCGCTCCAAGACGATGGCGCACCTCGAGCAATGCCGGCCCGGGGTGGTCGGCCTCAGCCCCCTGTGGCTGGAGGGGCGGCCAGCCCTGCTCTGCGGGGACGCGCAGCTCGCGGTGGGTCGGCGGGGATCGATCAAGCGCCACACCCTGGAGGGGGAGCACGTCGGCCGGAGCGCCGCCCGCATCGCGGCGTGGGGACCGGACGCCTTCATCGTCACCACCGACTTCGGAGAGGTCTCGGTGATCGACCGTGCGACCGGCACGCTGCAGGCGCGGCTGCAGGCGGGCGAGCATCCGATGACCGGGATCGCCACCGACTTCGACCGCGGTGTCGTCGCGATCCGCGGCGATCGGGGCGACCTGACCCTGTGGCGGCCCGGCGAGGATCGGTCGGTGGCGCTGCCCACGCGGGCGCGCACCATGCGCTTCGCCGCGGCCGGCGAGCTGGTGCTGATCGGCGATCGCCGGGAGCGATGGCGGCTCCCCTCGGGGCCCCAGGTGTACCGGATGCCGGCGGTCGCGGGCCTGAGCAGGGTCGAGGTGAGCCCGGATGGGTCGACGGCGGTGGGGCTCCGGGGCGACGGCAGCCTGTCGGTGTGGACGATGGATGCGGGGTCGGTGCGCGAGGTCGCGGTGGTGCCCGAGACCGTGCTCAAGGACGGGACCTACAGCGCGGACGGGGACCGGTTCGGGGTAGTGACCGCGGCCCTGGACACCGGGGTGCTTTGGTTCGGCCCCGACTGGAGCGGGCCGGCGCGGGCCGGGATCGGGGGCTACCGCCGGGCCGCGGCCCTGGCCGACGGCACGCTCGTCGCGCTTGACTACTCCCCCCTCGGACCGCGCCGGTTCGACGCCGACGGAGTTGCGGAGACGCTGCCCTGGCCGGGGGCGTTCTGGGATCTCGCGGTCTCCCCCTCCCGCCGTCGGTTCGTCGTGGTCGGCGAGCAGGGCGACGTGCGCCGGGTGATCGCCGCCGAGCTGACCGATGGCGGCATCGTCAAGCGCGCCGAGGTGGTCATGGTGGAGCCCCGAGCGGTCGCCATCGACGACGACGGGGGCTTCTTCGCGACCGTCCCTGGAGGCGTGCGTGCGTTCGCCCCGGACGGCGCCGAAGGGATCGTTCTGCATGCCCCCATGGAGCTGCCCACGTCCGCGGCCGTGTCGCCGTCGGGGACGCTGGTCGCGGCGGGGGATCTGGCCGGGGGAATCTGGATCTGGAATCGCCAGACGGGGGCGCTGCTGGCGGAGGTGCGGGGGCACGCCGCGAGGGTCTCGGGCCTGGCCTTCCGATCCGACTCGGAGCTCGTCTCGGGGAGCTGGGACGCAACCATGCACCGCTGGTCGCTTCGCTCGCTCCGCCGGCCCGTCGCCGCGCTTCGGGCAGACCTCGGCCCGTGGGCCCTCAGCGTGCAGGACGCCTTGTCAGCTGCTCGGTGAGGCGCGACTTGTCTGTACTTTCCCGTTCCGTTGCTGTAATCAGCGTGGCGAAGAGACGGACGGCGTGACCGCAGAGTGGCGGCACCCGGCCGAGAGGAAGCTTCCCTTCCTCGCGATGCGGGCATTTTCGTCCGCGCAATGAGGTCCGACAGTTCTTTGGATCGGACCAAGAAGATACGAGTAACGACATGGGCAACAAGCTTTTCGTCGGCGGCCTGGCTTGGGCTACCACCGATGACTCCCTCCGCAACTGCTTCCAGGCTTTCGGCACCGTGACCGACGCCAAGGTGATCACCGACCGCGAGACCGGTCGGTCGCGTGGCTTCGGCTTCGTCACCTTCTCGTCGAACGACGAGGCCGCGACCGCCATCGCCGAGATGGACGGACGTGACTTGGACGGTCGTACGATCCGCGTCAACGAGGCGCAGGAGCGCAGCCCGCGTGGCGGCGGCGGCGGCGGCGGCGGCGGCTACCGAGGTGGTGGCGGCGGCGGCGGCGGCTACGGCGGCGACCGCGGTGGTGGGGGCGGCGGCCGCTGGTAAGCGGTCCGAACCAACCAACGATTCAGACGCCCTCCGACCGACCGGTCGGGGGGCGTCTTCGTTCTCCCCCTCACTTTGTTACGCTGCCCGCCTGATGACCCAAGCTGTGCATGAGTTCGAACACCGCTTCTCGGGCTTTCCTCGACCACCTCGGCGATGTCGACGTCGAGGTGCTGCTGAGTGTGCTGAAGACCACCACCCTGGAGGCTGGCGCCGACGCCATCACCGCCGGGAAGCCCCACGACAGCCTCCTGTTGGTCGAATGGGGTGAACTGACGGTCCTGGTGGACGAGCACGAGGTCAGCCGCATCGGCCCCGGCGAGATCGCCGGCGAGGTCGGCTTGCTGTCCCCCGGACTGGCCACGGCGACCGTGCGAGCGACCCAGCAGACGATGCTCCACGTGCTCACGGGCGAGTCCCTGCAGGACCTGTGGCGGGACCACCCCAGCATCGCCAGCTCGATGATCCAGGGTGCGACCCGGGTCATCGCCACCCGCATCCGCGCGATCGAAGGCGACGTCGACAAGCTGCCGGACCACAACCAGGGGCTGATCGGCATCCTCGGGCGCCTGTTCGGGAGGGCCGCATGAGCATCGAAGACGTCCTCAACCGCCTCCCCGACTTCGGCTCCCTGTCCGAGCAGGACCTGCAGGCCCTGTCGGCCGCGCTCGAGCCCCGCTCCTTTTCCGATGGCGACCGGATCATCGAGCAGGGGCGCGAGGGCAACGGGGCCCACTTCGTCGTCTCCGGAACCGTCCGGGTGGAGCTGTTCGGCGTCATCGCGATGATCGACCACCGCCCCCGCTCGGCCTCCTGCATCGCGATCGGGGACGTGGAGACCGCGTTCCTCAGCCGGCAGGCGTTCGAGATGCTGGCGCACCGCCACGCGACCGTCGCGTACCCCTTCCAGCGGGCCGTCGGCGCGCAGGTTGCGGCGGACTTCCGCGAGGTCGTAGAGCGCATCCGCGGCCGCCTGAAGAGCAGCTGAGCAAAGACGACCGGCTCCTGGGGCCCGTCACAAGGGCGCGCGGCGTCCTCGTCGTCGGCTACGTGGCCGCGATCATCGTCGCCGCCACCTTCGAAGACGGCCGCCGCTGGGTCTGGACCGTCGCGATCGCGGCACTGCCTCTGCTGTGGGTGCTCGGAGGCTTCCACCTCTGGCGGCGCATCTGCCCCCTGTCCTTCTTCAGCCAGATCCCCAGGCTCATGGGGCGGGGAGGGGACCGCAAGGTCACCGGCTGGTGGGCCGGCCACGCGCTGGAGGTGCAACTCGGCGTGATGGTCGCGGCGCTGGCGCTGCGTCTGCTCTGGATCAACGGCTCCCAGATGGGCCTCGCCGGCTTCCTCGGGGGCGTCGCGCTGCTCGCGATGGGCACCGGCTTCGTGCTCCGGGGTAAGAACTGGTGCAACTTCCTGTGCCCCGTCGGCATGGTCGAGAAGCTGTACACCGAGCCGTCGCGGCTGGCCGGCACCGAGAACTCGCAGTGCCCCTCCTGCAGCGCCTGCAAAGCGCAGTGCCCCGACATCGACTTCGAGCACTCGTACTGGAAGGGGTCCGGGGACCGCGGCCACCGCATCGCGTACTTCGCGTGGCCGGGGATCGTGTTCGGCTTCTACTTCCACTACTTCCTCCAGGCGGGGACCTGGGATTGGTACTTCTCGGGCGACTGGACGCGGGAGAGCGACGCCGTCGGGCAGCTGCTGTCGGCCGGCTTCTTCTTCGCCCCCGCCATCCCCCGGGCCGCCGCCGCGCCGCTGACGCTGCTGCTGTCGGGGGCGGTCAGTTACGGCCCGTTCGCGGTCGGTCACGCGGCCGCGGAGCGCCGGGCCCAGGGGTCGGCGGAGGGGCTGCCCGCCGGCGTGGAGGCCCGCATCCGCCACCGCGCCTACGCCCTCGCCGGGTACGTCGGCTTCAACCTCTTCTATGCCTTCGCCGGGCAGCCGACCCTGCGTGCGTTCCCGGACGGGGCCCGGTGGGGCGTCGCGACCGCCGTGGTGGCGCTGTCGACGATGATCTTCCTCCGCCGGTGGCTGCGCGACGAGAGCTCGTTCGTGCAGGACAAGCTCGCCAAGAAGCTGGCCCGTCGGTGGAAGTGGGACGACGAGGCGGGGGACAAGACCTCCACCGAGCTGGTGGTGCTGCACACCGAGCGGGTCCGCCACCGCAAGGAACGCCTCGAGAGCTACCGCGACAGCGTCGCCGAGCTCGCCCGCGAGGGGATCCTGACCGAGGCCCACCTGAACGCCCTCGGCACCGTGCGGGCGAGCCTCGGGATCACCGACCGGGAGCACGACAAGGTGGTCGCCGAGCTCGCCTCCACGGGGACCGACCTGTTCGGCGGCGCCGGTTCGCCGGAGGCGGCGCTGCAGCGG
This sequence comes from Pseudomonadota bacterium, assembly GCA_024229515.1. GTDB lineage: Bacteria > Myxococcota_A > UBA796 > UBA9615 > UBA9615 > JAAESI01. The sequence continues at coordinate 21,081 of JAAESI010000054.1, read as the reverse complement.
CAGCAGTACCGGGCCGAGCTGGAGCGGATCGTGCGTTACGCGACGGACTCCGGAGGGGCGCTGGATGTCGCCGCCGTGGCCCGGCTGCAGAAGACGTTCGGGGTGTCCGAGGCCGAACACCAGGAACTCCTCGCGGCCTTGCTGAACCCCGGGGGAGAGCTGAACGACCGGCTCGTGGAGCACGCCCGCCGGCTGGTCGTGCTCGGGGCGACCGCCGCGCATGCCGACGGCGCCGACGAGGACGAGCGCCTGTTCGTGGGCTGGATCTGCGCCTGGGCGGGACACGGCCCGGCGGAGGCGCTGAGCACCGCGCTGCGCTCGGCGGGGGAGGGGGGCGACGAGGTCAACGCCCTCACGGACCCCGATCCGAAGCGCCGCGGGACCGCCGCAGCGGCGCTCCTGGCGGGCACCCTGGGGGCCGGCGAGGTGGAGGCAGAGCCGGCCGGACTCGATGACCCGGAGCGCTGGGTGTCCCGCTCGATCGCGCTGCTGGCAGGGAACCCCGAGGCGTTCGTCAGCTACATGGTGGCGCTGCACCAGGTCGACCTCTTCGCGGGGCTGGCGCCCCCCGATCTGGGGCGGCTGGGCGATCTCGCACAGACCCGGAGCTTCGGCGCTGACGAGGCGCTGTGCACCCAGGGCGACGCCGGCGACGAGGACCTGATCATCCTGTCGGGGACACCAAGGTGCTGGTCTCCGGCAAGGAGGTGAACCAGTGCGGCCCGGGCGCCTGCATCGGCGAGCTGGCCGTGCTCGCTCCCGCTCCTCGAACCGCGACCGTCATCGCCACCGAGCCGACCGACGCCCTCGTGCTCGGGGGGCCGCTCTTCCGCGATCTCCTGCACGCCCAGCCGCTGCTGGTGGAGGGTGTATTGGAACAGGTCGCGCGCCGACTGCGACTGGAGCCTCAACGACGTCGCGCCGGACGCCCACGCTCCCTGAGCTTCGGCGCTAGCCCCCGAAGGTCTTGCGCACGTAGGACAGCACGTCCTTGCGGGCCTGCTCGTCCAGGGACGCGGCCCACGGGGTCATCGCGGTGCCCGGAACGCCCTCGGCGATCGACTTCAGGAGCACGTCGTTGCCCTTGGCGAGGCGGGTCTTGTCGTTGACGAAGTCCGCCGCGAGCGCGCCGCCCATGCCGGTTCCGTCGGCCTGGTGGCAGGCGATGCAGTAGGTCGTGTAGTGCTTCTCCCCGGCAGCCGGATCGCCGGGCAGCGAGGTGTCCGCGTCGCCCGCGGCGGCGGCCGGAGCGGCCTCCTCGGCGGTGGCCGGAGCGGCCTCCTCGGCGGCGGCCGGGGCAGCCTCTTCGGCAGCGGCCGGAGCCGGATCCGGCTCCGGAGCCGGGTCAGCAGCAGGGGCGGGCTCGGGGGCCGGAGCTGCGGTCGTCGCGTCGCCACCACCGCAGGCGGCCAGCAGCGAAGCCGCGGCCAAACTCATCAGAATCGTCCTCATCTCGTACCTCCATCGCGGAGCTGATTCCTCAACTCGCGCCACGTCATACCTTACTCCAGCCACTGAATGCGCGGCTCGGGGCCGTCCGCGAGCACGAACTCGCGGATCGGGCCCGGCGCGAACTGGGCGGTCCAGGACTGGACTGACCCCCGACTCCCGTGGAAGTCGGGGTCGACGAAGTCATCGCCGAACCAACGCAGCAGGGACGTCAGCGCCAGCTGGTCCCCCGCGACGTGCACGTACGCGGGCCGGGCGAGGGTGTCGGTGACGGCGGCGTCCAGCTGCGCGTCGAGTCCGGCTCCGGTGAAGGCGCTCTCCCGCAGGGGAGGGTAGCCCACCGACGCGCAGTTGATGGCGAAGTGCACCCGCGGGTCCCGGTAGAGCGGGCGCAGCAGCCCGTGCTCGAGCTCATCCAGGCTGATCGTGTGTCCGCCCAGGGTCCACCGCACCTCCGCCCACGGCTGGTGCAGGTCGCGGATCGAAGTCAGGTCCGGGTAGGCCTCGACGATCAGGGTGAGGGTGAAGGCGTTGTAGGCGTTGATCAGCAGCGCCATCTGCTCGTCGCGCCCCAGCGTCGCCAGGTCGAGCGCCGCGATCGCGGCGACGTAGGCGTCCAGGTCGGCCCGGTCGGCCTTGAGCGAGGCGTAGTCGACTTCTCCCGCGGCGGTCCGCACGTGGGCGCTCAGGGCCGCTTCCAGGGCGTCGTGATCGACGGTGCCGGTGCCGGTGGACTGGCTCGCCGCGAGCTCATCGGCGATGAGGGCGCGCGTCAGCTGGGCGCGAGGCGCGCAGGTCGTCACCAGGAGGGTCAGGCCGAGGACCACGAGGAGGCGAAGCAGGAGGGGCGGCGTCGTCATCACCTGGAAGTACGGCGGGGGCGGGGTCCCCGTTACACGAATCCACCGGCCTGCACGGCTGGCACGGCCGCTGCAATGCCCGGGGTCCAACCCTGAGCCTTGGAGCCACCATGATCCGCCTCGTCAACCTCTCCGCCATCGCCGCCATCGCCTTCGCCGTCAGCGCTTGCCCAACTCCCTACTGGTTCGTGGAGGGCAGCAGCAACGCGCTCGAACCCCTCGCCCTGACGGAGGAGCAACCAACCATCACACTGGAGGTGGAGGTGACCGTCACCGGCGAGTCGGACGCCTTCATCGACTACAACGGCGTCGATCTCGACCTCGGCTTCGACACCTCCTTCGCCGAGGAACTGAGCGAGCTGGATGTGCTGATCGTGCACGAGGGCGAGCAGCTGGCCCTCGCCTCCTACGAGCTCGCCGCCGGCGCCAGCGGGGAGTCCCTGCGCGCGCACGCCGACAACTTCCAGATCGAGTTGGGGGATGCAGGCAGCTGGACGGGCCTCTTCGAGGTCACGGTCGTGCTCCTCAGCGGGGGCCCGGTGACGGTGACCCCGAAGGCGCATGCCGAACTCGAAGGGGACGACTACGACACCGATCTCGAGGTCCAGGTCCTGCTCGAGGTGGCGGGCGAAGAGGCCGCCTAGCGGATACGCTTCCGGCATCTTCGTCGGACACTACGCCGCTGCCTTCGCCCTGAAGAGCCGCTTTGAGGAGGCGCCCCTGTGGCAGCTGTTCCTCGGCGTGCAGGCGGTCGACGTCCTCTTCTTCGTGCTCGCGCCGTTGGGCGTGGAGCGGCTGGTGCTGCGGCCCGAGGAGCCCGGACTGCTGAAGCTGGGGCTGGAATACATGCCCTTCAGCCACTCGCTCGCGGCCGCGCTGGGGTGGGGGCTGGCGGCGTTCCTCGTCGCGCGCCTCGCGGGCCGGCCGAAGCTCGGTCTGGCCCTCGGTCTGGCGGTCGCCTCGCACTGGTTCGTGGATCTGCCGATGCACACAGAGGACCTGCCGATCGCCTCGGGCGACGGCCTCCGCGTGGGGCTGGGGATGTGGAAGTCGCAGGTCGGCTCGTTCGCCTTCGAACTGGCCTTCCTCGTGGCCGGCTTCACGATCCTGGCGCGGGAGATCGGCGGCGACGTGCGACGACGGGCCGTGCTCGTGGTGTGGGCGATGGCAGCCATGCAGACCATCACCGTATTCGTCGCCCCGCTGCCCGCGACGGTCCTGGAGCTTGCGATCGCGTCTCAGGCAGGCTTCTTTGGGTTCGCCGCCGCGGCGTGGTGGATCGAGCAGCCGTTGCAATCCAACCCCCACGCCGCGGGCGTCCAGCGCCTCGCCAAGACGCCAAGAAACAACAAATAGACCCACGGCATCTGGAGGGCTTCCCGTCATCGGCAAGCCCCTTGGCCCCTTGGCCCCTTGGCCCCTTGGCCCCTTGGCCCCTTGGCCCCTTGGCTCCTTGGCGTGAGTCCCCTACTCGCAGTCGTCCTCGACCGGGGGGATGAACCCGTCGCAGTTGGTGTCGATGCCGTCGCAGACCTCGGCGTGCGGGCCGGGGTGCGCCGCCTCGTTCTCGGGCTCGCAGTCGCCGTCGCAGGCGGAGTAGCCGTCGTTGTCGAGGTCGAGCTCGTCGTCGCCGAGGAACCCGTCGCAGTCGCTGTCCTTGAAGTCGCAGCCCTCGTCGCGCTCGGGGTGCTGCTCGTCGTCCTGGTCGTCGCAGTCACCGCCGCAGCGGAACCAGCCGTCGCCGTCTTCGTCGACCTCGTTCTCGGGGGTCTCGCCGTTGCAGTTGCTGTCGACGCCGTCGCAGATCTCTTCGGCGCCCACGTGAACGAGCGGGTCGGTGTCGTCGCAGTCGGTGCCCCCGAGGGCGTCCGTCACGAAGCCGTCACCGTCCAGGTCGCCGTTCTCGAAGCTCGCTTCCAGGCGCACCGTGGCGTTGTAGGTGTTGTCGCCCTGGGTCACCTGCAGGGTCACGACGTCGCTGAAGCTGCCCGCCTCGCCGGTGACGAACCGGAACTCGAGTCCGTAGGACGCCTCGGGGTCCATGACGATGGGCATCAGGGTGAGCAGCTCGAAGGCCGACCCGTCGGCGAAGCTGGCGCTCTGGATGGTCTGCTCGACGAACAGCTGGTTGGTCAACGTGACCACCTCGACGTACTCGCCCGTCAGGTGGATCGCGCCGAAGTCGGTCGTCTGATCCAGGGGCGAGAGGGCCTCGCCGCAGCCGACGAGGAGCAAGAACGCGGGAAGCAGAAGGAGGCGTCGCATGAGGACAGAGTGGTCCCCAGAAACTGAATGTCAAGAATTTGTCAGGCGAATGTCAGGAATCCGCTTGCTGGCTTCGCGGAAGCTGAGCCCGCTGAGCTGTTCTCGATGGTCCCGCAGGAAGCCGCGCACGAAGTCGGGATCGGTCCACGAGTGCTGCCGCAGGGCCCAGCCGATGGCTTTGCGGATGAAGAACTCCTGCTCGTGCGCGCGGGCGAGGCAGTACCGCGTCAGGCGGGCGGTGTCGGTCCGCTCCTTGTGACGAAGCTGGCCGATGAGGGCGGTGCGGCGGATCCAGAGGCACTCGTCCTCGATCCACCGGTCCATCAGGAGCTCGGTGGAGGCGCGCTCGGCGAGCCACACCCCGCCGACGAGGTGGGACGCGATCGGATCCACCAGGTCCCACCACGCCCCCACCCGGATCAGCTCCTCGTACAGCGGCAGCGAGGCGGACGTGATGAAGCGCCGGTGCTGGGTCGCGTACTCGATGGCGGTGTACTGGCACTCCCGGTGGGGGAGGGCCCAGAGGGCGCGCACGCCGGCCTCGTAGGCGGCTTGATCGGCGGGCGGGTGCTCGCGCTTCATCGCCCGATAGACGGGGACTCGCAGGGGCTTCTTGATCCTGTAGAAGGGCTGCTCGGTCTTCATGTAGGCCGCCATCGGCGCGGCGTGCTCGGGGTTGGCGAGCGCTTCGAAGGAGGTGCGAACGAACGCGGCGAGGCCCTGCGCGCTCACTCGTTGCCCCAGTTCTTGCCCCGGCCCTTCTTGGTCTGGCCCCGCTGCTTCTTGGAGGTCAAGCGACGCTGCCGGGCGGCTCGGCTGGGCTTCGTCTTCTTGCGGGGCGGGGGCGGCGGGCGGAGCGCATCGAGGATGAGGGCGCGCAGCCGGTCGGTGCACACGCCGCGGTTGCGGTGCTGGCTGCGGTGCTGGCCCGAGGAGATGGTGAGCTTCCCCTCGGCGTTGACCCGGCGGCCTCCGAGGGTGCGCAGCCGAGCCTTGACCCGATCGTTGAGCACGCGCGATCCGGCGAGGTCGAAGATGAGCTCGACCCGGCTGTCCGTCGTGTTGACGTGCTGCCCGCCCGGTCCGCCGGCGCGGCTCGTGCGCCACGCCAGCTCGTCGGGGGGGATCGTCAGGCCGGGGCGAATCTCCATGGTTCGAGTCTAGAGCGCCCACCCCGGCGACGGATTCAGATCAGGGGTACATCGCGCGCCAGGTGCCGAGAATCGCCAGCACCTCATCCAGGTCGGGGTCGCCCGACAGCGTCACCGAGGCGCTCGTCGCCTGCTCGATGATCGCGTCCAGGTGGGCGCCCCGCTCGGCGTTGGTCAGCGGCCCCATCGCTTCGAACGCCTGGGCGTAGGCGACCAGGGTCGACGCCTTGTCCAGCTCCGCGCGGGGGCCCGCGAGCAGCTCGGCGACGGACACCGTCAGCGAGTCGACCATCGCCGCGCCCGTCGCGGGGTGGGTCCACTCGACCACGAAGGTCAGCTCGTGGTCGATGCTGTCGGCGTCCGCGGAGCAGTCCAGCAGGTCGAGGCTGTAGAGCATCTGATCGTTGGGGGCGAGGTGCTGGGGGGTGACCTCGGACGGCGTGTCGCCGATCTCCTCGCCGCGGAACTCGTCCACCACGAACCCGGGCGGCAGGGTGACCGCCAGCTGCACGTCCAGGGCGGCCAGCTCGAAGGCCGAAGGGAGCCGGTCGGCGGCGAAGCGCTCCTCGGCCTCCGCGGCGGAGTCGATGTAGAAGTACGCGCCGCGACCCAGGTCGGTCAACTCGTCCATCAGCTCGTGGTTGTAGTTCAGGGCGTTCGGGGTGCCGATTCCGACGAGGTAGATGGAGTCTCCCTCTCCGGCGATCGCGTGCTCGGCGATGAGGTCGGCAGAGGTGGCGCCGAGGTTGGCGCCGCCGTCGCTGATGAGCACCACGCGGTTGGTGCGGCCCTCGGCGAAGTTGGCCTCGGCGAGCTCGTAGGCCGCTTCCAGGCCGGCGTCCAGGTTGGTGCCGCCGTCGTTGTCGAGGCTGTCGGCGAGGTCCGTGAGCGTCGGGTCGCCGGGGCCGACCACCTCGTGGGCGTCCAGGATGACGCTCGGGGTGTTGCTCCAGTTGACCATCGAGACCACGTCGCCGGCCTGCAGCGAGTTGGTGATCGCGGCTACCGAGGCGCGCAGCATGTCGATGCCGTTGCCGCCCATGGAGCAGGACGTGTCGAGGGAGAAGACGAGGTTCATCGGGGGGCGGTCGCCGGCCGGCATGGCGGGCGAGGCGACGGCGATGAGCATCTCGTAGGCGCCCGGCTCGTCCGGGATCTCGGCCATCTGGGGGACGATGCTGACGGTGCCCGCTTCGGCGCGGTCGTAGGCAAAGTCGTAGTAGTTGAGGAACTCCCAGGGCTTGGCCGAGGAGGCGACGACGCCGTGGTCGAGCAGCAGCTGGCGCACCAGCGCGGCGTCGGCCTGCGAGTTGCTGTCGTCGGCGCTCATGAACTTGGTCTGCACGGTCTCGAAAGCGTCGGCGCAGACGTCGTCCTCGCCGTCGACGGGATCGTCGATGTCGTCGTCGCCCTTCGGGTCACCGTCGTCGTCGTCGTCGTCGCCGGCCGCGTCGTCGTCGTCGCTCGAGGCGTCGTCGTCGTCGCTCACGTCGTCGTCGTCGTCGTCATCGTCGTCGTCATCGTCGGTGTAGTAGGGGTCGTCTTCGTCCTCGTCGTCGCCGGTGTCGTTGATCTGGGGATCGAAGGGCGGGGGCGTGCAGGCGGCAAAGGCGAACAGGATTGCGATCAGGAACGAGAAGCGGTGCATTGAGTCCTCCAGGCAGCTCATTCATCGAGGGTCTCAAGGAATCCCTTTCGGTTTGTAACGAGGGCGGCGTGTGCGCGCCATCACGTAGGCTGAAGGGGAGGGGGTGGCATGCCGAGCCGAGCGGAGTACGAGGTCATCGTGGTGGGGGTCGGCCCGGGGGGCAGCGCGGCTGCCGCGGCCTGCGCCCAGGCGGGGATCGGACCGGTGCTTCTCCTGGATCGGGCGGCCTTCCCCCGCTACAAACCCTGCGGCAGCGCGGTCTCGAACAAGGCGTTGGAGGAGCTCGCCCGCGTGGGGGCGGGCAAGACGATCGAGGCGGTCGGCCAGCCTCTGGACAACGCCCGCATCACCTCACCCGACGGCATCACACTGACGCTGCCGGGGCGGCGCGGCTTCGTGGTCAATCGCTCGCCCCTGGACCAGCTTCTGGTCGACGCCGCCTCCGCCGCGGGGGTCGAGTTCGTCGATGGCGCGCGGGTCAAGGCGCTGGTGCGCGACGGGGACGGGCGGGTGTCCCATCCTGTGCAACACCTCCGCCCGCTACGAGGCTCCCCCCGGCGTGCTCGTGGTCGGTGAAGCGGCCCGCCTCGCGGACGCCCGCACGGGGGAGGGGATCCGCCACGCGATCGTCAGCGGCTACGCGGCCGCGGACCTGATCGCGAAGGGGCGGGAGGAGTCGTGGACGCCGAAGCGGGTGGCGGCCGAGCACCGCGCGTTCCTCGCCGATCGCTACGACGGGGAGCTCAGCCGGGTAGCCATGTGGCTCTCGTCGGGAACGCCGCCCGATCCGAGCTTGGGGGGGAAGGTCTAGGCGTCTAGAGCGGCTCGACGTCCGACAGCTCGAGGCCCTCGAGCTTGCGCTGGGCGAAGTCCAACGCCCAGGGCGACTTCACCAGCACCACGGGGCACTCGTTGCGGTCTTGGACGAGCGCGTAGTCGCCTCGGCCTTCCCACCAGTCGCCGCCGGACGGGTCGTGGGTGATCCAGCGCGCGATGCGCCAATCCAGCCGCTCCAACCGGGCCTTCACCTTGTACTCGTTCTCCAGCCGCGCCTTGAGCACCTCGAACTGGAGCACACCGACCGCGCCGAGCCACGCCGACTGCCGGCCGTGGTGGGGGCGGAGGAACACCTGGATGACGCCTTCGTAGCCGAGCTGCTCCAGCCCCTGGTCCAGCTGCTTCCGCTTGAGCGGGTCTTCGAGCACGACGCGGCTGAAGAACTCGGGGGCGAAGCGCGGGATGCCGCCGTACCGGAGGCGCGGCCCGGCGCTGAGGGTGTCGCCGATGCGGAGCTTGCCGGGGTCGTACAGCCCGACGATGTCGCCGGGGAACGCCTCCTCCACGATCGAGCGCTCGCCCGCCATGAAGGTGTGCGGCTTGCTCATGCGGATGACTTCGTTGGACCGCCCCAGCCGGGCCTCCATGCCCCGCTCGAACTGGCCCGACACGACGCGGATGAAGGCGACACGGTCCCGGTGGCGGGGGTTCATGTTCGCCTGGACCTTGAACACGAAGCCGCTGAAGGGCTGGTCGGCGGTCACTTCGACGGTCCCGTCGGGCCCCTCGGCCTGCCGCGGGGCGGGGCCCGGCGCGGTCTCGGCGACGAACTCCAGCAGCGGCTCGACGCCGTAGTTGTTCATCGCCGAGCCCCAGAACACGGGGCTGGTCTCGCCGGCGATGAAGCTGTCGACGTCCCACTCGGCGCCGGCGAGCTCCAGCAGTTCGAGCTGCTCGGCGACCTCGTCGACCATCTCGTCGCCGAGCTCGTCGCGGGCCTCCTCCAGGGTGGCGAACTGCTGGATGTCAGCGCGGGCGCTGCCGTGCTCGCCGCCGCTGAAGATGGAGACCACGCCGGTGGGGATGTCGATGATCCCCCGGAAGCTGCGTCCTCCGCCCAACGGCCAGTTGCGGGGCACCACCTGGAGGTTGAGCGTGGCGCTCACCTCGTCGATCAGGCCGAGCGGGTCGAGCCCCTCGCGATCGAGCTTGTTCATGAAGGTGATGATCGGGAGGTTGCGCAGCCGGCAGACCTCGAACAGGCGCCGCGTCCGCGACTCCACGCCCTTGGTGTGGTCGATGAGCATGACCGCCGAGTCGACCGCGGCGAGGGTGCGGTAGGTGTCCTCGGAGAAGTCGGCGTGGCCGGGGGTGTCCAGCAGGTTCAGGGCGCGGCCCTGGTAGCCGAACTGCAGCACGGAGCTGGTGATGGAGATCCCGCGCTCCTGCTCCATCTGCATCCAGTCCGAGACGGCGTGGCGTACGGCCTTGCGGGAGCGGATGGAGCCGGCGAGGTGGATCGCCCCGGAGTACAGCAGCAGCTTCTCCGTCAGCGTGGTCTTGCCCGCGTCGGGGTGGGAGATGATCGCGAAGGTGCGTCGCCGCCCCGCTTCGGTGAGGAGATCCATGACTATGCGAACCGGGCGAGGAGGAAGCGGGACAGACCGGGCCAGAACCGGGCGATGAGGATGAGGCCGACGGCGTGGCCGGTGATGGGGGCGATGAGCTTGCGGCGGTGGATCGCCTTGACGATGGAGCGGGCGGCCTTGTTGGCGGACCACGCCAGCGGGAATTCGCGGGTCGGCCGGTCGGCGTCAAAGACGCCGGCGTTGTCGACCTGCTGGATCTCGGTGGTGACGTAGCCGGGGCAGATCACGGTCACGCTCACGCCCTTGCTCTTGAGTTCGAGCGAGAGCGACTCGCCGATCGCGCGTGCGGCGTACTTGGTCGCGGCGTAGGCGCTGAGCCTGGGAGGGGCCATGTAGCCGGCCATGCTGGAGACGAGGACGAGCCGTCCCTTGCTCTCGATCAGGGGGTCGTACGCGGCGCGGATGGTGTGCACGAGCCCGAAGAGATTGGTCTCGATCTGCTTGCGCCAGACCGCCATGTCCATCTTGGGGAACCACGCGGTGACGGCGTAGCCGGCGTTGGCGACGCAGACGTCCAGCCGTCCCCAGGCCCCCAGGACGGCGTAGACGGCAGCGTTGCAGGCTTCCTCGTCGGTGACGTCGCAGGCGACGGCGAGCGCTTCACCGCCGACGGCCTCGATGGCGGCGACGGCGGCGTCGAGGTTGTCGACGCGGCGTCCCGAGACGGCGACGCGTGCGCCCTGACGCGCGAACTCGACCGCGGAGGCGAGGCCAATGCCGCTGCCCCCGCCCGTGATCCAGACCACCTGTCCGTCGAATCGACCCATTCCTGCTCCCCGATGCGCGCGCACCATGCACGATCAGGCCGAGCTTTTGGGCATCATCCCCGGATGATCCAACGCATCGTCCTGATCAAGCTCTCCGATGAACCCGCCACCGCCGAAGGCCGCGCCGCCGTGGCAGCCGAATCCCGGCGCCAGCTCGCCGATGTCCCGGGGCCGCAGGCCGTCTCGGTCGCCGGGCGATCCACGGGGCTTCCTTGGCGACTACGCGCCTGCGGCGCTGCGCGGGAGCGCCTTACCCGATCCCCTGCGCCATGAAGGCTCCCGCAAACACCATCCCCACCATCAGCGCTGCCTGAATCCGGCTCGTCACCACGTACTTTCCTACCCCCGACGTGTCGATCGAGCCGCCGCGCGCCTGCGCGATCCGCCACTTCACCAGCGTCACCGCGGGCGCGACCTCGAGCAGGAACACCAACCCCAGCAGCCCCATCTTGACGTGGAACGCGGAGCTCGCGGTGTAGAACGGCGTGCCCTTCTCCAGCCCTCCGAAGGCGCGGGCGAGGCCCGTGCCGACGACGATGATCGCGGAGATTCCCCAGAGGTTGTCCGCGCGGAGGATGGGGTCGTGATCCTCGGGCGTCTTCAGCGCTCGCGCCCGGGCCGAGACCGAGGCGAAGGACAGCGCGATCCCCAGGATGTGCAGCGCCGAGACGAGGGCCGCGGTCATGCCTGACTACTCGTCCGCGAGGTATTCGTCCGTCTTCTCGTAGCTCTCCTGCATGCCGTTGCGGACCGTGTTCACGAGCAGCGTCTCGGCGACGACGGGGTCGAAGATGACCGCGCCCCAGAGGCAGTTGTAGCGAAGCGTTCCGTCGCCGCTGGGGATGGTGACTTCGATGTTGCTGAAGAAGTCCATCGTGTCGTTGGGGTCGGTGTTCTCGTACTGCTCCGTGATCCAGGAGCGCGCGACCGTGGCGATGGTGCCGTCCTCCATCTCGACCATGCGGTAGTCCTTGAACGCCGTGTAGTGCAGGTCCAGCAGGATGTTGTCCCGGTGGATGGCGTTGGACGTCTCCAGCTTGTCGACGTCGCCCGCGAGCCAGCCGTCGAAGTCGGTCAGGAAGCTGCGCACGTAGGCCGCCGAGGAGGACGACTCCAGCGGCGTCTGGTCCTCGAGCCCCACCAGGTCGGCGTGGGCGTCGCCGTCGAACGCGCTGCGCACCGCCAGCGCCACGGGCAGCTGGTCGGCGGTGTCGTGGCCGGTCCAGTGGGGGGCGCCGCCCCAGTTCTCTTCCTCCAGCGCCGCGATCGTGAAGGCGCGGTCCGCGACCGGGGAGTCCATGGCGAGATCGGTCGTCTCCTCGAGCCCCTCGAGGAACTCCTTCATCGCCTCCATGCCCCGCGCCAGCTCGCCGGGGTCTTCGTTGTCGAAGTTGGCGAAGAGGAAGAGGTTCACGTCGCCCACGGGCGTGTCGGTGAGCTCGTCCGGCGCCTCCTGCGGGGGGGAGCAGGCGGTGATGGCGGCCGCGGTGGCGGCGAGGGCGATGAGGCGGAACGAGATCATGGCAACTCCAGTCGAATCGGCCGGAGTCTACGGATCAGTCTCGGCGGCGCAATGGAGTGGTTGTGGCATCTCGGTGGTGAGCCAGGCTGCCCACAGGAGGAGGAACAGCGCCCCGAAGCTGAACTTGAGCTCCCAACCGAGGGGGAACATCACCGGGCCGAAGAAGGCCAGGACGAGGACCGCGAGGCCCCACCGGGGGCGTCGGACAGCCCCCCGATGCAACAGCAGGGCGGCTCCCAGGAACGCCGGGGCGTGGGCGCCGGTGTCGTAGCCCACGAGGTGAGGCGAAGCCAGCAGCGCCATCGACAGCACCGCCCCGAACCGCAGCGTCGCGTCGTCGTCGCCGACCGGATCGAGCCGCCCCGCGCGGCGGGCCGTCCAGATCACGAGCCCCAGCCCCAGCCACGGCCCCAACTGCTTCAGCCACGGCCCCAACTCCGTGTCGCGCACGGGGTAGGACAGCAACGCGGCGAGCGTGTGGTGGCGGTGGGGTACGACCATCATCTTGCTCAGCCCGCCGTCGCGGATGAGTTCCACCCAATCGAACCAGATCCCGGTGCCATCGAGCGCCGCCGACGCCGCGACGAGGAGCGCCCCGCCGGCCACGAATCCCCCGAACGTCCGCCCCTGGCGGGTGACGGCGAGGGCCAGGGCCAGGGGCGCGGCCACCCCCGGCTTGGCGCAGATCAAGCCCAGCACCACCCCCGCGAGGATCGGCCTCCCCCGCTTCCAGAGCATCAGCCCGGCGCCCAGGAGCAGCAGCCACAGCCCGGCCGCCTGCCCGGTCGCGGTGTTCATGAAGAGGGTGGGGGAGATGAGCCCGATCAGCAGCGCGGTCGTACGCGCGCGCACCCCGAGGGCGGGGAAGCAGGCGATGATCAGCACGAGGCCGAGGCCCCACATCGCCGGCATTGCGGCGCTCCACAGGCGGGCCGCGTGGGAGTACCCCAGCGGGACCAGCGCGGCGCAGCCCTGGTACAGCGGCGGCGGGTAGGCGACGGGGTAGGGGCGGCGGATGCGGACCTGCTCGCGCTGCGCCCGCCGGAACGCCCCGGGGTCGTACAGCTGCTCGGGTCCCTGGTCCGGGTCCGCGAGGATCGCGCCGCCGGCCCAGCAGTGGAGGAAGTCGGCGCCCCGCGCCACCTTGGCCCGGGGTCCGTACGGATCCGTGCCGCCCCACATCATCACCGCCAGGAGCACGACGTGGGCGGCGACGGCGATCACCAGGACCGTTCGGATCACGGCGCCTCGGTCAGCTGCCGGGCGAACTCCGCCGGATCCGACGTCGGCAGCTGGCAGACCGACTTCTCACACACGTACGCGGTCGCGCGGCCGGCCTTGAGCGGGCGGTTGCGCACCATCGCGACCACCTCGCCCAGCGGCCCAGCGGCCTCCTCGGGCGTCGTCACCACCACCACCTTGTGCGGCACGAAGCGGTCGCGGAGCGCCTTCAGGAACGGCTCGGCGTCGCTGCGATCGGTCGGCACCATCAGGATGATCTCGTGGGCGGGTCCCCGGTCGAAGTCCAGCGCCGCGAGCATCGCGGGCACGCCCGTCGGTCCCCGGACGAGGCTCTCGGAGAGGCTCGCGAAGACGTCGCCGGCGCTCTCCCGGTAGGCGTCATTGCCGGTCAGTTCGGCCAACCGCAGCAGGTTCGCGGACGACACCGAGTTGCCCGACGGCAGCGCGCCGTCCCAGTCCGGCTTCTGCTTCACCAGCAGCGTCTCGCCATCGTCCGGGGTCATGAAGTAGCCGCCCGCGGTGGCGTCGACGAAATGGGCATCGAGCACCCCCTGCAAGGCGATCGCTTCGATGAGCCAGCGGACCTCCGAGGTCGCCTCGAACAGGTCCAGCAGCGCCGCGATGGTGAAGGCGTAGTCGTCGAGCACCCCGTCGGCGCGGCTCGTGCCCGCCCGCCAGGAGCGGCCCAGCCGCCCGTCCGGCCGCTTGAACGTGGCGAGGAGGAAGTCGGCCGCGGACCGCGCCCGCGCCAGGTAGGCGTCATCGTTCAGGACCACCGCCCCCCGAACGAAGGCCGAGATCATCAGCCCGTTCCAGGCCGTGAGCACCTTGTCGTCGAGCCCCGGGGGGATGCGCTCGGAGCGGGCCGCGTACAGCTCGCCGCGGGCCTGCTCCAGCGCGACGCCGAGCTCGTCGATAGTCATCCCCGCGTCGCCCGCGACCTTGGCCGGGTTGTTCCCGCGGGTGAACAGGATGTTCCGGTGTTCGAAGTTGCCCGCGGCGGTGACCCCATAAAAGGCGCCGAACCACAGCGCCCGCTCGGGCCCCAGCACGGTCGCCAGCTCCGCCGGCGTCCAGGTGAAGAAGTAGCCCTCCTCGTCGTGCCCCGAGGGGCCTTTGCTGTCGGCGTCGGTGGCGGAGTAGAAGCCGCCGTCGGTGTGGGTCATCTCCCGAACGACGTAGTCCAGCGTCTCCCGCGCGACCTCGGCGTACTCGGCCTGCCCCGTGGCCTGGAACGCCTCCAGGTACAGGACCACAAGCTGGGCCTGATCGTAGAGCATCTTCTCGAAGTGGGGGACCAGCCACGTCCGCTCGGTGGTGTAGCGGTGGAACCCGCCCCCGACGTGGTCCCGCAGGCCCCCCTGCATCATCGAATCCAGCGTGATCGTGATCGCGTCGAGCACCTTCGGGTCCCCGCTCCGCGCGTGGTGCCGCAGCAGCGCCATGCCGAGGGTGGGGCGGGGGAACTTGTTCCCGGTGCCGAGGCCGCCGAAGTTCGGGTCCATCTGCTGCAGCCAGTTGTCGACCGCGACGTTCAACGCCGCCTCGCCGTCGACCGTTCCGCCGGCGGCGCGAGGAGCCGAGTGGCGGGCCATGGCCATGCTCAGCCGCTCCGCCCGCTCCAGGAGCCGGTCCCGATCCGTGGACCACCCCCCGTGCAGCTCCTGCAGGATCGACAGGAAGCCCTGGCGGCTACCTCGGTCGCCGGTGCGAGCGGGGAAGTAGGTGCCTCCGAAGAAGGGCTTCAGATCCGGCGTGAGCACCGCCGTGAGCGGCCACCCGCCCCGCCGCGTGAGGGCACGAACCGCGTCCATGTACACGCCGTCGACGTCCGGCCGCTCTTCCCGGTCGACCTTGATGGGGATGAAGTGGGCGTTGATGTAGGCGGCGATCTCGAGGTCCTCGAACGACTCCCGCTCCATCACGTGGCACCAGTGGCAGGTCGAGTAGCCGATCGACAGCAGGATCGGCCGGTCCAGCCGCCTGGCCGACTCGAACGCCTCCGGCCCCCAGGGGTGCCAGTTGACCGGGTTGTGGGCGTGCTGGTGGAGGTAGGGGCTGGACTCGTCGATCAGCCGGTTGACGAAGATCGGCCGCCCGTCGGGGTGGAGGTGCTCGGTGCGGGGCACGTAGGCCTCGCCCATCGCCTCCAACGCCTGCAGCAGCTCGCCCTGTCGCGCCTCCTCGAACGGCTCCGCGCCGGGCGGGTCGGTCCAGGCGGTGAGGTCCACGGCCTGCGCCTCCGGCAGCCGTTCAGCCCCCCCGCAAGCGAGGGTCAGCAGCAGCGCAACGCAGGCCAGATGAGGCATTCGGGGCATGGACATCGGGGACATTCGCTACTATTGACCGTTCAAGACCGCAATGCCCCACGATGACCCATTCCAGCAACGCCTGCATCAGCTGCGCGTAGCGATCGGGAAGCTCGGAAGCCAGCAGCTCGGAGCCTACGCCACCAAGGGCAAGGCGAGCCACCACGAGCGGCTCGCGATGACGCTGATCGAGACGTACGGGGACGCCACCCTGGCCGAGGTGGGCTTCCTCCACGGGGTCCCCATGCCCCGCCTCGCCGAGCTGGAGCTGGCCCCCGAGGAGGGGGTGGAGGCGATCCTCGACGGGTGGGAGCGGCTGCGCCGTCCTCGCGAGGAGGAGCAGCACAAGATCACCCGCCGGGAGCTCATCGAGGAGGTGCTCCCCGGCCTGCCCGAGCCCCGCGCCGCGTTCCTGCTCGCCGAGGAGCGGCTGGATCGCTGGGACCCCAGGCGCCAGGTCCTGGACTGGACCCGGCAGTTCCGGACCGCCCCGCTGGATGTGGAGCTGCGCAGCCGCCCCCGCGCGCGCAGCGCCGAGCTTGCCCACCTGCGTGACGTCGCGGCCCCGGTGGCGGAGTTCTGTGGGCTCTGGGACGTGCGGAACACGCTCGAGAACCTCGCCCTCCTCCACGCCGATCGCGGCAAGTTCCGCGGGGTCGTGGGGTGGGTCCGGCACTGCCACGCCGAAGGCATCACGGCGGCCATGGTGCGGGCGGTGGAGAAGTCGCTGTCGGTGGGGCACCGGGACCGCAGCCCGGCACGGTGGGAGTGGCGGCACGCGGCGTCGATCGCGAACAACGTCGACATCGACCGCCCTGGCGGCGCCAAGATCGGCCGCCTGTGGCGCTGCGGCTACGTGACCATCGAGTGCGCGAACACCCCCGCCTGCTACCGCGTGCTGGGGCTGCTCCACGCCGCCGAGTCGCTCCGCTACCAGCCCGACGGGGTGCTCGACACCATCGGGCGCCCCACCCGGGCCGGCTACCGGGCGCTCCGCACCATCGTCACGGCCGAGGTCCTGGGCCGACACATCCCGATCGCCATCCGCCTCATCCCCCGCCAGTCGCGCAGCTCGGAGGAGACGCCGACCCCGTGGAAGCTGCTCCAGACGGCGATGCGGGCCGCCGAGAGCCGCACCGAGGGGATCGTCGTCTACACCCCCGCGGGGGCGTTCAAGCGTCTGCCCGCGGGCGCGACGGTGCTGAACTTCGCTGCCGCCGTGCACTCGGACTTCGTCGGCACCGTCGACCACGCGATCGTCAACGAGCGGGATCGGGTCGGCGTGCTGCACAAGCTCAGCGACGGCGACCGGGTCGAGCTGATCAAAGCGGAGGTCCCGAGCCTGCCCCCGGTGGGCTGGGAAGAGGAGGTGCCGCCGGACTCCCTCAAGAGCCTGCGCACGCTCCTGCGGGCCAACATGAGTCCTGTGCTTCAGGCCGAGGGATTGCGCTGGCTGCGCGGGGCGATGACCGGACGCGGGCTCACCCCGGTGGCGGACGAGGCGGTGCTGGAGAGCCTGCTGAGCATCGCGGTCGAGGTCGCGGCGGAGTCCCTCGGGCTCAAGAACCCTCGCACCACCGACTGGTGGAAGGAGCAGCTGGGGCTGTGGTCCGTGGCCCGCCGCGGCGACGACCTGCCCTACACCCCGAGCATCGACGACCGGAAGGTGGAGGTGCTGGAGGAGTCGCTGGCCGGCGTGCTCGACAACCTCCAGTACCGCGAGGACGAGCTCGAGCTCGGCGAGGGTCTTCGGGGGGGCGCCCGCCGCATCCTGAAGTGCCCCGAGTGCCGGCCCGCCGCGGGGGGACGCATGGTCGTCACCCTGGACGGGGAGACCGTGGTCGTGCACGACGCCGAGGCCGACTGCGCCGAGGGCGGTCACCGCATGCGGGTGGGGCGCACGCCGACGCTGCAGCAGTACTTCGTGGTCGAGACCACCAACCGCAGCGGGGTGACCCTCGACCTGCTCAGCGTGTTCAACGAGGCCAAGGTCGACGTGGTCGACATCGCCGGCCGGCGGCTGGGCCCCGGCTGGGCCGTCATCCGCGTCGAGGCCGAGCTGGTGGGGCCGCCCCAGATCCGGGCGATCCTGCGGGAGCTCCGCAAGATCGCCGGCGTGCACCGGGTGCGGGGCCCGGGGCAGGCGCCGCTGGAGATCCTCGAGGGAGGGCTCCCCCCGCGTCCCGAGCGGCCCCCGGAGCCGTGGGCGCTGCCCCAGCCGTACGTGTGCGGCGACTTCGTGCGCGAGGACCACGCCTTCTACGGCCGCACCGAGGAGCTCGCCGAGCTGGAGAGGGCGCTGGCCTACGTGGTCGGCTCCGAGGCTGAAGCCGGCGGGCTCGTGTTCGTCCAGGGGCCCCTCAAGACGGGCAAGACGTCCCTGGCCAAGCGCTTCCTGCGGGACCTGAACCGCCGCCCCGGCCCCCAGGCCATCGGGGTGTTCGTCAAAGCGAGGGTGGGGGAGTCGTGGCCCGAGTTGGAGGCCCGCCTGGCGGCTCAGTTGGCCGACTCGGCGGCGGCGTGGAGCGTGCGCGAGTCCTCCCAGCTGCCCCGCAAGCTCCCCGAGACGCTGGAGGAGCTGCTCCAGGTGCTTCGCGCGAGCATCGGATCGCCCGTGGTCGTGCTCGTCATCGACGAAGCGATCCGGCCCCTTCGCCGTGCCCACACCGAGGCCGCCGACGGCGATCGCGGCGGATTGGACGCCATCCTCCGCTTCGAGGATCTGATCGAAGGCTCCCCCGGCACGCTGGTCGTCTTCGTGGGTCCCCGCGCGCCGGTGCGGCGCCTCCACCCCGAGCTGGCGCGCATACTTCGGGCGGCGGAGCCGGTGGTGATGCGCGGCTTCGACTGGGAGGACGCCCAGCGGCTGCTCACGGCGACCAAGATGGCGTGGCGCTACCCCATCGAGGTCAAGAAGGGACTCGCCCGCGCGACCAACGTGCTGTGCGGCGGCAACCCCTTCTGGATCAACCACCTAGCGTACCTGATGTACCGGCGGGAGAGCCGGCGGGCGGTGCGCCCCATTCGCTACAGCCACGCGCTGCTGAAGGACGCCTCCGACGAGCTGGTCCACCAGACCGGGTTCTTCGAGGACCGCCTGTTCCCGGACGGCGTGGCGTCTGAGGCGCCCCCCTGGGTGTGGCCGCTGGTGCGGCTGCTGTGCGCGGACTCGTCCGCGGGCACGCCGGACGACGGAGGCCGCAAGGTGTCGGTGCTGCACGCGGAGCTGTCGGCCGAGGGCATCGAGCTGACGGTGCCGGAGGTGGCCGACGCCATCGAGGACCTGGTCGCCATGGGCGGCCTGCAATGGACCGTGGATCAAGCTGGAGAGCACGCCGTGCGCATCGCTGCGCCGCTGCTGGCCCGCTTCGTCCGCATGGAGACCGCGCGAGGACGGCGCGGCGGAGGCAGGGCATGAGCGGCGCTTCGGTGTTCATCTACACGGACGAGCTGGAGACCATCCTCGGCTCGGCCCGGAGCTTGCGGAAGATCCTGGTCTTCGGCGGACCGGCCATGGGCAAGAGCACGGTGATCGAGGCCCTTCGGGACCGCTCCGGGCGGCGCTGCGAGCTGGTCCGAGGCCGGCGCGGGGACCCCGAGGTGGTCGAACGGATCGTCGGTTGGGCGACGGACCCGAAACGCCGCGCCAGCGACCTGCTCATCGACAACCTCGATCACGTCTTCTCCGAAGAGGTGGAGCGGGCGCTCCGGGATCTCCCCGACGTCGACGAGGGGCTGGGGAGGATCATCGCCACCTCGGGCACACCGACGAAGTGGCTGGAGAAGGCCGGCGCCGCGCCGCCCGCCCCCGCCCGGGCCGACCTCAACCTCCTGGTGCACGACTCGACCGCGCTGAACGCGTTCCACCACCTCTGGCTGGACCCCTGGGGCCACGGCTGGGAGCGCACCACCACGCTGCGCATCCAGGGCGCGATCAAGCGGGCGGCGTCGGAGGAGGGCGGACCGGAGTTCGAGGAGCTGGCGGAGCGCGACGGCCGCAAGGCCTACGCGGAGCTGTTGGTGGGCTCGTCGGGGGGGCACCCGTCCCTCCTCGGAGCGGCCTTCCGGTGGCTCATCGGGCGGCTGGAGCGGCAGGCTTGGCGCCGCGAGCATGCCTCCGACCTGACCGACGGCGAAGAGGTGGACGATGCCTCCCCCGGCTCCCTCCGCGAACACCTGGAGTACGACCTCGTGGAGTCGCAGTTGGAGACGATCGGGCGGGCGGTCGACTGGGTCGAGGCCCAGAGCGCCGACGCCCTCGACGAGCTCGTCGCCATGGCGCAGTCCGGTCAGGAGCGCGACGTCGTGGCCGAGCGCATGCTCCTGAGCAAGGCCGGGCTGGTGCGCCGCAGCGTGCCCGGCGGCCCCTGGGGGCTTCCCTGCGCCCCGATCTCCGAGTGCGTGCTGCACCGCCACGAGCGCATGCCCGCCCCCCAGGCCCAGCAGGCCGCTCCGGCGGGGGTTCAGGCGCCTCCCGCGGCCCCCGGTCCCGCGCCCCGGGGCGTCGTCCTGGAGCCTGACGCCCGGGTCCCCGACATGCAGGGCCGGGTCGTCTGGAGCTCGGGAGGGCTGCGGCGGGAGCTGTCCCTCAGCGGTGCTTCGTGGCGCATCCTCGCGGCGATCGCGGCGGCCGAGGGGGCGCTCGTGACCGTGCCCGAGATCGCCGAGTCGATCGAGCAGGAATCGCACAAGGCGGTGCGATCAGCGCTCCAGCGTCTGGTCGGCGATCTGCGTAAATCTGGGCTCGATGGACTCATCGTGAACGTGCGCCGGCAGGGCTATCTGTACGACGGGTCTTTCTGCCCCGCCGCTTGAGTGGTTAAGGTCCCCGCCGTGTACAGCCACATCGTCATGTTCCGACTCGAAGATCCCGAAGACGCGCCCCACGTGAAGCGCATGCTCATGGCGATGGACGGGCGCATCCCCCAGCTCCGCTACATCGAGGTTGGCATCGACGACGCCCCCGATCCGCGAAGCTCCCACGTGGTGCTGATCACGCGCTTCGATTCGCCCGAGGCGCTGCGTGTCTACGCGACCCACCCGCATCACCTGGAGGTGATCGCCGCGCTCAAGGACGCAGGCGTGGTGGAGTCCCGGAAGGTCGACTACGCCGACTAGGTCTTGGTGCCTCGTCCGTCCAGGACAGAGGTCGCCTGCTAAGTAGCTGTAATCATATACCTAAATCTATGTCGGCTCCGCCATTCTCGGCCATTCTCAGCGGGTTTCAGCGCAGTCTGCGCACAGTGCGCACACCGCCTGGGACTCCCGCTGGGCTACCTCGGCGCTGAACTGTCGGCGGGGGTTGGGCACGAGCAGACGCCGCCGAAGCTACGCCTGCTACCGATTCTGCTCAGCCTCTGCCACGCAGATCGCGCGCAGACGCTTCAGGAGTGGGCGCTGGGGGTTCTTCCACCCCTGGAGGTTCATCGGCGGTTCGAGGGC
>JAAESI010000053.1 GCA_024229515.1 Pseudomonadota bacterium | reverse complement strand
TCCTGGAGGAGCGCAAGGCCGAGGCCTCCGCGATGGCGGCAGACCACCTGGCCCAGATGGAGGCAGCCGCCGCGAACCGCGACGCGGAGACGGCCAAGCTCCTGGAGGAGCGCAAGGCCGAGGTCGCTGTGATGGCCACGGGGCACAAGCGCCAGATGGAGGCGGCCGCCGCGAACCGCGACGCGGAGACGGCCAAGCTCCTGGAGGAGCGCAAGGCCGAGGTCGCCGAGATGGCCGCCGAGCACAAGCGCCAGATGGAGGCGGCCGCCGCGAACCGCGACGCGGAGACGGCCAAGCTCCTGGAGGAGCGCAAGGCCGAGGCGGCCAAGCTCCTGGAGGAGCGCAAGGCCGAGGCCTCCGCGATGGCGGCAGACCACCTGGCCCAGATGGAAGCCGCCAACGAACACCATCGCGCTCAGATCGAAGCGGTTCGAGCCGAGTTCGAAGCGGGCACGACCGGCCGCGCCGAGGAGATCGCGACCCTGGTGGAGGCCCACCGGACGCAGATGGAGGAGGCCAAGGCCGAGCGCGAAGCCGAGGTCCAGCAGATCGTCGGGCAGTGGCAGGCGGAGTTGGCCCAGGCGGACACGCAGCGAACGGGCGAGATGGAGGAGGCGGACGAGCGGAGCCGCGGCGAGATCGCGGCCGCCGTGGCCGGTTGGGAGGCCAAGCTCAACGCCGCCCACGACCGGTTGCGGGCGGCCAAGGCGAAGCACGCCGAAGAGCTCGCGAGGTTGCAGGTGGAGCTGTCGGCGGAGCGCTCGAAGGCGGCCGTCAGCCCGGCGGCGTCCTCCGAACAACCCGCGGCCGAGGGCGCTCGACGCCGACGAGGCCCGTCACTCCCCGGTCGTTCCGGTCAGGCCCTCAGGCTGGCTCGCTTGTGGGTCGAGCACGCTCTCGACCGCGACGCCTGAGTCTGGCCAGCAGCAGCAACCCCAGGGAAGATCCCGACGAGCGGTCACGACTCCGCCTCCCCACTGGGCCGCGCTGGTGGAGATGACCGTGTCCTCGAGCGAGCCCCCGGGCACGTCCCAGAAGGAGAGGCCTCCGCCGTAGCCGCTGGCCAGGTTGGAGTACGCGTGGAGCCTGCGGATGTCGGCCACGCCGCCCGAGACGTAGACCGCGCCGCCGTGCCCCCGGCCGTCGTCGGTGCCCTCCTGACCCGCGAGCGCGTGGGCCTCGCAGTCGTGAATGACGAGGTCACGCACGGTCGCCTCCGAGTCCCGCAGCGACAGGCCGCCGCCCTCCCGCGCAAGGCAGTCCGTGAGCTCGAGCTCCTCCAACACGGGGTCGGCTTGAACCACGGTGATGCACCCGCCGAAGCCGTCGGTGGAGCGCGAGTCGCCCCCGCTGATCTCCATGCCCGAGATATGCGTCTGGGAGCCGGCGGCGGGCCCGATCGAGACCACCGACCCCGTGCCGTCGCCGACCACCTGCACGACCTCGCGGCCCGCGCCCACGAGGTTCACGGCGAGGCCGCCGAGGACGATATTCTCGTTGTAGGTGCCCGCCGCGACCGTGACCGTCGTGCCGTCCTCGGGCGTCGTGGCGAGCGCTTCGCTGATGGTGAGGAAGTCGCCGCCCCCGGACGCGTCCACCGCGATCGAGTCCCCCGCGAGCACCGTCGACGGCAACGCCAGGAGCGCCAGCCCGAGCCCGAGCCACCTCACGACGCGTCCCCCACGCGAAGGGCGAGGTCCACGCCGACGAGCACGCCGGGAACCACGCTTCCCCCCTCTCGGAGCGGGCCGAACAACCGGAACGCCGCCCTCGGACGCACCGACACGACGCCGCGGCCGAGCTCGATCCCGCCGCCGATCTCGACCCCCGGTACGACGACCCGGTACGGGCTCGGCGTACCGTTGATGCCGGCCTGGAAGGCGACGCGCACGTAGGGGTTGGCGGGCCCGTCGAAGCGGATCTGGGGGCCGAGGCCGATGGTCGTGAAGAGCGCGGTGCAGTCCTCTTCATCGCCCGGTTGATCGGTGCAGTCCGCCCGCGGGGACAGCGCGACCTGCGAGTCCAGGCCGCCCCACAGCGGACCGATGAGGCGGACCGATGCCTCCACCCCGAACGCCGCATAGCTCCACGTCGTCAGCTGCTGGAAGCCGCCCCCGACCGCGATCACCGCCCGAGGACGGGCCGATGGGGAGGCCGTCGCGGGCTCGGGCTTCGGCTCGACGGCGGGCGGCTCAGCCTCCGCCTCCGGCTCAGGCTCGGGCTCGGTTTCGGTGTCCGGTTCGGGCTCGACGGTCGGCTCCGGCGCGGGCGCACCGGGGGCCAACACTTCGAGTTCGGACTCCTGCTGGTCCGCCCAGCGGCGGTCCGAGACCACGAGCTCGAAGGCCATGTAGCGGTTCAGCTCGGCCAGCGCCTCGGCCGGCCGGTCCAGCTCGCGGAGCGAGAGGATCAGCACCTTGCGGGCGACGGTGGTGGCGATGCTGGGGTCCAGGGCGATCGCTTCGCGGGCCAGCGTCACCGCGCCGGCGTGATCGCCCTCGGTGAACGCGGTGTAGGCAGCGCTGACCTGCTCGGCTTGCCCCGACGCCACCGCCGGAACCAGCAGCAGCGCCAGCGCCAGGACCCTAGAAGGGGTTCTTGTCCACGCGGAACGGGTTCGCCTGGTTCCGGAGCCCGGCGCCACACGATCCGTCCTGGCAGCAACGGAAGTAGTACTCAGCCCCAACGTTCCACCCCTCCCCGTAGGGAAGCGCCATTGTGGCAGACCACGCGCTCGTGCCGGCCGAGGCCATCGCAGTCCGGGTGAACTGGATGGGCGAGGGCATCACCGGACGGATGAGCACCTCGGGCTCGCAGTCCACGCTCCCGCCCTCCAGCCGCACCGAGATCGTGAGCGTCGCTGGAAGCATGTAGGGCGCCGGCGGGGTGTGGCTGAGCTTCGGCCAGACGGGTGAGGGGATGGTCGGTTGGGGGGCCGGCGTGGGCGCCGGTTCGATGCGCGAGGCAGGGGTCGACGGCTCAACCCGGGGCGCCGGGGTCCGCCGCTCCGGCGTGGGCTCGGGTTCCGGTGCGCGGGTCGGCTCGGGCTCGGCCTCTTCGGTGACCGGCTCCGGCATGATCTCGGCCCTCGGCTCGTCCTCGACCTCGGCCGCATCCACGACGGCATCCGCGGCCGGCTCGGGGCTGTCCGTCCCCCGATCCTGGGGGCCGATGATCGCCAGGATGCCCAACGCCAGCAGCGCAGCCCCCACGAGCACGATGGCGAGCACCTTCGGTCCCCCGGGGCCCTGACCTTCCCCCTCCCGGAGGCCGGGCGGGGCCATGCGCGTGGGGCCCACGGCGCCGACGTTGAAGGCCTCGCGGAAGCTGTCGAAGTCGGCCCGCTCGGACAGGGTGAGGTTGAGCTCCCGATCCATCGTGTCGGCATGCGGATCGGTGACGGGCTCGATGATCCCGTCGATCGCGGTGCGCAGGTAGCGCCGCCCCAGGTGCGGCTTCCACGCGGAGCACAGCTCCTCCAGATCGTGGGCGAGGAGTGCGGCGCTGGCGGGCCGTTCCTCGATGTTCGGCGCGAGCATGCGGCCCAGCAGCTCGATGATGCCGCGGGCGCGGTTGGGATCGATGGCGCGGCCCACCGGCTCGGGGGCGACCAGCGCCTTCTCCAGCACGTCGACGCGGCCTTCGAAGGTGGTCGTGGCGACGGCCATGATGATGACCGGGAGCTCGACCCGGCCGCCCTGCGGGGGGGACACGTACCGATGGCCGGTGATGCACTCGAACGCGATCGCACCGAGGGCGTACAGGTCCGAGCGGGGATCGGCGGGCTCTCCCCGGGCCTGCTCCGGGCTCATGTACTGGGGCGTGCCCTTGGCGAGGCCGGTGGCGGTGGTCGTCGCGATCCGGTCCTCGGCCCACGCGATGCCGAAGTCGAGCACCTTGAGGCGGCCGTCGTGGCTGACGAGCAGGTTGTCGGGCTTCAGATCGCGGTGGACCAGCCCGATCCCCTTGCCGTCGGCGTCCTTGAGGTCGTGCGCGTAGACGAGCGCGTCGACTCCTTCGAGCAACAGCGACAGCGCGGCGTCGACGGGGAGCCGCGTTCCGACCTCGTCCACCTTGCGGAGCAGGCGGCTCAGGGGCGCGCCCCGGACCAGCTCCATCTCCATGAGGTGGGCTTCGCCGAGGAACTCGTGGTCGACCCGGACGAATCGACGCACGGCGACGATGTTGGGGTGGTTCAACCGGGCGAGAAACTGGGCCTCGTCCGCCAACGACGTGATCACGTTGGGGCGCGCACGGGCGCGTCCGCTGTCGACGAGCTTGACCGCCACCTGCTGGGAGAAACCCAGATCGCCCTCGATCCGAGCGCGGTACACCGTTCCGAAGGAACCGGCGCCGAGCTGTTCGAGGAGGGTGTAGTCACCGATGCGCTGGGGGAGCCGCACGGCGACCCACGGTACCCGATCGGCCCCATCGCTGGACGAGGGGCGCTTTCCCGGTCACATTGGCCTCGTGCGCGTCCTGATGATCCATCCGCATGACGTCTACTCGCCGCTGGAGCCGTGGACGATCCGTGTCACGTCCATCGCGCGTGAGCTGGAGGCGTTGGGGCACGAGGTCAAGGTCGTCTACCACCTCGCCGATGCCACCCAGCAGCCGGGCGATGTGCGGCATCGGCAGGAGTTCCCGTTCGAGGTGATCCCGCTGATCCGGCACATGGGGCTGGGGCTGCGGAAATCGCGCGAGATGACCCTGCTGGCCCAGTGGGCCGACATCGTGCACGTGCAGAAGTGCCTCGCCCACGCGGCGATGCCGGCGGCGGTCGCCTCGTTCCGCAACCGCCTCCCCCTGCACTACGACTGGGACGACCACGAAGCGGCGATCTACGAAGAGGCGAGCCAGTCCCAGGACAAGCACTGGCGGCGCATCGAGCGCTTCGAGCGGGCCCTCCCCCGGATCGCGGACACGGTCTCGGTCGCATCGGCCGCTCTCCGCCAGCAGGCCCGAGCCCTGGGCGTACGCGACGAGCACCTGTTCGACGCCCCCGTCGGCGCCGATCCCGGACGCTTCGTCGGTGGCGGCGACGGCGACGCGACCCGCACCGAGCTCGGCCTCCCGGAGGGCCCGGTGGCGATGTACCTGGGCCAGCTCGCGGGCGCCCACGCAGCTCCCCTGTTCCTCGATGCGGCGGCCCAGGTCGCGTCGCGGGTGCCGGACGCCAGCTTCCTCGTGGTCGGCGGCGGCCGCACCCTCGCCGACACCCGGGCTCACGCCGAACGGCTCGGCCTCGGGAACCGCGTCGTCTTCACCGGCGCCGTCCCTCACGCGCGCGTCCCCGATCTGCTCGACGTGGTGGACGTGGCGGTGGCGACGCTGCCGGACACCGCCCAGGCGGCGACCAAGAGCCCGCTGAAGGTCGTGGAGTACATGGCCGCGGGCAAGGCCGTGGTCGCGACGGCGGTGGGCGAGGCGGTCCGGTTCCTCGACAACGGCCGGGTCGGCCAGCTGGTGCCCCCGGCGAACCCGACGGCGCTGGCCGAGGCGATGGAAGCGCTGCTGGCGGATCCCTACCGACGCAGCGAGCTGGGCGTGGCCGCGCGCGAGCACCTGCTCCGCAACCACACCTGGCGCCACACCGCCGAGACGATGTCGGAGGCCTACGAGACCGCGAGGTCGCGGCGCCGGCTTCCAACCTCCGGCCGCGGACGCCACCGCGGTCTGGGGCCCGAGGGACGGGACGCCACCCCCGCGCGCGACGTCGCGGTGCCCCAGGCGTCGATCGCTCCCGCTCCGCTCCCGGTGGTCACGCCCGACACCGTCAAGACCCTGGTCAGCGCGTCCTCGGGCAAGGTCCGCGGCGCCGTCCGGGGCCGGCTCGACATGGTCGGCGTGTTCGACGGCGAGCGCGCCTTCACCGGTCCGTACACCATCCAGTTGGACGTCACGAACCGCTGCAACAACGACTGCATCGCCTGCTGGCTGCACAGCCCGCTGCTGCGCAAGACGGGCCCCAACAGCAAGGACCTGCGCTCGCAGCTTCGCTTCGATCTGGTCCGCCAGATGCTCGACGACGCCGCCGCGATGGGGACCCGCGACATCTACATGGCCGGAGGCGGCGACCCGATCGTCTACCCCTGGCTCAAGGAGACCGTCGAGCACGCCAAGGGGCACGGCATGACGGTCGCGGTGAACACGAACTTCGCCCTCGCGGACGAGGCTTGGTGCGACTGGGCGTGCGAGGTCGGGCTCGACGACATGACGGTCAGCGTGTGGGCCGGCTCCGGGGCGACGTACGACGCGACGCACCCGAACAAGAAGCCGGCCGACTTCGACAAGCTGATGGACCGCATCACGTACCTCAACAAGCGCAAGCGCGAGGTCGGGCGCGGGCCGACGGTGAAGCTGTACCAGGTGGTCAGCAACCTGAACGCGCACGAGTTCGAGGCGATGTACCGCCAGGTCGACGAGACCGGCAGCGACGCGGTCGAGTACACGGTGGTGGATACCGTGCCGGGCCACACCGACGTGCTCCTGTTCGACGACGACGTGCGCCGCACCCTGCTGCAGCAGTCGCGCGATCTGCAGAGCCGGCTGGCCGCCTCGGGCGAGTCCCGGAAGCTCTTCGGCTTCGACCAGTGGCTGCGGCGGCTCGAGTGCGAGGACGTCACCGAGGGGCGAGGCGACGCCAACGTCGTGCACACGTTCCCCTGCACCATCGGCTGGACGTTCCTGCGGGTGATGCCCGACGGCAAGGTCACCAGCTGCCTCAAGAGCCACCGCATCCCCATCGGCAACCTCAACGAGGAGCGGCTGCTGGCGATGTGGAACAACAGCAAGCAGAAGCAGTTCCGCCGGATGACCAACGTGGTCGAGAAGCGGGACCCCTGGTTCAGCAACATCGGCAACGACCCCGACGTCGCCTGCGGATGCGAGAAGAGCTGCGACGATCTGGGGCGGAACCTCGCGATGGATCGGCGGCTCAAGGGCATGACCCGCGCCGAGACGATGCTGGTGAAGCACGCCGGCAAGGTGCTGACCCCCATCGCGTGAGGGGCGCCCTCCCCGGTACCCTCCGGAGGTGACGGCGAAGCTCGACAGTCTCCCGGTCCAGTTCGGACGCTACGAGGTCCAGCGGTTGGTCGGTGAAGGCGGCATGGGCCGGGTCTTCGAGGCACGCCTGGTCGGGCCCGCGGGCTTCATCAAGACGGTCGCGCTGAAGGTGCTCCGCGCTTCCGTCGACGACGACGAACCCCGCGTGCGCGAAGGCATCTTCCGGGAGGCGCGCGTCGGGGGCCTCCTGAAGCGCCCCAACATCGTCGACGTCTACGACTTCGGGATCGAGGACGGACAGCCCTGGGTGGCCATGGAGTTGGTCCGCGGGGAGGGGCTCGACGCACGCCTCGCGCGGGAGGGCGCCGTGGCCCCCCACGATGCCCTGCGCATCGCGATCGAGATCGCGCGGGGCCTACAGGCGGTGCACGAACTGCAAGTGGACTCGGCGCCCGCCGGACTGGTGCACCGGGACCTGAAGCCCGCGAACGTGCTGCTGGGAACCCACGGCGAGGTCAAGATCAGCGACTTCGGCCTCGCCCGGGCCGACGAGGGTGAAGGGCTGACCTCGCAGGCGACGACGTCGCTTCGGGGCACACCGGCCTACATGTCGCCCGAGCAGGCCAACGGCGACGAGCTGGACGGCCGGTCCGACCTGTTCGCGCTGGGGGCGATCCTGTTCGAGATGCTCTCGGGGGAGCGACTGCTCCGCGGTGGCACCGTGATGGAGCAGATGATGGCCCTCGTCCGGGTCTCCGAACGGATCGCCGAGCTGCCCGACCGCTTCGGCCACACCACCGGACTGGCGGAGCTGCTGGCCGGATGCCTGCAGGAAGAGGCGGAACGCCGATTCGAGGACGCGGACGCCTTCTGCACCGCAGCCCGCAGCGTGCTGTACGCCATCGAGTGGAGCGCGACGGAGGAGGTCGAGGAGTTCCACGACGTCACCACCGTCGCCATCGCCCCGCTGGAGGATCCGACCGCCGAGGCGCTGGTGCGGGAGGGGCCCGAGACCTTCGTCGGACGCGAGACCGATCTGGAAGCGCTGGACGAGTTCGTCCAGGCGGGCGGACGGCTCGTCACCCTGGTCGGCCCGGGAGGCACCGGGAAGACCCGCCTGGCCCAACGGTTCGCCGTCAGCCGCAGCGCTCGGTTCGCCGGCGGCTCCTGGTGGTTCGACCTGAGCGAGGCGACGTCGGCGGACGGCGTGTGCGCCGCGGCCGCCCGCGCGCTGGGGATCGGACTTACCTCCGGCGAGTCGTCGGAGCGGGTCGCCGCGGCGATCGCGGGGCGGGGCCGCTGCCTGATCGTCGTGGACAACCTCGAGCAGGTGCAGCCCTTCGCCACCAAGACCCTGGCGCTGTGGACCGAGCGGTGCCCGGAGGCGACCTTCGTCGTGACCAGCCGCGTCGTGCTCCAGCTGAGCGAAGAGTTCGTCTACCGGCTCGGCCCGCTGGAGACGCCCATCATGAACCAGCTCGTGATGGCGGACGACCTGGTCGCGGCGGTCGAGGGGAATCCCGCCGTGCAGCTGTTCGTGCAGCGGGCCAAGGCCGCCCGGTCGACGTTCGACCTGACCGAGAGCAACGTTCAAGACGTCGCCATGCTCGTCTTCGAGCTGGACGGCATCCCGCTGGCGATCGAGCTGGCGGCGGCGCGAACCAAGGTGCTGTCCCCGGCCCGAATCCTGGAGCGGCTTCCACGGCGGTTCGACCTCCTGACGACGGGACGCCAGGACGTGACGGGCAGGCAGGCGACGCTGCGAGCGACGATCGACTGGTCCTGGAACCTGCTGGAGCCCTGGGAGCAGGCGGCGCTGGCGCAGTGCTCGGTGTTTCGTGGGGGCTTCGATCTGGAGGCGGCGGAGGCGGTCATCCAGCTCGAAGGCGCCTGGGCGGTAGACGCCCTGCAAGCCCTGCAGGACAAGATCCTGCTGCGCAGTTGGGAGCCGCCTGAGACCCCAGGGGGATCTGCGCTTCGACACCTACCTGTCCATCCGCGAATACGCCGCCGAGAAGCTCGGCGCCGCGGGCGCGTACAACCTGGCCGATGGGAGCTCCGGAAGCGGTCCTGAGGCCAAGACCGAGGTCCTGGAACGGCATGCCGCCTGGTTCGCGACCTACGGCGCGGAAGACTCGCTCGCGGCGATGCAGCGCAGCACCGGGATGGCACGCCGACGGGTCGTGACCCTGGAGTTGGAGAACCTGGTGGCGGCGGCGAGCAACGCTTCGGCGGCCGGGCGCGGCGAAGAGGCGGTCGGAGCGGCGCTGGCCGTGGTGGCCTTGTTGGAGCGCACGGGGCCGCTCCCGGCCCTGCTCCGGGTCCTGGAGGAAGTGGACGCCACCCCCGACCTCCCGGGCGCCGCGCGGGTGTGACTGGACCGCGCCCTGATGGACGGCTCCGAGCGATCGGCGACACAGCCGGAGGGGAACGACGCCTGGAGGAGGCCAAAGCCCGCGCCGCCGAGGTCGGAACCCCGCGGGACCGCGCCTGGGTGGTCGTGGCCGATGCACGCAACCGACTCGGCGAGCGGGAACTGAATCGGGAGGAGCTCGACGCCGCCCGCCGCACGTTCGTCGAGTTGAAGGACTACGTCGGCGAGGCTCGGGCGCTGGGGATCATGGGCACAGCCGCCGCGATCAGCGGAGACCTCCGGGAAGCTCGGACGGCGCTGGAGCGGGCGCTGGTCCTCCTCCGTCAGGGCGGCGACGCGACCTACGAGACGGCAACGATGATCAACCTCGCGATCGCCTACAAGCAGCTGAATCAGCGAACCCTGGAGCAGGCGACGCTGCACGAAGCACTCCGCCTGGCACAGGAGATCGAGTACACGCAGGGCGAAGAGGCGGCGCTCCTCAACCTTGGCGTCGGCGCGCTCGATCGGGGGCGTCTGAAGGACGCCGAGCGGATGTTCGCCGAGTCGGTGAAGCTGTCTCTACGGGTGGGAAACGAGGCCAACCGCGGGCGTGGCCTGGGGAACCTCGGCGACGTACGCCGTGCCCTGGGGCGGCTGGATGAAGCCGACGCCTGCTTCGAGGAGAGCCTCCGGTTGGCGCGAGCCGCCGACGACCTGCTCCACCTCACGGGCCAGCTGGAGGAGCTCGCGCGTCTGCGCCTCGCGCAAGGCCGGATCGACGAGGCTGAGGAGGCGGGCCGGGAGGCGGCGCGGAGGGCTCGAGAGCTCGGGGTCGATCAGCTCATCGCGGGCGCGCTCGAGGTGCTCGGGGAGACCGCAGTGGTTCAGGGCCGGCTGGTGGACGCCCGGGAACTGGCGGAGGAAGCCTGCGGCATCGGGGAGCGCCTGCCGAACAAGCACTTCGAGGGCCTGGCTCGCGGACTGAGTGGACGCGTCGCGGGCCTGGAGGGGCAAGCGGCCCTCGCCGAGGAGGCGTTCGACCTCGCCGAAGAGATGCTCCGGGCGGCCGACGACCGGTTCTCGCTGGGGCGGGTGCTGGCGTGGCGCGGCATCGACAACGACTGCGACGGCTCCGCCGACGGCGAACTGGATGGGGACGGCGACGGGCTGGCCGACTGCGAGGGCGACTGCGACGACACCGACGCGGCGATCTTCCCCGGCGCCGACGAGGTCTGCGACGACGGCAGCGACCAGGACTGCGACGGCGAGGACAGCGACCCCACGTGCTGGACCGACGGCTGCGGCGGCTGCTCCTCGGCAGGCGACGGCTCGCTGGGTCCGGCCGCTCTGGCGCTTCTGCTGCTGCTGCCGTGGGCACGCCGACGTCGGTACCCTGACGCATGGACGAGGCTTCCCTCCGCGCATTCCTGATCGTCCTCGTTGCCCTCGCGGTCTTCGTCCTGCTGCGCGTCGCGCTGATCACGGGAGCGCCGACCCAACTGCACCACCCCGAGGAGATCGTGAACTTGCGGCTCGCAGCCGCGGTGCTGGGAGAAGATGGCGCCTGGCCCGTGGAGCTGGCGGCGGTGCCGGAGCCTCCGCCGGAGTCGATTCCGCCGGAGACGAGCTTCTTCGACTACCAGTTCCAGGACTTCGACGGCGGAACGCTGGTGGTGTCGGTGCTGCTGGTGCCCATTGCGGGCGTCTTCGGGCTCACCCAGACGACGGTGAAGATCGGCGCAGTCCTGTGGGCCCTGGCGATTGCCTTGGCGTGGCTCGCTCTCCTGGGCCGACTGCTCGGGACCGCGGGCACGCTGGCCGCGACGGCCGCATTCGTGTGCTTGCCCGTCCCCGCGTTCCTCCTGTCCTGCATCCACTGGGGCAACCACTTCGAGTCGGCACTGTTTCCGCCCCTGATCCTGTTGTTGTTGGTCGAGGCCGGACGCGCAGAGGAACTCCCCCGCAGGCTCGGGCTGGCCGCTGGAGCGGGCTTGTTGGCCGGCTTCGGAACCTGGTTCTCCCTGCTGAACCTGCTGCCGGCCGTGCTGGCGGCGGGGGCGCTGGTGGCGTTGATGGGGCGGGGAGCGCTGCTCGGTCTCCCGGCGTACGGAGCGGCGGCGGCGGTCGGCTTCAGTCCGTGGTTGGGGCGCAATGAGCTGGGCGGCAGCGTCGAAGCGCAGGGGCGATCGGTCCCAGACCTGCTGACGGGGCTGTTCGCCGGCGAGGGACAGTCGCAGGGTCCACGATCGGTGTTGGAGCTCTGGCCTCGCTTCGCGGAGTGGTCGCTGCCTGAACTCTGGGTTCCCTCCGAGTCCACGGCTTCACTGCTCAGCTTCGTCTCCCGTTCCGGGGTTGTCGTCGGAGCCTTGGCCCTGAGCGCCGCAGTGATCGTGAGCGCAAGGCGAGGACAGACTCAGCGGGCCCGAGAGCTCGGAGCACTGCTCGGCGTGTGCGCTGCGAGCTACGTGCTCGTCGTCTTGATGCTGGACACGTCCCACGAGCTCAAGGACCGACGGATGGCCCCCGTCTACGTCTACGGATGGATGCTCCTCGCTGCGGGGACGGCTGCGTGGGCCGATCGGGCGGGCCCCGCCCGACTGATTGCGGGAGTCGTTGCCGCGGGGATTCTGCTCCCCAGCCTGAGCGCCGAGGTCCGTCTGGTGCTGGATCGCGACCTTCCCGCGGAGCCGCTCCAGGTCTGGACCCACTTCGCCGTGCCCGCGGACGCTCCGCGCTTCCGAACCGAGGCTGGCATCAGCCAGGTCGCGTCCGGCGAGGTCCCACTGATCAACGCGGCGGTGGCGGAGTTGCTGACCAACTCGAGCACGCGCGGGACCGACGAACTGCGCGGCCTCGCTCGCGCCCTGGTCGTCCACGGCGACGAGCACAATTCGGGCGCGCTGCGACGAGCGAAGCCGACGTGCCCGAGCGAAGAGCTTCTGGAGCGGGCGAGTCTGTCGTTGATCATGGGAACGGCAGAAGCGAATGCGTTCGGCCGGGGTCTGGGCTTGAGGTGTGATGGGGCGGCGACCGCTTTGCGCTGTGATCTGCTTCAGTCAGACGAGTTGACGGAGGCATGCGTGCGGGGAGGGGCCCAGCATTGAGACGATGGCTTGCCGCAACGGCGGTCTTGGCGGTGTGGGCGGCGGGACCCTCCGTGGCCTCGGCCGGAAACTACTGCGTCGATGCCAGTTCGACGGTCTTGGACTGGAGTTCCTGCTTCGAAGCGACACCCTGCAGCGAGGGGACCTACACCTCGATTCAAGACGCCCTCGACGTAGCCGTGGCCGCGGGCGAGGGCCCCAGCGCGGTCCACGAGTTCTGCATTCTCACACCCGGGGTCCACGAGGAGAGCATCGAGTTCAACGATCCCGCCGGCGACATCGGGGAGATCGTCAGCTTCGCCTTCTTGGACGGGGCAACCCCCAACTGGTGTCCCGACCCCGCCGAGCCGGGACCTGGCTTCTCCTTCACCGGGTCGCCGTTCCTGCCTCAGTTGCTGGGAATCCACCAACTCCGCACCAACGGCAGTTGCTCCGCGGCGCGGCCGTTGGTGGAGTCCGTCGAGCTGACCGTCGACGTCACGGGGCGTTGTTGCACGGCTCCGAGCGAGGCCGGATCGGGCCACTGAGCGGCTCTCTCGGAGGTTCAGCTTCGGACAGCCCGCGATTCCGGCATCCCGAGCTCGGTCATGCGATTGAGGATGTTCACACCGATCATCGCTTCC
>JAAESI010000052.1 GCA_024229515.1 Pseudomonadota bacterium | reverse complement strand
GAGCTCAGCCGAGCGAAACGAACGCCTCTGGGACTGGCTCAACTACTACAATCACCAGCGCCTCCACGGAGGCATCGGGCATCAACCGCCCATCTCCCGGATTGACTCGTCAAACCGGAACAACGGCCCTGGTCACGACAGCTAGGCCGTCGTCACCATCGCCGCGAGTCCATCCGCAGGTGTGACCGTGCCTTCGTAGCCGAGCTCCCGTCTTGCCTTGCCGTCATCGACGGTGACCTCTTCGCCGAACAGCGCGACCACCATCCGGGTCAGCGGCGGCGCTCCCGGCAGGAACGTCGAGAAGATCCACTCCAGTCCGGCCGCGAGCACCTTCGCCAGTCCCCGCGGCAGCGAGCCGCGAGGCGGGTTGACGCCGCGCGCGAGCAGCATCTGCGATACGAACGTGCGGAACACGATGGGCTCGCCGTCGGTGAGGAAGTAGGCCTCGCCGGCCCGCCCCTTGGTGGCGGCGAGGCACATCCCTTCGACCACATTGTCGACGTGGCAGGTCGACGTCAGGTGCCGACCGCCCCCGATCCACCGGAATTGATGCTTCCGCACGGACTCGATCAGCCGGGGCAGCAGGGTGGTGTCGTCCGCCCCCCAGATGAGCCGGGGCCGCACGATCACCGCGTCGGCCCCCCGATCCCGCACCGCCTCGCGGACGGCCTCCTCGGCGAGCCCCTTGCTCCACGCGTACAGGCCGATCGGCTTTCTCGCGATGGGCCGCTCCTCGGTCGCGCGGATGATCGGTCCGCCGCCCAGCAGCACGGACTCGGTGCTGACGTGCACCATCCGGGCCCCGCCGAGGGCGGCGAGCACGTTGCGGGTTCCGACGACGTTGACCTGGTCGAACTGCTCGCGGGTGCCCCAGTCGTCGGCGATCGCCGCGCAATGGAAGACCACGGCGACGCCATCGCACCCTCGTTCGAGGGCCTCCTGGGAGTGCAGCCCGCCCGCGATCGGCTGGGCCCCGGCGAGGCGCACGGCTTCACGGGCGGCGTCGGATCGAGCCAGCGCCCGCACCTTGCAGCCCCGAGCCACGAACTCGCGGATCAGCGCTCGGCCGAGGAACCCGCTGCCGCCGGTGACGAACACCAACGTGCCGGGCTCGAGGCTCACGCTCACGGATGCAGCAGCGAGGTCGACCAGGTTCCGGCGGCGGCGTCGTAGACCTCGCGGTGGTGCAGACGAGCATCCCCGCGCGTCCAGAACTCGATTCGCGTCGGCGTGAGGGTGAAGCCGGACCAGAAGGGGGGCCGGGGAACGTCGCCACCGTCGTAACGGGCTTCGAACTCACGGACCTTCGCCTCGAGGTCGGCGCGACTGCTCAGGGAGTCGCTCTGGCGGCTCGCCCAGGCCCCGATCTGACTCACCCGCGGGCGGGTCGCGAAGTAGGCGTCCGCGTCGGCGGCGCTCACAGGCGACACGGTCCCCTCGATGTGGACCTGCCGGTCCATCGCGTCCCACCAAAAGAGGAGGGCGGCGGGACCGTCAGGCGCCAGGTCACGCGCCTTGCGGCTCCCCAGGTTGGTGTAGAAGGTGAACCCTTCGGGCCCGTGAGACTTCAGCAGCACGATGCGGCTGGACGGTCGGCCTTCGGGCCCCACCGTCGACAGGGCCATCGCTTCGTGGAGACCGATGCCGGCGTGGGCCTCGGCCTCATCGAACCAGGTGACGAAACGAACCAGGGGGTCGATCACTTGCGTCGCTCCTCGAGCTTGTCGGCGACCGCGTCGGGGTTGAGTCCCCGAACCTGCAGCAGCACCGTGAGGTGATACAGCAAATCGGCGACCTCGCCCGCGAGTTCGTCATCGGTCTCGGTCAGGGCCGCGACGATCACCTCGGAGGCCTCCTCACCGACCTTCTGGGCGATCTTTCCGGCCCCCTTGTCCAGCAGCCGAATGGTGTAGCTCCCCTCGGGGCGGGTGCGGGCCCGCTCGGCGATCGTCGCCTGCAGCTGCGCCAGCGAGACGCCCAATCGATCGGGACGCTGCAGCGGAGCGCCTCCCTCGACCGGGTTGAAGAAGCAGGTCGGCTCGCCGGTGTGGCAGGCCGGCCCCGCCGGCTCGACCTGCACGACGAGGGCGTCCCCGTCGCAATCCAGGCCCAGCCCGATCACCCGCTGGGTGTTCCCGGACGTCGCGCCTTTGTTCCAGAGCTCCGAGCGCGACCGGCTCCAGAACCAGGTCTGCCCCGTCTCCAGGGTCCGCTGCAGCGACTCGGCGTTCATGTACGCGACCGTGAGCACCTCACCGGTGTGCGCATGCTGCACCACGGCGGGGATCAGGCCCTTGTCGTCCCAGGAGACGTTCATCGGCTCGGAACTCCTTGTTCGCGGAGGGCGGCGCGGACCTCAGGAATCGAGATGCGGCCGAAGTGGAAGATCGAAGCGGCGAGGGCGGCGGAGGCTCCTCCCGCCGTGAGCGCGTCGACGATGTGGTCGACCGTACCGGCGCCGCCGGAGGCGATCACGGGCACCATTACGGCCTGACTCACGGCCCGGAGCAGCGCCAGGTCGTAGCCGTCGCCGGTGCCGTCGCGGTCCATGCTCGTCAGCAGGATCTCCCCCGCTCCCCGGGAGGTCGCTTCCATCGCCCAGCCCACCGCATCGCGTCCGGTAGCGCGCCGTCCGCCGTGGCTGTACACCTCCCAGCGGGGCGGCTCCCCGGGGGCGCCGTCGGTGACACGGCGGGCGTCGATGGCGAGGACGATGGCCTGGGAACCGAATCGGCGGGCCCCATCCTCCAACAACGACGGATCCGCCAGCGCGGCGGTGTTGGTGGCGATCTTGTCCGCGCCCGAGCCGAGGATGCCGGCCATGTCGTCGACCGTGCGGATCCCGCCGCCGACGGTGAACGGGATGAAGACGCTGTCAGCCACCTGGCGGACCATGTCGGCAACGATGCGACGCCGGTCCGAGCTGGCCGTGATGTCGAGGAACACGAGCTCGTCGGCTCCCTCAGCGTCGTAGCGCTTCGCCTGCTCCACCGGGTCCCCGGCGTCGACGAGGTCCACGAACTTGATGCCCTTGACCACGCGACCGTCGTTGACGTCCAGGCAGGGGATGATCCGCCGTGCGAGCATCAGGCCCCCGCCGCCGCGATGGCGTCTGCGACCGTGAACCGGCCCTCGTACAAGGCCCGGCCGATGATGAGGGAGTGCACCCCCTGAGCGGCCGCTTCCCGGACGTGGTCGAGGGTGCCCACGCCGCCGCTGGCGGTGACCTTCAGCCCGGTGCACGCGGCGATCTCCGCTGCGCCTGCGGAGTCGGGGCCCTCGAGCATGCCGTCCCGGATCACGTCGGTGTAGATCGCTCGCTGCACCCCCGCCTCGGCGGCCGCGAGGGCCAGGTCCAGGCCCGTGAGTTTGCTCGACTCACGCCACCCACGAACCGCCACGAAGCCGTCAGAAATATCGAGCCCGAGCACGATCCGACGGCCGAACTCCTGGACGAGGGGCGCCAGCAGATCAGGCTGCTCCGCCGCCATCGTGCCGATGATCGCGTAGGCCGCGCCGCCTTCGAGCACGGCGCGGACGTCCTCGACGGAGCGGATGCCGCCGCCAAGCTCGACCTCGACCCCTGACGCCTCGACGATGCGGGCGACCTGTTGGCGGTTGGCGCGTTCCCCGTCCCGGGCCCCGTCGAGGTCGACCACATGCACGATCGACGCGCCCGCCTCGGCGTAGCCCCGGGCGACGTCCGCCGGGTCGACGTCGTACGTGAGCTCGTGTCCGTAGCTGCCCTGCACCAACCTCACGCAGCGCCCGCCGCGCAGATCGATGGCCGGGAGGATCAACATGAGGGTGCCTCCTGCTCGACCAGGGGCGACGGCAGCGCGGCGAACCGGGCCAGCAGATCGAGCCCCGCCTTCTGGCTCTTCTCGGGATGAAACTGAACCCCCCAGACCGAGCGTGAGCGCACGATGGAAGGGAAGTCGTGACCGTAGTCGGTGCGCGCCACGACGCAGTCGGCCGACGTCTCGGCGTGGAACGAGTGCACGAAGTAGAACCAGGGCTCGTCGGGCGCATCCAGCAGCGGGTCCGGCCGGACCGATCGGGCCTGGTTCCAGCCGACGTGAGGCACCGTGAGTTGGTCGGCGTCGAACGGGATCACCCGTCCCTCGATCCAACCGAGTCCGCGGTGTCGCCCGAACTCAAGTCCCTCTTCGAAGAGCACCTGCATGCCCACGCAGATCCCCAGCAGCGGCGTGTTCTGGGCGATCCGATCGGCGAGCACCGTCTCGACCCCGATCCGCCCCAGCGCGGTCATGAAGTCGCCGAAGGCACCGACCCCCGGAACGACGAGGTGGGACGCTTCGCGCAGCTGGCCGTGATCGGCCGTGAGCACCGCCGCCGTGCCGGTCGCTTCGAACGCCTTTTGCACGGACCGGAGGTTCCCGATCCCGCAGTCCACGATCGCCAGGGTCATGCCGTGAGTGTCCCCTTGGTGGAGGGAATCCCGCCCCGTCCAGTCGTCTTGACGGCCGCCGCGAGCGCACGCCCGCAGGACTTCCAGACCGCCTCGAGGATGTGGTGCTGGTTGGTGCCATAGAGGCACTCGATGTGGAGCGTGACCCGTGAGTGCTCGGCGAAGCTCATCCAGAAGTGCTGGGCCAGCTCGACCGGCAGGTCGCCGATGGTCTCGCGGAGCGCGGGCACGCGCCAGACCAGGAAGGGCCGCCCGCTGAGGTCGACAACGGACCGCACGAGGGTCTCGTCCATCGGCACATACGACGCTCCGAACCGTTCAATCCCCGCGGCGTCGCCGACCGCCTGGGCGAACGCGCGACCGAGCACGATGGCCGAGTCCTCCACCGAGTGGTGTTCGTCGATGTGCAGGTCGCCCGAACAGCTGATCGCGAGGCCGAAGTGGGCGTGCTTGCTCCACGCCGTGAGCATGTGGTCGAGGAAGCCGATGCCGGTCGTCACGCTCGACTGCCCGGTTCCGTCGAGGTTCAGGCGGACGTGGATGTCCGTCTCCGACGTGGTTCGATCGACGGTCGCGGTCCTGCTCATGTTCGCTCCTGGGCGATGGCCGTGAGCGCGCTCACGACCGCCTCGTTCTCGTCCTCGGTGCCCACGTTGACGCGGAAGTACTCGCCCAGCATCGGGTAGGCGCTCACGTTTCGAATCAACACGCCCCGCTCGTACATCGCCTCGCACACGTCGGTGGGAGACCACCGTGATCGCACGAGGAAGAAGTTGGCCGAAGTGGGGACTGGGTCGAATCCGTCGATGGCCCCGATCCGAACCGTGAGTGCATCACGGAAACGTACAAGGCGATCGATCCGGGGCTTCAGAACGTCGTCGTAGTGCTCGATGGCGACCTGCACCGCGGCCTGCGTCAGCCGGCCGACGTTGTAGGGCAGGCGGGCCTTGTCCAGCTCGGTCACGAGGTCGGGATCCGCCAGCAGGCATCCGAACCTCACGCCAGCCAGCCCCATCGCCTTGCTGAAGGTGCGGAGCACGACGAGGTTTCGATGCTTCGGGAGGAGCGTTACCGCCGACCAGCCCGAAAACTCGTGGTACGCCTCGTCCACGACGACCAGCCCGTCGAAGGCCGTGAGCAGGCGGCTCACGGCGACGGCGTCCAGGCCCGCCCCGGTGGGGTTGTTGGGGCTGCAGACCACGATCATCTTGACGTCGGGGGCCTGCGCCGCCGCGAGCATGGCGTCGACATCGAAGCTGAGGTCCTCACGCATCGGCACGCCGATCACGTCGCCGCCGAAGACCGTGACCATCTGGCGGTACAGCGTGAACGTCGGCTCCGGGAGGACCACCTTCACGCCCGCCTCGACGACGCATCCGAAGGCGACCTGGATCAGCTCGTTGCTGCCGTTGCCCGCGAGGATCCCGTCCGCTCTCCAGCCGGCGAACCCGGCGAGCGACTCACACAGGTCGGCAGGGATGAAGGCCGGGTAGCGAGACCACGGCTGAGCACGAGCGCGCTCCAGGACCTCCTCCTTCAATGCCGGGGGCAGGTCCCAGGGATTCTCGTTCTGGTTCACCTTCACCGGCGCGGTCCGAGGCGCCAGGGTGTACGCCTTCAGGGCCCGAATGCGCGGCTTGATGACATCCCGCGGATCGCGATCACTCACGGCTCACGTCCTTCAACCGCACCGCCACCGACCGGGCGTGAGCGTCCAGCCCTTCGGCCTCCGCGAGGCGGACGATGTCGGGTCCGGCCTCGGCGAGGCGGGCGGCGTTGTACTGGATGATCGAGGTCCGCTTCACGAAGTCCCAGACGCCAAGGGGCGACGAGAACCGGGCCGTGCCCGACGTCGGGAGCACGTGGTTGGGGCCGGCGTAGTAGTCCCCGACCGCCTCCGGCGTGTGAGGTCCGAGGAAGAGCGCGCCGGCGTGCTGGACGCGGGGCTCGAGCGCCGCGGGATCGTCGGTGAGCAGCTCGACGTGCTCGGGGGCGAGCTTGTTGACGAGCCGGCAGGCCGAGTCCGGGCCGAGGCAGACGAACACCGCGCCGAACCGGCGGAGCGACTCGGCGGCCACCTCACGGCGGGGCAGCAGGGCCAACTGGCGCTCCACCTCCTGGGCGATCTCGGTGGCGAACGCGGCGTCCCACACGATGGCGATGGCCGCCGCCTCGGTGTCGTGCTCGGCCTGGGCGAGCAGGTCCGCGGCGATCCAGGACGCCTTGGCGCTCCGATCCGCGACGACCACCACTTCGCTGGGCCCCGCGAACGAGTCGATCCCGACGGCGCCGAAGACCAGCCGCTTGGCGGTGGCGACCCAGTTGTTTCCGGGGCCGACGATCTTGTGCACCCGCTTGATCGACTCGGTGCCGTAGGCCAGCGCCGCGACCGCGTGAGCTCCGCCGACGGCGTAGACCTCGTCCACGCCGACGATCTGCAGCGCCGCGGCCAGCGCCGGGGTTCGATCCAGCGCCCGGGGGGGCGTGACCGCGACGAGCCGCTCGACCCCCGCCGCAAGGGCGGGCACCGCGTTCATCAGCACCGACGAGGGGTAGGCGGCGGTGCCGCCGGGCACGTACAGACCGGCGCTGCCCACCGGAAGAACGCGCGTGCCGAGCACCACGCCGTCCTCGCTGGTGATGCGGAACCCGGTCTCCTTCTGGTGCTCGTGGAAGGCGCGGATGTTGTCCGCCGCCCGCTCCAGCGCGTGCAACAGGGAGGCATCCAGGCCGGAGGCGAGCTCCTCGAGCCGCTCTCGGGGGACGACGAGGTCCTCCGGACTCATGGTCACGCCGTCGAACTTCGCTGCGAACTCGCACAGCGCCTCGTCGCCCCGCTCGCGCACGGCTTCGATGATGCTGAGGACGGACTCCACCACCTCTCGGCTGGGCCCCTCGTTGCGCAGCAGGATCGCGTCGAGGCGGGCGTTCGGCTCGTGGCCCTGCCACGGAACGACGGGGATGCTCATGACGTCTCCTGCGTGAGGTCGTCGATCAGGCTCCGCACCTCGGCCCCACGCAGCTGCCAGGCGGCGCGGTTGACGATGGCGCGGGCGGTGCACTCGGCCACGTCCTCGAGCACGTCGAGCCCGTTCTCGCGCAGGGTCCGGCCGGTCTCCACGACATCCACGATGCAGTCGGCGAGACCCGCGACAGCCGCCAGCTCGACCGAGCCGCTCAGGGGGATGATGTCGACCGAGAGACCGCGCTCCAGGAACCAGGCTTCGGCGGTGCGCGGGTACTTCGTCCCCACCCGCACCGTGCCGCCGCTGCCGCCGATGGGGGCGTCCGGCGCGCCCGCCACGGCCAGCCGGCAGCGGCCGAACCCGAGGTCGAGGGGGGCGTGCACGTCGGCGCCGCTCTCCAGCAGCACGTCGCCGCCCGCGATGCCGATCTCGGCGATGCCGTACTCGACGTAGGTGGGCACGTCGGCGGGCTTGACGAGGATGAACCGGCAGCGGCCGGAGACGTCGTCAATCCAGAGGCGTCGGGAGCTCTCCCACCCGTCGGGGAGCGTGACCCTGGCGGCGGCGAACCGCTCCAGGGCGGGCCCGGCCAGCCGGCCCTTGCTGAGGGCCACCGTGACGGCACCGTTCGAAGCCGGCAGTCCCGCGTCGCCGCTGTCGCCGAGCAGCTCGACGAGCCAGTCGACGCAGAGGGAGAAACCGACCGCCGGGAGGTCCCGCCCGAACCGCGCCATCAAGCGGTCGTACCGCCCTCCCCCGCCCAGCGGCGAGCCGACGCCCGGAGCGAACACCCGGAACGTGGGGCCGGTGTAGTAGTCGAAGCCGGCCACGGAGCCGAGGTCGATCTGGAGCATGTCGCCCAGCCCCGCGTCGGCCGCGGCGTCCAGCAGGCGCCCCATCTCCGCGAGGGCGGCGTGGCTGACCTCGTTGTTCACCACCGCGAGGGCCTCGTCCACGACCTCCCGCCCGCCCGTGAGCGTGGTGATGCGGCAGAAGCGACGCACCTTGTCGGCGGTCGACAGCGGTCCGAGGAAGCGCTCGATGCCGTCACGATCCCGGTGGTCCAGGAGCGCGTAGAGCTCGTCCGCAGCGTCCGGGGCGAGGGCGAGCCCGTCGACGATCCCGCGGAGGAAGTCGACATGCCCCAGCACGATGCGGGCACCTTCGACGCCCAGCGCACGGAGCGCTTCGGCGCACACCAGGAGCACTTCCAGGTCCGCTTCGCCGCGGTCCCCACCGACGTGCTCGACGCCGATCTGGCGCAGCTCCGCGGGCTGTCCCCGACGGGGCGGGTCCCAGCGGAAGATCTCCCCGGAGTAGGCGACGCGGAACGGAGGCTCCTGCCCCGCGAGGCGGGTCGCGACCGTGCGCGCCACCAGCGTGGTGAGTTCCGGCCGCAGCGCCAGCGTGTGGCCCTCGTGATCGGTGAATCGGTACGTGCGCGGCGCGCGCGAGGCGCCCAGCCCCTGCTCGAACAGCTCGGCGTAGTCGAACATCGGGAGCAGCACCTCGGCGTAGCCGCGGGCGTCGAACACCTCGAGCACGGTCCGCTCGACCTGACGGGTGAGGCGGGCGGCGTCGCCGGTGACGACTTGAACGCCGGGGGGGACCCGGGACAGGGGGCGGCTGGTCACGAGGCCGCGGAGGATACCAGTGGAGCGCTAGGGCGCTGCGCAGAGGGTCACGGCTTCGTCGGTCTCGCCCAGGTAGTGGTGGGTGGTGCCGTCCCAGGTGTAGATGTCGTCGAGCTCCTCTTCGTAATAGACATCGATCTCGACGCAGAAGTCCGTGGGCAGCGGGCCGATGACGACGCCGTCGGTGCAGCAGTCCGCCCACGCCCAGTCGATGTCGGCCTCGCCGGAGCTCGAGTTCAGGTCCCACAGGGCGATGTCGCCGGGGCCGTCTTCGACGATGAGGGCGGAGCCCGTGAGCCCCTCCATGTAGACCGCCGCGTAGCCGTCGCTGCCGTCGGTCGGGTCGGCGTAGATGTAGGCGACCAGGGAGTCGGCCAACTCGGCGCCCGTGGTCGCGCCCGCCGACGACTCGTCGTAGCCGTAGAACACGGTCACGTCGTCCGCGTCCGTGGTCAGCGGGTACGTCATCGCGTCGCCGTCTTCGCCCTCCGCTTCGACGCAGATCGTGAGGGCGTCGCAGTCGTCGTCGATCCCGTTGTCACAGACCTCGGGGTTCCCCGGGAAGACCGCGCCGTCGTTGTCGTCGCAGTCGTCGCACACGCCCACGCCGTCGCCATCGTTGTCCACGAGGCAGGGGTCGGACGCCGAGTCGTCGTCGTCGGGCGCGATGTCGTCGTCATCACCGACCACATCGTCGTCATCGGTGGACACCGCATCGTCGTCGTCACCG
Source organism: Pseudomonadota bacterium (assembly GCA_024229515.1). GTDB lineage: Bacteria > Myxococcota_A > UBA796 > UBA9615 > UBA9615 > JAAESI01. The sequence goes on along the minus strand of JAAESI010000052.1, from coordinate 95,001 downwards.
CCTCCGGGGATCAGTGCTCCCTGGGGGCAACCAGCGAGCAGCACAACGAACAGGAGCGAGAGAAGAAGGCGAATTCCGACCATGCGCAGCAGTGTAGCCCACCTTCAAAACCGGGCAATTACGAACCCGATCGTAATTGATCGAGGCATACCGATTGATAGTGAGTATTATCAAAACACACTGATTGAAGGAGGTGCGACATGACTGCTGTTCGCAAGTACCGAGCGCTTACGGACCTCGAGCTGGTTCGCGAGATCCAGGCCGGTCGTACCGACCTGTTCGCGGAGCTGGTCGAGCGCCACCAGGGTCGGGTCTACGCGGTTGCCTACGGCATCCTCGGCGACCGCCAGGCGGCTCGGGACATCGCTCAGGAAGCCTTCGTGGTCGCCTACCGGCGCCTCGAGACCTTCCGCGGTGAGTCCCAGCTCTGGAGCTGGCTGTACACCGTCACCCGGCGCCTGGCGCTGCACGAGCTCAAGCGAGTGCGGCGTCGTCCCGGCCTGACTCTCGACGAGTCGGTCGGACGCGACGAGGGCGGGACCACCCGGCTCGAGATGCTCGAGTCCGACGACGAGGGAGCTCAGGAGCGGGTTGAGCGAGGCGACGTGAGCCGCTTCGTTCGCGAGGCCCTGGCGACCCTGGGCCAGAAGCACCGTGAAATCCTCGTGCTCCGGCACTTCGAGGACCTCTCCTACAAGGAGATCGCGGAGCGTCTGGACATCCCGGAGGGGACGGTGATGAGCCGTCTGTGGCACGCCCGTCGCAAGATCACGGCGGCCCTCGGAGAGGACGTGGACTGGCTGAGCCAGGTCTGCTGAGTCTCGGACGCGATGAGTAAGAGGACGCGGGGCGAACCGATGAGCGGTTCGCCCCGTTTCCGTTCTGGCTACTTGAAGCGGCGCGCCTCGATGCGCGTGAACGGAGACCACGACGGGGTCTGGACGACGCCGTCGGCGGTGGCGGGGAGCGGGAACCAGACGTCCGCGAGGGCGACGGCGGGCCAGCGCAGCACGTGGAAGTCTTCCGCCGGCATGAACCCTTGCCCCATCAGCGCGACCCGCTCGCCAGAGCTGGACTCGGCGACGTCGAGGATGACGACGGCGTGGCCGGGGGAGCCCGCCTGGACGAAGAAGTCGCCCGCCTGAAGCTGATCAGAGTCGGCGACGGCGGCGCTGTCGCGCGCCAACGAGCGGGTGCCCGCGTAGGTGAAGACCTGGTCGAGCCAGCCCCGGTAGGTCCGGTGGGTGTCGGCGCGCGCCTTGCCGTCGACCCGATCGACCTTGCTGCCGGCGATGACGAACCGCTCGCCAGCCTTCCAGTCGGACCACTTGCTGAGGTCGCCGGAGGTGAAGTGGTAGCCCGCCTCGTCCTCACGGTCGACCGACCAGAGCCACTCGGCGTGCAGACGGATGGCGGAGTCGGCGCACTGCTGCAGGTCGCGTTCCCCCACGTCCATGGCGACCACGGCGGCCGATGGACGGGACAGCCGTTCGCCGTTGTAGGCGCGCACGTCGCTGCGATCGCTGCGCACGGGGAGATCGCGCAGCCACGAAGCGAAGCTGTCCTCGGCCGCGCTCACGCGTGTGAAGCCCTTGGGCGGATCGAACTGCGACTGCAGCGTCGTCATCGGGGGGAGCTCGGCGGCGTCGGCGAGCCAGGGGTAGTCGTCGGTCGCGACCTCCCCCGCGGCGGCGGGGCCGGAGCTCAGCAGGATCGCGAAGAGGAATCCGAGGTGGGCGGTCCGCATACCTGACTTGGACACGCCAAACGGCGCCCCTGTTCCGCAAGCGACGTAACTCCCTGCAGAGTCACCAAAAAAGCCAGAATCGAGCATGGCCGGTTCCGTGAAGCTGTGTCTAAATTCGCGCCGCGCACTCGCGCGCACGTACGCAAGCACTTCCCTCGGAGCACCGGATGAACGTCGAGCCCCGCGATCTCGCGGCGACCTACAAGCCCATCAACCTCGAGGAGCGCGGCCCGAATCCGCGTCCGTTCGAGGGGGTCACGTACCTCGCCAACCCGACGCAGGACGAGCTTCGTACGCTCGCCGCGACCAACACCCCCGCCATCCTCGAAACGGCCGTCGGCTCGCTCGACAAGCTCACGCGCAACAAGGCGCGGATGGCGAAGTACACGTACATCATCAGCGACGACGCTCCGGAAGGTGCGTGGTCCGGTCAGACGATCTCGCGCGCTCGCGCCGAGGCCGTCATCGCCCGGCAGGAGGAGTACATCCGCAACGCCGGCACGCTGATCGCGATCGACGGCTACGCCGGCCTCGGGCCGCGCGCGCTCGGCGCGACCTGGCTGTACACGCCTGAGGGCGCCAACATCGCGGGCATGCAGCAGGTGCTGGCGTTCCCCCGCAACGAGGTGGAGACGGCCGACCAGCTGGCCAGGCCGTTCGCCCCGACGTTCGTGCTTCGCTACACGCCGAACCTGTTCCTGGACGACATGCCGGGACGCCAGGCGATCCTCGTCGACCTCGAGAACTGGACGACCTACGTCATCGGCCCCGACTACTTCGGTGAGTCCAAGAAGGGCGTGCTCCGCATGCTCAACCACTGGGTGTGGCTGCGCGGCGGGCTCGTCATGCACGCCGGCGCCAAGGCGGTGACCATGCCCAACGGCGAGCGCGTGACGATGACCGTCATGGGCCTGTCGGGCACGGGCAAGACGACCACCAGCTTCAGCAAACAGGGCGACCTGACCGAGCCGATCCAGGACGACATGGTGACGCTGTGGCCGAACGGTGAGCTGTCGGTGACGGAGAACGGCTGCTTCGCGAAGATCGAGAAGCTCAACGCCGACGCCGAGCCGATCATCCACGCCGGCACGACCAGCTCGGATGCGTGGCTGGAGAACGCGTTCCTGGACGCCGACGGCACGTTCGACTTCTACAAGGTGGCCCTCACGCCGGCCGAGGTCGCGCTGCACCGGGACAACCTGATCGCCACGGGCGCCAACGAGGCCAACGTCGACGCGATCATCTCGGGTGCGACGAAGGTCGAGGACGTCATCGACGCCCTGGGCATTCCCGCCGACGGCTGGGACTTCGTGGTCTGGACCGGCAACGGCCGCAGCATCATCCCGATGTCGTCCATCCCCGGCGCGGCGGACCTGCACAACATCCCCGAGGTGCACTGCATGGGCATCCTCAACCGGGACGAGGGCGCCGACGCGGCCATCCCCGGCATCGTGAGGTTCACCAGCCCCGAGCAGGCGGCGGGCTACTTCATGCTCGGCGAGACGTCCAAGACGTCGGCCGCGGGCAAGGATCGGGGCAAGACCCGCTCCCCGTTCACGCAGCCCTTCTTCCCCGCGGCGTTCGGCCTGCAGGCGGTTCGCTTCCGCGAGCTCGCCTCCACGATGAGCGACGTGACGATGTGGCTGATGAACACCGGCTACGTGGGCGGCGACGCCCGCGACGTCACCGACGGCAACGCCCTCAAGGTGAAGATCCGGCACTCCAGCGCGATGCTCGAGGCGCTCCTCAGCGAGACCATCGTCTGGACCACGGATCCCGACTTCGGCTACGAGGTCGTGGATCTGGACCACGCCGACAACGCCGCCCTCGTGGCTGCCGTCGGCACGGACATCCTCCGTCCAAGCACGTTCTTCGCGAAGGCGGGGAGGACGGACGAGTACACCGCGTGGGTCGGCCGCATGAAGGCCGAGCGCACCGAGTTCCTGCGCGGCTACAAGGTCGACGAGGACATCGTCGCTGCCGTCGCCAACTAACGAACCGCTCGAACTCACCCTCGAGCTCGGAACGGTCGACCTCCGTCGGCGCACTGTCGAGGTGCGCGACGGCGCCCGCACGCTCACGACGAAGTAAGCCGACGTGCTCGCCTACCTGGCGGCACGGCCCGGCCAGAACGTCACGCGGGAAGAGCTGCTGCAGGAGGTGTGGGGCTACCGCGGTGACGTGGTCTCGCGCACCGTCGACACGACCCTGCAGCGGCTCCGGAGCAAGGTCGAACTCGACCCCAAGAAGCCCACCCACATCCTCACGGTCCACGGCCTGGGCTACCGGTTCGAGCCGTTGGCGGAGCCCGCCGCGCCCCCTCCGCCCCCGCGTCCCCCGTCCCTGATCGTCCGCGACGAAGAGCTGGCTGAGCTCCGGCGGATGCTCGCTCAGGAGCGGCTGGCCACGATCACCGGGCCGGGGGGCATCGGCAAGACGACCACTTACGGCGGAATCCACCGCCACAACCCCGCCAAGGTCGGCGACCTCACCCCAGTTCTGACGGCCTCCTCGCGCCTCCCGCCCCCGGGGCTATCCTCCCGCCGTGAGCGACGGCATCCCCTCGATGTTCCCCGACCGCGACGACGACGCGGCCCCGGGGCCATCCGCCCCGACCCCCTCGGCGCCGCCGCCGCCTCGGGGTTCGTTCGCCGGACGCATCGCTCGCCGTGCGCTCAAGGCGGGCGCCCGCCGCGTGCTCGGCCGCACGCAGTCGTCCCCTCCCCGTGCACCGACTCCCCCGCCGCGCCCGGCTCCCGCCCGACCCGTCGGCCTGGCGTCTCCCGCGGCCGCCAAGCGACGCACCTCCTCCCGCGACGACTGGGCCGACCGCTCCGCCTCCGCCGCGCCCACGGACCACCTCCCGACCATCGCCCACACCGGCGAACTGGACGACGTCCCCGGCTTCCCCGCCTTCCTCCTGCCCGCCGGCCACGACGGCGCCGACCTCGATGGGCGGCTCAGCTGCGGCTACTGCGGCGTCGGCGACTCCGGCCAGATCCGGGGCACGGGACGCACCGCCTCCCGCGTCGGCCATCGCTCCCCCACCAAGGGCTGCGCCAAGCTCCAGACCGCCACCGGCCAGTCCCGCACGCTGTTTCCGATCCACGTCCAACCGAGCATCAAGGACCGGTTCGCCTCCGGCCGCCGGTCCATCGACTACACCGCCGCCATCGCGCGCCTCGCCGACCTCTGCCTCGACCACCGCGACCCCGACACCCAGGTGCTGCTGTATGGCTGCGGCCAGATCGACTACTTCACGATCTTCGCCCTCCAGGAGGTCTTCCGGCTGCTCGGCGTGCGCAACGTCGCCGGCAACGCCGAGCACTGCCTCAACGCCGGCGCCGTCCACAACGAGATGCTCACCGGCCAGGAAGGCCCGTTCGTCACCTTCGACTGCGCCTTCGACGGGTCCGACCGCTTCTTCCTGCTGAACGGCTGGAACGGCCGCATCACGCACCCCGGCGCGTGGCACCGCCTCATGGCCCGCCCCGAGGGCTTCGACGGCTACATCGTCGACGTCATGAACACCGAGTCGACCGAGCAGATCGCCGCCCAGCATGGCGATGACCGCGTGCTCCTCATCCGCTCCGGCACCGACCCCGACCTCGCCCTCGGCGTCGCCCACGCCCTGCTGCACCACCACCCGGACGCAGTCGAGCAGCGCTTCATCAACCAGTACGCCGACCACGCCTCGTGGCGCGCCTTCCGGGATCTCGCGCGCGAGGACCGCTTCGCCGCCGCCACCGTCGCCGCCCGGATCGCCCCCGAACCCCACCTCGCGGGCCGCATCGAGCGCGCCATCGAAGCCATCGCCGAACGCCTCGCGGACCCCGCCGTCGTGCCCGTCAACATCCCCAGCGTCGGCCTCAGCCAGACCGCCGGCGCCGTCGGTCACTGCCTCTGGGCCGACACGCTCGCCATGCTCGGCAAGTACGGCCTCGATGCCGACGGCAGCCTCGCCGGCGGCACCCTCCGCATCCCCGGCCAGATCAACGCCGAGTCCGAGGTCCAGGCCCTCAGCCGCCTCTTCTTCTTCGGACGCATCCCCGTGGACGACGACGGCGCGGTCGAGGCCGCCCGCCGCATGGGGCTACCGGATGACTCCTACGAGCTCGCCGTGCGCGACGAACCCCGGCCGGTGCTCGACTACTCGGTGCGCGCCAATGAGTACGACCGCGAGCTCATCATCGCCTTCGGCACCCAGTTCGAAGCCAACATGATGGACCGCGAGCGGTGGGTCGAGAAGCTGACCGACCCCAACACCACGCTCGTCGTCATCGACCCCGTGCCCGACCCGTTCACGCTGGAACACGCGCACCTGGTCATCCCGTCGCCCCCCCACGCGGCCGCGCCGAAGCTCTACCAAAACGGTGAATGGCGCCTCAGCCTGTCGGTCCCCCGCAAGCGGGCCGCCCCCGAGACCCGCAGCGACGCCACCATCGTCTACGACACGATGGGCGAGATCAGCCGACGCATCCGAACCGACTCCATGCTCCGGATGATCCACCCCGACCTGGGCTTCCACTCCCAGTCCGGCTACCTGCGCGAGCGGTTCGAAGACCTCCCCCGCGTCGACGGCGAAGTCTCCCGCTCCCACCTGTGGCAGCGCGTCCAGGACTACTGCCGCGACGGCGAAGGCCGCACCGGCCCGCTGTACTGCCGCCCCGTCCACGCCGACGGCTCCGAGATCACCTGGGAAGAGCTCCTCCAGGAGGGCGCCGTCATCTACGGAGGCGTTGGTGAGAACCGCTTCCGCCTCGCCTACGACGAACCGGACCACGCCCCCTTCCGAGACGTGTTCGAGCGGCCCAACCCGTTCCGCTTCTTCCGCCCCACCGAGGGCGACCTCCGCCGCCCGCCCGGCATCGTGCTCAACAGCGGTCGCAGCGCCATGTCCGACGACCCCCGGCACCGCCGGTTCGCCGTGAACACCTTCAACTCCGGCAAGGTGACGCCCGGCACGGACATGCCGGATGAGCACTCCCTGCACCTCTCGCCGAGCCTCGCCGCCCGGCTGAACATCGACGACGGCGACCGCGTGCGCGTGACCGGAACGCGGGTCGGCCGCTCCATCGAGATGACCGCCTCGGTCACCTCCCGCCTCGTCGGCGACATGGCCTACGTGCCGTTCCACAAGGACAAGCTGCAGGCCGACGGCATCCGCTACATCAACACCGTCACGTCCCAGGCCGACCGCTGCACCTACACGGCGCAGACGGCGGTGAAGGGAACCACCGTGACCATCGAGCGGATCGCCGGCTCCGGTAGCGTTGCCGCGTCGTGAGCCGCGTCGACTCGTATTTCGGAATCACCGACGCCGGCAGCACCGTGCGTGCCGAGGTCGTCGGGGGCGTCACGACCTTCCTCGCGATGGCCTACATCCTGTTCGTGCAGCCCGCCCTACTGGGGGCCACCGGCATGGATCGCGGGGCCGTGCTCGCCGCCACCTGCATCGCCTCGGCGCTGGCCACCCTGATGATGGGGCTGTGGGCCCGCTACCCCGTCGCCCTCGCCCCCGGCATGGGGCTCAACGCCTTCTTCGCCTTCACCGTCTGCGGCGCCATGGGCATCCCCTGGCAGCAGGCGTTGGCGCTGGTGCTCACGTCCGGCCTGCTCTTCATGGCCCTGGGCCTGCTCAAGCTCCGCGAACGGATCGTCGCACTGGTGCCGGACGATCTGAAGCACGCCATCGCCGCCGGCATCGGCCTCTTCATCGCGTTCATCGGCCTCAAGGAAGCCGGCCTCATCCAGCCCGACGCCAACACGTTCGTGCACGTGGGCGAGCTGGCCGACCGCTGGCGCCCCCTGCTGACCGCCGGCTCGGGACTGCTCGTCGCCGCCGCGTTGACCGTGCGCAAGGTGCCCGGCGCCATCCTCGTGGGCATCGGGGCGAGCCTCGTGGTCGGTCTGCTCACCGGCGTCGCCACCTTCCAGGGCGTCGTCAGCGCCCCTCCGTCGCTGGCCCCCACCGCGTTCCAGTTCGACTTCGGGGAGCTGTTCACGCCGACTCACCTCGGCCTCGTGCTGCTGTTCCTCTACACCGACCTGTTCGACACCGTCGGCACCCTCGTCGGCGTCGGCACCCAGGCGGGGCTGATGAAGGACGGCCGGCTCCCCCGCGGTGGTCGCGCGTTCCTGTCCGACGCCGTCGGCACCGTCGCGGGCGGCCTGCTCGGCACCTCGACGGTGACCTCGTACATCGAATCCACGGCCGGCGTAGAGGCCGGCGCCAAGACCGGGCTGGCGTCCGTCGTCACGGGCACGCTGTTCCTCGCTGCGCTCTTCTTCCACCCGCTGGTGGAGACCGTCGGGGGCGGCTACGACCTCGCCGCCACGATCGTGACGAACCCGGGCGCTCCCCCCTTCGCCGACGTCAACGCCCACCACTACAGCATCCACCCCCTGACGGCCCCCGCGCTCATCCTCGTGGGCGCGCTGATGGCCCGCTCGCTGGCGTCGATCAACTGGGCCGACCCGCTCGCCGGCATCCCCGCCTTCGCCATCGTGGTCGGCATCCCGATGAGCTTCTCCATCGCCGACGGCATCTCCTACGGCCTGATCGCCACCTCCGCCCTGTCGCTGACCACCGGCCGCGGCCGCGAAGTGCCGGTCGCGCTGCACGCGCTGGCTGCAATACTCGCCCTCCGCTGGGTGTCGTCTCTGGCGGGATGGCCATGACCGACGAACACGATCCCGCGACCGAGACCTGGGAGCCCGACTGGGATCCGCCCAAGAAGCGCGGCGTGTCCGTCGCCAACAACTCCCTGTCGTCACGCTCGGCCGCCCCCCGCGGACGCCGTGACCGCAAGCGGAAGCCGCTGCCGGGGCCCATCGGCGCCGGCCTCGCGCTCGTCCCCACGCTGTTCGCCTACGCCGCCCTCCTGGGCATCGGCCTCCGCAACGACCTCCCCCCCTGGGAAGCGGGGCTCGGCGCGGGGCTCCTGATCGTGCTCCCGATCCTCGGCATCGCGTCGATCGGCCGCTACGGCCCCTTCTCCATCCTCGCGGCGATGTGGCTCTGGTCCCTCGCGGTGCTGGTCGGACTCCCCTCCTGGATCCCCGGCGAACGCGCCGCCGGCCTCGCCGAGGGGCTCGCGTTCATCGTGATGCCGTTGGGCGAGGGAGCATCGACGCGCGCCGGGCAGGTCGGCCGCACCTTCGGCGATCTGCTCGGCCCCGATCCGTCGGGCCCGCCCGCGACGGCCGTGGTGCAGCCGACGCCCCACGATCCCGACGCCCCCGAGACCCACGCCCGCACCGAAGAGGGCGGCAAGATCGTGCTCCCCTACGAGGGCGACGCCGGCTCCCTGCGCGTTCAGGTGACCTTCGACGGACCCGACTTCAGCGAGGAACTCGATGTGCTCTTCGACACCGGCGCCACCTTCACCACGCTGGACCGCGGCGTGCTCTCCGCCCTCGGCGTCACCGTCCCTCCCGACGCCCCCATGGCCAACTTCCAGACCGCCAACGGCAAGGTCTCCAGCCCCATGGTCCTGCTCGAGCGGGTGTGGCTCGGCGACACCGCCGTCGAAGGCGTCACGGTCGCGGTCTGCGACGACTGCAGCCAGGAAGGCACCGCCGGCCTGCTCGGTCTCAACGTCACCCAGCAGTTCCGCATGTCGGTGGATCACGAGACCCGCGAGGTCGTGCTCGAGGACGCCTCCGGCCCCGCCGATCGGCACCTCGACCTGACCCACTGGATCGCCCTGGAGGGGCGCGCCACCCGCTGGCCCACCGGGCGCGTCGTCATCGACATGACCGCGACCAACAAGTCGCCCCGCCAGGTCCACGAGGCCGTCATCGAGGTCGAGTGCCCCGAGCGCAGCTTCGCCGTCACCGTCACCGACCTGTCCCCCGGGGCCAGCGAGGAGACCTCGTTCGAGCTCCCCCGCGGCGCCACCTGCGACAGCTACTCGCTGGTGCTCCGCTCCGGGAGGTGGTGAGCGAGCACCTCGCCCACGACCCCGTGCCCCAGCTCGGTCAGGTGCCAGATGTCGAAGTAGCCCGATCGCTCCAGCTGGAACACGTCGCGCACCCCGTGCTGGCGCAGCGCCGGCAGCGGATCCACGCAGTCCATCCCCGCCCCCTCACACCAGTTCATCAGGGAGTCCTGGGGGGAGAAGGGGTAGGCGGGGTCGAGCTGGTACGCCAACGGCGCAAACACGACGACCGCACGCCCGCCGCGACGCTCCATCTCGGCGGCGAACCGCTGGAGGTGGTCGGTAAGCCAGGAGCGCTCCAGGCTGTCGGGGTCGGACAGCACCCGCAGATCCAGGGTGTCCTCGGCGGTCACGAGCGTCGGCCACGTCCGCTCCTCGTACTCGCCCACCGTGCCCGCGCCGAGCCGCCCCACGTGGGCCTCCAGGGCCGGCGTACCGCGCAGCTTCCGCTGGCCCCAGGTCAGCGCCCGAAACGGGGACGCGACGCCTGCGCGGGCCGCGTCGGCGGGCCTCCAGTGCTCCCGCACGATGGGCTGCACCCGCTCCCGGTCGTCGATGAGGTTCGGGATGGCCGCGTCGGGGATCGGAAACCGCGCCGGCGTGTAGCCCCAGTGCAGCCGGGGGTTCGTGATGTCGTTCAGGCAGACGACCAGCACCACCACCGCCGGGCGGAGGTCGGAGGCCTGCAGCCAGGCCAACTCGTTGTAGGTCGACCACCCCTGCGAAGCCCGCACCGTCGCGCCGATCCGGGCCGCGAACGTCGCCTCCGGGGGCACGCCTTCGCCGAAGGCGACCGAGTCTCCGAGGACCAACAGGTCAGGCGAACGATCAGCCCACCGACCGGCGTTGGCGGGGTGCTCCAGGTTGGGTTCGAACAGCCACGGACAGTCACCGCAGGCGACGTGGCTGGGAACGACGGGCGCCTCGGGCGCGGTCCACGCCAGGCCGATCCGGACGAGCCCCTCGGCCAACACCAGGGAGACGACGATCCCGACGATCGCCGCGAACACCCGCTGCCGGCCTACTCGACCTTCAGCTTGCGTGGCTTGCCCTCGCTCCCGTGGGTGATCGGCTTGCTGCCGGCGCAGTGCGCCTTCACGTACCAGTAGACCTTGCCCTGGTTCTTCGGCGCGAACGGGATGTCCACCATCCAGCGGCCCCCGACGTCCTGCATCGAGCGCTTCACCCAGCGCGCGCCGGGCGGGTTGAAGTGCAGGTTCACCTGCGGGTCCTCGCAGGGACCGTTCAGGTTCGCGACGAACCGCGCTTTGACGTCCTTGCCGTCGCGCCCCCGGAGCTCCCCGTTGACGCCGGTGAGCGTCGGCTGGCTGGGGGTGTTCGGCTCGGAGCTGCTGCTGCTGCCGGTGCGGGTGGTCTCCCGGGTCCGCTCCGCGAGGGTCTCCCGCGCGGTCGGCTCCAGCGTCGGCTGGGGCGGCGCCGTCTCCTTGGGCGGCTTGACCCGCTCGCGGGTCTCGCGCACCGTGGGGGCGGGTCGTCGGGAGGCCGTCGCGGGCTCCGCCTCGGCGCCCAGATCGGCGACGGCGTCACCTTCGAGGTCGGCCCCGAGCGGAGGGAGATCCTCGGGGAGGTCGTTGGAGACGTAGACATCGCCCCCGTCGTCACCGCCCAAAAGCACGAACGCGCCGATGGCTCCGATCAGGGCGAGGCCTCCGCCCAGCAGCAGGCCGAGCAGGATCAGCAGCACGGGGCTGCCCTTCTTGGGGGGCTCGTCGCCCATCCACAGGGTGCCCGCGGGCGGCGCCCCGGCGGTCTGCACCGGATCGGTGGTCGGCGGGGCGGGGGGCGGGACCTGGACCCGGGTGGGCGGCACCGGCTCGGGCGCAGCCGCGGCCGCGGCGGGGGCCGACGGCTGGGTCGGCACCTGCTGGCGGGTCGGCGGCACCTGCGTGACCGGGGCAGCAGCAGCAGCAGCCGCGGCGGGCGGAGGGGCGAGGGTCTGAGGCGCGACTCCGCCCGCCACCCGGGGCGGCGCCGTGTTGATGCTGGATTCGCCCACGTTGCCCAGCCCGTGGGTCGACATCAGCTCCCGCGTCCACTTCTTCAGCGGCGGCGGCGGGTCGAGCGTGCGGGCCAGGAGCTTGAGCTGGTGCTCGAGATCGGCGGCGTCGTCCCAGCGGTCCGCGGCGTTGCGGCGCAGGCACTTGCGCACCACGTCGGTCAGCCCGAGCGCGATCATGTCGAGCTCGTCGAGCGCGCCCGAGGCATCGAGCCGCTCCTCGACCTGCATCACCGCCATCAGGATCGACATCAACGAGTCGGCCATGAAGAGGCGCTTGCCGGTGAACAGCTCGTAGAGGATCGCGCCCACGGCGAACAGGTCCGAGCGCCGGTCCAGCGCTTCGCCGTTGACCTGCTCCGGGGACATGTACGAGGGCGTCCCCTTCGTCATGCCGGTGGCGGTGTTGGTCACCGATACGGCGGCGGCCTTGGCGATGCCGAAGTCCATCACCTTGACGAGGCCGTCGCGCGACAGCAGCACGTTGGACGGCTTGAGGTCGCGGTGGACGAGCTCGGTGACGCCTTCGACGTCCTCGATGTTGTGAGCGTGGTCCAGCCCCGCGCACATCTGCACGGCGATCTCGAACGCCACCTCCGCGGGCAGCGGCTGAACCGCGTGGAGCACCTGCTCGAGGCCGATGCCGCGCACGTACTCCATCGCGATGAAGGGGAGCCCGTCGACGTCGCCGAAGTCGTAGGTGTCGACGATGTTGGGGTGGTGCAGCAGCCCGCCGAGGCGCGCCTCGTTGATCAGGGAGGTGCGCAGCCGCTCGTTGTCGGCCGCCAGCGCGGACCGCACGATCTTGACCGCCGCCCGCTTCTTGAACCCCTCGGGCCCCTGCATCTCCGCCTTGAAGACGCGCGCCATGCCCCCTTCGCCGAGGATTCCCAGCAGCGTGTAGCGCCCGAACTCGGCCGGAAAGTCAGCCTCGGTGAGTACGTCGGGGAGGATGCGGGCCAAGCTGGAGCGAGGATACACGGCGATGCCTTCGCACCATTGGGTGTCCGCGTTCCCGGCTCAGGAGGCCCAGGCCGCCAGCGTCGCCAGATCGGGGACGACCATCGACGGAGTCGCCTGGGCCGGGGGGGTCGCGCCGGGCCCGGCGAAGTTGTGCCGGCGGTCCACCCACACGGTCGTCCAGCCCAACTGCGTGGCCGGCTGGATGTCGTGGAACAGGCTCTGCGCGACGTGCAGGTGCCGCTCCCGGGGGGTGCCGATGCGCTCCAGGGCGGCGTGGAACATCGCGTGCGACGGCTTGTAGACGCCCACCTGCCCCGCGGTCACGACGTGGTCGAAGGGCACCCCGGGGAGCTGCTCCCGGGTCCGCGCGAACAACGCGTCGTCCACGTTGCTGAGGATGTTCAGGGAGTACCGCGCCTTGAGCACGTGCAGCGCCTGCACCGTGTCGTGGAAGGCCGGCCAGAGGGGGAACGAGTCCACCAGACTCGTCTCCTCGCCCGGCAGCGGCACGAACCCGAGGGCGTCGGCGATCCGCTCGAAGGTCTCTTGCAGCACCTCGCGGTAGGTCCGGGGACGCTCGTTCTGCACGATGGTCTCGTGCTGGCCGAACAACTCCAGCAGCCGGTCGTCGTCGACGGCGATGCCGCGGGAGCGGACCAGGGGCGCCAATCCGCCGAGGATGCCGGTCTCCCAATCGATCAACGTTCCGTAGCAGTCGAACGTGACAGAATCGAAGTCGTTGGGATCCAAGGCACCCATGCTGGCCGTCGTGCTCCTTGCTGGGGCGGTCGGCGCATCTTGCTCGTCGGCCCCGCCCCCGGGGGACGATGACGATACGACCTCCTGCCCCCAAGGTGAACACCTCGAGGATGGCGTTTGCATCCCCCTCAGCTGCGGCTTGGGTGCGTGGGCCGGGATCGACCGCACCGGAGCCGTGGTCCACGTCGCCGCCTGGGGAGCCGCCGACGGCGACGGCAGCGAGGCCGACCCCGTCGACACGATCGCCCTGGGGGTCGAGCTCGCCGCCGATGGCGCCGCCGACGTCATCGCCGTCGACCTGGGCACGTACGTCGGCTCGCTCTCGTTCAGTCGGGCCATCGCCGCCCTCCGCATCGAAGGCCGCTGTTCCGAGGGCGTGATCATCGAGGGCACCGACCTGGGCTCCCCGACCATCGGGGTGCTCGGGGGCGACGTCGCGCTCCGCCGCGTGACCCTCCGGGGCGGCTTCCCCGCCAGCTTCGCGGGCCAGCTGGAGGGCGGCCTGCCCACCGAGTTGGCGCTCGAGGAGGTCGTCGTCGAGGACGCCGACGCGGGCATCGTCGCCTCGGGGTCCAACACGCGCATCGACGTGCTCCGAAGCGAGGTTCGAAGCACCCGCGTCGTCGGGCTGGAGGCCGACGGCGGGGCCCGCATCGTGGCGCAGCAGACGGTCGTCGACGACGCCTTGCGGGTCGGGGTGCGCGCCCGAGGGGCCGGCAGCGCCATCGAGATCCTCGACAGTGAGATTCGGGGCACGCAGGTCGAAGAGCTGGGCTCGGGCATCGGCGTGGTCATCGAGGACGGCGCCGACCTGCTCGGCGTGCGGCTCGTGGTCGCCGACGGGGCCGGTCCGGGGATCGTGGCCGGGGTCGGCGGGACCATCGTGTGCGAGGACTGCTCGATCCTCGGCAACGCCCTCGCCGGGGTCGCCGTGCTGGATGGAGGCGCGGTCCGGCTCGAACGCGGCACCGTCACGGGCACCGTCGCGACGCTGGACCAGCCCGCCGCCGGGGTCGGCATCTTCGGTTACTCGGAGGCTGGACTGGCCGAGCTGCAGATCGACGACGTCGACATCGCCGGCCACGCCGGCCCCGCGGTCTACGTGCGCGGCCCCGGCCTGTACGTCTTCCGGGACTCGCGGCTGGACGACAGCGGCATCAGCGGCGACGGCGTCGAAGCGATCGTCGCGGCCCTGGACGGGGTCCCCCGCTGGGAAGGCGCCATCGGTCTGCTCCTGCAGCGCTGCGCGATCACCCACGTCCCCCTGGACGGGGTCCTGCTCCACGCCAGCTCGGTGATGCTGGATGACACGACCATCGAATCCGGCCCCGGGTTCGATCTGTGGCGCCAGAGCTGCGCGGGCACCCAGGAGCCGATCGACACCACCGACACGGCCATCGACAACGGCTGCGCCGGGGATCCCCGGGAAGTGACGCCGCGGGTCGAGGTCATCCTCCCCTAGCGTCGGAACATCCCGGTCGACCCAGGTGTCGATCGCCCCGACAGCGCCCTGAGTCTCTAGACTCACGCCCCGGAGGAGGGGCCTTCCCATGACCCATCGTGCAACCGCCCTCGGCGGTCTCGCTGTCCTGTTCCTGATCGCGCTGCCCGCGCTGGCTTCTGCGCAGACCGACCCCGACGTCCCCCCCGCCCTCGAAGAGTGGGTCGACTGGGCGCTGTTCGGTCACGACAACCTCGACTGCCCCATCGTCGCGGGGGCCCGCACCTGCGCCTGGCCCGGTGAGCTGGCGCTCCGGCTGGACGAGGCTGGCGGCACCTTCGCCCTGAGCGTGCAGGCCGACCGCGAACTCAACCTCGCGCTCCCCGGCGACGAGGTCCGCTGGCCCCGGGACGTGACGCTGGACGGCCAGACGGCGCTGCTGGTGCACAAGGGGGCGACGCCGCACGTGCAGGTCCCCCCCGGCAGCCACGTGGTGCGCGGCCGGTTCGTCTGGTCCCGCCTCCCCGAGTCCCTCCCGGTACCCGGCCAGATCGCCCTGCTGGATGTGCGCGTGGCCGGCCAATCGGTCGCTTTCCCGCGGCGGCAGGCCGACGGCACGCTCTGGCTTCAGGGCGGCCGCACCGACGCCGCCAAGGAGGACCGGCTCGCCATCGAGGTGCACCGCCGGCTGGACGACGGCGTGCCCGTGCTCGTCACCACCCGCCTCCGCCTCCGCGTCTCCGGCAAGGCCCGCGAGGTCGATCTCGGGGTCGCGCTGCCGGCCGGGACCGAGCCGATCTCGCTGAACTCCACCCTCCCCGCCCGCCTCGACGCCCAGGGACACCTGCGCGTGCAGCTGAGGCCCGGCGATCAGACCGTCACCATCCGCGCCCGCAGCACCGGCCCCGTCGCCGAGCTGGCCGCTCCGACCACCGACGACCGCTGGCCCGAGGAGGAGATCTGGGTCTTCAGCGCCTCCCCCGCGGTGCGCGCCGTGCGCCTCGAAGGCGCCCCCGGAGTCGATCCCCAGCGCACCTCACTGGACGAGGACTGGCGCTCGCTGCCGGCCTGGCGCATCGCCCGCGGCGGCTCCCTGAAGCTCGTGGAGTTGCGGCGGGGCGAAGCCGAGCCCCCGCCCGACACCGTCAACGTCGACCGCGAGCTCTGGCTCGTCGACTCGGGCAAGTCCTTCATCGTGCGCGACAACGTCGGCGGCACCCTCAACGAAGGCGGCCGCCTCGAGCTCCTCGGCAACGGCGAGCTCGGCCACGTGCGGGTCGGAAGCCAGGATCGGGTCATCGGCCACCTCGACGGAGGCGACGCCGGGGTCGAGGTCCGCTCCGGGGCGCTCACCATGGTCGCGGAGCTCGCCTACCCCGCCGCCGGCGCGCTCCCCGCGGTCGGCTGGAACCGGGACGCCAGCCGCCTCACCGCCCAGCTGAACCTGCCCCCGGGTTGGTCGGTGCTGGCCACCACCGGGGTCGACGTCGCCGACGGCACGTGGATCGACGCGTGGTCGCTGCTGGACCTCTTCTTCCTCCTCCTCATCGCCCTTGTCACCTGGAAGGTGATGGACCTGCGCTGGGGCGCCCTCGCGTTGATCGTCCTGGGCCTCGCCTGGCACGAGCCGATCTGCCCGCAGGCGTGGTGGCTGGTGCTGCTCGCGACTCACGCCCTCATCGGCGCGCTGAGCGACGGCGTCGTGGCGAAGGTCGCGATCGCGTTCCGCTGGGTCTTCGCCTTCGGGCTCGCGCTCCAGGTGCTCGTCTTCTCGTGGAACCAGATCACCACCGGTGTCTTCCCCCAGCTGGAGCACCACGGCACCGGCCCCTACACCTCCGGCTACTTCATGGAGGGCAAGGGCGCCGGCTGGGGCGGCGGTCCCGGCTACGGCATGGGCGGTGACGCCGCGGCCCCCTCGGATTACTCCTACGCCATCCAGGAGGAGGCGCCCGCCGAGGACGCCGGTTGGGAGCTCGACGAGTCCTCCCGGCGTCCTCGGGTGCAGAGCCAGGCGCCCGCCAAGAAGGCCCCCGCCCGCTCCTCCCAGGTCGATCCCCAGGCGGTCGTGCAGACCGGACCGGGGCTCCCCAAGTGGAAGTGGAACACCTACGCCCTGGGCTGGAACGGACCGGTCGCCGCGGGGCACGAGCTGCGCCTCATCCTGCTGCCCCCGTGGGCCGATCTGCTGCTGTCGATCCTCCGCGTGCTGGGGCTCGTGGCGCTCATGCTCCGCTTCTGCGACCCCCGCCGAAACCAGGCCCCGCGCCCGGCCGGCGACGACGGCACCCCGGCCCCCCCACCCGCGCAGGCCGCCGCCGCCGTGGCCGCGCTGGCGCTGATGCTGATCCCCACGTTCGCCACCGCCGAGGAGCCGATCCTGGAGACGCCTGGCGAGCCGATCCTCCGGGAGCTGACGAACCGGCTGGCAGCCAGGCCCGACTGCGGCGAGACCTGCATCGAGGTGCCGTCCATCGAGCTCACGGCGGGCCCGGGAGGCCTCCGGGTCGACGCCGAGGTCCACGCTCAGGCCGCCGGCGCGTTCATCATCCCCGGCCCCGACACCGCGTGGATGCCGACGTCCGTGACCATCGACGGCAGGCCGACCTCCGCGGTGCGGCGGCTGAACGACCGCGGCTACCTCGCCGTCCGCGTCGAAGCCGGCATCCACCGCGTGATCGCCCAGGGCCCCGCCCGGGACGAGGTCGCGCTCCAGTTCTCCGCCCTCCCCCGCGTGCTCTCGTGGGCCGGCGAGGGCTGGGCGATCGACGGCTACCGCGCCGACGCCGCCCCCCCGCAGTCGGTTCGCCTCTCCCGCTCCCGCCCCCTGGAGTCGGTGGGCGACGGCCCCGAAGAGGCCGACGTGGATCTGCCCCCGTGGCTGGAGCTTCGGCGCGAACTCGACCTCGGCATCCCCTGGCTGGTCCACAACGAGCTCGTCCGCCTCGGCCCCGCCGGCTCCGTCGTGCGCGCCCGCGTGCCGCTGCTGCCGGGCGAGTCCGTCACGTCGGCGGGCATCCCCATCGAAGGCGAGTTCGCCCTCGTCACGCTGGAAGCCAACGAATCCAGCCGAGCCTGGGACTCGACCCTCGCCGACGCCGAACAGCTCGTGCTCACGGCCCCCGAGAACGTCGGCTGGACCGAGCGGTGGGAGTTGGACTGCGCCCCGATCTGGAGCTGCAGCGCGGCGGGCCTGGCGCCCGTCCGACACATGGAGGCGGGACGCTGGTCCCCCGCATGGCTCCCCTGGCCGGGCGAGTCCGTGACGCTCGACTTCGGACGTCCGACCCCCAGCGAAGGCGCGACCTCGACCATGGACGAGGCGAAGCTCGAGCTGCACCCCGGCCGGCGCGTGCTGGAGTCCGTGCTGACCTTCACGCTGCGCTCCAGCCAGGGCGGTGAGCAGAGCGTCACCATCCCCTCGGACGGGCAGGTCACCTCCTTCACCGTCGACGGGGTCGATCTGCCGATCCAGGCCGAGTCCGGGAAGCTCACCTGGAGCGCCGAACCGGGCGCTCACTCGATCGCCGTGCGGTGGCGCCAGGACCTCGTCCCCGGGGTCACCCTCGAGGCTCCCCAGGTCACGCTGAGCAGCGGCGGCGCCAACGTGCTCACCACCATCGACGTGCCCGACAACAAGTGGCTGCTGTGGGCCGGCGGACCCTCCTGGGGTGCCGTCGTCACGCTGTGGCAGTCGGTGCTCGTGCTGCTGCTGGCGGCCTTCCTGCTGGGACGCTACGCGCCCACCACCGAGGTCAAGACGCACGACTGGTTCATCCTCGGCCTGGGCATGACGCAGGTGCCGATCGTCGCCCCCGTGGTGGTCGTGATCTGGCTCATCGCGGTGGGGCTCCGAGGCAAACAAGCCGACCTCGAGTGGTGGCGCCACAACCTCTTGCAGGTGGCGCTCGTGGGGCTCACCGGCATCGCCCTGCTGTGCATGTACTGGGCGGTCTACGAGGGGCTGCTGTTCCAGCCCGACATGCAGGTCGACGGGGCGGGCAGCTACGGCTCGCACCTCGCCTGGTACCAGGACCGAACCGCCGGAGAGTTTGTGCCCCCGTGGGTGCTCTGGCTCCCCCTGTGGGTCTGGCGCGTGGTGATGCTCGTGTGGGCGCTGTGGCTTGCCGGGGCGACCTTCAAGTGGGTTCGCTGGGCGTGGCGTCAGGGCTCGGTGGGCGGTCTGTGGAAGATGCCTGTCCGACCGGCCGCGGAAGCCGCCAGCACTCCCCCGGATCCCGACGCCGCCTGACGTCGGCTCACCGGGCGAGCAGATCCCGCAGCGCGGGCTCCAGGGTCGCGTGATCGAAGGCAAAGCCGGATTCCGTCGTCCGCCGCGGCAGCAGCCGCTTGCTCGTCAGGACCTCGACGGCGAACCCGCCGAGGACCAGCTTGAGCAGCCACCCCGGCGCGGGGAGGAACGCGGGCCGGCGGAGCACCCGGCCGAGGGTACGGGCGAACTCCCGCTGGCTCACCGGGTTCCCGCTCGCCCCCGCCAGGGGACCCTCGACCTCGGTCTCGGCGCCGAAGCGAAACAGCCGCACGGCATCGTTCAGGTGCATCCAGCTCCACCACTGCCGGCCGCCGCCGAGGGGACCGGTGAGGCCGAGCTTCGCGGGCAGGAGCATCTGCTTGAGGGCGCCGCCGTGGGGCGACAGCACGATGCCACTGCGGACGAGCACCACCCGCACGCCGAGGTCGCGCGCCTTCAGCGCTTCGGCCTCCCAGTCCTTGCAGACGCCCGCGAGGAAGTCGTCGCCGGGGGCGCTGTCTTCGTCGAGCTCTTCATCCCCCCGGTGTCCGTAGAACCCGACCGCCGAGGACGAGACCAACACCCTGGGCCGCTCGGACGAGGGGAGCTGGCCGATGAGGCTGACCAGGCGGCGGGTTCCGTCGACGCGGCTGTCGCGGATGCGGGCCTTCTTCGCCTTCGTCCACAAGCCGGGGACGGGCTCGCCCGCGAGGTGCACGACGGCGTCCCTCCCCCGGTAGGCGTCGGCGTCGTCGGGGGCGAACGCCGCCTCCAGGGCGGGAACGCGAGCGGCGGCCGATTCCGGGGAGCGGCTGATGCCGACCGCGCGGCTCCCATCGGCGGTCACGGAAGCGGCCAACGCCGCCCCGATCAGACCTGTCGCTCCGGTGATCGCGTACTGCACCGCGTGCAGACTAAAAGCAAAGGAAGACCTAGTCGAACGCGTGCGGGTTGATCGCGAGGGCGAGGGCCCGGTGCTCGTCGGCGCGGGTCTTGTCGCCCATCGCCCCGTAGCAGCCCGACGCCGCCACGTGCAGGTCGGAGCTGCGGTACGGACCGGCCAGCGCCTCCTCCACCACGGCCACGCCATCGGGCGCCCGATCGGCCGCCAGCAGCGCCTCGGCAAGCCACACCCGGGCCTGGCCGTTGGGCCGGATGGCGTGGTTCTTCGTCGCCATCTCCACCGCCACGGCGGGGTCGCCGAACTCCAGGTAGTGGCCCAGGGCGTGGCCGTAGGCCGCCTCGGGGAAGGCCGCCAGCTGCAACCCGTAGGCTTCGTCGCCCCGAGCGATCCAGGCGGCGGACGCTTCGTCGTTGCCCCGCTCGGCCTCGATGCCGGCCATCGCGTCCATGAACTCGGGGTTCCCCGTGGACTCGATCACCCGCTCGTAGATCGCGATCGCCTCGTCGGTCCGCCCCGTCAGGGTCAGGATCTCCGCGACGTGCTCGTCCACGAGGTACCAGCCGGGGAACACCTCGCCCGCGGCGGTGTAGTGCTCCATCGCCTCGTCCCAGCGGCCCCGGTCCAGGTCCAGCAGCCCCAGCTGCAGGTGCAGCCACGCCACAGGCTGACTGTTGCGGCCGTGGTAGACGGCGAACGCCTCCCGGTAGAGCTCCTCGGCGACCTCGAAATCGCCGGTCTTCCAGAACCACAGCGCCAGCGTCGACAGCGACGGGAGGGTGCGCTTGCCGTCCACGGACTCCTGCAGCAGCGCCCGGGCCGCTTCGTAGTCCCCCAACTCCATCGCCAGCGAGCCGCGACGCAGCGCCAGGTCGTAGGGCCGCACCCGAATCGCCGGCGGCAGTGCCTCCATGCGATCCAGGTCCGGCGCCACGCGATCGAGCCGGTGGAGGCTGTAGTTGAGGGAGGCACGGGTCGCGATCGGACCGGAGCCCTCGGGCGCCCGCTCGAAGGCACGCCCCACCACCGCCTCCGCGCGGGCGTAGTCGTCGTAGCTGCCGGTCAGTCGAGCCCGCGACAGCAGCGCTCCGGCCGCCGTCTGCAGCGAGAGCCAGTCGGTGGCGGAAGCGTCGGCCTTGGCCTCCGCTCGCTCGATGGTGGTGTCGGTGGAGCCGAGCTCGTCGGCCCACGGACGTCCGCGGAACTCCGGCGGGCTCCAGGCCTCCACCGCCGGCTCGGCAGCCAGCTCGGGGGTGGGCTCCGCAGGCGGGTTCCCGCAGGCGGGCAGCAGGACAGCGGCGACGATGACGATGACGGCTCTCAAACCCATGACTCCTCCAAAACGCAGACCGCCCCAGGGGCGAACCCCCGGGGCGGCCTGACTTCTCTACGTGTCAGCTAGACGTTTGGACTACCCTGCGGAGTCGTCGTCGTCCGCCGAGTCGTCGTCGTCGTCGTCGTCGCCAGCCGAGTCGTCGTCGTCATCGTCGTCGCCAGCCGAGTCGTCGTCGTCATCGTCGTCGCCGGCCGAGTCGTCGTCGTCGCCGGTGTCCTCATGGGGCGGGGCGAGGTACGGGAACCCGGCCTGGAACGGGACGTCGTTGGCGGCGGGGTTCGTACCGACCAGCGAGGCGGCGCCCGCGGGGGCGTTCGCCAGGTCGAGGAGCAGCGCCGCGAGGGTGACGTCAATGACCGGGTCCGTCAGGCGACGGCCGTTGGGGAAGCCGGAGGCAAGCGGGCTGCCCGTCCCGTCCTCCAAGGCGATCATGATCGTGTCGGGGATCACCAGGCTCAGCACCGTGAGCCCGGGGCCAACTTCCTGCGCGAGGCAGGGAGTCACGTCCAGGTTGGCATCGGCCACGGTGCCGTCCACGCAGGTGTCCAGCCCCGCGTCCGCGAAGTCGTCCTCGAGATCGCCGTGCAGCGCGGTCAACGTCGCCACGATCTCACCCACGAAGGGGTTCGAGGGCTCGACATCGCCGGTCGGCGAACCCTGGTTGTAGGCGTCCTTGTCGGTGATCAGCACGGTCGCGACCGCCGGCATGCCGGCGCGGTCGACGCGCGTGTAGTCCTCAAAGGGGGTGAAGGAGAACACGAACTCGTCGACGGCGTCGTCGTCGTCGGTGGCGTCGTCGTCATCGGTGGCGTCGTCGTCGTCGGTGGCGTCGTCGTCGTCGGTGGCGTCATCGTCGTCGGAGGCGTCGTCGTCGTCGGCCGACGAATCGTCGTCGTCGGCCGGGCAGCCCATGAGGCCGAGGGACAAGACGAGGGCGAGGCACATGTAGAGCCAGTTGAACTTGATCATGATCTACGCCCCTTCCTAATTGGTGTCCCGAGCCGTGGTGGCCCAGGTGTGCATGAGGGGGGAGAAGGCCGGAGCCTCGATCACCAGAGCGGTCACATTGGCGCCCGCGAGCGCGTCCGTGCCGGTGAAGGACAGGTCACCCGTGGTGATCGTGTCCGTGTAGCCCTGGAGGTCAAAGAAGAAGGGGTCGTCGGCAGCGCCGGCCCAGACGGTGACGCCCGCGCCGAATTCGTCGACGAGCGGCTCACCCACGGGACCCGAAATCACGATGTCGCCGACGGGGCTGGTGATGGTCACCTGGACGCCCCAGTCGCCGGCCGAGTTCGTGCCGAACCGGGCGTGCGCCGAAACGTCGGGGTCGAGATCGGCAAACTCGCCGGTCTTCTCGGGGAACGCCTGGTGCAGGCTGACCAGCACCGCGTCGTCGAACTGGGGAACCTCGGTCTGGTTCAGCACCGATGCCCACGTCACGATGTGCACCGTGGTCTCATCGTCGGTGTGCCAGGCGTAGTAGTCGGCAATGTCAGCAGCCGCGTCAGCAGCCGCTCCGGGAGCCTCGGCGTGGTCGGCTGCGTCGGACGGGGAGATTCCCATCCAAAGACCCAGTCCGCCCGCGACGAGAGCCGCGACGAACCCGGCGCTTCTCAATGCAGTCATCCTCATCTCATCCTCCTCTGTGGTCCCGGATCGCGAGATCGGGGTACGCAAGTCCGCGAGAGTCTCTCAAATCGGTCAACAGGACTCAACTTGACGCCTCGCGAGTAGGGACGCTGTTACATACGGGCAAACCACGAGACTGGATCACAGGAATCCGCCGTGCCACTTTTCGCCCGACCCATGCTCGATTTCCAAACGACCCTCCGAGACGCCGGACTGCCTCCCCTGGAGGCGGCTGAGTTGACGTGGCTGCAAATCAACGTCGGCAAGCTGTGCAATCAGGCTTGCCACCACTGCCACGTCGACGCGGGCCCCCGGCGGACCGAGCAGATGACCGGGGAGACCGCGGACGAGCTGATCCGTCTGATGGAGGCGACTCCCAGGCTGGATCTCGTCGACCTGACCGGCGGCGCCCCCGAGATGAACCCCAACTTCCGCCGCCTCGTGCGCGCGGCGCGCGGCCGGGGCGCGCGGGTGATCGACCGGTGCAACCTCACGGTGCTGTTCGAACCCGGCCAGGAGGACCTCATCGACTTCCTCGTGCAGGAGCGGGTCGAGGTCGTCGCATCGATGCCCTGCTACAGCGAGGCGAACGTCGACAAGCAGCGCGGCGGCGGGGTCTTCAACAAGAGCATCGGAGGGATCCGCAAGCTCAACGAGTCGGGCTACGGGCGGGGCACCGGGCTGAAGCTCGACCTCGTCTACAACCCGGGCGGACCGTTCCTTCCGCCGCCCGCCAAGAAGCTCGAGGGGGACTACAAGAAGCGCCTCTTCGACGACTTCGGGCTGCACTTCGACGAGCTCATCACCATCACCAACATGCCGATCAAGCGGTTCCGGCACGACCTGCAGCGCAGCGGGCGGCTCGCGGACTACAACCAGTTGTTGCTGGACAGCTTCAACCCCGCGACGGTCGAGGGGCTGATGTGCCGAAGCCTCATCAGCATCAGCTGGGACGGTCAGCTGTACGACTGCGACTTCAACCAGATGCTGGAGATGCCACTGCAGGACGGACGTCGGTTGGGAGACCTGAAGTCCTTCTCGGACCTCGCCGGCCGGCCCATCGTGACGGCCCCCCATTGCTTCGGCTGCACCGCCGGTGCGGGCAGCAGCTGCGGCGGTTCGATCGACTGATCAGGGGGCCGCGTAGGGCAGGTGCGCGGCCAACCGCTCGATGCTCATCTCGCTTCCCCGCCGTTCGTGCGCGAGGAAGTCGTCGACCGCCGCGCGCAGCCCCGCGTGGCCCATCCAGTGGGAGCTCCGCACGGGCGACGGCTCGAACCCGCGAGCGATCTTGTGCTCGCCCTGCGCGCCCGCCTCGTACAGCTGGATCCCCTCGTTGATGCAGTGCTCGATGGGGGCGTAGAAGCAGGTCTCGAAGTGCAGCTGCCGCATGCGCTCGTCGCAACCCCAGTAGCGGCCGTACAGCGCGTCCTCGCGGCGGAAGCCGAGCGCGCCGGCAAGGAGTTCGCCGTCTTTGTAGGCGACGGTGAACTGCACCCGGTGGGCGAAGGTCTGGCGGATGGCCTCGAAGAAGCTGGGTTCCAGGTACGGCTGGCCCCACTTGCGGGCGGCGGTGTTGCGGTAGAAGCGGTCCACGGAGGCCCACTCCGCGTCGCTCATGTCGGGGCCCGCGACCACGCGCACCTCCACCCCTTCGACCTTGCGACGCTCCCGCCGGATCTCCCGCCGGCGCTTGCTCTTCATCGACCCGAGGTAGTCCTCGAACGTCGACCAGCCGCGGTTGCGCCAGTGGTACTGCAGCGTGATCCGGGGGGTGTAGCCCTCATCCGCCAGGAGCTGCTGCTCCTCCTCCAGCACGAACAGCCAGTGGATGGACGAGGCGTTGATGGTCTGAGCGATCTCGCCGAGCCCGCGGGCGAGCAGGCGGGGGACTTCGTCCGAGCTCCCCGGCGCGACGAGCAGGCGGCGCCCGGTCGCCGGCGTGAACGGCACCGCGACCACCAACTTGGGGTAGTAGGGCAGCCCCGCGCGCTGCGACGCGTCGGCCCACGACCAATCGAAGATGTACTCGCCGTAGCTGTGTTCTTTGACGTACGCGGGCGCTGCGCCGACCAGCTCGTCGCCCTCCCACAGGGTGGGAAACAGGGGCACCCAGCCGGTCCCCGGCCCCACCGATCCGGAGGTCTCGAGCGCCTTGAGAAACGCGTGCTCACAAAAGGGTGAGGGGGCGGTGTTCAGGCGGTCCCAGGCGGCGGGATCGATCGACGTAACGCCGTCTGCGATGGCAAGCCTCATGCGGAGGACTATTATGCTCGGCCGATGGCCAGCCGCGACCCCAGAGAAGACGGTCAGTTAAAGACCCGGAAGAAGGAAAAGACGAAGAAGCCGCGCCTGTACAAGGTGCTGCTTCACAACGACGACTACACGCCGATGGAGTTCGTCGTCGCCATCCTTCAGCAGCTGTTCCACCTCAGCGAGGTCGACGCCACGCAGGTGATGCTCCACGTGCACACCACGGGCATCGGCGTCGCCGGCGTCTTCAGCTACGAGATCGCGGAGACGAAGGTGCAAACAGTGCTCGCCACCGCCGAGCGTCACGAGTTCCCGCTTCAGTGCACCATGGAGCCCGAATAACCGAGTCGGGCGACGCTCCGGCGCGATGATCGGCGAGGACTGCCGGACCGTCGGTAGGACGAGGACGAAGGCGGGGTAGGGCCCCCGCCAAGGACGAGGACGCCGCGACGGGGTGGCAGGACCGACGAGGGCGCGTCAGGGGCGTTGCGCGCCTCGGTATTGCACGCGGAAGACGCCGCAGCCGGAGGCGGCGTAGACATCGCCGGTCCTCGGATCGAGCCCGATTCCCCGCAGCAGTGATCCCACCGACGTGGCCGAAGCCTCGGTCAGGGTGCCGTCCTTGTTGATGTCGTACGCGTGCACGTCGCCGCTGCCGTAGGCGCCGACGTACAGGCGGCGGCGGTCGGGATCGACCAGGAGATCGCGGGGGAACCGGCCCGCATCGATCGTCTGGATGACCTCCAGATCCTTCAGCACCTCGAGGGTCCCGCCCAGCGGGTTCGTGAGCCAGAGGATGCCCGCGTCGCCGGCGAGGCCGACCGACGGGTGGAACTGCACCCGGGATCGGATGATCTTCAGATCGCCGTCGTACTCGTTCAGCACGAAGCCCCGCATGCCGACCACGGCGGGCACGTAGAACCGGTCCGCCGCCTCATCGAAGGCGACGAAGTCGGCCATCTCGAGCCGTGGTTGCCTCTTCCAGGGGCCGTCGACGGCCTCGAGGGAGTCGAGCTCGATCCCCTGGATCAGCGGATTCCACGCGCCCCGGTTGGGCACGTAGGTGAGCACGAGCCGGTTCCGGATCGTGTCGATCACGGGGTTGCCCGGCTCCCACTCGATCGGCCGACGTCGCACCACCACCAGCTGCGGCCCCGGCTGCACCGACACCTCCCACATGCCGTACGCGCCGATGCCGAGCACCTGAGACCAGATCAGGCCGCTGCGCGGATCCCGCTCCAGCCGCTCGGGCCACAGCGGGCCATCGCCCTCGGCCCGCCGCGTCTCGAATCGGGATCGGCGGCTCAAATCGGAGGGAGCGACGACTTCGAAGTAGCCGCCGCGTCGGTCGATCCGCTTGAAGCTGGCGAGCACGCCGTGTTCGGTGGGGATCACGTCGTAGGGCTGGGCGCCGGCCTCGGCGGCAAGGAGCAGTTCGCCCTCGAGCTCGGCGCAGTCGGCGGGTGACGGGCCGAGCTTGAAGACCGCCACCAGCGCGAAGCAGGCGTACCAGAGCCCCAGCCCCGCGGCCGCGATCGGGACCTTCGGATGGAAGCACAGCGCGACCGCGGCCACATACGCCACCACCAGCGGGACCGGGGTCAGCCCCCAGGCGATGCTCGGGTAGATCAGCAGCACGGGGATCATGAGCAGGCTGACGAGCACGCCGATCAAGGGCGCCGACCGCACCCGCTCCAGGGACAGCAGCACCAACAGACCCAAGGCCGCCGCGAGGGCGAAGGAGCCGATGGCGGCGATCGTGGCCGGGGCGACGGCCAGTCCGAAGCCGTCCGCCTTGTAGCGCGACAGCGGGGCCCCGATGAGCAGCCCGAAGAGCACCGGTCCCAGGAGCGCGAGCTTCCACGGACCGTCGCGAGGGCCCGAATCAGTGAACAGGATCGCCACGACGATCCCGAAGCAGACGATCTCGGGGAGGGCGACGAAGCCCGTGGCTACGCCTCCCAGGACCGAGGCGGCCCCCCACCCGAGGGTGCCGAGCACCCAGATGGGCTCCTCTTCGGACGGCAGTCGCCAGGCCGCGACCACGCTCAGCGCGACCCAGCCGAGGGCAAACCCGGGGACGTCGGCGGCCTCTCCCGCGGCTCCCCAGGCCGCGGGCATCGACGCTCCGACAGCCCCCAGGACGACGGCGCTGACGTAGCCCACGACAGCCCCCAGGACGAGCCGCACCACGGTCACGGCGAGGTCCGTGGGGGACCCCTCCAGCGTGCCCCGGTGCCAGCGGAACACGACGGCTGTCAGGAGCGCGGCGCCGAGGGCGGGAAGCTCCGGCAGCAGACCCAGGTCGGACGTGGCGCCGGTGCCGATCGCGCGACTGGCCGCGATCCCTGCGATCAGGACGAGCATCGCCCCCGCGACCTTCGGCGCCGACGGTTTGCGCCCCGCCTGCACGCCCACGGCGGCCGCCGCCAAGGCAACCACGATCCGAGTCCAGGGCTTGAGGCCGCCGCCACCCTGGCGGGCGGAGGGGTCGTACGCGGTGACCAGGTCGGCGAGCCACGAGCCGAAGACCACGAGGCCGTGCCCGACGAGCAGCCAGGGGATCAGAAGCAGCAGCGCCGTCATCCACGGACGAGCCCGCTCCTGCGCTTCGAGGCGGCCCCACGCACCGGCCATGATCGCCAGCGTCGCCCCCGCCACGGCCAGCGCTCCCGCCTGCCGGAGGTGAATTCCGTAGCCGCCGTGCACATCTGGAGCGTCGATGGTGAGCGAGATCGGCAGCAGCAAGAACGGCAGCGCGACCGCCCATTTGCACGCAGTCCTCAGGTTCTCCGACACGTCGTGCGATCATTGCACGTCGATTGGCCCTTGCCCCTGGACTCCCGGGCGACGGATGATTACCTGCAAGGCGACCCCATGCTGACTCAAGAACTCCAAGACACGCTGCGACGCGCCCTCGAGGCCGCGCTCGCCCGCCGGCACGAGTACCTGCTGCTCGAGCACCTGCTGTTCGCCATGCTCGACGATCCCCGCGGAATCGAGTGCCTGGAGGCGGCCGGGGCCGACATCGAACGGCTGCGCGCCGAGCTGATCGAGTACCTGGAGAGCCAGGTCCCGAGCCTGCCCAAGGGCAGCGATCGGGAGCCGCAGCAGACGATGAGCTTCCAGCGCGTGCTCCAGCGCGCCGCCATGCACATGCGCAGCAGCGGCCGCGACAACATCGACGCCGGGCACCTGCTCATCTCGATGTTCCGCGAGGCGGAGTCGTACGCCGTCTACGTGCTCGAGTCGCAGAACGTGCGCCGCTTCGACCTCGTCAACTACGTCAGCCACGGCATCAGCAAGGTCGCGGGCAAGGAGGACCCGCGCGTCCCCACCGGCGCTGGCGACGACGGCGAGGGCGGCGGCGCGGTCGACGATCCGCTCGCGTCCTTCTGCACCGAGCTCGTGGCCAAGGCCAAAGCCGGCAAGATCGACCCGCTCATCGGCCGCTCCCTGGAGATCGAGCGCGCCCTCCAGGTGCTGTGCCGGCGCCGCAAGAACAACCCGGTCTTCGTCGGCGACCCCGGCGTGGGCAAGACCGCGCTGGCCGAGGGGCTCGCGCTGAAGATCTCCGAGGGCAAGGTCCCGGACATCCTCGTCGGCGCCAAGGTCTACGCCCTGGACATGTCCGCCGTGCTCGCCGGGACCCGCTACCGCGGCGACTTCGAAGAGCGGCTCAAGGCGTTGATGAAGGCGCTGTCCGAGGAGGACAACGCGATCCTCTTCATCGACGAGATCCACACCGTCGTGGGCGCGGGCGCGACCTCCGGCGGCACGATGGACGCCTCCAACATGCTCAAGCCGGCGCTCGCCAACGGCGAACTGCGCTGCATCGGCTCCACGACCTTCACCGACTACAAGGCGGCCTTCGGGCGCGACCGTGCGCTGGCGCGGCGCTTCCAGAAGATCGACGTGGTCGAGCCGACGGCGGAGGAGACCTACAAGATCCTGCGCGGCCTCAAGGAGCGCTACGAGGCGCACCATGGGGTGAAGTACACCAACGCGGCGCTCCAGACGGCGGCGGACCTGGCGGCGCGGTACATCAATGACCTGCACCTCCCCGACAAGGCGATCGACGTCATCGACGAGGCCGGCGCGCGCATGCGCCTGCAGCCGGACAGCAAGCGCCGCAAGACGGTGCGGCCCAAGGACATCGAAGAGATCGTCGCCCGCATGGCGCGCATCCCGCCCAAGTCGGTCAGCTCCGACGACAAGGAGAAGCTGCGCACCCTCGAGCGGGACCTCGGCCTGCTGATCTTCGGCCAGGACGAGGCGGTCGAGACGGTCGCCTCCGCGGTCAAGCTCGGCCGATCGGGACTCAAGGCGCCGGACAAGCCGATCGCCAACCTGCTCTTCGCCGGCCCCACGGGCGTCGGCAAGACCGAGCTGGCGCGTCAGCTGGCCGTCGTCATGGGCGTCGAGTTCCTCCGCTTCGACATGTCCGAGTACATGGAGAAGCACGCGGTCTCGCGCCTGATCGGTGCGCCTCCCGGCTACGTCGGCTTCGACCAGGGCGGTCTGCTGACCGACGCGATCGTCAAGAACCCGCACTCGGTGCTGGTGCTGGACGAGATCGAGAAGGCCCACCCCGACCTGTTCAACATCCTGCTGCAGGTGATGGACCACGCCACGCTGACGGACAACAACGGCCGCAAGGCCGACTTCCGCAACGTGGTCATCATCATGACGACGAACGCGGGCGCCCGGGAGCTGGCACGGTCCGGTGTCGGCTTCGGCGGCGCCGAGCTGGCGGGCAAGCCCAAGGGCGGCAACAAGGCGCTGGAGCGGACCTTCAGCCCAGAGTTCCGCAACCGACTCGACAAGGTCGTCATGTTCAGCTCGCTGCCCCCCGAGGTGGTCCGGCGCGTGGTCGACAAGTTCATCCACGAGCTCGACGGCCAGCTCGCCGACAAGAAGGTGCAGCTGGAGATCACGGACGCTGCCAAGGACTGGCTCGCCAAGGAGGGCTACGACAGCAAGTTCGGCGCCCGCCCGATGGCTCGGGTCATCCACGAGCACATCAAGAAGCCCATGGCCGACGAGCTGCTGTTCGGTTCGCTGGTGGGCGGCGGCGTCGCGCTCGTCGACGTGGTCGACGGCAAGATCGTCGTCAGTTCGAAGTCAGAAGCGTCTGACGAATGACCGCGAGGCGGTCGATCCCGACGACGTAGCGCTCGGCGCAGAAGTCGCACCGCACTTTCGCCTCCTCCTGGGCCTCGATCATCTCCTGCAGATCCTCGGGGCCGAGCAGGCTCACGCCCCGCTCCACCCGGTCCACGCTGCACTCGCAGACGAACCCGAGCGCCTCCCGGCCCAGCTCCGTCAGCTGCTCATCCGGCAGCGCCGCGCGGGCCAGGTCCATCGGACCCAGTCGGGCATCCAGCGATCGATCCAGCACCGCCTGCGCGATCGGTCCCTCGTCGCTGAGGAGCACGTCCGCAGCGCCACCGGGCAGCGTCTGCACGAGGATTCCGGCGGTCGAGACGGGCGTGCCGATCTCATCCAGTTCGGTGAACACGCGGAGACGGCTGGGGACCTGCTCGCTGCGACGGAGCCAGGCTCCCAGGTCGGAGTCGATCTCGTGGGTGTCCATCGGCAGCGAGCCCTGCGTGAACCGCCCCGACTCCTGCTGCTCGATGACCTGAATCGCCCCCGGACCGACGTAGTCGCGCAGCGTCGGCGACATCGTCATCGGGTGGCTGAGGTAGCCCCGTACGCGCCCCGCGGGGCGCACGTCGACGTGGATGGTGCCCACCGGTCCGCGGCCCACCCACTGGACTCCGATGCGGTGAAACTCCTTCTCCGCGACGCTCAGCAGCACGCCCGCGGTCAGCGACCGAGCCAGCGCCAGGGCCCCCATCGGGGAGGGCTTGTGGCGGCGGATCGCCTCGGTCACCAGGTCGGTGGTCGAGGCGGACGCCAGCCGGTACAGGCCGTCGCTCGTGATCGCGCGGACCAACTCGTCGGTCATTCGTCCTCACCCTCGGTGCCGGGCACGTCCGACGGTCCGGCGAGGCCGAACGCCTTGTTGAGCACGACCTCCAGGTCCTTCCCCGGATCCCCCGGCTCGAAGCCGGGGAAGGGGTCGCTGCTGAGATCGCCCGGGCTCGGCCGACGGTCGCTGTCCAGGTCCAACACCACGAACAACGTCAGGCCTCCCGACGGCAGCGGCACCTCCATCTGGAGCGGCCACGTCAGCTGCAGATTCTCACTCGCCCAGAAGAACTTCGGCACCGCCCCCTCGCGCGGGTTCCCGCGGTCCACGTCGCCCGCCTCGTAGCCGACGATCATGACCACGCCGTTGCGCAGGAACGGCACCCGGGGCTGGCTGTCGAGGTTGATCGGACGGAGCGAGCCGCGGGCCGCGGACTCCCCGGGATCTGGCATCTCGCCGTCGCCCCCTTCGCCCCCGTCGTCGTCATCCCCGTCGCCGTCGCCCCCATCGCCTCCGTCGCCGCCAGCGACCTCCTCGGGGGCGAACGACCGGTCCAGCAGGATCTCCACGACCTGATCGACGGGCGGCGGCTCGAAGCCGAGCAGCGGTTCCGCCGCCAGGTCCTTCGGGCTCGGCATCCCGTCCCCGTCGGTGTCGAGCACGACAATCAGATCCAACCCGGTGGGCAGCGGCACGGCCGCCAGCTCCAGCGGCCACTCCTTGGAGGCGTGGGGCTTGTTCCAGAAGTACGCGGGCCGTGTGCCCGAGACGGGGAGGCCGTCCTTGAGGCCGCCCTCGACGAAGCCGACGATCATCAGCTTCTGCCCCGGCTCCGGCTTGCGGGCGGGCGTTCCTGAGGTCGCGCGCACCGTGCGCGGCTGCATCTCCATGCCCCCCGGGGACAGCGCCAGACCCGAAGGGGGCACCTCTTGCCGGGTCTGCCCCGGGACCGGGTCGACTTCGCCGGTGGGCCGCTCCACGCGGGGCACGGCGTCGGCGCTGCCGCCGTCGATGAAGTTGCGGTCGATGACGAAGCTGAGCTCCTTGCCCTTGTCCGTGGGCATCACCGCGCTGCGGCGGTCCGCCTCGCTGGGGTGGCCGTTGCCGTCGATGTCACGCACCGCGAGCAAGCGCAACCCCTCGGGGATCGGCGCCTCGAAGCGGAGCGGCCACTGGGCGTCGCTGAACTCCGGGGAGATCCAGAAGAAGGGCGGGACCACGTTCTCGGCGGGGCGGTCGCTGTCGATCTGGGCCGGCTGGTAGCCGACGATCAGGAGCCGGAACGTGTCGGTCGTGGGGGCGGGGGTCTCGTCGACGACGACCGGCCGCGGATCCACCGGCGCCGGCCCCTCCGTACCCCATCCGCTGGCTCCGGGGCTCGGGCGGTCGCGGTCTCCGCCGCCGCCACAGCCGACCAGGAGCGCCAGAGCAATTGAGGCTGCGACCCGCGACATACCAAGGCATGTAGCACAATCGAACTGGTGTTCCGGCGCACGCTCCCCCTGCTGTTGCTTGCCCTGCTGCTCCCCGCGATCGCCGCGGGGGCGACGCTGACGGGCGAGGTGCGCGACGTCTCCGAGCACGCCGGCTACGAGGTCTGGGTCGTCAGCTCGCTGGACCTGACCCGCGCCGATCAGCCGGTGGCGCGGGGGGACATCGCCGCCGACGGCAGCTTCGCGGTCGAGTACGAACCGGACGGGCGGCCCTACTGGGTCTTCCTGCATCAACGCTTCCAACCGGTGGGGGCGCCGCGGTTCGAGCTGTTCCTCCCCGAGGATCTGCTCCCCCGCTACGACCCCCCGGACGGCCCGATCGTCCTTCGGCCCGTGGATCCCGAGCTCCTCATGACGCGCACCCGGTTCTCCACCGAACCGGGGGTGCTCAAGCGCATGTTCATCGCCTGCCTGCTCGTCTTCGGCGGCGGCTTCGGCATGCGCCGGCTGACGCGGAGCAGGGCCGCGCCCGAGGGCTCCCGATCGGCCCCCCTGGCGGGGCTCCCGCGCACGCCGCCCGCGGATCGGCGGGAGCAGTACGCCATCGGCGGCATCGTGCTGCTCGCGCTCGCCCTCCGCATGCCGGGCTTCTTCACCGAATCCCTGGACCTGCTGGAGGTCAGCTACCTCCCGGGCATCGGCCGCCCCGCCCCGTTCGCCGCCGGCCTCACCGGCTTCGCCGCCATCCCGTTCATGCTCGGCGAGCTGATGCGCATGCACTGCCTCGACCTCACCCACCCGCCCGGCTACCACGCGGTGATGGGGGTGATGGGCCTGTTTGGCACCGACGCCTGGATCCTCCGCCTCCCGGGCCTCGCCAGCTCGCTGGTGTGCTGCTGGCTGATGTGGCGCTTCTTCCGCCGCTGGTCGCCCAAGGCGGGCCTGACCTGCGCCTTCGCCTACGCGGTCGTCGCCCCCTCGATCTACTTCGGCCAGGACGCCACCCCCTACGCCGCCCTCAGCGTCGCCACCATCGGCTCGGTGATACTGATGGTGCGGGCCCTCGAAGAGGGGCTGACGAGGCTCTGGTCGGCCTACTTCGGGGTCGTCGTCATCGGCTTCCT
This sequence comes from Pseudomonadota bacterium, assembly GCA_024229515.1. GTDB lineage: Bacteria > Myxococcota_A > UBA796 > UBA9615 > UBA9615 > JAAESI01. The sequence continues at coordinate 61,265 of JAAESI010000052.1, read as the reverse complement.
GTTCCACTACAACGTCGCCCTCCTGGGCATGACCCAGTTGGTGGTGCTGTGCGTGCTCGCGTGGCGTGGGCGTGACGATCGGCGGTGGGGGGCGGCGATGCACCGGGCGATGCGACCGGCCCTGCTGTGGGCGCCGTGGCCCATCGGCTGGGCGTGGCTGCACTTCTCGACCTTCGAGACCATCGCCCAGGACACCCGGCTGGTGGCCGACGTCTACATGCCGGACCCGGGCGTCGCCTCCTACACGTGGGACTTCTGGACCGTGATGTCGGGGATCGACGTCAGCACCAGCCACTGGTCGGCGATGGCGGTCGTGCTGCTGGTGGTCCTCGCCCTGGCGCGCGTGCTGAAGCCGGACGAGGGCGATCCGCCGGTAGCGGTCGGCATCGTCGTGGCGGCCCTGACGGTCGGCTTCGTCGCCAGCGTCCTGTTCTTCTACGTCAACGTCGTCGACGCCCTCGCCGGCCACGTCTTCTACGGCTTCCGCTGGGTCGGCTGCTTCCTCCCCGTGGTCGTCGGCGTGGCCGCCCTGGGGGTGGTCGAGGGACGCGGCGCCCCCGTGCTCCGGTTCACCCTCGCGGCGGTGTGGGCCGCGGGCGCGCTGATGGCGTCGACGGCCCAGGTGACGACCCCCTCCCGACCGGCCTACGAAGAGGCCTCCGACCTCATCCGATCCGAGCTGAAGGACCGGGACGGCCTCGCGACCCTGCCGGCGTGGTTCCAGCGCGGCACGTTCGCCTACTACCTGCTGAACCGGCCCGGCGTGCAGCGGGTCCCCGACGAGGGCGAGAGCGTCTGGCTGATCGATGGACGCAAGGTCATCGTCGAGGCCGTACACGCCTCCCTTCCGTTCGAGACCACCGCCGTCTCCAGCCACGTTGACCGCCTCTGGGTCGCCGTCGTGGACGAGCGCATGAGCGGCCGGACCAAGTTCCAACTCCCGGTCGCCGACCAGGCCCTGGCGTGGGCCGACACCCACCTCGTCCGCGACGCTGAGTGGCACTTCGACCGCATCCACCTGGTCCGCTACCGGCGCCCCTCCGACGCCTTGCCCCCCCCCCCCGGTGGGGCCCTCAAGCTCTCCTCGGAGCACGCGGTGCTGAGCCACCGGCTCTACCCCCCGCAGGAGGGCACGCCGACGTTCCGCGACCCCGGCGAGGTGGCCCGAACCCCGACGCTGGGGCCGACCCTGCGGTACCAGGCGCCGATGAGTCCGGGCTGCGTGGATTGGGTGTTCAAGGGGCTCAAGCCGGCGTTGGTCCCTGCCGCGGACCACCACTGGTACTTCGATCTCCGGGTGCCCCAGGCCCCCGGCGGGAGCCTGTCGGTGGCGTCCCGTCGGGAGGCCCAGGTGACGAGCCGCAGCGGCGACGGGGTGCTGCTGGTCAAGGGGGTCGGAGGCCCCTGCGACGGTCCCCCGATGGAGCTGATGATCCGCTGACGGACCCCGATGTCAGATCGGCGAGGGGTCCCTTCGGGCGGGGCCGGCGATACGCTCGTTTCATGCTCACGCGCTCCCTGTCCTGCCTGCTCCTGTCCGTCATCCTGCTTCCGGCCTGTGCCGGCGGGGACGTACCCACGGTCGGGGCCGTGCCCGCCGACGACGACCTCTGCCTGCCGTCCTACGACGCGGCTCGTTGCGACGCTCACGCCGCGCTCCCGGCCCCCGTGCTGCATTGGAGCTACGATGAGCGGGTACCCGGCGGGGTGCTGGACACAGGCGCGGATGGCACCGACGGCTGGTTCACCGGGAGCCCCACCTTCGGGGCCGGCCTGCTCGGCGACGCGATGCTCCTGGACGGCTCCAGTTGGCTGCTCGCCGACGACGCCGTCGCCCTGGACGGGGCACGGTTCACGCTCGCGACCTGGGTCCGAAGCGTCGAGGGCGACAACCCCGGCCCGCACCACTTCCTCATGAGCAACGGCAATGGCTCCCCCGCGTTCACCGGCGCCTCCCTGCTCGTCGATGACGACGGCGCGGCCCGCGGCCTGATCGAGGGAGGAAGCGCGGTTCGCGAGCGGCTGCCCACGGGCCCCGCGATCTGCAGCGACGGCTGGGCCCACGTGGCCGTCACGTTCGACCACGGCGACATCGAGGTGTTCGTCGACGGGGTCTCCGCCGGCGTCACCGCCGTGGAGTACGACGAGGTGGTCTGGGGGCTGCGCCGGTTCGGCGTGGGCAACGACCCCAACAACCTGAGCCGCGCCTTCATCGGCGAGGTCGACGAGACGATGGTCTTCGACGCGGCCCTCAGCAGTTCCGCGCTGCTCGACCTCCGGACCGCGGCGCTCTGCGCCCGCTGATCGTCAGTCTTCTTCGGGGGTCGACGCCAGCAGCGCCGTCACCTTCGCCGTCGCTTCGGCCAACCGGAACGGCTTGCTCAGCAACTCGATGCTGTCGACGTCGACGACGTGGGAGGCCAACACGTCGTGCCCGTACCCGGTCATCAGCAGCACCGCGAGGTTGGGCCGCGTCTCCCGCAGCTGCTCCGCGAGGGCCCACCCGTCGACCTCGGGCATCACCAGGTCGGTGACGAGCAGGTCCAGGTACTCGAGCTTGTCCGCCACCGCCAGGGCAGCCACCGCCGTCGCGGCGTCGTAGGTCTGGAGCCCCTCGCGGCGGAGGTGCTCCACCAGGATTCGTCGGATCGCCGACTCGTCATCGACCACCAGCACGGTGCGCTTGCCGGGCACGCGGCTGAACGCCTGGGAGCCGGACCAGACTCCGTCCTCCCCCGGAACCCGGGGCAGGACCAGCGTGAACGACGACCCCAACCCCGGGTCGCTGTTCACGGCGATCCGTCCGTTGCAGCGCTCGACCACCGCACGCACGCTGGCGAGGCCGAGCCCGGTCCCCCGCCCCGTCTCGCGGGTGGTGAAGAAGGGCTCGAAGATCTTCTCGAGAACCTCCGCGGTCATGCCCGACCCGTTGTCAACGACCTCGAGCGCGACGCGAGCGATGCCGATGTCGGGGTCGGCCGCGCCGACGTCTGAGTGCAGCCGCGTGCCCGCGTCCAACGCCCGGAGGCGGACCTCGATCGTCGCCCCCACCCGCGCCTGTTCCAGGCAGGCGTCCCGGGCGTTGGTGACCAGGTTCATCACCACCTGCTCCAGCTGCACGGGGTCGCCCTGCACGGCCAGGACCTCCTTGGGCACGTCCAGCAGCAGGGCGATCTCCTTGGGCACGAGCTGACGCATCAGCGGCTCGATGTCGAGCACGACGGACCGCATGTCGACGGCGGTCACCGTCCCCACGGTCTTCCGGCTGAGGAACAGCAGGCGGCTGGTGAGCTCGGCGCCGAGCTCGACGGAGCGCTCGATCTCGGCCAACCGCGTGACCTGCTCGATCGAGGTCGTCTCGGACCGGGCGAGCTCCAGGGCGCCCTGAATCTTCGCCAGCAGGTTGTTGAAGTCGTGGGCCACGTTGGAGGCGAGCTGCCCCACGAGCCCCAGCTTCTCGATCGTCAGCAGCTGGTCGTGCAGGCGCTCACGGGCGGTCACGTCGCGCAGCTGCACCAGCCGCGCCGGCTGGCCCTCCCACTCGGTCGGGCGGGCGGCGCCCTCGATCGACCGCGGCGAGCCACCGAAGTCGAGCGCAGTCAGCCGGATCGGCTTGTCCCACCCGCTGGAGGTGAGCCCCAGCACCGGCTCCATGCCGGTCTCCTCGAGCAGGCTGCGACCGGCCGGGTTGGCGAACAGGAGCCGATCTCCGGATGCGCTGAAGACGAGCAGCCCCAGCTCGCTCTCGGCGACGAGGCGGTCCGTGGCGGACCCCTGCTGGAGGCGCGCGACGGCTTCCTCAGCCTCGCGGCGGGCGGCGAGCCGCTCCGACAGATCCTCGGCCACCGCCAACGCGAACAGCTCCGAGCCAACCTCCACCAGCCCGAGGCCCACCTGCAGCGGCAGCTCCCGACCCGTGGCGTGCAGCCCCCGGATGACCGGGCCGGTCCCCATGGCCCGAGCCGCTGGGCTCTTGAAGAAGCGCTGGATCATGAGCTTGTGCTGCTCGCGGAACGCCACCGGCACCAGCATCGACAGGCCCTGGGATCGGAGCTGCCCGGGAGGCACGCCGAAGAGCGCGTGGGCCCGCTTGTTGGCGGTGACGATCACGCCCGCCGCGTCCACGAGCAAGCAGGCCACCGGCGCTTCCCGGAGCAGGCCGTCGATCAGCCCCAGCACGGTCGCCCGCCCGGGCTCGTCCCCGGCGCTGCGCACCGCCGGGATCTTGAGTGTCGGCGACGTCTCCGCGAGGGCCGACAGCGCGGCTACGGGCCCGCCGTCGAGGGGCAGGCAGACCTCGAACACCGCCCCCTGCCCGGGCTTGGAGTGCAGCTGGATCTCTCCGCCATGGCCGTCGACGATGCGCTGCACAATCGCCAGCCCGAGCCCCGCTGAGAACTCGCCCGCGGTGGCCTTGCTCAAGCCCTTCTGGAACGGCAGGAAGATCCGCTCGGTGTCCTCGGCGGACAGCCCCGGCCCCTGGTCCTTGACCAGCAGGCAGCAGTGGCCGTTCTCCTGCTTGAGCACCAGCTCGACCCGACCGCCCGAAGGGGTGAACTTGATCGCGTTGCCGACGAGGTTGTGGACGACCTGCCGGAACTTCGCTGCATCCACGGACACCATCGGGAACTCGTCCGGGAACTCGATGTGCAACTCGACGCCTTTGCTCCGTCCGATCGGACGCAGCTGCCGTCCCGCCGCCGCCACCAGCGCTCGGAGGTCCACCTGTTGCGGATCCAGCCGCAGGCTCCCCGCCTCCAGCGAGGACCACTCCAGCAGGTCGTCGACCAGGTCCCGCATGTAGAGACTGGACTCGACGACCGTCTCGAGCCCCTCCGCGGCCGTGCTCTGGGGTTCGACGCCGTGCAGCATCGCGTCCGACAGCGCGACGATCGTGGTGAGGGGGTTGCGCAGGTCGTGGGCAGCGACCCCGAGCAGCCGGTTGCGGTCCTCCAGCACGCTCCGCAAGCGGCTGTTCATCGCCGCCAGCTCGTGGACCGAGCGGTCGGCCTTCTCCTGGGCCCGGCGCAGATCCGAGATGTCCCGCACGACGGCGACCACGTCCCCGCGATTGCGGCGGGGGGCGATCCGGATGTCGACGGCGACCACGTGGCCGTCCCGGTGGAGGCCGTCGATGCGGCGGGAGCCCATGACCCGATCCGACGGCGAGAGGAAGAAGCCGGCGACCATGTGGCGGTGGCTGGAGCGGCGATCCTCGGGAATGAGCACAGCGATGCTCTGCCCGACGAGCTCGTCGGGAGGCCACCCCAGGACCGTTTCGGACGCGGCGTTGGCGTACTGAATCGTGCCGGTGGCGTCGACCACCACTACCATGTCCGGTACCGCGTCGATCAGTCCGACCGACCCAACCTCATCGGATTCGGCATCTTGCACGCTGTCCAATCCTTGCCGGGGTTGCACCCTCGGTCAAGCGAGCCTCGAATCAGTTGACCCGCTCGGTCTGGCGGATCTCGCGCCGGGCGCGCACCTCGTCCTGCAGATCCGTGCTGACCGCCTTCAGCTCCGCGCGCACCTCGTCGACCTGTTCGGTGACGAGGTGTTCGAGGGCCTCCTTCAGCCGCTGTTCGCTGCGCCCGAGGGCGACGTCGATGCCATCGACCTCGGCTCGGGCGGTCTCGCTCTCGGAGTCGTCGCGGATGTCCGCGAGCACCTCCCGGCGCTCGACCAGCTCCGCCATCATCGCCAGGATTTTGTCCGCCTCGGCGAGCACGTCGGCCTCACCGTCGAGCTTGGCGATGCCCTCACGGTGCACGAGCGCCCGATCCAATGCCTTGTGGGACTTGGCTCCACGCAGGATGTTCGCGTCCGGCTGCGACGCCAACTCCTTGCGGGCCACGGAGACGAACCAGGCCACGAACCCGGCGAGCACGACGAAGAGGATGAGCCGCGTCAGCATCGAGCGAGGAGTCTAACGCCCCGACTTGCTTAGGAAGAACTTCCGCCACGCCTCCATGGAGCCGAAGTCCTGCAGGAACTCCGGATCAAGGGAGTTCAGCCGGATTTCGCCCATCTTGAAGTTCTCCGCCGCCTTGATGGCGGAGTACGTGCGACCGGCGCGGCTGCTCAGCGCTTCGGTGCGCAGACGTTCGCCGTACGCCTCCGCGACCGCGAGCGCACGCGCCCCCTCCGCGTTGGCCCGCGAACAGATGGCGTCCGCCCCCGCCCGCCGCTCCCGGTCGTAGCGGGTCGTGACCGCGTCGACCTCGGCGATCGCGACCTCGAACTCGGCTTTGAGCTGCTCGATCTCGCCGTTCCAAGTCTCGGTCTCGATCTTGACCGCCTTGTCGATGTCCTTCTCGACGTCGGTGGTCGCCTGGCGGGCCTCGGACTCCTTCTCCTTGGCCCTATCCAGCAGCCGCTCGACCGCCAACTGCTGCTTGGACTGCAGCCGCTCCTCGTAGTCGGCGCGGAACCGGATCGCGCGGATGAGCACGCCTGCGTCCGGCACCTCCACGTGGTACTGCGCCAGCTTCGCGTTCAGCGGCTCGATGGCGGTGGCGGTGGCCAGCTCGCGCGCCTCCGGGCTCTGGAACTCCTCGATGGAGAGCTTGCTGAGGTGGTCGCGGAGGAAGCCCTGCGACACCGACAGCACGCGATCGCGGAGGGTGTTCTTGAACCCCTTGGCGACGATGTCGTGCGCCTCACCGTCCTTGACCCGGTAGACGATGGTGACGTCGACATCGAAGGTGTTGTTCTCCTTGGTCCGCAGCGACAGCGCCCGCGGTCCCACGAAGCTGAGGTACTGAAGGGTGCTCGGCAGGACGTGGACCGTGTGGATGAACGGGACAGACAGAACCCGCCCCTGGCCGAAGTCCTTCTCGTCGATGCCGGTGAGCAGGCTCTGCCGCACCCCGATCTCGTCCGGCGCCACGTAGGTAGAGCCCAGCGGAGGGATGAGGAAGAGCACGAGCACGATGACGCTGACGATGTTGAGGGCCTTCATGTCACTCTCCCTTCCCGGCGCTGTAGAGCACATCGACGGTGGCCGGCAGGGTCGCAAACGGCGCTGCCTCGATGTTCTCGAGCTGGGGGAACACGTGCTCGGCGATGGCGAGGTCGAGGGCGCCGTCGCCCTGCTGACCGACCGCCTTGATCCGGGCCGCGAGCCCCTCAGCCTCCTGGCGGAAGGCGTCCTTGTTGGCTTCGGCGCGGGTCAGGTCGGCGTCCCGGCCGGCCTCGCACTGGGCGACGGTCGAGGTGTAATAGACGTCAGCCACGCGCTTGGTGCTGATCTGCCGGTTGCTCGCCTCCTGCACTGAGGCCTCCAGCACGGCGATGAGGTCCTTGTGCTCCTTGTTCTTGGCCTCGGTGACGTCCTGCACCCGGCGGTCCTTCTGGGCGATCATCCGGTTGCGCTTTTCGAGCTCGACTTCGACCTGCTGCTCGGCGGTCTGCCGCTCCTCGATGGCGTGCTCGATCTGGTTCCCGAAGGACGGTTTGGGCGTGATGATCTGGGTCACGCGGATTCCGTACGGCTCCATCCGGGCGTTCAACACGTCCTTGGCCTTGCTGGTGGCGATCTCGTAGTTGCTCGGGTCGGCGATCTCGAGGAACGAGAACCGGCCGAACTCGTTCCGCAGCACCTCGCGGGACTGCACGATGAGGGGGGTGCCCTCGTAGGCGTCGCCCAGGCCGTGGTAGCGGTGCAGCACGTCGGCCGAGGACGGAATGGCCTCGTAGTGAATCTCCAGCCGGTTGAACCAGAGCTTGGAGCCGTCGCGGGCGCGCACCGTCAGCTTGTTCACGCGGTTGCGGTCCTCGCCCGCATAGGTCTCCTCGCCCTCCATGATGAGCACGTGGGGCTCGATGTTCAGGATCTCGACCCGCTGGAGGATCGGGATGAACGTCTGGGTGCCCTGCTGGAGCCGGACCTTGGCGGTCTTGCCGAAGGCCGTGTTGTAGATGACGGCGGCCTCGCCGGGCCTGATCTCAGCCAGGCCGAGGCCTCCGCTGAGCATCCCTCCGAGGACGACCAGCAGCGCGATCGCAGGGAGGATGAACCCTTTGATTTTGCCGGTGGAGATGAACTCTCCGAGCTTCTCGAGGAACTGCTTCATGGACCCTCCTAGCCGGGCGTGATGATACCGATACGGCGGAAGGGGGGACCTGCTTGCAGGGGGTCAACGGCGAACTGCCGTTTGCACCTCTTCTGCGCGGGCGCCTCGGACGATCTCCTCCACCGCCTCAGCAGGCAGCCCTTCGGCGGCCGCGCGCACACGATCGACGTCTCGCCCGCACACGATCCAGGCCCCTCGACCGATCGAACGAAGCTCCGGAGGATGGGGCACGGGCCCCACCTCGAGCAGGTGCCGGGCGAGCGCCCCCGGAGGCCAGCCCTCGCAGGTTGATGCCGTTGGGTCGGGGAGACGCGGGGTGAGGTGACGCAGCGGCTGGGGCAGGCAGCCGACCTTCCAAGTGGCGGAGGCGCGCCCCACCCACCGGTCTCCTCGCCCGCCCTCCAGCAGATCGGCGAAGTACGGGATCTCGTCGCCGTCGAGGTGCTCCAGGGCGAGGGTGCGCTCGAACGCGGGGCCGTCGTAGCCGGCCGAGCCCGGCCCCAGCAGGCGCACGCCATCGGATGCCCCCGCCAGTGCGGCCAACCCCAGGCCGATCATGGCGGCCCGCCGCACCGCCGGGGAGGCCGCGGGGGCGAGCCCCAGCAGGCTCAGCACGAGCACGCCGTACAGGCCCGGGAGCAGGTACTCCCCGTGCGGCGGCGCGAACAGCAGCGGCACGAGGATCCCCGCGCCGGCCCACCCCGCGGCGAACAGGCCCACCGGACGGAGGCCGTCCACGTCCTTGCCCGCGAGCATCCCGGCGGCCGCCGCGGCCCCCACCCCGGCGGGCCACAGCAGCCCCCCGAGCATGCCTCGAGGGGCTCCCCACAGCGCCCACGTCCAGCCCGGGGCGAAGCCCGCCTCGCCAAAGGAGCGGGGCGCGGCGCGGGGCGCGAGGAAGCTGGCGAAGGTGTCCTCCGAGCCGACCCCCGGCCACGCCGCCCACGCGGTCAGGAGCATCCCCCCGGCGGCCAGCCCCGCGACCCCCAACGCCACCGCGCCGCCCCGGGATCCCTGCCCCGCAGCCGCCGCGGCGAAGCCCACCACCAGCGCTCCGCTGAGGCGGTACAGCACGACGCTGAGCGCCAACAGCGCCACCGCGCCCGCCCACCGACGGGGCCTCCACTGCGCCATCGGGGTCAGCAGCAGGAGCGCCAGCGCGAGCCCAAACCCGAGGAATTCCGTGTGGTTGCCGTACGGCATGAGCTGCCAGCCGACCACGAACGCGGGCGGGAGCAGCCACGGGAGGAGGCCAAGTCCCATCCCCCGGGGCCCCCCGATCCGCAGCGCGAGGACCCCGGCCAGGAGCACCGTGATCGCTTCGAACCCGATGGCGACGAAGTGAAATGAGTCGAGCCCGAACGCGGCGGTCAGGAGCTGGACCAACAGCGTGCCCTGGGCGAAGTGGCCGTACTGGTAGGCGGCCACGAACTCGGCCAGACCCAGTCCGGCGGGCACGGTCCCCGCGGCGCGGTCCTGCGCCAGCGAGGCGAGCCCGTAGAGCTCGGGGGAGTACAGCAGCGGCTCGACGTGGTGCAGCTGCAGGACCCGGAGGATCACCAGCAGCACGACCGGTCCGAGTGGGAGCCAGGATGCGCGCGTCACAACGGGATCATGCCGTGCTACCTCTGGAGAGATGCCCCGCGCGCTCCTCTTGCTGTCGATGCTGCTGCTCTCGGCGCCGAGTTCGGCCCCCGCCGGCGACGGCGTGACGCTCACCATCCCCGTCTCGAACCTGCGTCATGTGGGCCAGGGAGAGCTCGTGGTGCTGCTGTACCGAGAGGTCGCGCGCATCCCCTTCGACCCGTCGACCGCGTTCCTGCGCACGAGCGCGAAGGTCACGGGCGCCACGCTGACGGTGACTCTGCCGGCCGTCCCCCCCGGGGACTACGCCCTGTCGCTGTGCCACGATCTGGACGGCGACGGCGAGCTACGTACCAACTTCCTCGGGATCCCTCGGGAGGACGTGGCGATCTCCAACGGCGCCAAGGGCGGACCGGCCGGCGGACCGAAGTGGGAGGTCGCGGCGTTCGCGGTGGGGAGCGAGGACCAGACGGTCACGCCGCTGTCGATGTCGCACATGGCGAAGGACTGAGCCGCTACGGAATCGACTCGTGGTACGTCACCCGCCGCAGCGGTCCGCCGGCGTGGCGCGCGTACCGAAGGGCATCGACGGGACCGACGCCCGACCAGCGGCTCTCCACGTACGCGTTGTAGAGCCACAGCGGCGCGAACAGCGAGCGTGAGGGGACCTTCGTCAGCGCCTGCACCACGGGCATCGGCACGTTCAGCCGCGTCGACACCCGGAACAGCCGCATGAGGATCTCGAACGGCTTGCCGTCCCCCTCGACGCACCACGCCCGGTAGTCGGCGCGCGCGAAACTGTCGGGGTCGGGCAACTCGAGCCCGCGCTCGATCGAAGCCTGCTCGACCCAGCCTCCAGGGAGCGGGTAGGCCAGGTTGATGCGGGGGTAGTCCGTCCCCAGCCGCTGGTTGAAGCGCAGCGTCTCCAGCGCCTCCTCCAGCGTCTCGCCGGGGTTGGCGATCATGTTGAAGGTCAGCAGCCGCATGCCGTGCCGCTTGATCCGGTCCGCGGCCCGCTCGATGGCGTTGTCGCGGGTCGGCCGGCCCAGCTGGTCCATGCGGTTGGTCTCGACCCCCGACTCGATCCCGATTCCGACGACCCGGCAGCCGGCCTTGGCAAGGAGCTGCGCGGTCGACTCGGTCACCGTCTCGCTGGAGGTGTTGCAGCTGAACGGAATGCCCGCCTCGCGCGGGAACCGCTCGGCGAACTCTTCGAGCCAGGGCTTCCCCGGCGCGAACAGGTCGTCGGCGAAGTGGATGTTCTCCACCGGCCACTTCCGGCGCACCGCCAGCACCTCGTCGATGACGCGCTGGACCGACTTGCGGCGCACGTTCGGCTTCAGCCCGCCGTACGACTCGCGCAGCCCCGGGAGGTAGCAAAAGCCGCAGCTGTGCACGCACCCACGGCCCGTCTGAAAGCGCTTCCACGGGAACCGGCCCATGAACGGGTAGGGGTCGAAGTACAGGTCGCGGTGGGGCAGCGGGCGGTCGTCGGAGAACTCCGGCGGGCCGTCCGCCCAGGGGGTGCTGTGGATGCGGCCGGCGTCGTCGCGGTAGACGAAGCCGGGCACCGCGCTGGGGTCGCCGTCCTTGCTGAGCAGCGCCTCGACGGCCCGGGGGAGGGAGTCGTCGAGTTCTCCCTGCACGGCCGCGGTCGCATCGCTGGCCTCCAGAATCTCCTCGTCGAAGGTGGCCGCGGTGCCGACGAGGATCGACGGTGTGCCCGCCGGAAGCAGTTCGACGGCGTGCTTGATCCAGACCCGCGACATGAGCGCGGCCTGCACGATCGCCAGATCCGGCTGGAACCGGGCGATGCTCTGAACGAACCGCTTCTCCTGCGCTTCGAGGAACAAACGCACCGTGTGACCACGCGCGAGAAGCTCCCCCGCGGCGGCCGCCAGGGCCAGTGATTCGTCGGCTGCCCCAGCCTGCAAGATGGCGATGCGCACAGGTCACGGATAGCACGAGACCGCCCGCCCGGGCCGTGGGCTCCCGGGACGGAGCCCAAGGTCGGGGCTGGCGGTCTAATCTGGGGTTCGATGGTCGGGCGCCGAAGCAGTACATCCCCGCGGAATCGGACGCTGGCGAGCCTCGTGCTCGGGCTCGTGCTGTTGGAGGCCGGCCTGCACGTGCTGCTGGGCAACTTCGGCCAGAGCAAACTGCTGCAGCACAGCGACAACGCCGAGGTCTGCCTGGAGCTGCGCCCCCGCACCGAGCTGACCTACACCGGGTGGCGCGCCCGCGTGCCCGCGACCACGATGCGCACCAACAGCTACGGCATCCGAGGCCCCGAGTTCTCGTTCGACAAACGGCCGGGCACGATCCGGATCGCCACCGTCGGCGACTCGTTCACCTTCGGGCAGGGCGTCGAAGAGGACGAGGCGTTCGTTCAGGTCGCCGGCCGCCGCCTGACCGAGCATGGGTTGAAGGCCGAGGTCCTCAACTTCGGAGTTCCCGGGCACGGGACCCCCCAGTCGGTCGCCCTGGTGAAGCACAAGGTGCTCGCGACGAAGCCGGACGTCGTCCTGATCAACGTCTTCCCCAACGACCTCACCGACGAGGAGTCGTACTGCGTCTACGGCAAGAGCGACAGCGAGGTCGCCCGGTTCGTGCTCCAGAACGTGTACGTCGGCCGGCTGCTGTTCTTCCTCGGCGGACCCGTGTTCCGACCGAAGCTCGAACCCGGCACCCGCGAGCGGTTGGGCACGCCCGGCGACCGGTACGTGGCGTCGATGAAGGAGCTCGTCGCGCTCGGCGCCGAGCACGGCTTCAAGCCCGCCGCGGTGATGCTGACCGACCGCAGCCAGTACCGCGAGTCGCAGTGGTGTCAGGACTGCCCCGTGGCCCACGACCTGATGGGCGAGACCGGCATCCACATGGTCGACATGGGCCCGGCCTGGGCACTGCTGCAGAAGGACGTGGGCGCCAACTTCATCGCCGGCGACGACCACTTCACCGTCGCGGGCAACCGCGCCGTCGGCGAAGCCTTGGGCGACGCCCTCGCCCCCTGGCTGAAGCGATGAGCCCCCGCACCGAGCTTCTGATCGCGGCCGCCGCGGTCGTCGCGATGGCGGCGCCGGGGCTGGTCGGCGAAGGCGTCGACTTCCCCGACGACGCCCTCTACTACGGCGTCACCTCCTGGGAGTGGCTGAAGCACGCGGTCGGAGCGGGCGAGCCGATCTGGTGGGTGCCGGGCAAGCTCGGCGGCGTCTCGCTGTACGGCGATGTGATGCCGATGGGGCCGCTGTACCCGTTCGCCTGGCTCGCCGTGTTCCTCCCCGTCATCCCCGCGATGGGGTTGGCGGTGATGCTCCACGCCGTCGGCACCCTCCTGGCGGTCCGGTGGCTCGCGCGGCTCCACGGCGCCTCCCCCACGGCCGCGACCCTGGCCGGCGCGGCGATCGTGCTGGGACCGCTCGGCAGCGCTGCGTTCGTCGACTTCCAGGTCGACAGCTGGCCCGCATTCCTGTGGCTTCCGGTGGTCCTGGGCTGCCTGGAGTCCTCGGCCGGGAGCCCCCACCGCGTCCGCTGGTTGGCCGGCGCGGCGGCGGCGTTGGGCCTGCTCCTGTTGGGTGCTCACCTCCGGGTCGCGGTCGGCGCCTGCGGCGTCATCGGCGTCTGGACGCTGCTGCGCGGGCGGGACCTTCCCGGGGCCCTGCTCGCCTGCGCCGGGGGGCTGCTGATCGGCGCCCCCGGCTACATCCCCATGCTGCTGGAGGCGGGAGCCTCCGCCGCCGACGGAGCGTCCCGGCCGGGGCTGTCCGCGCCCGTCGATCAAGCGCTCGGCCTCCACGCCCTCGGGGGCTGGCTCGCGCCCACGGTGATGAGCCACGCGCGGGACGTCTCGCTGGGCGCAATGCTCGGCGTCGCCGCGCTGGTGGGGGCGGGCATCGACCGTCGGGGGGGGGCCGCGGTGCTCGTGCTCGTGATCGCGGGCACGCACCTGCCGGGGCTCCAGTTCGCGCTGGCCCCCCTGCTGATGCTGTCCCACCCGGTGAACCTCGTCTGGCCGGTGCTGGCGCTGATCCCCGCGGCGGTGCTGGCGGCGATCGGCCTGGACCGGCTGATCGCGATGACGTCGGACGAGCGCAAGGGCCTGCTCAACGGCCCGGTGGGCATCACGATCGGCGCTTTGCTGGCGGCCCGGGTGCTCCTCAGCGACGCCCCCACCGTCCCTGTCCTGCTCGCCCTCGGCGCGTTGGGAGCAGGCTTCGCCGCCCTCGCCCGGGGCCGACGCGACCTGCTCTTCGGCCTCGTCCTGGTCGAGCTCCTCGCCTTCGGGGTACGCGCCCACGTGGCGATCCCATCGACGCCGCTGACCGCCTCGGCGGACGCCTACGAAGGCGACCCCGGGCTGCTCGCGGACGGCTACCTGGACCTGGGAGAGCTGGCCGACGGCTTCGACTCAGCGCTCGCCGGCGGCGACGCCGCCTCGGTCGAGGAGCTCACCGATCTGGACGGCCTCGAGTCCGGCGCTTCGCCGGGGGACGAGGACGAACTGGAGGACCCCCGCGTGGCCGGCCCAGCGATGCAGGCGGCGCTCCTGGATCGCCCCTGGCCCCCGCACCTGGGGATGGCGCTGGGGGTCCGCGGCCTCGCCGGACGCTCCAAGCTCATGCCCGATCGGCAGGTCGCGGCGCTGCAGCCCCTGGCGGAGGCGCTCCACGACAACCGGGGGGTCGAGTACTTCCTCCCGCAGCTGTTCGGCGAGTCCACCGGCCTGGGGGCGACGACCCTCGCCCTGCACGGCATCCCCCTGGCGGTGTGGCGCGATGTCGCCGCCTTCCGCGTCGAATCCATCGCCCCCCTCTGCTACGCCGCGAGGCTGGTCGAGGTCGAGGCCGACGCGAGCACCCGGGTCGCCCGCCTGCTCGGCCACGACGGCCGCTTCGACGCCCGGACGGCCCTGCTGGAGACGAAACTCCGGCCCGCCCTCCCCAAAACCGTCGCCCCCCCGGAGCACCTGTCGTGCCCCGAGCCCGGCATCACCGACGTCTCCACCTCCACCGGCGGGCTGATCGTCCGGCGGGAGCGCTGGCACCCCGGTTGGCAGGTCCGCGACCAGACCGGGCAGCGCCTGAAGACGTTTCCGATCAACCAGGTCCACACCGGCGTCGTCGTCGGTCCGGGCACGAGCCGGTTGAGCTACCGGTTCCTCCCGCCGGGGCTCGCGGGCGCCGTCCAGGCCTCCGCGATCGGCTGGCTGCTGGTGCTCTTCGCCCTCGGGTGGAGCCGCAAGCGCGCAGCCGCGGCGGGGGCCGTAGCGACGCTCCTGCTGGTGCCCGGCCTCGCCGCCGCCGGCCCGATCCAGGGCGAGGTCGAGGCCTGGAACGACAAGGCCGCCTACGAGGTACTGCTCACCGACACCCTCGATCTGACGGCCCCTCCGTTGGCCCGCACCGACGTCGCCGACGAATCGGGCGCCTTCACGATCACGCCCCCGCCGGGGGCAACGGGGGACGGCTGGATCTTCCTCCACCAGACCGTCGAGCCGGCGGTGGGCCCGCCCATCCAGCACTACCTGCCGCTGGACCTGGACCCCTTCGACCTCGCCGCCCCCCCGAGCGAGGTCCGCATTCGGGGGGTCTCTCCGATGCTCGCCGAGCTCCGCGCCAACGGGGATCCCCTGCCCGGCTGGTGGCTGATGCCGGTGGTGCTCTGCCTCTGGGTCTACCTCTTCGCCCTGCTGGGCCGGGGCGTGGTGCAGTGGCGCCTGCACATGGTGGCGGGGGGGCGCGCGCTCCTCGGCGCCATCCGCCAGGAGCAGCCCGAGGGAGAGGCGAACCTGCTGCGCCAGGACCGGAACTGCGCCCCTCGCGCCAAACAGCGGCCTCCGCCCCCGACCTCCCGCGATCGTGCGGGGCTCGCAGCGGCCCTCGCCATCGGCCTGCTGCTGCGCCTGCGGGGCATGTTCGGCACGTCCTTCGACCTGCTGGAGCACACCTACGGACCCGGCAGCCGCCCGCTGGACGCCGCCCCCCTGAGCGGCCTGGACCTGCTCGTGGAGATGCTCCTGCGCCCCTCGGCCGTCGAGGTGACCCACCCGCCCGTGTACCACTGGGTCCTCGGCATCCTCGGCTTCATCAGCCCCGCCGAGTGGTTCCTCCGACTCCCCGCGCTGGCCGCCTCGATGGTAGCCATCTACGTCGTCTGGCTGCTGTTCCGACGGGTCACCCCCGGCGCCGGGGTGGTCGGAGCGCTGCTGTACGCGGGCGTCGCCCCGGCCGTGCACTTCGGGGCCGACGCCACTCCCTATGCGCTGTCCGCCCTGGTGTCGGTGGGCTCGCTGGAGCTCATACTGCGGGCCCTGGAGTCCGGGGCCAGCAGGGATTGGCGGCGCTGGGTGGGCGCGCTGGCGTTCGGCTTCCTGTGCCACTACTCGGTGGCCCTCTTCGGCCTCGCCCAGGCGGGCGCCCTCGTCGTGCTATGCGTGGTTCGCAGCCGGAGGACCCCGTGGCTGGGGGCGCTGCACCGGGCCCTCGGTGCCGTCCTCATCGTGGCCCCCCTGCCTCTGGCGTGGTGCTTCGTGCACTTCGCCTGGTACGAGCCCGTCGCCCTCGACACACGCTTGTTCGCGAGCACCTACGCCAAGGACCCGGGGCTGCTGTCCTTCGCCGCTCAGTTCGGGGCCGTCAGCGTCGGCGTGCCCCCCGCCGCTCAGCTCGCGGCGGCGGCGTTCGCGGCGCTCATCGGCGGAGGACTGGGGATGGCGCTCAAGCGCGATCGGGAGCTGGGGCTGCTGCTGCTGGCGTCGACCGCCGCCTTCGCCGGAGGCACGCTCTTCTTCCACCAGAACCTCGTGGCCGCCCTCGACGGCCGCGTCTTCTGGGGCTTCCGCTGGGTCTCCTGGGTGCTCCCCCTGGCGATGGGGATCGCAGCGATCGGGCTCGTCGAAGCGGCGCAGCACCCCATCGCGAGGGTGCCGGCGGCGGTGTTGGCGCTGGTGTGGGCGTGGTCGGCGGCTCCCTTCGTCGCGACCCTCCCGGATCACTCCACGAGGCCCGACTACGCCGGCGCGGCCGAGCGCATGGCGGCCGAACTGAAGGACCGTGACGCGGTCGCCACGCTGCCGCTGTGGGGCCAGCGGGGCCCCCTCACCTGGTACCTGTCGCGCGCCGGCACCAGCGGCTTCCGCGAGGTCTCAGACGGTGTCGACGGCTGGTTCATCGACGGCAAACGCGTCTTCGCCGAGGCCACCTTCGAGGACCTCCCCCTCGAGTCGAGCGCCCAGAACGCCTGGTTCGACCGCCTCTGGATCGTGGTCGTGGACGAGCGGGTCTTCGGCAAGCCCAAGTTCTCCCTGGAGCCCGCCGCGCGGACCATCGCGTGGGCGCGGGAGCACATGACCCTGGAGACCGAGTGGACCGTCGACGGCCTCACTGTGTACGCGTTCACGGTCGCCCCGACGCCCCCCGTCGCGGCCCGCATCGTCCCCCCCGAGCTGGGCCTAGAGGCGCTGTCCTGGCTGGAGCCGAACATGCCCGGCTGCCGCGAGGGTGAAGAAGACGGCATGGGCACCCACTGGCGGCTGAACGCTCGGGTGCCGTTGCGGGCGGGAGCCGGGCAGCCGACGGTCGAGTCCCAGAACGCAGACGTCCAGCGGCGGGACGATCCCGGCCACTGGACAGCGACGATTCTCGGGGGGCCCTGTTCGGGGCCGCCTCCGGTCGTTTCCCTCAAATAACAACGCCGCCCCGGGCAAGCCCGCAGCGGCGTCGAAAGCTTAAAGCCCCAGAATCTAGTTCTTGGGACGCGGCTTCGGGGTCGGCTTCGGAATCGGAGCAGGACGCCAGTTCATGTCGCCTCCTAGGACGGGTTGTGGGGTGGAACGAACACCAACGGTGTAGCCGGTGTCCTCTGGGACTGTCAAAGAAATCTTAGTCGATCTCAAAGGAACATGCCCTTGATCCCGTGCATCAACTGCCCCGCCGAGATGGTTCGAATCTCGACGAGGTGCCGATAGACCATCGACGGACGCAGGTAGAACTCGCGCAGTCCCTGCTTTTGCATCTTCAGCAGGTACTCGTTGCTGACCTCGCGCGGCACGAAGATCATCTTGTTCGGATCGGGCTGGAACGTGGTCCAGTTCTCCCAGTCATCTCGATCGAGGCGGCCTTCCCGGCGCAGGTCCTCGAACATCTGGCTCCCCGGGAAGGGAACCGTGATGGCGAACTTGGCGAAGTCCAGATCCAGCGACTTGGCGAAGTCGATCGTCTGGCGGGTCATCTCCGGGGTCTCCCCGGGGAGGCCGATCATGAACAGCCCAACGGCCTCGATCCCCTCTTCCCGCATCATCCGCACGGCCTTGCGGGTGGTCTCCGTGGTGAACGTCTTGTTCACGTTCTCCAGGAGCAGGTCCACGCCCGATTCGACCCCCAAGAGGATCCGTCGGCAGCCGCTGGCGCGCATGATGCGGAGCGACTCGCGGTCGATGCGATCGACGCGCGTCTCGCTGAGCCAGACCATCTTCTTGTGCAGCCCGCGGCGCATCAGTTCTTCGCAGAACTTGAAGAGGATCTTCTTGTTCAGCGGGAAGATCGGGTCGACGAAGCCGACCATCTTCACGCCGTACTTGCTGTGCAGGAACTCGTACTCGTCGACGATCTTGATGGGATCGCGTTTGCGGTAGTTGCTGCCGGTGTACAGCAGCGAGCAGAACTCGCAGCGGTAGGGGCAGCCCCGCGAGCCCGTCATCGACAGCACCGGGTAGGCGACGTCGGCGAACGGGAGCAGGCCGTAGCGGGTGTACGGGAACAGGTTCCAGGCCGGGTACGGCAGCGCGTCCAGGTCCTGGATGACGGGCCGGGCAGCGTTCTTGCGGACCTCGCCGGTGGCCTCGTCGATGTACGAGATGCCGTGAATCTTGGAGTAGTCGGTGTCGCCGGAGCCGAACGCCCCGACCAGCTCCTGGGCGGTGTACTCGCCCTCACCGTGGATGACGAAGTCCACCGCGGAGGTCGTCAGGATCTCCCGGTAGAAGATGTCGGCGTGGACGTTGCCGACCATCACCTTCAGCTCGGGCAGCGCGCCCTTGCTCTGGTTGGCGATCTCGAGCGCCACCGGCGTCGACGGGGTCAGCATGCCGATGCCGAGCACGTCGGGGCGGAAGTCCCGGATCTCCTCAATGACCTTCTCGACGCCCCACCCGTAGGTGAACTGGTCGATGGCCTTCACCTCGTGCCCGTCCGCCTGGAGAACGCCCGCGATGTACGCGAGCCCAATCACCGGCATGGGCTCGAGCAGACCCTGGAACTTGCCCAGGGCCTTCATGTTCATCGCTGGGTTGACGAGAATGACCTTCATCACCGGACA
This sequence comes from Pseudomonadota bacterium, assembly GCA_024229515.1. GTDB lineage: Bacteria > Myxococcota_A > UBA796 > UBA9615 > UBA9615 > JAAESI01. Next base: position 42,291 of record JAAESI010000052.1, on the reverse strand, counting down.
GCGTAGACGCGGGTAGGGGGAGGCGCAATCTGGACTTGAATGGTCCATGACTCCGCACCCCGCGAGGCCCCCCGGGACCGGCTATCCTGCCCCTCGAATTCCTCGATGTCGGCTCCTCCTCCCCCGAAAGTGACCCCTCTCCCGGTGGACCTGTGGGTTCGCCGGGTCGAAGCCGAGCGGTACACATCGTCCGACTGGCTGGAGCAGGAGCGGGAGCAGATCTTCTCGCGGGCGTGGATCGCGGCCGGTCCCGAGTGGCAGCTCGAGCGGCCCGGCGACTACTTCACGTTCCAGGAGCTGGGCGAGTCGATCCTCGTGCTGCGCGACGACGACGGGGAGGTCCGAGCGTTCCACAACGTCTGCCGCCACCGCGGAAGCCGCCTCCTGACGGGCTGCGGCCGCGTCGACGGCATTCGCTGCCCGTACCACGGCTGGGCCTACCGGCTGGACGGGAGCCTGGAGTCGATCACCAAGGGCGACGGCTTCGAGAAGACGCTCGAGCACCGGCGCTTCGGCCTCCGCGAGGTCAAGAGCACGCGCTGGATGGGCTACGTCTGGGTCACGCTGGACGACAAGGCGCCCCCGCTGCGCCAGACGCTGGGGGGGATCGCCGAGGAGCTGGAGCCGTACGCACTGCACGAGATGCGGCCGGTGCAGACGTTCGAGAAGGTCTACCCGTTCAACTGGAAGGCCATGCTCGAGAACGCGATGGACTTCTATCACGTGCCCTTTGTGCACAACGGGACCATCAATCCGCAGGTCAGCGAACCGCCGGACCTGACGTCGTACGGCGATCACACCCGCCAGCGGCTCGACATCGCCGCGGGGTACTCGTGGCGCACCCGACTGGACCGTCGCTGCACCCGCGGCGGTCCGTACACGCCCCGCCAGATCGGGGCGCTGCACAAGTACCTGCTCTTCCCCAACTTCCTCATCAACGTGCTGCCGTACCACCTGACGGTCATGCAGGTGTTCCCCGTGACGGCAAAGTCGTGCCGCCTCCGCTACGCGTTTTGCAGGCGGCGCGGGGCCCGGGGCATCGAACTGCTGCGCGCCAACGCCACTTGGGCGGCCTCCCGGTACATCCTCTGGGAGGACATCAAGGTGCTCGAGTCCTTCCAATCGGGGGTGAACACCGGTCGCATCCCGATCCAGCGGCTGCACACCGAGGAAGCCGCCGCGTCGCACTTCCACGGCGTCATCAATCGCTGGATGAACGACTGATCCCCTCCTAGACTGCTCCCTCGACGGGGGTCGGTTGGAAGGGGGGGCATGGAGTCGGATTCTCGAATCGAGGCGCTCGAGGCAGCTACGCTTCCGCTTCTGATTACGCCCCGCGACGAACACGTCGTCGTCGTCGCACGCCTCGTCGCCGTGATCACCGCCGGCCTCGCCGCCGGCCGCTTCCTCCTGGACGGACCGACGGGTCTGGTCGGCTGGGTGCTCGCCATCGCCGCGCTCGGCTTCGGCTGCGTGCCCGCGGTGCTGCGGCGGACCAAGGACCGACGCCGGGCCGGAGGGCTCGTCCCCGTCATCGGCCTCGCGGCGTTGACGTGCATGTCCCTGGCCGAGGGAGGCCTCCGCTCCGAGGCGATGTACTGGCTCCCGCTGGTCCCGATCATCGCCGCCGTCACGCGCGACCCGGGCAAGGGCACGACCGTCTTCAGCGGCCTCGCCTTCGCCCTCGTCGGCCTGCTGACCGGGCTGCAGCTGGCCGGCCGCAGCTTCGGCTTTCCCGAAGAGAGCTTCGCCATGTTGATGCTTCGGTCCGGCGGCCTCGCCGGGGCCGTGGGCGCGGGAGGCGTCGTCGCCTGGGCGCTGGAGCGCGCGTGGACCACCGCCGCCACCACCATCGCCGCCGAGGCGGCTCACCACCCGGTCACCGGGCTGGCGTCCCGGGCCGCGTTCGACCGGGATCTCAACGCCGCGTTGAGCCGGGGCTTCCGGCAGGGGCGGGACGTCGCCGTCGCCTACATCGACCTGGATCACTTCAAGCAGGTCAACGACCGGTTCGGCCACGCCGCCGGCGACACGCTGCTGCGCCTCGTCGCGAAGAAGTTGACCGACGTCACGCGCGACGGGGAGACGGCCTTCCACCTCGCGGGGGACGAGTTCGCGGTGGTGTTCGAGGACGTCGACCGGAAGCACCTCGCCGTCCCCGCCCACCGCATCGCCGAAGCCCTGCGCGGCCTGGCCGCGGGACCCGCGGACGAACTGGTGCTGTCGGCCAGCGTGGGGATCGCGATGGCGCTTCCGGCGGAGTCGGCCGCGAGCCTCGTCGCCCACGCCGATCGGGCCATGTACGGGGCGAAGGAGCTGGGCGGAGGAGCGGTGGAGGCCGCCGCGATCGCCCCCCCGCACCATGGCCGCGCGGAGTCCGGCGGCTGAGGCTCAGCCGTCCGTCACCGCCCTGTTGAGCTCCGGGCCGCCGAGGGACTCGTGCGTGACGATCTGGTCGATCATCGCCTCGCCCCCCGGCACCGCGACGCTGAACGCCTGCCACACCTCGCCCTGCACGAGGGTCTCCGAGTTCAGCGGCAGGCTCACCTCGTCGCCATCGCGCAGCAGCGTCAGCGTCGCCTCGACCTCCGCGAGGGAGCCACGGTCGTTGAGGCGGTGGACGAGCACCGTGTACGTGCCGTCGCGAGGGGCGGCCAGGAGGACTTCCTCCCACAGCGCGCCCTGGGTGCCGTCGGCGTCCTGGAGCAGGCGGGGGTCGTCAGCGCCGAGGTCGACGTCGCCCCAGGCCGGCTGGGGCCGGCCGAAGAAGCAGTCCCCGTCGCCGAAGCAGGTGCCCTCGGAGCGGACGAGGTGGAGGTCGAGGTCATGCCCGGCGGCGTCCCAGTCCAGACGGACGCGGAGCGCTTCGCCATCGGAGGCTTCCAACACGACGGCGTCGGCGTGCGAGGCCCGTCCGCGGTGGTCGCGCACGACCAACTGCACTAGGTAGGTGCCGGGCTCGTCGGTGACGAGCTGGGCGCGTTCGCCGCGGCTGGCGGCCTCCTCGATGACGGCGGTCGAGCCGGGAGGAGCCTCCACGAGGGTCCAGTGCCAGGTCAGCACGGCACCGTCGGCCCCCCTGGAACTGGCACCGGTCAGGTCGACGCGACTCCCCTCCGGGACCGTGAGCGCGCTGACCGGCTCGTCCCCGTCCAGGATGGCGGCGGAGGCGGTCGGGGCGGCGTGCTGGCCGGGCCGGAGCACGTGGTCGCTGGTGCAGCCGCTCAGCGCGACGGCGGCGAGGGCAGCGGCGAGGGCGGGAGCGCCCACGTTCGGCCGACGCCAGCGGAAGATGACCACCAGGCCGAGCATCAGCAGCAGCGCGCGCAGGCCCGAAGGGCTGGCCGAGGCAGATGTGTTGCAGCCGCCCGGCACGGGGGTGACGCGGTCCGACGGATCGGTCAGCGCGTCGTGGGCGACGAACGCCACCGGTCGGCCTCCCGTGCGCTTCTGGGCATCGAACACCCGCACCGCGTAGGCGCCGGAGGCGAGCTCGGGCACGGTGACGTGCAGCTCGCTGCCAGAGACGGGTTCGACCGCGGCGGCGGCGACGGTGCCGAAGCGCACGTCGGTGTGCTCATCGAGGCCGACCCCGGTCAGCACGAGCACGGCTCCCCCGGCGGCATCGGCGTGCTCGGGTTCGACGGCGGTGACCTCGGGGGCGGTTCCGCCGGGGCTGCGGTCGACCCAGGTGAAGCCGCCGATCAGGGTCGCCTCGTGGTCCTCGTTCCGGGCCACGACGTCGACCAGGCCCAGCCCCCCGGGGGACGCCGGCACGGTCACCGAGACGAGGTGATCACCCAACAGGCTGAGTCCCCCGGCACCACCGGACTCTGGGTGGTGACCCAGCCAGTCCCGCCCCCGTCGAAGCCGCTGGGGGAGACGTCGGAGCTGCGCCAGAAGCCCGTGCCGTCGAGGCTGAGGGCATCGGCAACGGTGAACAGGGCGTTGTTCACATCCACCACGCTGCCGGCGTCGTCGAAGACGATGTTGCCGTCGAACGCGGCCCCGTCCTGCACCACTGTGAAGCGGTCGTTGTAGTCCGAGCCGACGTAGTAGGGGTACTCGCGCGACAGGAAGAACCAGTCGAACGTGAGCGAGTGCATGCCCTCGGGCACGGTCAGCGTCAGCTCCAGCAGCGCCTGGTCGTGCACGGGCGAGCTGGGCTCGGTGGGGTCGTAGCCGCTGGTCTGGAGGTCGTGGTCCTCCCCGGACTGCACCTGGCCGGCGTAGCCCGTCGTCAGCAGCACCATGTCGCCCTGGTGGGCGGAGACAGGGCCGAGCTGACCGAGCACGCGACTCTGCTCCGAGAGGCCTCCCGGAGTCGCACTGACGACCGCTTCAGGGGGAATATCGAGCGCGTCCACGAGGTCGGCGACGGGGGCCGCCGATGCGGACGAGGTGACAGCGAGGGCGGCAAGGACAGGTAGGACGAAACGCATGGGACTCTCCGGGGATTCGCCCTCAAGAGAGGCACGGTCGGTGCCACCGGGGCAGGGTCCGAAATTTCCTGTCCGTTTTTTTGCGCTCGCGCATTCCCATAGACTGACGGCCTTGATCGAGCGCTACCTCGACTTCGACCCCGTAATTCACCCAGACGCCTGGGTCCACGCGATGGCGTACATCGGCGGCGAGGTGCGCGTGGACGCGCGCGCCACCGTCTGGCCCACCGGCGTGCTGCGCGGCGACCAGGGCGGGATCATCATCGGCGAGGACAGCAACGTGCAGGACGGCACGGTCATCCACGCCACCGGGGGCCGGTCGACCACGACCGTCGGCAAGCGCGTGACCATCGGCCACCGGGCGGTGATCCACGGCTGCACCATCGAGGACGACGTGCTCATCGGCATGGGCGCGGTGGTGATGGACAACGCCATCATCCGGTCGGGCAGCATCGTGGGGGCCGGCGCGGTGGTGCTGGTGGGCCGCGAGTTCCCCCCCAACTCGATGATCCTGGGCAATCCCGCGCACGCCGTGCGGGAGACGACCCCGGCGCATCGCGAGTGGATTGAACATTCCTGGAAGACGTACGTGCGGTTGGGTCGGGAACACCGAACCGGACGGCGGGAGGAGTCTTGATGTCGCTTCGAACCCTGATCGTGATCCTCGGCCTCGCGGCCCCGTTCATCCTCACCGGCTGCCCCGATGACGACGATGACGCAACGTCGGCCCCGGACGACGACGACGCAACCGACGACGACGACGCAACCGACGACGACGATGCGACGGACGATGACGACGCGACCGACGACGACGACGCGACCGACGACGACGACGCGACCGACGACGACGACGCAACCGACGACGACGACACCGTCGACCCCTGCGCGGAGGACAACGACGGCGACGGCGTGACCCTGTGCGGCCCCGACGGCACCCCCGGCACCACCGACGACGACTGCGACGACAACAACGCCAACAACTTCCCGGGCAACACCGAGCAGTGCGGCGACGGCGTGGACAACGACTGCGACTTCGCCCCCGAGCCGACCACCGACGGTGACGGCGACGGCGTGCTGTTCTGCGACGGCGACTGCGACGACAGCGACCCCGCCATCAACCCCGGCGCGGCGGAGGGCTGCGACGGCCTCGACACCAACTGCGACACGGTCATCCCGCTGGACGAGATCGACAACGACGCCGACGGTGAGGCCGAGTGCGAGGGCGACTGCGACGACGGCAACGACACCATCTACAGCGCCGCCCCGGAGATCTGCGACGGCCTCGACAACAACTGCGACAGCACCCTCCCCGACGACGAGGACGACGATGACGGGGACACCGTCAGCGACTGCGACGGGGACTGCGACGACGCCAACATCGACGTCAGCCCGCTGGAGTCGGAGGTCTGCGACGGCCTCGACACCGACTGCGACACGGTCATCCCCAGCGACGAGGTCGACGTCGACGGCGACCTCGAGTCCGAGTGCGAGGGCGACTGCGACGAGACCAGCACCGACACCAACTCGACCGCGTCCGAGATCTGCGACGGCTTCGACAACGACTGCGACAGCACCGTCCCGCTGGACGAGGTCGACAACGACGCCGACGGCGAGGCCGAGTGCGAGGGCGACTGCGACGACGGCAACGACACCATCTTCAGCACCGCCGTCGAGGTCTGCGACGGGGTCTCGAACAACTGCAACGCGGACGTGGACAACGCCGACGCCGCCTTCGTGCACGACGAGGACGGCGACGGCTTCGACGACGACCAGTGCCCCGAGGGAGACGACTGCGACGACAGCGACGCCTCCATCAACCCCGATGAGGACGAAGACGCCACCGACAGCGTCGACAACGACTGCGACGGGGACGTGGATGAGTACACGTTCACCCACATCTGGACGAACATCGTCAGCAGTTCCTGCAGCTGCCACAACTTCGGCTCCAGCGGCGGCTGGACCTCGGGCAACACCCAGGCCGGCCTGTACTCGGCGTGGGTGGACGTCGCCGCGGGCCAGCCCTCGCCGACGATCGACCGCATTGAGCCCGGCAGCTCGACCGACAGCTACGTGATGCACAAGCTCGACGGCACCCACGCGACCGTCGGCGGGTCCGGCCTGCAGATGCCCCGCTCGGGCTGCTGCCTGAGCCAGGAAGTGCGCGACGGCATCCGCGACTGGATCGACGAGGGAGCTCCCGACAACTAACGATGAAGCGGCTGCTCCTCCTCCTTTGTGCGGCGCCCCTCCTGGGCTGCCCCCCTCAACCCGGCTCCATGGAAGGGCTGGACGTCCAGGTCGTGCCCACGGCGGCGACGACGGACGACGACCTGACCGCGACGATCGTCGCCCACGCCTTCGCGTTCGGCGAAGAGGGCTTCTATTACGAGTACGCCTGGACCGTCGATGGCTCCCCCGGCCCCGCCGATCTCGGCCGCGAGGTCAGCGCCGACCTGACGCTGCCGGGCGAGGTCTGGGAGGTAACGGTGACGCCGTTCCAGCTGTGGGACGAGGAGCTCCGCACCGGTCCGTCCGCCACGGACGCCGTCGCCATCGAGGACCCCGAAGAGGGCGCCTGAAGCGACGGGTTCAGTACAGCCCGAACTTGTAGGCGACCACCGCCAGGACCACCGACAGCACCCACGTCAGCAGCACCATCCAGGTCAGCGGACCCGGCTTGCGGTCGCGGTCCCACTCCCAGCGCATCAACGCCACGCAGGGCCCCCCGGCGAGCAGGATGAGGGCGGCGAGGGAGAACAGATCTCCATCGCGGTACACGTTGATCATCGGCATCGCGAGCAGGACCCCGACGTGGCCGAGGATCGCGAACAGCACCGGCCACAGCGCCGAGTCGGTGATGTAGGGCAGCACGAACCTCTCCAGCCAGTGCTGGTCCGGTTCGCGGTCGAACGGGGGCGGTCCTCGATGGCCTTCGTTCATTGTCCAACCACCCTCGGGGCGACGATCAGGAGCGAGCAGCCGGCGCCCGAGAGGAGGCCGGCGGCGACCTTGCGCGCGGTGGACCACTCCGACGGGAGGTACACCAGCGACGCGGCCACGCCTACCACGCAGCAGGCGAGCGTGAACCCCGTGATCACAGGATGCGCCTTCATCGTCGCGACCCAGTCCTTCATGGCGCCTTCCGCTCCCACGACGCCCACCCCCACAGGCCGAACAGAATGACGCCCATGGCGGCCCACTGCTTGGCGTAGTGGAGGCTGTCGTAGCGCTTGGTGTACGGCCGGTAGCCGACGGCGAGGTCTCCCTCCAGGCGCGGCTCCTCATCGGGCTCCAGCCGGGGCCCTGCGCGCAGGTACACCCCCGGGAGCACGTCGCCGGCGCGGGCGTGGATGCCCACCAGGCTCTTGCGCGGCCAGATGGGCGGGTTCGTATTCGGCACCGGGTCCTTGGTCTGCCCTTCAGGCAGGGGGGCGAGGCGTCCGCCCACGGCCGGCCCCTCCGGCAGGGTCAGCGCCAGCGCGGGCGTCTTGACCTCCCCGCGGTCCACGAGCACGGCGACACCGTCGGTGGTCACGAAGCGCTTCATCACGCCGTAGCCGGGGCCGTGGCCCATGCCTCGCCCCCCCTCGAGCATCACTCCGCCGTCCCAACGGCCTTCGAGGCGGACGTGCCGGAAGAGGATGGCGGTGACCTCGTGCAGGTCGGAGCTGATGCCGTCGACCTCGGGGAGATCGGCGGCGGCGTGCGCCGTCTCGACGAATTGGTTCTTGAACTCGTGGCGCTGCAGCTGCCAGAAGGACAGCCGACCGAGGATGACGAGGCCGATCAGAGTCGCGGCCGTGGGGAGCAGCCGGGGACGCAGCCGGCCTTCAGGGAAGGAGGCCACTCTCTTCAGCGGCGATCTCGAGGGCTCGCTTGCGGAGGTACCAGACGCCGCCGCCGATCAGCGTCAAGGGCGCCAACGACATGAACAGCGTCATGAACAAGAACGCGTTCCGATTCGCCTCGTTAGCGTCAAAGCAGACAGCGCAGAGCAAATCGATCGGCATTACAGGTACACCTGCCAGTACAGGACGGGCCAAACCCCGACCACGAAGTACCAGAAGAGCGCGACCGTGGCGAAGACTTCTCGGGTCAGGTTCCCCTCGAGCAGACGCCTGTAGGCGACGATCAAGCCGTACAGCGCGCCGACCGCGTGGAGCGCGTGCGTGCCGACCATCAAGTAGAAGAAGCCGCCCATCTGGCTGGACCTGATGGTCAAGCCCTGGCCGAGCAGCTGCACCCACTCCCAGCCCTGGAACAAGACGAAGAACCCGCCCAGCACGATCGTCGCCAGGAGCTTGCCCTTGGCGGCCATCGCGCCATCGGCCTTGAAGGCCTTCCAGGCCAGGAACAGCACGACGCCCGAGGCCATCAGGGCGCTGGTATTGATCGCTGTCTCCAACACGGGCAGACGGGGCTGCCCGGGCGGGGGCCAGAGGCCTCCGGTGACGCCGTTCTTGACGATCTGGAAGGCGCTGATGAGGCCGGCGAAGAGCATCGCCTCGGCGCCCAGGAAGAGCGCCATACCAAGCACCGAGTCCTCGACGAGCTTGCGCCGAGGAGGGGGCGGGACGACGGGCAACCGACCCACGCTGCTAGTGGCCATCGCCTTCGGGCTTGGCGTGGTCGTCGGACTTGGCCTCGTCGCCGTGGCCCGCGTCCTCGCCGTGGTGGCCGCCCTCACCGTGCTTGGCGCGGTAGGCCTCCGAGGTCTGATGCCACTCGATCTCGGCGGTCCTGACCCAGTTGACGCCGTCGTCCTTTATCACGTCCGGCGCGGTGCCGGCGAAGAACAGCACCATGAACACCAGTGCGGTGACCAGGAACCAGTGGACGATGGGCTTCTCCACGTCCAGGTGCATGAACTTCGCGGCGACGAGGTACGCCTTCACGAAGGCGATGCCGAACGCCGTGATGAGCACCAGCCAGAGCCGGCCTTTGCCCTCGGGCATGAACTCCGCAACGAACGGTCCCGCGACCGAGATCGCGAAGAGTCCCAGGAGGATGAAGTAGATCTTCTTGTATTGGGCCGAGTGGTCCTCGTGTCCAGACATGTCAGCCTCCCTTACTTCGCGATGTAGAGCAGCGGGAACAGGAAGATCCACACCAGATCGACGAAGTGCCAGTAGATCCCGACAAGCTCGACGCGCTGCAGTTCGGCGTTCCGGGCCGCGTAGGTGGCCACCCAGGCCATCACGCACATGCCGGCGATGACGTGCGAGGCGTGAATGCCCGCGGCCGTGTAGTAGAAGGACCAGAAGGCGTTCGCCGTGATCGTGTAGCCGTGGCCGATTTCGACCGACCACTCGTAGCTCTTGATCATCAGGAAGCAGCCGCCGAGGCCGACCGTCATCCAGAGCAGCTTCGCCGCCTTCTTGCCGTCACCCATCTCCGCCGCGTTGTGGGCCAGGACGGCGCACAAGGACGAGGTCAGGAGCACCCACGTGTTGAGGGCGCCGATGCGGGGATCGGTGTGCGCAGCGAATTCGCCAAACTCGGGGTGCCGCACGCGGAACATCAGGTAGGACGCGAGCACCCCACCGAAGATGACGATTTCCGATGCGAGCAGCCACCAGACGGCGAGCTTGCCGGTCGGGATGCCAGTGGCCTCCCGAAGGGTCGCGATGGGCTTACCAGCGGACATCAGGCCTGCTCCTCAGTGTCCGCGGGAGGCTCATCCTGCGGCCAGAAATCGTCCTCACGCCCCGGGTTGGCGTACTCGTAGGGCCCCCGGTAGCAGTTCGGCATCGCGTCCGGCGGCCAGTTGCCGTGGCCCGGCTCGGCGGTCGCCGTCGTCCACTCCAGGGTGGTCGCCTGCCACGGGTTCTTCGAAGCCTTCGGCCCGCTCAACGCGCTCTTGATGAAGTTGAAGAGGAAGACCACCTGGAAAACCAGCATCACAATCAGCGAGACCGTCGCCAGGATGCGGAGGTTCTGCATCCACGGAACCGCCAGCTCAGGGAAGTTCGAGTAGTCGTAGATCCGACGGTGCTGGCCGGCCGCGCCGAGGAAGAAGAGCGGGATGAAGGTCATGTTGAAGGGGATGATGGTCCCCCAGAAGTGAATCTTCCCCAGCGTCTCGTCCATCATCCGGCCGAACATCTTCGGGAACCAGTACGTGATCCCTGCCAACGTCCCGATGATTGCGATCGGGAAGAAGGTGTAGTGGAAGTGCGCCAGCACGAAGTACGTGTCGTGGAAGTAGATGTCGGTGCCGGAGGCCCCCAGGAAGATGCCCGTGACACCGCCGATGAGGAACTCGGCGACGAACGCCAGGGCCCACAGCATCGGGGTGGTCAGTCGAATCGAGCCGCCGTACAGCGTCGCGATGTAGACGAAGCACATCTCCGCGATGGGAATCGAGATGAGCACCGTGGTGACGGTGAACACGTTCGCCATGCGCGGGTCGATGCCCGAGATGAACTGGTGGTGGGCCCACACGAAGAAGGACAGGACGCCGGTCGCGATCGCCGTGTAGATGACGATCTTCTGGGCGAACATCTTCTTGCGCGCGAAGACGCACATCACGTCGGCGGTGATCCCCATGGCGGGGAGCAGCACGACGTAGACCTCCGGGTGGCCGAAGAACCAGAAGAGGTGCTGCCACAAGACGGGGTCGCCGCCCTGGTTGGGGTCGAAGAAGCCGGTGCCGAGGTTCTGATCGAACAGCAGCATGACGGCGCCGGCGATCAAGGGTCCGACGGACGCCATGAACAGGATCGACGCGATGACGAGGAACCAGATGACGATCGGGACGTCGAACGCCTTCATGCCCGGCGCCCGCGAGTTCATCGCGGTGGTGATGAAGTTGATGCCGCCCATCAGGAAGGCGACGAACTCCAGGCCCACGGCGATCACCCAGAGGGATGCGCCTTGAGGCGTCAGGTTGTATTCGGCTTTCGCTGACAGCGGCGGGTACGCCGTCCAGGCACCACCGAAGCCGCCGCCCTGCACGAACAGCGAGTAGATGATGACCACCGCTGAGACCAGGAAGATCTGATAACTCAGCCGATTGAGCCGCGGGAAGACCATGTCGTCCGCGCCGACCATCAGCGGGATCAGCAGGTTGCCGAACCCGGCGATGAGCACCGGCATCGCGACCCAGAAGATCATGATGGTGCCGTGGTTGGTCACCAGGGCGTTGTAGGTGCCCGGGGAGACCGCGCCGAAGCCCGGAACCTCAGAGCCCGGGAACGCCAGCTGCATGCGGAAGACGTACGCCATGAAGGCGCCGATCACCGCCATGCCCATGCCCGTGAACATGTACTGCTTGGCGATCATCTTGTGGTCGGTGGACCACAGGTACTTGTGGAAGAACGAGACATCGTGGTGGTCGTCGTGCCCCCCACCGTGGTCGTCGAGGGCGTGCTCGGCAGCGTGCTCAGCCATTGGATCTGCTCCTACTGCGCGTCGACGGTGGCGACCGTCGGCGTCTGGTCGGCGACCCACGCGGCGTGCTGTTCGCCCCGCTCGATGTGGATGCGCGCACCCATCACTCCGTGGCCGATGCCGCACATCTCAGCGCACTGGATGTCGTACTCGCCCGTGATGGTGGCGTTGAACCAGCCGGTGATGGTCCGGCCGGGGATGGCGTCCTGCTTGAGACGGAAGATCGGCACGCTGAAGCTGTGCATCACGTCCGTCGCCTCCAGGTGGAAGACGTAGTTCTTGTCCACCTCGATGTGGAGCTCGTCGACGAGGCGGATGTCGTCGTCGGTGTCGAGCTCCCCGTCGGCGCCGGGATGCTGGAACGTCCACGCCCACTGCTGACCGATGATGCGGATCTCGTAGTCCGGCTCCGGCAGCGTCTGCTTGACGTGCACCCACACCTGGACCGCCGCGATGATGACGAGCACGTCGCACACCAGCACGAGGCCGTGGGGGATGTTGATGAACTTCTTTTCGACCTTGCTGGTGCCCGGCACGTACTTGGCGCGGACGCCCGGCTTGGCCCGGTACTTCAGGATGAGACCGAAGAACACACCGGTCGACAGCGCCCACCAAAAGCCGACGAGCACGCCGATCAGGAGGATGACGTTGTCGATGTTGCGCGCGTAGGTCGATCCGGCCTCGACGAACTGTTCGATCATCGGAACCTCAGAGGATGAAGGCGAAGACGGTGCCGATGAACAGCACCGCACCAGCCATGGTGATCACGAAGGTCTTGTGGGCGAGGAAGTCGCCGATCTTGGGGTCTTTGTTGTCAGCCATTCCGGCCTCCTACTTGAGGGTCGCGATGTGCGCGAGCACGTCGGCGACCGCCTTGTCGTCGGGGAGCGTCATGGCCATCGGGACCATCGTCGCGCCGGAGGCATCCAGGGGATCGGCCCCGCGGATACCGCTCTTGAACTTCTCGATCTGACGAGCGAGGTACCAGTCGTCCTTGTCGGTCAGGGACGGCGCGTTCATCGCCTGGTTGCCCTTGCCGTCGGGGCCGTGGCACGCGACGCAGAGCGCGAACCGGGCCGCACCCGCCGCGGCGTCGCCGCCGAGGGTGTGATCGGGGGCCTGCAGGGGCATCGAGGAGACGTACTCCGCGACCGACTCGACGTCGCCCGCGTGGGTTCGCAGCGAGCGCGCCATGGGCCGCATGCGCAGCCCCTCAACGTCGTCGGGGTGGTCGCCCCGGGCTCCGTCGCGGAACTTCACGAGCTGGGACTCGATGTACCACTGCTCCTGGCCGGCGATGGATGGGGCACCGGTCGCCTCCATGCCACCGCCGTCAACACCGTGGCACGGGGCGCAGGTGCGGAACACCTGCTTGCCACGTTCGGCGCCGACCTCCGTGACGTTGCCGCAGCCTGCGAGCAGGAGCGCCGCGAACACCAGGATCGTCTTCTTCATCGTCGGAGGTCCTCGGTCGTTTTCGGGGCAGGCGGCCGGCGTACAGCGACGCGGTCGATGGGGGTCCTGCCGGGGGCTTTTAATACCGAATCTGTACAGGCAGTGCAACCGTCCCATCCATCGATATGAGGAGGTTTGGAAGGACGGTGACAACGGTCGGGGCGCACCTCCCCAATCACGCGCACAGTAGGTCCATGCCACAGGGTCCGATATCCATGCTCGTCGCCGACCGGGAGGGAACCATCCTCCGAATGAATGAGGCCGCCCAGCACCTCATGGGGAACTGCGTCGGCCGCCTCTGTTGGGACGCCGTGGGTGCGCTGGACGGACGCAGGGCCCCCATCTGCGCCCCGGGCTGCTCCCTCGAGCTCGAGGAGAAGCCGGGCAAGCAGGCCGTCCGCTATGCGAACTGCCGCGGCCGAGCGATGTCCCTGACCTGCATCGGGGTCGGCCGCGAGGTGGTCGTCCAGATCGACGGGGCCGATGGGACCCAGGCACTGGCGCACGCGTCGCTGACCCCGCTGAGCCGTCGCGAGAAGGAGGTCATGCAGTTGCTGTCCCAAGGGCTTCCGGCCCCGGCGATTGCAACGGAGCTGGGGATCGGCGTGACCACGGTGCGAACGCACCTCAATGGCGCGCGGAGCAAGCTCGGAGCCGCCAACCAGGCTCAGGCGGTCGCGATCGCCTTGAAGGCCGGAGAGATCGACTGAGCGCGGCGGGGAGCCGCGACCGCTACTGCAGCGAGTTGATGTAGGCGACCAGCGCCGCGACGTCTTCGTCGCTCATCGGCACGGGCGGCATGGCGGGCGGGTAGCCCTCCACCACCTTGGCGTTCGGGTCAACGATCGACTCCGCGAGGTAGGCGTCATCGACCGTGACGGTCGAACCGTCGGCCAGCTTCTCTTCCTTGCCCGAGAGCCCCTTGAAGCTCGGTCCCACCAGGCGGCTGCCGTCGGTGGAGTGGCAACCGAAGCAGGTCTTGGACGCGAACAGCGCCTTGCCCGCCGTGACCAGCGGGTCTGCGTCGACAGCGGCGTCGTCTGCACCTGCGCCCGAGAAGGCGGTGCTGAGGAGCTCCGGGTTCGCCACCAGCGCCGCCTGGGCCGCGTCGATGGGGATCGTGTGCGTGCCGTCGCCGTTGTCCTTCGTCGTCGTGAGCGCGGTCGTCTCCGCCGCGTTGAGCTCAGCCAACTCGGTGAAGTCGGTGATCTCCAGCGCGATCGACGGCATGTCCTTCGTCGGGACGACGAACACCACCAGGCCCACGATGATCGCGACGATGCCGACCGCGATCGTGCCGTGGAACACGAGCTCCCGGTTCGATCCGTACTCGATGTCTGAGTCGTTGTAGGTCACGTTCGACTCCCTAGAAGTTCGTGAAGGCCATCGACTCGGAGAGCCGCGGGTCCTTCACCGGGATGAGCGCGCTGCGCGTGTGCATGAAGGCGGTGACCGCCCACACGATGGCGAACATGCCGATGGCGAAGCACACCGCCGAAGCGGGGATCGTCGAGGTCGGCACCATGTGCTTGCCCAGGAACAGGTTGGGCAGAATCGTGTACGCGAGGTCGAAGAAGTGCAGCACCAGCAGGTAGGTGCAAACGGCCAGCAGGGCGCTGGGGTTCCGCTTCACCGTGCGCGGCATCGCCAACAGGAAGGGGATGCCGAAGTGGGCGATCATCAGCAGCATGCCGATGGACTGCCAGGGGTTGTTCTCGCCCATCCGCAGGTGGAAGAACGTCGTCTCCTCCGGGATGTTGGCGTACCAGATGAGGAAGAACTGGGAGAAGGAGATGTAGGCCCAGAAGATCGTGAACGCGTACACGAACTTGCCGACGTCGTGCAGGTGCTCCTCGTTGACCTGGGGCAGCAGGCCCGCCTTCTTCATCAGCAGCAGGTTCACGCCCAGGAAGGCGAAGCCGCTCACGCAGCAGCCGGCGAAGAACCAGACGCCGAACATCGTGCTGAACCAGTGGGGGTCCAGGCTCATCATCCAGTCGAACGCCGCGAAGGTGGTCGAGAGGCCGAAGAGGACGATCGCCGGGTAGGCCATCGTGTTCATCTTCTTGGTCACCGAGCGCGCAGCCTCGGGGTCCGCGATGCTGTCCTGGCTGACAGAGGTCTTCCAGAAGAAGAAGCCGAGTCCGCTCCAGATGATGAAGTAGACCGCAGCCCGGATCGTCCAGAAGCCCTCGTTCAAGAAGGCGGCCTTGCCCTCGATGATCGGGTCGCCAGCGGCGTGATGCGCGTCCATCCAGTGCGACCAGATGTCCATGCGGCCCAGGTACAGCGGGATGAAGAGCAGCAGCAGCACCGGCAGCGCCATCCCGGCGCACTCGGCGACGCGGCGCACGACCACGCTCCAGCCCGCGTTGGAGGCGTGCTGGACGATGACGAAGAAGAGGCAGCCGAGCGCGACCGAGCCGGCGTACATGAAGCCGGTCAGCCACGCGTAGTTGCGCGAGTGGTCGTCGTCGGCGATGAACCAGCCGGCGGCGATGGCGAGCACGCCCGTGACGGCGAGCACCAGCGGCAGCTTCGTCCACAGGTGACCCTGCGGAATCGTCACCTCTTCGGCGGTGGGGAGGGGCTTGCGGTGACCCATGACTACTTCGCTCCGTTCGCGACGTCGTCCGACGCGTACTGGGAGATCTGCAGGGCGCGGACGTAGGCGGCGACCGCCCAGCGATCCGTCGTCGGCATCTGCGTGGCGTAGCCGGGCATGATGGCGCCGCCGTTGCTGATGGTGTCGAACAGCTTCCCGACCTCACGTCCGCGGACGATGTCGTTGTGGAAGGTGATTGGCTTCATGCCGCGTCGCGCCACCATCCCGTCGGCTGCACCGACGCGGTCATGGCAGGGAGCGCAGAAGATGTCGTAGCGCTCCTGGCCACGGTCCAGCAGCGCCGCATCCAGCGTCACCTCATCCGGCAGCGTGGTCGCGAACGAACCGTCCTTGGCGTTGACCCCCGAGCAGAGGTGGGGGTTGGCCTCCGGGAGCGCACAGGGGGAGACGTCTCCGCGGGGGTCCGCGCTTCGGACCGTGCCCTCGGGCCAGCGCCGATTGGCGCGGTTGTCGGAGAAGAAGTCGTTGGGCTCCTGAGCCTCGAACCGATTGACTTGGTCCATGTTCAGCTGCGGGTGCAGCGGAGCCTTCTTCTTGATGGAGCCGCGGCAGCCGCCGAGCGCGAGCGCGGCGATGGCGATGCAGCAGACCAGAGCGATGCGACGGGTCATGGCGCTATCCCTCCACCAGTTCGACGTGGGAGGCGCCCAGGCTCTCGAGGAACGCGGACGTTCCGGCCGAGTCCCACTTGCTGTCCGTGGACTCGATCGAGATGAAGAAGCCGTCGTCGGTAGCCGACTCGAACCGCTTGCTGTGGAACAGCCAGTGATAGAAGGCCGGGAGCCGATTGAGGAGGCACATGCCTCCCAGCGTCCCAATGGCCGTGCAGATGATTCCGAGCTCGAACGTGACGGGCACGTACGCGGGCCAGCTCAGCAGCGGCTTGCCGGAGATGACGAGGGGCGACGCGACGGTCGAGATCCACACCTGCAGGGCGAAGCCGCCCGCCGCGCCGGTCAGACCGAACACGAGGGCGAACCAGGGAACCCGCGACCAGGCGAAGCCCATGGCCTTCTCGATCCC
The DNA here is from genome assembly GCA_024229515.1 of Pseudomonadota bacterium. Taxonomy (GTDB): domain Bacteria; phylum Myxococcota_A; class UBA796; order UBA9615; family UBA9615; genus JAAESI01. The sequence goes on along the minus strand of JAAESI010000052.1, from coordinate 25,353 downwards.
GTGGATCGGGAAGGGCGAGTGGCTGTCCCAGTCGTTGTAGCCGGCGTCCCGCACCTTTTCACAGGCGTGGTACAGCTCGGCCGGGTTGGCGAACTCGGCGAGAGCGCCGTGAACCTTGGACATCAGTGACCCTCCTCAGCGAGGTGGTACCCCTCCCAGTGGGGGTCGGCCTGCTCCATGACGACCTTGACCTCCGTGATGGAGACCTGCGGGACGAAGCGGACGAACAGGCAGTACAGCGTTCCGAAGAGCCCGAAGCTTCCGACGAAGCAGCCGACATCGATGATGGTCGGGCTGAAGTAGCCCCAGGAGCTGGGGAGGAAGTCAGCGGTGAGGCTCGTCACGATGATGACGAACCGCTCAAACCACATCCCGATGTTCACGAAGATCGAGATGATGAACATGATCCACGGGGTCGTTCGGAACTTCTTGATCCAGAAGACCTGCGGGATAAACACGTTGCAGCTGATCATGATCCAGTACGCCCAGGCGTACGGCCCGAAGGCCCGGTTCACGAACGCGAAGCTCTCGTACGGATTCTGCCCGTACCACGCGATGAAGAACTCCATCCCGTACGCGTATCCGACCATCGTTCCGGTCAGGAGGATGATCTTGCACATGTTCTCCATGTGCCGAATCGTGATGATCTCTTCGAGGTCGAAGATCTTGCGGCTGGGAATCAGCAGCGTCATCACCATGCCGAAGCCACTGAAGATGGCCCCCGCGACGAAGTACGGCGGGAAGATCGTGGTGTGCCAGCCCGGGAGCTGGGACGTCGCGAAGTCGAACGAAACGATGGAGTGCACCGACAGCACCAGGGGGGTGCTGATGCCCGCCAGGATGAGGTACGCGACCTCGTAGTTGTGCCAGTGGCGGTTGCTGCCGCGCCAGCCCAGGGCGACGGCGCCGTAGGCGATGCGCTTGAGCTGGGTGTCGGCGCGGTCGCGCATCGTCGCGAAGTCCGGGACACAACCCGTGAACCAGAAGAGCGCCGACACGGAGCCGTACACGGACACCGCGAAGAAGTCCCACAGCAGCGGGCTGCGGAAGTTCGGCCAGACGTCCATCTGGTTGGGCAGCGGAGCGAACCAGTACAGCAGCCAGATGCGGCCGACGTGGATGGTCGGAAAGCTGAGCGCGCAGACCACGGCGAACAACGTCATCGCCTCTGCCGACCGGTTGATGCCGGTCCTCCACTTCTGCCGGAACAGGAAGAGGATGGCGGAGATCAGCGTTCCGGCGTGGCCGATGCCAATCCAGAAGACGAAGTTGACGATGGGCCAGCCCCAGTAGACCGGAGCGCGGTTGCCCCAGACGCCGATGCCTTCCCACACCACGATCACGATGCAGACGCCGTAGATGCTCAGCAGCGCAAGCGAGAAGGCGAGGGCGGCGAACCACCGCTTGTCCGGCTTCTCGATGACCGCGGCGATCTTCTCGGTGACGCCGTTGAAGTCGAGGCCGCCGAGAACCAGCGGGGCGCGGACGTGGACGTCCCCCCGCAGCTGGTCAGCCTCAGTGTAGACCTTAGTAGTCATCAGTGGGCTCCACCGTCGTGAGACTCGGCCGCCGGCGCCGCAGCTGCGGGCGCGTGGGTGACAAGCTCAGGGTTCGGGTTGCGCAACTTCGCTCCGTAGCTCGTGCGCGGCCAGATGTTGAGTTCGGAAAGCAGCACGTACTCGTGGTCGCGGCTCTTGGCCTTGCTCACGGCGGTCGTACTGTCGTTGATGTCGCCGAAGACGATTGCGTCGCTGGGGCACGCCTGCTCGCAGGCCGTCACAATCCGCCCGTCGGCCACCTTGCGGGTGCCGTCGCGCTTGGCCGCGATCGTCTCTGAGTTGATCCGCTGCACGCAGTAGGTGCACTTCTCGATGACGCCGCGGAACCGAACGGTGACGTCCGGGTTCCGCTGGAACTCGTTCATCTCGTTGGCTTCGTCGTTCTCGCGGCTGTACGCGAAGTAGTTGAAGCGGCGGACCTTGAAGGGGCAGTTGTTGGCGCAGTACCGCGTGCCGATGCAGCGGTTGTAGGCCATGTCGTTGAGCCCTTCGGGGCTGTGGGACGTGGCCGCCACGGGGCAGACCTGCTCGCACGGCGCCGTCTCGCACTGCATGCACGGGACCGGCTGCACGACCGCCTGGACGTCGTCGATGTTGTCGCCGGTGAAGTAGCGGTCGATGCGAATCCAGTGCATCTCGCGGCCGTAGCCGACCCGCTCCTTGCCCACGACCGAGATGTTGTTCTCGCTCTGGCAGGCGACCACGCACGCGGCGCAGCCGGTGCAGGTGTTCAGGTCGATGCTCAGACCCCACTGGTGGCCGTCCCGCTTGTTGGGCTCGGTCCACAGCGACTTGAGGTAGCTCTTGGGCAGCAGCTCCTCGTCATCGGGGAAGGTCGGGTGGGCCTTGTAGGAGGTGTAGGACGTCTCCCGCACGAACGGTCGCCGCTCGTACCCGGCGCGAGGCGTGAGCACGTGGTGGTACTGCGAGGAGCTGACCTCGTAGGTCTTGCCCGCCTTGCTGACGTCGGCCTGGCCGAACCAGCCGGTGCGGATGGCGTTGCCGTTGAAGCCCGCGCCGGTGCCGTAGTCACCGACCGTGCCGCGGCCCCAACCGAGGGCGACCACGAAGACGTCGTCAGCGATGCCGGGCGTCACCAGGGCGACGATCTCCAGGGTCTTGCCGCCCATCGTGATGGTCACCATGTCGGTGCCATCGCCGCGGATGGGCATCTTCGGGACCGACATCTCCGTCTCGGACGGCACCGGGATGCCCGCCTGAGCGGTGATGCCCATCTTGCGGGCGGTCGCCGGAGACAGGAGCGCGGCGTTGTCCCAGCTCAGCTTGCTGATCGGATCCGGCAGCTCGAGCAGCCAGCCGTTGTTGCCGTAGCGGCCGTCGGCGAGGCCGTGGTCGAGGACGAAGTTGACCTCCGTGCCACTGGCGTCGGGGGCCGAGTGGTTCGCCAGGGCCTGCCCGAGGCGGCTCCAGTCGAACGCGTGGGTCGGGGCCGCGGCGGCGAGGTCGGCGCCCTCGGCGTCGACGGTCTCGTCCGGGACGACCGCGCCCTGGGCGTCAACGTCCTCGGCCGGGAGCGCCGCGACGGCCTCCAGCGCGGGGGCGATGCCGCTGGCGGCGGTGCCGTCGATGAGGCCTTCGTGGAGCCACCGGCGCCATTTGCGGTCGAAGCCCGCGGAGGCGGCGCGGCCGTTCCAGGTCAGCTGGACCTGGGAGAGACCGTCGCGCTGGCCGCCGAGGAGGGCAGCGATGACCTCGATGGCCGACTTGCTTTCGTACAGCGGAGCGATGAGCGGCTGCTGCACCGAGATGGTGCCGTCGCCGCAGCGGTGGTCGCCCCAGGTCTCGAGGTAGTGGCTCTCGGCGAGCACCCAGTCGCAGGCCGCGGACGTGTCGTTCGCGGTCTCCGTCAGGTGAATCTTCGTGCCGACCTTGCCCAGGGCAGCGCCGAAGGCCGTGTCCGCGGCGCCGGTGTAGACCGGGTCGCCGCCGAGGATGAGCAGCGTGTCGATGGCGCCCGAGTTGATGTCGGCCGTCAGCACGCTGAGGTCCGTCTCCAGCGGCACGAAGTCGTGGCGCGGGACGTAGCTCATCGTCTTGCCGAGGTTGCCCACGGCGACGTTGATGAGCGTCGCGAGGCCGTGCACCAGCGCCGGCTGACGCTCGCCCACGAGGAGCGCGCTGTGGCCGGTGTGACCGGCGAGGTCCTTGGCCAGCGCACCCGCGAACTTGGTCGCGGCGGCGTCGAGGCCGTGGCCCGCGAGCTTGCCCACCAGCGCGAGGGCACCGGGAGGCGCCTGCACGCCCGCGGCGATCACGCCCTTGGCGACCTCGGCGACGAACTCACCGATGAGGGCGCTCTTGATGCGCAGTCGGTTGTCCGCCTGCATGCCCGTGATGGTCAGGCCGGCTTCGACCGCGTAGAGGCGGTTCATCGTGTCGGCCGTCGAGTCCACCCGGCGACGGGCCGCGAAGTCCTTGCTGTTGCGGACGATCTCGCCCTCGGTGCCGAGGAAGTCGCAGTCCAGCGCGACGACGATGTCGGCGGTGCGCAGGTCGAGGCGGGGGCTGACGTGCTCGAGGCCGACCAGCTTGGTGCCCGCGACGGCGTTGACCGGCGCGCTCTGGTCGTGGACGTAGAGCTTGCTCTGGGCGAAGGCGCTGCGCCAATCGCCGAGGAGCCGCTGCAGCGTCGGGGAGTTCGTGTCCTCCAGGAGGATGCCGACGCCCTTGCCGCCCTGGCTCCGCTTGCTCGCGAAGAGCTCACCGGCGGCCGCGTCCCACGCGTCCCAGGTGCTGTCGCTGCCCTTGTTCGAGGGCGCCTGCAGCTTGCTGGGGTCGTACAGCCCCATCACGGAGGCCTGAATCTGCGCGGTGGTCCCGCCCAGGCTGCCCGGGTGACTCGGGTTGCCTTCGATCTTCGTGGGCCGGCCGTCCTGGCTCTCGACGAGCAGACCGACGACCTGAGCCCCGAACTTCGCGGAGGTCGCGAAGTAGACCGGGTTGCCGGGGATGTAGTCCTCCGGGCGGCGGTCGTAGGGGATGATCTTCTCTTCGGGCTTGCGGATGCAGCCCGAGAGCGTTGCGGCGGCAGCAGCCACGGTGAAGCCGGCCGTACCCATGAACCCGCGGCGGGTCAGGTTGAGCTCGGCTTCAGCGTCGAACTGGCCGTTGGGGGAGAAGGCGTTCTCGGCAGCCTCAAGGTCGAGGGTGCCCTCCATCTCTTCCACGCCGCGCCACTGGCGGGGCTGGTCGAGCTGGGGCGTACGCCGCTTGCCGATCTTGATGAGGTCGCTCATCGGTGGCACCCGGAGCAGTGCTGGGGCGGCGTCACTTCGCCGGCCCGAGCGGTGGCATCGAATTCAGGATGGTCGGCCTGGGTCCAGGCCATCTCGGTGATCGCGCCCGCCGGCCGCAAGTTCGGCTCGGGGTTCTTGTGGCACTTCAAGCACCAACCCATCGACAGCGGCTCCTCCTGGTGGACGGTGACCATCTGGTCGACCCGGCCGTGGCAGGAGACGCACCCGACGGAAGCCGCCATGTGGACGCTGTGGTCGAAGTACGCGTAGTCCGGGAGGAGGTGGACGCGGGTCCACTCCACCGGATCGTCGGGGTTCTCCGCAGCGTTGCGGATGGGCTCCAGCACGGGGCTGTCGGTCTTGACGACTTTGTGACAGTTCATGCAGGTGGACGTCGGGGGGACGGCCGCTCGATGACCCTGCTCCACCGTGTTGTGGCAGTACCGGCAGTCGATGCCGAGCTCCCCCGCGTGCAGCTTGTGGCTGTACGGCACGGGCTGGTCTGGCGCATAGCCGACGTCCGTGAATTCGGGAGAGAAGTAATACCAAGCGCCCGCCACGGCAGCGATGCCACCGGGAGGAGCTACGACGAGAAGCGCGGGGATCAGCAGATTGGCTGCGCGCGGGAAGATGACTGCCACGTTCCTACCTCTGGATTCGGTGGAAATCGGTCTCCCTGGGATGAGGGAGCGGCGCCCTGATACCAAACGGGTATCGACTGGGCAAGCGAGGGGAGAAGGTCCGGTTCATTCACTGCAAAACATGCGGACGTCGCCCCTGTTTTCCGGTGCAGCTATTCGTTGCAGCAACGGCTCGCTGCACCCTATTCGAAGGGTCTAGGGGGATCCCTCAGTTGCAGCCCGCACCCTCTGCGCGGGCCTTATCGATGCGGTGTTGACGGAGGGTGCGGACGCCCAACCAGAAGGCCTCGTCGAGGCCGTCGTCGTCGGTTGAGTAGTAGCCGCGCACCGCGCCGGCCTCGTCGAGCATGGCCAACTTCCCCGTATGAGCAATGTCATAGACGTCCGGGGACACCTCAGTCCGGTCCCCCATTGCGGTCTTGAAGCCGCCCTGCACGAGGGTGTGAACCGCCTCCTTGTCGCCGGTCAGGAGGGTCCAGCGAGCGGGGTCCAGCTGGTACTTCGTCATGGTCTCCCGGAGCACCTCGGGGGTGTCCGTCTCGGGGTCGACGCTGATCGCCATCAGCTTGAGGTCGGTGCCGTACTTCTCGTAGGGCTCCTGGACCGTCATCTTCTCTTCGAGCTCCTTCATCCGGCCCATCAGCGCAGGGCAGGCCGACGGGCAGGAGGTGAAGAAGAAGCCGACGATGTGGACCTTGCCGGCGAGATCGGCCTGCGTGAACGGCTCGCCGTTCTGGTCGATGAGCTCGAAGCGATCGATGTGCGCCACGGCCTCGGGCACGTCGGGGATGGCCTTGGTAAAGTTGGTGAACCGGAACAGGGAGTCCATCGCGATCATGGCGACCACGCCCCAGAACCACGGGTTCCGGCTGAGCTTCTTCAGGAAGTCCACGTTCAGAGCAGCGCGACGTCCAACGCCAGCGCGAGCGTCAGGGCCGGCAGGTAGACGAGGGACGCGAGGAAGAACTTCCGGGCCCAGGGGGTGCCCGCGTCCGCCTTCAGGCCGCGGAGGCTCCACGTCAGGAACCAGAGCCCCAGCGCCAGGGCGATGCCGCCGTAGAGCCAGGAGGCGACCTCCAAGGGGACGAGCATGAGGCTGAGCGGCACCAGCGCGGTCGCCCACGCGATCGCCTGTGCCTTGGCGACCTTGTCACCGCGCACCACCGGGAGGGTGCGGATGCCGGCGCGGGCGTAGTCGGGCTTGCGGTACAGCGCGATGGCGATGAAGTGGGGCAACTGCCAGACCATCAAGATGCCGAAGAGCACCAGGCCGGGAGCGTCGATCCGACCCGTCGCGGCGGTCCACCCCATCAGCGGGGGGATGGCCCCGGGCACCGCGCCGACCACCAGGCTCAGCGGCGACTTGCGCTTCATCGGGGTGTAGACGAGCACGTACGACAGCAGGGCGAAGAGCCCCAGCAGCGCCGTGACGGTGTTCACCGCGGACAGCAGCACGATGCCGGCGACCCCGATGAGCACCCCGTGGATCGTGGCCATGCCCGCACCGAGCCGGCCCTGGGGCAGCGGCCGCGCCGCGGTGCGGGCCATGAGCTTGTCGCCCTCGCGCTCCCAGACCATGTTCAAGGCGTTCGCCGAAGCCACCGCGAGAGCCGTGCCGACAGCCGCCAGAGCCACCGTCGTCATCGGAATCGACGTGCCCGCGAGCGCGATGCCACCCAGGGTCATGAGCACGTTCATGCCCGTGATCGACGGCTTGCCGAGGGCGATGAGGTCGCCCAGCAGCGTGGGCTCCCCGGGCTCCGCCGCGGGGGCGGGACGGTCGCTGGACAGCGTACGCATCAGGCCCTCCCCCCCTCGGGCTGGAGGCCGACGGGAGCGCGCTCACGTCGGGTCAGGGTCACGGGGTCCGCGAGGGGACCCGCGCCCACGAAGAGAATCACGAACACCGCCAGCAGCAGCGCGGCGATGCCGGTGTGGGCCATCGCGGAGACCCACTCGATCTTGCGGGCCACCATGACGACGCCGACGACGACCTGAAGCAGCCCGATGAAGGGGGCCAGCGCAGCCGCGAGGCGAGCCGACGACCGCTCCTGTCCGCGCAGCGCCTTGAGCGCCATCGCGGCCACGACGAGCACGATGCCGAGCACGAGCACGCCGACGTAGCGGTGCACCATGTGGAGCGCGGCGGGGCCGGTGGCGGGCCACCACTCTCCCCCGCACAGCGGCAGGTCGAGGCAGGCGCGCCCCGACAGCGTGTGCCGCACCAGCGCGCCGAGCACGATCTGGACGTACACCGCGACGGCGCCAATGAGCGCGAGCTTGCGCACGAACGCCAACGACTCGGTCCCCTCGGTCGCGCCGGGGCGCAGGCGGAAGCCGAGGTAGATCGTCAGCGAGAAGAAGACCATCGCCGTCGCGAGGTGCGTCGTGGAGACGATGGTCGGGAGCCGGAGGATGACGGTCACGCCGCCGAGCACGCCCTGGAAGATGACCATCGCGAGCGCGCCGATCGTGAGCCAGCGCGCGCTCGTCTTCCACGCGGCCGCGGCGACGCCGACGGTCATGATGCCGACGAGGGTCGCGACGATGCGGTGGCTGTGCTCGAAGAAGACGCCGCCGGTCATCTCGGGGAAGAAGCTGCCGTAGCAGGTGGGCCAGTCCGGGCACGCCAAAGAGCTCCCGGTGGGGTTCACGGTCCCACCGACGAGGAGCAAGGCGAAGGTCGCGACCGAGGTGGCGACTGCGAGGACGAAGAGCTTCAAATCTGGTTTCCGAGGCGGCCGGAGTGTATCGGCCGGCGCCATGAGGTCAAGGGGGTGCAACAAACTGCGTCAGGGCGAGTACTTCCGCAGCTTGCGCTGGAGGCTCTGGCGGTGGATCCCCAACCAGCGCGCGGCTTTGCTGATGTTCCCTTCGCACTGGAGCAGCACGTACTCGATGTACTCCCGCTCGTGGCGGGCGAGGCTCTCCCGAGGCGACGGCACGGCCACTTCCTGGGGGTCCGGCTCGTCGGTCCACAGGGCCCGCTCCAGCCGCTTGATGCTCACCGGCTTGGCGAGGTAGTTCACCGCCCCCAACTTCATCGCGGTCACCGCCGTGGCGAGGCTTCCGTAGCCGGTGAGGATGACGCTGCGGGCGTCGGGGCTGGAGGCCACGATCCGTTCGACGACGTGCAGGCCGTCGTCGCGCCCGAGGCGCAGGTCGACCACGGCGAAGCGCGGCACGAAGCCTCCCGCGAGCACGGTCTCGACGTCTTCGAGGGAGCCGGCCTGGCGCACGGTGTAGCCCCGCTCGGTGAACTCGAGCGCGAGGGTCTCGCGGAACGAGGCGTCGTCCTCGGCGAGGAGAATGCGGGGGGATTCGTCCGTCATGGTTCCACCTCGGGGCAGGGAATCTCGAACGCGGCCACGGCCCCGCCTTCGGGGCCGTCCTCCAATAGCAGCACTCCGCCCAACGCGACGGCGAGTGAGTGCGCGTTGTACAGCCCCAGGCCGGTCCCCTTCCCCTTCGTTGTCAGAAACGGCTGGCCAAAGTTCGCCCGCACGACGTCGGGCCAGCCCGCGCCGTGGTCGCGAACCTCCACCCGGCAGACGCCGTCGCCGCAGCCGACGGCCAGGGCGATGGCTCCGGCGCTGGCCTCGGCGGCGTTGTCGAGGAGATCCAGCAACGCCTGCGTGAAGGGAACAGGCGGGAGCTTGCAGCGATGGCGGTGGCCCGCGGCGGGCCGGAAGTCGACGGCGCGGCCGAGCGGCGAGGAGGACCACGACTTGAGCACCCGCCGGCACAGGTCGGACAGGTCGACGATCTCCAGCCGCATCTCGTTGGGATCGAGCTGGCGCCCCACCATGGAGCGCAGGAGCTCCTCGCAGATGCCGGCCGCGTCGCGGGCCGCGTCCACGTCCGCATCGACCGCCTCGCCGAGGTCGCGCCGCTCGATCCGATCGAGGCGCATCTTCAGCGTGTTCAGCGGCGTCGCGAGTCGATGGGAGAAGCCGGCGGCCAGCGCCCCCGCGGCCCGCAGGCGGTCGACCCGACCCTGGTGGTCGCTCAGGTTCTGAAGCAGCTTGCGCTGCGCCGCGAGGCCGGACGCCAGCCAGCCCGTCATCGCCCACACCACCAGCGCGATGAGCACCTGGGTCGGCAGCATGATCGCCACCGGGGTCGGCCGCGTCGGCATCGCCGGTGGCATCAGGGCGAACAGGTTGATGCAGGCGGCCGTGGCGATGAGCATCGCCGCGAGGAACAACGAGTGCCGCCCGGTCAGCAGGAGCGCGCCCATGGCGGCGTTGATGAAGAGCAGCGGGGCGAACGGGTTCCAGGCTCCCCCCGAGAGCATCAGCAGGGAGGTCAGGGCCAGGAGGTCGACCATCAGGTGCAGGAGCGGGCCCCCGGTACGCGGACGGGGCTGCCGCAGCCGCCACATCGACCAGAGGTTGAACGCGGCGAGGCCGATGACGATGCCGAGGAAGACGGGCACCTGGGAGGACTCGAGCCAGCCTTCGGCGACCGCGGGAGTCGGCACGGCGAGCTGACCCGAGATCGCGACCCACCGCAGCCGGGTCAGCCACAGGACCTTGGTCCGCTCGTCGTCGTGACCGCCGCGAACCGCGAGTTCCCCCGGGGAGCCGAGCATTCCCCAGACGGCGGAGCGCGCACCGGTCTCGTCGACGGCAGCGTGCGAGGCGGTGCTCGTCAGCGGGTGGGTCGGTGGCATCGGGCTGTTACCTACCACTGGATCCATGCTTGGGGAACGCAGACCTCTGGCACCATGCAGCACCTCGATGCACCCGATCGCTCCCCCCCTGCTCGCCTGGTACGACGCCGGCCATCGGCTCTTCCCGTGGCGGGGAATCGACGACCTGTACCGCATCTGGGTCAGTGAGATCATGCTCCAGCAGACCCGGATCCAGACCGTGCTGGACCGGGGCTACTACGACCGGTTCCTCGAGCGCTTCCCCACGGTGGAGGCGCTGGCGGCCGCGGACGAGGACGCGGTCCTGGCGGCGTGGTCGGGGTTGGGCTTCTACCGGCGCGCGCGGAACCTCCATGCCGGCGCCAAGGCGGTGGTCGCGGAGTACGACGGGCGCATCCCCGAGGACCCCGCGGTGCTGGGCACCCTCCCCGGAATCGGCCGTTACACCTGCGGCGCGATCCTGTCGTCGGGGCGCAATCGCAAGCTCCCCATCCTCGACGGCAACGTCATCCGCGTGCTCAGCCGACTCCACGAAGTCGACGGCCCGATCGACAAGACGGCGACCCTGAAGGAGCTGTGGCGGCTGGCCGAGGCGGTGCTGCCGGACGGGCGGCCCGGGGACTTCAACCAGGCATTGATGGACCTTGGCGCCACGGTCTGCACGCCGACGAGCCCCGACTGCGACGGCTGCCCCCTGAGCGCGGGGTGCGGAGCGCGGGCGGCGGGCGCTCAAGCCGACTACCCGCAGCCGGGGAAGCGAACGAAGGTCACCTTTGAGGTGCGCGCGGCGGTGATGCTGACGCGGGACGACGGCCGCTTCGCGGTGGTCCGACGGCCGGCCGACGGGCTGCTCCCGAACCTCTTCGAGCTCCCCGCCGCGACGGTCGGCGACGACACCACCCCCGCCGACGTCGCCGCGGCCCTCGCGGGGGTCGAGCTCCGCAACTGCGGCCAGGTGGATCACCGCTTCAGCCACCGCCACTGGACGACCCACGTGTTCCGCGGGGCCTCCGAGGTCGGCCCCGATGACGTGCGCTGGGTCACGCGCGCGGAGCTGTCGGAATTGGGGCTCCCAAGTGTCAGCCGCAAGGCGATCGAGGCGGCGATGGGTCTCGGCTGACGATCCCCAACGCTCTGCTAGGTTCCGGCGATGTCCCGAGCTCCCTGGCTTCCTGCTCTCCCGCTGCTCCTGCTCCTGCTCCTGTCCGCCTTCGGCTGCGCGGCTCCCTCGGGCGCCGACGATGACGACGACGATGACGTCACCGGCGAGACCGGGTCGATGGTGGGGATGACGGACGCGCACAACGAGGTGCGGGCGGCCGTCGGGGTCCCCGATCTGGCCTGGGACGAGGCCCTCGCGCAGGTCGCCCAGGACTGGTCCGACCACCTCTCCGCGGACGAAGACTGCAGCCTGATCCACAGCGCCAACCAGTACGGCGAGAACCTGTTCTGGAGCAGCGGTTCGGTGGACGCGCAGCGTGTGGTCGACGCCTGGGCGGGGGAGAGCGTGGACTACGACTACGACTCGAACTCCTGCACCCCCGGCGAGCAGTGCGGCCACTACACCCAGATCGTGTGGGACTCGACCGAGCGGGTCGGGTGCGCGCTGGTCGCCTGCGATGGTGGCGGCGAGGTCTGGACGTGCAGCTACGACCCCCCGGGAAACTACGTCGGCGAGCAGCCCTACTGAGCCGGACGCGAAGGCTACCGGCCGAGTAGGCGAAGAAACCCGCCCCAAAAACCGCCCCGGCGCATTCCTCCCTCGCCAACACGCCGTATGTGCGTGCTGGCAGGAGGCGCCCCCCGTGACCGATGCTCGACTGATCCCCGGTCTGCTGACCAGCCTCGCGCTGCTGTCGGCCTGCCCTTCCACCCCGGACCCCGACGAGCCGCCCGCCACGGACTTCGACTGCTCGACCGTGCCCGACACGCTCGAACCGGCGGCCACCGTCGAGGGGGCCCGGGCCTACAAGGGGCTCGCCTTCGACGACGCGGGACTGCTCGTGGGGAGCGACACGTCCGCCCTCATCAAGTCCTCCCGAACGGGCGACTGGAGCGTCTTCGTGCCCGGCGTCGGCGAGGTCGAAGGCATGGTCTACCTGCCCGACGGGGACCTCGTCGTGACCACTTCCTGGGACGACGGGAACATGCGGCGGATCACCCCCGACGGCGGGATCTCCCTGCTCGTGGCGGGCCTCGGCGCGTACTCCGTCATCCTCGGCCCCGACGGTCGCCTCTACGCCGCCGGATAGGACGGCGTCTGGCGGGTCGACCCCGACACGGGCGACGTCGAGACCCTGCTCCAGACCGGCTGGGACGAGCCCTGGTCCGTCCGCACCGTCGCCTTCAGCGCCAGCCTCGTGCGGCTGTACCGGGGCACCGTGGATGACCGCGGCCGCATCTTCTTCTTCGAACTGGATGACCAGCTCGACCCCGTCGGCGCCCCCCAGCTCTTCGTCGAAGGGGTCGGCAACGGCTGGCACGACGGGCTCGGCATGGACGTCTGCGGAAACCTCTGGGCGGCGGACTACGAGACGTCGTCGCTGTACCGCGTCTCCAACGAGGGCGAGATCAAGGTCATGGTCGATTGGTCCGACGATCCGGACCAGTTCGGCCACGGCCTCGTCTGGGGCAGCGGCGAGGGCGGCTGGCGCGACGATGCGCTGTACGTGCCCGTCCCCGCGGGCGGCAGCCTCGTCCACGAGGTCATCGTGGGCGTGCCCGCGGCGGTGCTCCCGGATCGACGATGACCCGCACCCCCGCCCTGCTCGCCCTGGCGCTGCTCCTGGGCTGCCCGTCCCCGGAGCCGGAGCCGGAGCCGGTCTGCCTGCTCAGCGACGGGGACGACCCCGACTACGTGACCGAGATCGGCTGCGCCGACGACTCCGACGTGCTCGCCTCGGCGCCGCTGGACGCCTCCATCCCGGGGGCTCGGTCGGTCAAGACCGTGCTCGACCGCCTCGGGGACGACGCCCAGTACTTCCAGAACAGCCAGCGCTACCCCATCCACTGGGACTTCGCGACCGCCCACCTCAGCGCGCCGGACCACCCCCTGGTCCCCTCGTTGGCCCAGTTCAACGCCAACGAATACTCGGACCCCAACCGCCGCTTCGTGCTCGGCGCCCTCACCTGGTACGCGGGGCCGGACGTCTGGGCGTGGGAGCTGTCGCCCTACGACTCGGCCGACGCGGAGCTCATCGCCAAGGGGTTTCGCAGCGTGCGCGACGCCTCCTTCATCGGGGACAGGCTGTACTTCCACCCGTCGTCCTCGGCGCTGGAGTCCGAGGCCGCCGCCCTCCCCGACGACGTCCCGGTGATCACGACGGACGAGCTCTTCGAGGGCATCGACTACCAGCCCCTGAACCTCGCCCGCTCCCTGGGTCAGCTGCGCTTCACCGAGCCCGACGCGGTGGAGGACGCCGGGTTCCGGGAGATCGTGGTGCTTCAGGAGGTGCCCAACGACATCGGCATCGTCGCCGGCATCGTCACCGACTCGTTCCAGACCCCGCTATCGCACATCAACGTGCTCTCCCAGAACCGGGGCACCCCGAACATGGCCCTGCGGGGGCGTGGGACGACGACAGCCTCCGCGCGCTCGACGGCGCCTGGGTCGAGCTCACGGTCAGCCCGTTCGACTGGTCCATCCGCGAAGTGACGGCCGATGAAGCCGACACGTGGTGGGACGAACACCGCCCCGATCCGCTGGACGTCAGGCCCATGGACACGTCCGTGGAGACACTCGTGGACGTGGGCGACGTGCTCGACCTGGACGCGCTCTCGCTGGAGGAAGCGCTGGCCGAGGCGATCCCCCGGTTCGGTGGCAAGACGTCCCACTTCGGCGCCCTCGCCCTCAACGAGGAGGTCCCCAACCCGGACGGCTTCGTGGTCCCCGTGCACTTCTTCGACGCCTTCATGGAGGCCAACGGATTCTGGACGGAGCTGGAGGGGCTGCTCGCGGATCCCGAGTTCGTGGCCGACCGCGAGGTCCGTCGCGAAGCCCTCGACAGTCTGCGGGATCGCATCAAGGAGGGCGCGGTCGACCCCGACTTCGAGGAGACGCTGATCGCCAAGCTCGACGCCGAGTACCCGGGCCGACGCATGCGGTTCCGGTCCAGCACCAACGCGGAGGACATCGGCGCGTTCAACGGAGCGGGGCTCTACACCTCCAAGAGCGGCGACCCCAACGACCCCGAGTACCCGGTGCTCGACGCCGTTCGCAAGGTCTGGGCGAGCGTCTACAGCGACCGGGCCTTCGAGGAGCGCAGCTACTACGGCATCGACCACCGCAACATCGGGATGGCGCTGCTGGTGCACCGCTCGTTCCCCGACGAGGACGCCAACGGCGTCGCCATCACCGCCAACGTGTTCGACCTCAGCGGGTTCGAGCCGAGCTTCTACGTCAACGTCCAGGAAGGCGAGCAGTCCGTCGTTCAGCCCGAGCCGGGCACGACGACCGACCAGTTCCTCCACTACTTCCAGCAGAGCGGCTCCCCGGTCGTGTTCCTCGCCCACAGCAACCTCGTGCCCGCGGGCGAGACCGTGCTCACACCGGCCGAGACCCACGCCCTGGGCGCGGCCCTCCAGGCGATCCACCAGCAGTTCCTGGGCGTGTACGGCGGCGCTCCGGGGGCGTTCTACGGGATGGACGTGGAATTCAAGTTCGACTCGTCCGACGGCGGCGACAGCCTGCTGTTCGTCAAACAGGCGAGGCCCTACCCGGGCTGGGGAGCGGTCCCGTGAGGCGCGCGCTCCCGGCCTTCCTCCTGACCGTCCTGCTCGGCTGCCCGACCGCGCCTCCGCCGGAGGAGCCGCCCCCAGACGGGCCCCCGCCCGCGACGTTGCCCGATCCCGAGGACATCACCCTGGACGGCGGCTGCGCCCTGCAGGACCGCTACGGTGGGCGCGCTGTTGCACGCCGGCGTCAGCGGCTGGCCGTCCGCGACCCTGGTGCGACGCACCGCCGATCGCGCGGATGTGGGTGAGGGCTGCGTGGACCTGACGGTCGCGTCGCCCCGTGCGGGCGAGGTGCAGCTGGCCGACTACGTGCCGTGCGATCAGGCGACGCCGTGTCCCGATTCGCTGGAGTGCAACCTCAGCGTGGGGCTGTGCGAGTAGCTACGGTGCGCGCTCCCGGAGCACCTGCTGCATGCGGAAGCTCTCCACGCCGGCGGTCCAGGCCCGCACATCCACCGGCGGGCCCGGCAGATCCAGGGCGAAGTCGAAGACCTCGCGCACGGTTCGGCCTTCGTCATCGGTGGTGACGCGGGTGAAGCGGCGGGCCTTCCGCGTCGCCCCCAGCGCCTCGACCTCGACCTCCTCGACGGTGGTGGTCGATCGGGCGAACGTCGCATGGTCGCGCAGCTCGACCCAGCCGTAGCTGGCTTCGCTCGGCTCTTCATCGGGGAGCTTGTAGGCGATGGTTACCTTCTCCTGATCCGCGCCCACGACGCGCCAGTCCTGGGTCTCCGTGGTGCCCCCGGCGGTCACATCGAACCGCAGGTGCAGCCCCACGACGAACTGATCGCGGATCTGCTCGGCGGTGAACGGACGGGGGTGATGCTCGGGCAGCGGCTCCTCCTCGCCGGCGACGGCGGCGGTCGCGACCAGCAGGGCCGCCACCAGCAGCAGCCTCATCGGGCGAGCTTGATCGACCGGACGAGGATCTGCGGCTCGCTGGCGAGGCTGAAGCCGATCTCGCCGACCACCACCTCGGTGGGATCGATGCGCACGACCTTGCCCCCCTCGGGGCCGACGCGGTCGCCAATCTCGACGGTGTAGACGGCGTCGGCACGGTCCACGAGCTCCGCGCGGTGCTTGCCCGTCTCCACCCACCAACGGGTCATCGTCAGGTCCGTGACCGCCATCGTGAACAGCGGGTCGTCCGACTCACAACGCTCGACGGGGGCCGTGATCGCGGTCGCCTCGGGGGCTTCCGCGCGGGGCAGTGCATCCAGGGCCGCGATCGCGTCGGCGTCACTCGAGGGGGCGTCCGGCAGGGGGTACGGCTCCGGTTCGGGGGCCGGCTCCGGCTCGGGAACCACGACCGGCGCAGCTTCCACCACCGGCGCGGGGGCCGGCTCCGGCTCGGGAGCGGGTTCCGGTTCGGGGACCGGCGCGGGCTCAGCCTCCACCACCGGCTCGGGGGACGGCTCGGGCTCCACGACCGGCTCGGGCTCAGCTTCGGGCTCCACCACCGGCGCGGCTTCGACGACAGGCTCGGCTTCGACCTCCACCACCGGCGCGGCTTCGACGACGGGCTCGGCTTCGACCTCCGGCTCCGCCTCGGCGCTCAGGTCCGCGGTCGCCGCCTCGTCGATCTGGGGATCGGGGGAGGTCGCGGCCTCCACCTCCTCGAGGTTCCAGTCGGGCTCGGGATCCACCGCCAGGGCAGGCGTCGCCTCCGGCTCGGGCTCGGGCTCGGGCTCGGGCTCTGGTTCGGGCTCGGGCTCGGGCTCGGGCGCCGGGGTCATCGCCCCCTGCGTGACCGTGCCGTCCAGGTTCGCCTGCGACAGCACGCCATCGTCGATCGAAGACGTCAGGCCGCCGGCGTCCTCCACCGGCGAGCAGCCAACCAACACCAATGCGGCCACAGCCGCCACGAACGAACGATGGAACATGAGGATCCTCCGGGCGCGGAGTCTACCGCTGACGCGGGGTCTTCGAAGCTTCGGACCGATTCCGGCCCTTGTCCTTGGCGCGGTACAGCGCGTCGTCGGCGCGTTGCAGCCACTCCTTGACGGGCTCACCCGGGGCGCGCTCGGCGACCCCCAGGCTGCAGGTGATCCGCAGGCCCGGGATCTCGGCGAACTCGGTCCGCGCCACGCCTTCGCGGAGCCGCTCTGCGAGCAGCCGCGCGTGCAGCCGACGGGCCCCCGCGAGCACGAGCAGGAACTCCTCGCCGCCGTAGCGGATGGCCAGGTCCTCGCGCCGGATGGCGTCCCGCACAAGCTGGCCGGTCTCCTTGAGCACCGCGTCGCCGATGGGGTGCCCCATCGTGTCGTTCACCTTCTTGAAGTGATCCAGGTCCATCATCACGGCGCTGACGGGGGCGTCGCCCTGATCGCAGTGCTCGATGAGGGCGGGGAGGTGGTTGTCCATCGCCTGACGCGACAGCAGCCCCGTCAACGAATCGCGCTCGCCCTCCTGCACCCGTCGGGCGATGCCGTCGCGGTAGTCGATGTCGACCTGGTCCAGCATCTCGAACCGGAGCAGCACGTCTCCGATGTGGATGCGATCGCCGTGCTTCAGGGTCGCCCGGTCCACCTGCTCGCCGTTGACGAGGGTGCCGTTGGTGGACTGCAGGTCCTGGAGTACGACGAGGGCCTCGCCGGCGCTCTGGAGCCGCTCCAGGTAGATGCGGGCGTGTCGGCGGCTGACCGACGGATCGTCCAGGGGGAACTCGCAGGTGGCGTCCCGTCCCACGAACACAGCGCGGTTGGCGCGCTCGATGGAGACGAAGGTGCCGGGGTTCGGGCCGGCGACGACGGTCACCGTGGGGGTCTTGACGAGATCGGGCTCGCGGCTGAGTCGAACCTCGGACCGAAGCGTGCACGGGACCTCATCGATGAGAGTCCTGTCGTCGTTGCTCACGTCTTGTTGCCGCCCAAGTCTCAGGGCATCGGGACCAGCACCTCAAGAAGCCCGAGAGGGGAGCCAGTCAGCGACGCCGACGCCGCCAAGAATATCACGCCGAGAGCGAGCAGAAGCAGCACCAACCACGACAACATCGAGCCTTCAGCCCGCGCCTTCAGCCGCTTGACGCTCAACTCGGTCACGCGGCTGATCCGCCGCGAAGCTGTACCAAAGTCCAGGTCCTCCGCCGCACGGTCGACGCGGTCCCAGCTCTCGGGCGAGGGGATCGGGGGCGGCTCGGGGCGCAGATCGACGGGCGTGGAGCGGGCCGGAGGGGGGCCTCGCTCCGACTCCACCTCGACCCGGGGCGGGGGCGCGGCGGGGCGGTCATCGCGGGCCCGACGGCGCTCCGCGAACCGCTTCCAGGGGGCCGACGCCTCGGGGTCGGGAGCGTCCGCGGGGGGCTTCTCCTCGAGGGGGCGCAGCGGCGCGGGGGCGCCCTTGCTCTTGCGCTTGTTCCTCCGGTTGTCGAGGGCGGTGGCGACCAGGAACTCGGTGTCGGCCCGCTTGACCTTGGCGCGGCGGGCGATGCGGCGGAGGGCGCGCGCCACCTTGTCCATCTCGGAAGGGCGATCCTCTTCCTCGGGCTCGAGGCAGTGGAGGATCAGCTCGGCCAGCTCCGGATCTTCGACCCGACGCATCTTCTTGGGCCGCTTGTCGCGCTTCGCCTTGAGCACGGTGAGCAGGTCTTCGTGCTTGCGGAGCCCCAACGGATCGCGCCCCTCGCCGAGCTCGTAGAGCATCACGCCGAGGCTGTAAATGTCCGAGGCGGGGGACAGCTTCTGCCCGGACACGCCGGCCAGTTGCTCGGGGCTCATGTAGGCGGGGGAGCCGACGATGATGCCGGTCGCCGTCAGCCGCGTGCCCATCACCCGGGCGACGCCGAAGTCGGTGACCTTCACCTGGCCGCGCTTGCTCAGGAGCACGTTCTCCGGCTTCAAATCGCGGTGCAGCACCTGCTGGGCGTGGGCCGCGGCGAGCCCCGAGGCGACCTCCGCGCCGACGGAGGCGACCCGCCCGTCGTCCAGCGTGCCGGCGAACCGGAGCACGTCCCGCAGGTCCATGCCGTCGACCCACTCCATCACGAGGTGGAGCGTCTCCTGCGCGGCGAAAAAGTCGCGCACCGACACGATGTTGCGGTGGCTGAGCTTGCTGGTGACGTCGAACTCTTGCTTGAAGCGGCGCTGCATCTCCTTGACCGCTTCACGTTGCGGCCGCAGCTCCTTCAGGGCGTGGACGCGTCCTCCGGGCCCTTTGACCCGGTAGACCTTGGCCATCCCGCCCTCGCCCACCTGGTCGATGACCGTGTAGGCGCCGATGCGATCGGAGGGGATGTCGACCCGCTTGGTTGAGTTGGTTCGCGCCACGACTGGCGCAGATTACCGTAGGCGGCCACCGTCGCCTAGCCCGTGCCCGTGCCCGATTTCGAGGCCACCGCCGCCAGGGTCCCAGTTACGCCCGCATAAGCAAGCGCTTCGGCCGCCCTCGCGCCGAGGTTCCAGTTACGCCCGCATAAGTAGGCGCTTTGCCCACCCTCGCCGCCAGGGTCCCAGTTACGCCCGCATAAGCAGGCGCTTCGGACACGCTCGCCGCCAGGGTCCCAGTTACGCCTGGATAGGCAGGCGCTTCGGCCGCCCTCGCGCCGAGGGTCCCAGTTACGCCTGGATAGGCAGGCGCTTCGGCCGCCCTCGCGCCGAGCGTCGGCGTTGCGCCTGCTCCGATTTCAGGAACGGCGTCGCAACACCGCGGCGATCCCCACCAGGACCAGCATCCCCGCGGAGCCCCGACTGCCCACCGAACACCCGGCCTCCACCACCGGCGCGGCGACGCCGGGTTCGACCACCTGGAACGTCGTCGTAGCGCTCCCCCCGGAGCCCCAACGGTCGAACGTCTCGATCGTCGCCGTGTACCAACCGAGCTCCAGTTCGCCGGACAGATCGATGCGCGTCTCGCCCGCGAGGCTCCACGTGAGGGCGTCGCTGCCGCCGGCGCTGTCGTCGTCGTCCCCCGAATCCAAGGGGCTGACCGACAGCTCGTAGTGCACCGGGGTGCCGTCGGGATCGGTGGCCGGAGCCCACCGAAGCACGGTGAAGTCGCTGGGCACCTCGGCCCACCGCCCGAGCATCCACACCGGCTCGCTGGGAGGCCCCGCGTCGAGCACATCGGCGACCGCGGCGGCGGCATCCACACGCCCGCAGCCGTAGGTGTAGCTCCAGCCCGTGGCGTCGTACTCGGCCAGCTCGGGGCTGACCCGCACGGCGGTGTCGCACAGCACCTGGTCGACCTGCTGGTAGGTCAGCCGGGGGTTCGCTCCGTACATCAGCGCGATGGCGCCGCTCAGCACCGGGGCCGCCCCCGAGGTGCCGCCCATCTGGCGGGTGTACTCGTTGTCGTCGCCGAGCCCATTGCGGCCGAGAGCACCGAACAGGTCGGTGGTCACGAGCCGCGGTCGGCCCCCGCCCCCCAGCGGACCCGACGGCGTCATCAGGTCCAGGTTCGGCCCCCACACCGAGTAGTTGAGCTTGGTGTCCCGGTCGCTCAGCGAACCGACGACGATCACGCCCTCCTGCTCGTGCAGCGCGTGTTCGGTGAGCTCGCAGCCCTGGTTGCCGGAGCTGAAGACGACCGCGCAGCCGAGCCCGCCCCGCCCCTCGGTGATCGTGTATTCGACCGCGTCGTGCATCGCGAGCACGAACCCCACGGGCCCGCACTCGTCGGGGGTGTAGCCCCAGGAGTTGTTGATGACGTCGGCCCCGTTGTCCGTTGCAAGGATGAAGGCGTCGTAGGTGTCGCTGATCGCCCCCCCGTCGCCGAGGATACGAAAGCCCATCAAGTCGGCCGACGGCGCCACCCCCGCGACGCCGATCCCGTTGTCCCCCGACGCCGCCGCGAGCCCCGCGACCATCGTCCCGTGCTCGGCTCCCGACTGCTCGGGATCGGGGTACGCGTCCCCATCGTCCTCGATCACGTCGACCTCGTGCACGATGTTCAGGTCCGGGTGGGTGTTGTCGACCCCGGTGTCCATGATCGCGATGCGGATGCCCTCCCCACGCGTGATCTCCCAGGCGGGCACCGCGTGGATGTCGGCGGTGGGCAGCGCGCCGGAGTTCTGCGCCGTGTTCTGCAGATGCCACTGCTCGGGAAAGTAGGGATCGTCGAGCGCGTAGGCGCCGTGCAGCTCGAAATCGAGGAGGCGATCGGGCTCGGCCCAGCGCACCAGTGGTGAACGCGCCAGCGCCGTCGAGACCGTGGCGGGGTCCGCTCCGTCGGCCAGCGCCGCGGTGAACACCGGCCAGCTTCCAGCGCGGCGTTCCCACGACCGAATTCCATAGTCGCGCGCGAGGCGCTCGAGCTCGTCGGCGGACGGCTCCGCTTCGAAGCGGAGATTCACCTCGCCGGTGAGGGGGCCGTACTGCGCGAACGCGCTGGCGGGGAGGAGGAGCAGGAGTAGGAGCAGCAGGCGCCTCATGTCGACCTGGGATGGTACAGCAGCTAGTCTCCGACGCTCGTGATCAGGCGTGCCTTCTTCTTGCTGTCAATCCTCGCCTTCGTGACCGCGTGTCCCGAGCCCAAGCCCGTGCCCGAGCCCCTCGATCCCGGATGCGGGGACGGCGTGCTCATTTCGCTGGAGGAGTGCGACGACGGCCTCGCCAACTCCGACAGCGAACCCGACGCCTGCCGCACCGACTGCACCGTCCCCGTCTGCGGCGACACCGTGATCGACACGGGCGAGATGTGCGACGACGGCAACCCCTTCGGCGGCGACGGCTGCTCCGCCGTGTGCACCACCGAGACCGGCCGGCTCGAGGCCGAGCCCAACGACGACGCCTCCACCGCCGAGCCGCTGGCCTCCGGCGAGACCGTCACCGGCGGCCTGCCCACCGACGACGTCGACTGCTACGCCTTCGACGTGCCCGAGCGCGGCTACGTGCACGCCGACGTCATCGGCGACACCCCCGAGACCTGCCCCGTCACCGACGCCCGCCTTCGCCTCTTCTCCCCCGACGGCGCCCAGGTGGCGGTCGCGGGGGCGAGCCTGGACGACGGCTGCTCCCCCCTCGACCCCGGCCTCCAGCACGGCGCCCGCTTCATGCCCGGCGGCAGCTGGACGATCTGCGTCGAGGGCGCGTGGCGCGAGCCGCTGTACGGCTACACCCTTCGCATCGAGGTCGGCGAGGACACCTGCGACCTGCCCGAAGCGCCGTTCACCAGCGACTCGGACTCCGACGACGACGGCACCGCCGACATCTGCGACGAGGACGACGACGACGACGGCCTGCTCGACGGCGACGACAACTGCACGACGATCCCCAACAACGGCGATGTGCTCCCCCTCATCACCAACGAGGACGACGGCTTGATGGGCGACTGGCTGCTCGCCGGGCCGTACCACGGCTACGAGACGACCGAGAGCTGCCGTCCTTCGGACGACCAGATCCTCGAAGGCGGCGACGACGGCGCCCACGTCCCCGCCCTCGGCAGCGTCGCCGGCGACGGCCACGCCTGGTTCGTGGCCCAGCGCGCCGGCCGCATCAACTTCCTCAACTTCATCGGGGGCCCGACGGACCGCGAGGTCTACGCCGCGGCCTGGATCCACAGCGACGTCGAGCAGACCGTCACCGCCGCCATCGGCCCGGACGACGGCGCCTTCGTCTGGATCAACGGCACCCAGATCATCGACGTCGCCGGCTGCCAGGGCACCAACCTGGACCAGTTCACCGCTGAGACGACCCTGCTGGAAGGCTGGAACGCAATCCTGATCAAGGTCCGCGACCACGGCGGCGCCTGGGCGATGTACTTCCGCTTCCTCGACCCCGACGGCGAGCCGTTGACCGGCTACGACGTCTCCTTGTCCGCGGGCGAACCGTGGGCCCCCGACCAAACCGACACCGACGGCGACGGCGTCGGCGACGTCTGTGACTCGACGCCCTTGGGCGACGACCTGTAGAAATAGTCCGCGCGGCGACGCGCAGGGAGACACCATGGGCATTCTCGACTTCATCAAGGGCGAACTCATTGACGTCATCGAGTGGCGAGGCGACGGGGGCAATGCGCTCGTGTACCGCTTCCCCGACGAGGACGCGGCGATCAAGATGGGCGCGCAGCTGACGGTCCGCGAGGGCCAGGCCGCCATCTTCATCAACGAAGGCCAGCTGGCCGACGTCTTCAGCCCCGGCCGCTACGAGCTGCAGACGGCCAACATGCCGATCATGACGAAGCTGCAGAGCTGGGCTCACGGCTTCAACAGCCCCTTCAAGTGCGATGTCTTCTTCGTCCGCACCACGCAGACCATGGACAGCAAGTGGGGGACGCCGAACCCGATCATGATGCGCGACCCCGAGCTGGGGCCGGTCCGCATCCGGGCGTTCGGCAGCTACAGCTACAAGATCGACGACCCGGGCCAGTTCCTGATGGAGCTGTCGGGCACGTCCAACTTCACCCCCGACCACATCGACGGGCAGCTGCGCGCGCACGTCGTCAGCGCGTTCACGGACGCTCTGGGCGAGGCGAAGATCCCGGTGCTCGACCTGGCGGCCAACTACACCGAGCTCGGTGAGGTCATCGGTGGCCACATGGGCAACGCGCTGGGCAAGTACGGGCTGGAGCTGTCGACGTTCCTCATCAGCAACATCAGCCTGCCCCCCAAGGTCGAGGAGATGCTCGACAAGCGCACGTCAATGGGAATCCTCGGCGACATGGGCAAGTACACGCAGTTCCAGGCGGCCAACGCCATGGAAGCCGCGGCCGCGAACCCGGGCTCCGGCGCGGGTGATGCCATGGGCATCGGCGCGGGCCTCGCGATGGGCCAGGCGATGGCTTCGGCGATGACCGGTGCGACCGCGCAGCCGGCCCCCGCCCCCGCCGCCCCGGCCGCTCCCGCCGCCCCCTCCGGCAACGACCTCGTCGCCCGCCTCGGCAAGCTCAAGACGCTGCTGGACGCGGGGATGATCACGCAGGACGACTTCGACGCGAAGAAGGCCGAAATCCTGGCTTCGATCTAGTACCCCTGGCCGGAAGTCCCGACCGGGATTGCGGTGAGCAGTGGTGGCCGTCCGTCGTTCACGGGGCGAGGAGTCGTACCCCCGGTACGTCGACGAGGCGCGGGGGCGTCGGCGGCCGCAACGGCCAGCGCAAACCGGTCAGGACTTCCGGCCAGGGGTACGAGCTCGGGTCCCCCGCGACCCGGGGTGCCCGACATCGCCCCCGAACGCCGCCAGCGCTGACCGCATGCTGGCTGCGAACGGAGGAGCCGATGACCCGGACCCGCACCCTGCTCGCCCTCGCCGCCGCCGCGGCGCTCACCCCTGCCCTTTCCACCCCTGCCCACGCCTGCGGAGGCTTCGCCTGCGATGGCAGCGGCGTCGTCCAGACGGGCGAGCGCCTGCTGTTCTCCGTCGACGAGCTGTCCAACACCACCACGATGGTGGTCGAGGTCCAGTACGCGGGCAGCCCCACCGGGTTCGCGTGGGTGCTCCCGGTGCCCGGCGACGTGACCCTCGATGACGTCGGCACCGTCGACGGCGGCCTCTTCGACGCCCTCGAAGAGGAGACTGCGCCACGATTCGTCGAGTTCGTAGGCGACGGCGAGGCCTCCGGCAGCAGCTTCGGAAGCTGCTTCGGACCCGTGCAGTCGAGCTCGGGCTCCTCGTCCGCGGCCGCCGGCTCCGAAGACAGCGAAGGGCTGCAGTCCTCCGAAGTGAGGCTGCTCGGCGAGGCCACGATCGGGGCCTACGAGGTCGACCTCATCTCCACCTTCGGCGCTGAAGGGCTGGAGGACTGGCTCGTCGACAACGGCTACGTGATCCCCGACGGATTCGCGGAGCTGGCCGCGCCCTACATCGCCTCGAACATGCGCTTCCTCGGACTGCAGCTCGATCCCGACGCTGCTTCGGGCGTACTGGAGCCGGTGAGCATCCAGATGATGGGGACGAACCCGTCCATCCCCCTCGTGCTGACCTCGATCTCCGCGTCCACGAACATGGAGGTCACCGCGTATGTCGCCGCCAACGAGCGCTACGCCCCCGTGGGGTGGACCGACCTGGAGTTCGACTGGGGTGCCGTCGAGCTCCTCGAGGACGACTGGGTTGGCACCTACTCCAACTACACCGTGCTGCTGGAAGAGACCGTCGAGCTGGCCGGAGGACGCGCCTTCGTCACGGAGTTCGCGGGCCCCAGCGCGGGCGTGGTGTCCCCGTCGAGCGCCGCGGGCGCCTGGCTGGGCTCGGGGAGCACGCTCACCCGGCTGCGCACCTTCGTCGACCCGGGCGACATGACCACGGACCCGTCGTTCGAGCCGTCGCTGATCCAGGCCGACCAGAACAACGTGCACCTCATCCTTCCGGACGTCGACGAGCGAGCGACGGCAAGCGTCGGACTGCTGATGCTGCTGCTGGCAGTGCGTCGGCGCAGGAACGCCTAGTACCCATGGACAGGAGTCCCGACCCGTTTCCCTAGTACCCATGGACAGGAGTCCCGACCCGTTTCCGCTGGCCCCGAACGCCGCTGCTGGCGTCCGCCCTCGTCGGCGTACACGAGGTACGCCTCGCTCGTCCGATCACCCGCAGCGACGCCCGGTCCTCACCGGAATTCGTATCGCGACCTCCGCCCAG